>NZ_CP061304.1:607316-1214632 GCF_018687735.1 Polynucleobacter sp. MG-5-Ahmo-C2 | reverse complement strand
AATGAGTCGAATTGTTTCTCATACACAAAAAGCAGCCGCAGGCGCGAAGCGCATTTTTGATATCTTGGATCACGTATCGAGCGTTCCCGAGCCAATCAACCCAGCGCCATTAGGACAAGTTCAAGGCCGCATCGCCTTGCGTGGCGTGGGCTTCCGCTATGGAAACCGCGCTGTATCTAAAGGCATTGATTTGGATATTGCCCCCGGAGAAATGATTGGCCTGGTAGGGCATAGCGGTTCAGGCAAGAGCACTTTGGTGAATTTGATCTGTCGTTTTTATGATGTGAACTCTGGTTCAATTTCCTTAGATGGGCGCGATATTCGCAGCATTCGAATTGCCGACTATCGCAAGCGTATTGGCTTGGTCTTGCAAGAACCATTCTTATTCTTTGGCACGATTGCTGAGAATATTGCCTACGGAAAACCGGACGCTACTCGTGAAGAAATTATTGAAGCAGCTCGTGCAGCCCATGCCCATGAATTTATTCTCAGACTCCCGCTTGGTTACGACTCCTTAGTTGGTGAGCGTGGTCAATCTCTTTCGGGTGGAGAGCGTCAACGTATTTCAATTGCGCGCGCGCTTCTCATTAATCCAAGTATTTTGATTTTGGATGAGGCAACATCATCCGTTGATACCACTACCGAAAAAGAAATTCAGCGCGCATTAGATAACTTAGTTAAAGGCCGCACAACAATCGCGATTGCGCATCGTCTTTCAACACTTAGAAAGGCTGACCGTCTGGTAGTTCTTGATAAGGGAGAGATTGTGGAGATTGGTTCACATGACCAGCTGATGGAGACCCAGGGGGCTTACTACACCTTGTATCAAGCGCAGTTGCGTCATGCTGCCGAGTTGGTTGAGGGTGGCGCTATCGGTGAGAGTCTTGAAGAGGCTCATGCGGAAAAGCAAGAAGAGCAACTAGAAGTGATTGCGAAAAATATTGGAGGTGGCGTATGAGTAAGGCGCATCAACTAGAGCGCGATGCACTTGGCCATTTAGTATTTATCGACGCAAAAGGTGAACGTCATATTGGAGTTCATCCAGTTCGAGCATTTCCAATTACCGCACCTGCTGCCGGTATTGGCATCATGAATCAATCCGGCAAAGAAGTATGTTGGTATCCAGATGTTTCGCTCATTCCAGAGGCAGAGCTTGCTCTGATTGAGGAAGAATTGGCTGCCCGTGAATTTATGCCGGTCATCGAGAAAATTACCAAGGTGTCGACATTTGCAACGCCCAGTATTTGGGATATTGAAACGGATCGAGGTCCCACTCGTATTCGTTTGAAGGGTGAAGAGGATATCCGCAGAATCGCCGGAAATACCCTGTTGATTGCTGATTCTAACGGTCTGCAGTTCCTGATTAAGGACTCTACCGAGCTGGACAAGGTCAGCAAAAAGCTCCTAGATCGCTTCCGGTAGTAGGGCGGTGTATTGGCAATGAAAAGGTCGCCAGCTCGATTCCTGCAAGCGGCACCAATGGATAACTAGGGTAATTACCTAGATATTTAGCCCCGAATTACCCCTGACAAATCTCGCTAAATAGCCATTATCATTTTGTGCATTTAATGTGTATTTAATGCGGTTTTTAGGTCCAAATGTAAGTACACTAAACGCAGTCCGTAGCTTGATTGATCAGGGTTTCCACTAGATTGCAGAAGCTTGCACGTAACGATTTTGAAATAATTGATGGCAGTCAAGTTCTGATAGCCTATCTTGTTTAAAAATCACAGACACATTAAATAAGCCAAAAATAAATTGGCAAACCATTACAGGAGCACACATTATGAAGATGAAGTTAAAAGGGGCATTGATTTCCACCGCCTTAGCCCTCGGTGTCGCTGGCGTTTCACCTGCATTTGCAGCATGGGAGCCAAGTAAGCCTGTTGAATTCATTATTCCTGCCGGTCCTGGCGGTGGTGCCGATCAAATGGCGCGCATGATTCAAGGGATCATTACCAAAAATAATTTGATGAAGCAGGCGATTATCCCTGTGAATAAAGGCGCTGGTGCTGGTGCTGAGGGTTTCTTGGCAATGAAAGAAGCTAAGGGTGATCCAAACAAGATCGTGATCACACTCTCGAACTTGTTTACCACTCCATTGGCTACTGGTGTTCCATTTAATTGGCAAGACATCACTCCAGTTGCCATGTTGGCGCTTGATCAATTTGTTTTGTGGGATAACGCTGAAAAGCCATACAAAACAGCAAAAGAATATATTGATGCCGCTAAAGCAGCGGGCCCAGGTAAATTCAAAATGGGCGGTACAGGTTCTAAGCAAGAAGATCAAATTATTACCGTAGCGATTGAAAAAGCAACCGGCGCTAAATTCACTTACATTCCATTCAAAGGGGGTGGCGACGTTGCTGTTCAGCTCGTTGGTAATCATATTGATTCTTCTGTGAATAATCCAATTGAAGCAGTTGCGCAATGGCGTGCTGGCAAGTTGCGTGCTCTCTGTGTATTTGATGACACGCGCATGCCTTACAAAGAAAAGATTACCGATACGCAATCTTGGTATGACGTTCCAACTTGTAAAGAAGCAGGTGTTTCAACTGACTACACCATGTTGCGTGGCATCTTCATGGCTCCTGGCGTGACACAAGAGCAAGTTGATTTTTATGTGGAGTTATTCAAAAAAGTACGTGCGACAGCTGAGTGGAAGAAGTTCATGGCTGATGGTGCTTTCAACCAAACATTTATGTCTGGCAAAGAATTTAGAAACTGGCTCACCTTGAATGAGGCACTTCACAAGCAATTAATGACCGAAGCTGGATTCTTGGCTAAGTAATCAGTAGGAAATCAGATAGGACCTCCATCAGGGGGTCCTATTTTTTAAGTAGTGCGTTAATCAACTTTATTAATGAACAAAGCAAATGTCTGAACATACAAATAATTCAAATCAAGACTCAGTGATCAGTGTGCGATCAATGGATATCATCACCGCCTTCCTGTTTATGGTGGTAGGGCTGATCGTGATGGTAGGTAGCATCAAGCTTGGTGCTAGCTGGGGTAGTGATGGCCCAGAAGCGGGATATTTCCCTTTCTATATTAGCTTAATCATCCTTCTTTCAAGCGCGGTGACTCTTTACCAAGCGGCGATCGTGAATAAGAAAAAGAAAACAGAGTCATTTGTTGATAAAGAATCCTTCAATCAGGTGATGGCTGTATTGTTGCCAGCGGTTGTGTTCGTGCTTGGTGTTCAGTTAATTGGTATTTATGTCTCCTCAGTGTTTTATATCGCCATTTTCATGGTTTGGCTTGGTAAATATCCGCTTTGGAAGGCAATTGCAGTATCAGTTGGGGTGAGCGTAGCCCTATACCTCATGTTCGAGTTTTGGTTCCAAGTTCCATTGCCACATGGTTCATGGTTTAACCCGCTCGAGTTTGTTGGTGTGAACTAAAAAAATATAAATAAAAAAGATTAGAGAAAAAGGAGTTCAAGTTGGAAGAAATTAGCGCTCTATTCAACGGCTTTGCTGTTGCAATGACCCCATTTAACCTGCTGCTGATGCTGGTAGGTGTAACACTCGGTGTGATTATTGGCGTACTACCAGGATTGGGTGGTGCCAACGGCATTGCAATTCTGTTGCCATTGACATTCACAATGCCACCAACATCAGCCATCATCATGCTCTCTTGTATTTACTGGGGTGCATTGTTTGGTGGTGCGATTACATCTGTTCTCTTCAATATTCCAGGTGAGCCCTGGTCAGTTGCGACAACTTTCGATGGTTACCCAATGGCCCGCAACGGCAAAGCAGGTGAGGCGCTAACTGCAGCCTTTACCTCTTCTTTCGTTGGCGCATTCTTTGCGATTGTGATGATTACGTTCTTGGCGCCTTTGGTTGCTAAGTTTGCTCTGCAGTTTGGGCCACCTGAGTTCTTCTCGGTGTACTTGCTAACCTTCTGTAGTTTCGTGGGCATGAATAAAGGATCGCCGTTCAAGACAATCTCCGCCATGATGTTGGGCTTTGCCTTGGCTACTGTCGGCATGGATACTGTTACTGGTCAATTGCGTTTGACATTTGGTCACCCTGAACTCATGCGTGGCTTTGACTTTTTGATCGCTGTTATCGGTTTGTTTGGTATCGGTGAGATATTGCTCTCGATGGAAGAAGGTCTTGCATTCCATGGTGCAGCAGCTAAGATTCGCCGCCAAGTGGTTCTCGAGACCTGGGCAAAGTTACCTAAGTATTGGGCTACTTCATTACGTAGCTGCTTAATCGGTTGCTGGATGGGTATCACCCCAGGCGGCGCGACGCCTGCCTCATTTATGGCTTATGGCGTTGCAAAGCGCGTTTCTAAGAATGGTGAGAACTTTGGTAAAGGCGAGATGGAGGGGATTGTTGCTCCTGAAACTGCGGCCCACGCTGCAGGTACTTCAGCACTGCTGCCAATGTTATCTCTTGGTATCCCAGGCTCACCTACGGCAGCGGTATTGCTCGGTGGCTTGTTGATCTGGGGTCTACAACCTGGCCCATTGCTTTTCGTAGAGAAGCCAGACTTTGTTTGGGGCTTGATTGCAAGTATGTATTTAGGTAACTTGGCTGGCTTGTTTGTAGTATTAACATGTGTGCCATTGTTTGCTTCAATCTTGAGAATCCCATTCTCAATCATTGCACCAGTCATTATTGTGATTTGTGCCGTGGGTGCTTACACCGTTCACAATGCGACATTTGACGTTTGGTTGATGTTGGGCTTTGGCGTACTGGGCTATGTCTTTAAGAAACTTGACTATCCAATGGCCCCAATGGTCTTAGCTTTGGTCTTGGGTGACCGCGCAGAAGACTCCTTCCGTCAGTCCATGTTGATCTCACAAGGTAGCTTAGATGTTTTCTTCTCTAACTATCTAGTGGCTGGTATTTCATCTGTTGCTTTGCTCCTGTTGTTCTGGCCATTAATAGGCAAGTTCATTGGTAAGAAGAAGGTGGCCGCATAAAGCTTAGCTGGTCAAAAGCCAGTCTGATCTGATTAAAAAGGGGCGCAAGCCCCTTTTTATATGGCACATCATAAAATCCGATAAAATTATCCATCATGAATTCCCGCAAAAACCACCTCGTTCACTGGATTGCTGCAATTGCAATTGCAATGAGTGCGCTGGCACCTGCAATGTCTCAGGCGGTATCGTTGGCAAAGCATGGGCAAGGTTTTTCGATGGAGATTTGCGTAGCCGACGGTATCAAAATGCAAATTGATGTTCAGGATGATGGCAAAGACCTTGCGGAGCAAGTTCAACCATGCCCTTTTTGTATTGCCCAAAGCAGTATTACTCCTGCATTTAATACCAACCTCAAATTTCAGGCACCGCAAACCTTTGCATTTCTGCCGCAGCTTTTCTATCAATCTCCCAAACCACTCGTTGTTTGGGTAAAACCGCCATCAGCAGCACCTCCAGCACAAGCCTAAGAAATTATTAGGGCATAGCCTAGCTATGTATTTGGTAACAAATCAGTTGCCGTGTTTTGTGCGGGGAAATTAATGTTGTTTAAGAAAAAGAATGTGAGCGTATATGCGAGCATGCTCGTCGGCTCATTTCTCATCAATGCTAGTGTGCAAGCTCAAATAGCGCCACCGCCTAATTATGACCAGAAGCTATCTGACATGGTAGTTACTGCGACAAAATCAGGGACTACTCTGCGTGACATGACTCAGAATACGACCATCTTGACTAAAGAGGAATTAGAGATTGCTCCGGATCAAACAATCGACCAGATCTTAAAGAATCAGACAAGTGTATTTTTAAATGATCAACCTTTTTATGAGAAGGACCCAACCGGGCAAAGCATTAATGTACGTGGATTAGGCAATGCTAGAACATTAGTTTTGATTGATGGGGTACCCGCAAATGATGCTATGTATGGAACTGTGCAATGGAATTTAGTACCCATGTCAGCCATTCAGGATGTTGAATTTATTCGCGGTGGTGTCTCGGCTTTGTATGGAAATATGGGCATGGGTGGAGTAATCAATATCACAACCAAGCCTATTGACGGCAATAAGGGGGAGGCATCAGCCAGTATTGGATCTTACTCAACAGGCACTGCAGCAGTATCAAATGAATTTGCATTGAACGACTCTTTTAAATTAAGAGCTTCTGCGGACTACTTTAGCACTGAGGGTTATCAGAATATTGCATCCATCTCTCCATCATCACCGAGCGCTGTTAAACCAGGAATGGGAAATGAAAGTGCGGAAAATGCAAACTACAGGTTACAAGGTTCAGCAAAGCTAAGTCGAGATACTGATGGCTTTTTCAATCTTGGTCTGCATTCAATGTCAAATCTACCTACGGGTGGTTACAGTTTTGCCAGAAAATCCACCAATGAGATGACTCTTTCGGGTGGCACAACTACAAAGCTAAATTCTAGCGAGCAGGTTCAAGTGAATGGTTATTATGAAAATACGACATTACAACAGCAAAATGTGAGCTCTACTAATCCGTATATTAATGCCTCCTTTCATAATCCCTACTATCAACTTGGAGGATCTGCCCAATACACAAGTAATCTTCAAAATCTAGTAATTGATCAATTCATCATGAGCGTGGATGCGAAGCAGTTATCAGCATCTAATTTTCAGAATAACTACGCTTCACCTGGAGCGGCAAATTACCAAACAAGCAAAATGGGGGCGCTTACTTCACAGGTAGTTGCACAGGGCACCCAAAATTTTGCAGGCGTTCTAGGGCAAGTTAAATCAAAATTACCCTCAGCCCCTCTTCAAGCAACTTTATCTGCTAGGGTCGACAGATGGAACAGTGAGGTTCCCATAAATTACACGCAAGCTGTTGGAAGCTCGCAGATCAATCAGGCTGTGCCAGATCAATCAAGAACAAAATTTAGCCCAAATTTAGGGTTGCTTTATAACGCAACGAAAGAGTTGGATTTTCGGGCTGCTGCCTATCAAGCATTTCATGCGCCAGGCCTCAACAATACGATACGTAGTTATGGTTCGGGATCTAGCTATGTTGGGAATAATCCATATCTTTCGCCTGAAAATATGACTGGCTATGAATTAGGTTCCGACTATCGGTGGAGCTCCGGCTTTATTCAGGTAACGGGTTACAACGCAAGCGTTACCAACGCAATTGCTACCTATACTCTAACGAGCGCTCAAATTGCCAGTACTTGTGCTCCAGTATGTAGTGCTGGTGCCAAATCCTATAGTAACGACCAATCGCTTCGGAGCGCCGGTCTAGAGCTGCAAGCACATTACGATATGAGCACAAAATGGGCGGCCGATCTTGGGTATACGCTAACCAAAGCGGTACTCACCTCGACCTATGGTGCAATTGATCAAACACTGAATCCTACTGGCGTTCAGATTGCCGGAACACCCAGAAATATGGGGAGTGCAAATATCACCTACTATCCAATTTCAAAAACAAGCTTGACTGCTTCGGTTCGTTATGTCGGAAACTCTTGGTATGACACAGCCCATACTCTACCAATTCCGGCCTATGCCGTATTGGGTGCAAGGGTCAACCATGAGGTGACTACAAATACCTCAGTTTATTTAAGCGCAGTTAACCTTTTGAATCGTAACTACATTACCTTTGGATCGGGTTCGCAATATATTGCTGGCCAACCTCAGACAATTACGGTTGGTGCACGTATCATCTTCTAGCTATGAGATTTCACTTACATTCTTTTTCGCGCTTGACCATATTAGGCGTCGTCCTAATGGGCCTGTTTGGCCGTGCTCAAGCCCAAATGGATCATTCATCCTCGAAGATGCCTAATAAGGCAAGTAATACCTGCCAAGGATTTGGATTGGATTGCGCCAATGCAGCTACCCCATATTTTTCTGATGATGGAAATTTGCTCCTTGCATGGACAGCAAATGGAGTGGTATCCCTAGGACAGTCTTCCGATCTAGGTAAAACATTGACGTCGACTGTCAAAATTGCAGAGCACGGTAAGTCATTAGATATTGGTAGTGATGCGCGTCCGCAGATTGTTGCTGATAAACAGAACAATGTTTTTTTGGCTTACGCTTTTTTCAAAGACGCCAATTGGAATGCCCAGATTAATGCCGCTAGATCAACTGATGGAGGTAAGACTTTTACTGCCCCAGAACCTTTAGTTCAAGATGGATCTAGTCAGCGCTTTCCCTCGGTCCTAATGAGGGCTGATGACTCCATTTTTATTTCTTGGATTGATAAGCGACTTGTTGCTGCTGCAAAGCCGGGCGGTAGCAAACGCTTGGGTGGTTCAATTGCCTACTCATTTTCAAGTGATAGTGGAAAAACATTTGAAGCCGAGAAATTTGCTAATGAAAATAGTTGCGAATGCTGTCGAATTGGTGGCGCTTTAGATGCGCAAAATCAGCCGGTGATTGTGTATCGAGCTATATTTCCTGGAGGTATTCGGGACCATGCAAGCCAAGTGATTTCCGCTAAAGGTGCTGGGCCAATTCGTAGGGTAGCAGATGATGACTGGAAGACGGATGCCTGTCCGCATCAAGGCCCATCGATTGCGGTATCCGGATCTGGAAAATTCCATGTGGCGTGGTATACCCAAGGGACAAAGCGCGCAGGCGTCTTTTATGCGAACTCTAGCAATCAAGGCATCAGTTATTCCAAGTCTGTCAAAATCGGCTCAGAAGGGGCTAATGTCTCTAGGCCTTATCTCTTCGCTCTAGGTCAGCAGGTATGGTTAGCGTGGAAAGAGTTTGATGGCGCGCATTCATTGGTTTACATCAAACAATCAACCGATGATGGTAAAACGTGGAATACACCACAAATGATTTCTAAAACAAATGGGTATAGTGATCACCCTCTGTTGATCAGTCAAGGTGATACAGTATTTTTATCCTGGCTTACTAGGATTGATGGGTATCAATTGATTAAGGTTGGACAAAAATAATGAAACAATGTGTACTCGCCTTAATCATTGCGATTGGATCAATGAATTTTGCGTTTGCAGATAAGGCAGTCATGAAGCCATATCAGAGCGGTGATTGGTCTAGCTTGGTGAAGAGTGCAAATGGTGCGCCAATGGCAATTCATTTTTGGGGTGTTACTTGTCCTTCGTGCGTTAAGGAGATGCCGCTCTGGGGAAATTTTCTGAAGGGTAATCAAAGCGCAAAAGTAATCTTTATTCAGGTGGATGACGTAACTTCTGAAAATATGCAAAAAATGCTTAATAAGGCTGGTCTTGATTATGCGAATAATTACTATGTTGCAGGCCCTTTTGATGAGCGCTTACGTTACGAGATTGATCCAAAATGGCATGGTGAGACCCCGACTACTATTTTGATAGATAAAAATGGTAAGCCCTCCAGAAAAAGTGGATTAATTGATTTTCGTAAACTGCAGAGCGCATTGAATGGTGGCGCTTAAATTATGAATATAGGCGTATCAAAAATAACTAGGAGGATTTGGAAATGAAATCAAAATTATTTGTGGTGATGTGTGCAGCAATGGGTATTGCCTTAAGCGGTAATATCTCAGCGCAAAATGTTTCACAAACTGTCCGCACTAGTGCGATCAAAATTGAGAATGCCTATACGCGCGCTACGATGCCAGGTCAACAAGTAGCTGGTGGTTTTATGAAGATTGAAAATAAGGGTAACTCTACCGACCAATTGTTATCAGCGAACTCACCAATAGCTGGTGAAGTGCAATTGCATGAGATGGCAATGGAAGGCAATGTGATGAAGATGCGGCAGGTGAAAGACATTGCGGTACCAGCGGGTGGCGCTGTTGAATTAAAACCAGGCGGCTTACATCTCATGTTCATGAATATTAAAGCTCCATTAAGCGCTGGTGAGACAGTGCCAGTGAAGCTGAAGTTCGCTAAAGCAGGTGAAGTCGAGGTGAAGATGCCGGTGAATGCAATGGGCCAGAATGCAAAACACTAACCTTTAGGTGCTCAGTGACGCAAAGAAAAAGCCCCTAAATCTAGGGGCTTTTTTCTTTGCGGCTAACTCTTTTACAGATCGAGATTTAAATCGGTTACTGCGCCTTTACTTGCACTGCTTGCAAGGCTTGCATATTTAGCAAGCAATCCACGGGTATAACGTGGCTTTGGTTGTTTCCATGCCGCTTTGCGCTTAGCAATTTCTTCATCACTCACATTGAGTTGGATGAGGAGTTTATGAGCGTCGATCGTGACAGAGTCACCTTCATGAATGAGGGCGATGACGCCGCCAACATAAGCTTCAGGAGCTACGTGACCAACTACCATGCCCCAAGTGCCACCAGAGAAGCGGCCATCAGTGATCAGGCCAACAGACTCACCGAGGCCTTGACCAACCAGGGCAGAGGTAGGGGCGAGCATCTCACGCATACCGGGGCCACCTTTAGGGCCTTCGTAGCGGATGATCACAACATCGCCGTCCTTGATGTTTTGGGCCATGATGGCAGCCATAGCGTCATCCTCAGAATCAAAGACACGGGCTGGACCAGTGATGGATGGATTTTTGAGGCCAGTAATCTTGGCAACACAGCCTTCTGGAGAAATATTGCCTTTCAGAATAGCGAGGTGACCTTGCTTGTACAGAGGATTATCTAAAGTGCGAATGACCTTTTGATCAGCTCGTGGCACCGAGGGAATATCTTTCAATGTTTCAGTAATGGTTTTGCCAGTGATCGTCATGCAATCACCGTGTAATAAGCCGCCATCTAACAAAATCTTCATCACCTGCGGAATGCCGCCAGCCTGATGTAAGTCAGTTGCTAAATAGGTGCCAGATGGTTTCATATCCACAATGACTGGAACGCGTTGACGAATACGCTCAAAGTCATCAATGGTCCAGTCGATCTCTGCTGCACTGGTAATGGCCAAGAAATGCAATACCGCATTGGTAGAGCCGCCTACTGCCATGATCACGCTCACTGCGTTCTCAATGGATTTTTTGGTAATGATGTCGCGTGGACGTAAGTTATTTTTGATTGCCTCAACCAATACACGGGCTGATTCGGCGGCGCTAGCTACTTTTTCAGCATCTTCGTTAGCCATGGTTGAGGAATAAGGCAGACTCATGCCGAGTGCCTCAAAAGAGGAGCTCATGGTGTTCGCTGTATACATGCCGCCACATGATCCGCTGCCCGGGCAGGCGTGCTCTTCAACGCCTTTTAAATCTTCGGCACTTAATCTGCCGGACGTAAATTCCCCAACCGCCTCGAATGCAGAAACAATATTGAGATCTTTTCCTTTGTAATGGCCAGGCTTGATAGTGCCGCCATAGACATAGATTGCTGGCACATTGGTACGTGCAATTGCCATCATGCCGCCTGGCATATTTTTATCGCAACCACCAATGACAACAACGCCATCTTGCCAAAGACCGTTGACGCAAACTTCAATACTGTCCGCAATCACTTCACGAGAGACGAGGGAGTATTTCATACCCTCGGTGCCCATGCCAATGCCATCAGAAACGGTGGGAGTGCCAAACATTTGCGCTTTTGCGCCTGCCTCTTCCAAAGCATCCACTGCAGCATCTGCTAATTTTTGTAATCCGCTATTACAAGGGGTGATAGTGGAATGACCATTAGCAACGCCAACCATTGGCTTTGTGAAATCCTTATCTTTGTAGCCCATTGCGTAATACATCGAACGGTTGGGTGCGCGTGCAACCCCTTCGGTGACCATGCGTGAGCGTTCATTAAGGCGTTTCATGCTTTATTACTCCAAAAGGTTGGTGATGAAAGGCTCTATTGTGCCGTGAGAATTGAATGATGGCTCAGCTTCTGTGTGGCCTTAAACACCATCGAAATATATTGCAATGCAATATAAAAAACACTTAAGTCATCAATATTTGACAGCATTATTAGCTACTAAGCTAATAGCCTGGTTTAACTTACTCCTGTAAATTAGGCAAATCATGACTTTCCCCTTTGGATTCAATGACTAAAGTCGGCCATATCTACTTAATTGATGATGATGAATCGATGCGTATCTCCCTAGCGAGAATGCTTCGTGAACTGGGATATTTGGTTGAGGATTACGCTTCAGCCAGTGTTTTTTTGGAAAAGTCTGTCCCAGTCTCGCCAGCAGTCATTCTTCTGGATATGCAAATGCCTGACATCACTGGGTTAGATCTCCAAGAAAGGCTGCTTAAATTAGGTCGCAAAACGCCGATTGTCTTTGTCAGCGGCCAAAGTCACCCCCATCAAATTGTGCAAGGCCTAAAGAAGGGGGCAGTAGATTTTCTATTTAAACCCTTCAATTTAGAGGAGTTGCTCAAGGCCGTAGCCGATGGGGTGGATTTTGATAGTCGCCAGCTAAAGCGTATTTCCTTGGATGTGGAGACTAGAAGGTACTACGTAAGCCTTACACCGAGAGAGCGTGAAGTCTGTGGCTGGTTAGTTAAGGGACTTCTCAATAAAGACATTGCTGTTGTATTGGGCACAACTGACGCCACAATTAAGGTGCACAAAGCGCGAATCATGGATAAGATGCATGCTGACTCAGTGCAAACTTTGGTAAAAAAGTACCTTGAGTCAGATCTTGAGAATCACCCCTTAAACCATTAGCCTCATAGCCAATTATTCCCGTAACATTTTGGGATTAGTATCAGTTTTATTATTTACTTAAGAGACAGACGATCAGTCGTGAATAATTCAGCAAAGTTACCGGAGATTCGCAAAGAAGCTTTTATCAAGGCTAGAGAAGGTCTTGGTTTGAGCACAAAAGAGTTATCTGGCATGGCATGTCTCTCTGTCCGCCAAATACAGCAGATTGAAAATGGCGAGACAAATACTTTTTATAGCCCTCAAGTCAAAGTCACTGCGGCCAAAAAAGTTGCCCGTCTACTTAAACTAAATATAGAAGATGCTTTTGATTTTGGGGAGCAAGCTTCACCAGTAAAAAATATTCCAGAAAAATCAGTGGAGCAGGCAACTGAGAATCTAGAAAAATCATCTGCGCCAGAAAAAACTCCCAAGCCACAGCAAGACAAAGAAGCGCCAAAAGAAGCCATTAAAATCCCTAATCCGCTGAAACATCTTGAAAGCGGTAAAGCGCTTATACAAAGCAATCCAAAAAAGAAGCTCTTTGTTTTATTGGGTATTGGAGCGGCCTTAGCATTCTCTATGGTGAACTTACGCCCAGTATTTTTTCCTGAGCCGCCCAAAGAAGAGCTTGTGTTGGTGGAAGCGGTAGAAGAAGCCCCTCAAGCTAATGCGCCTCCAGAAGAGGCCAAGCCTATGGTGCCAACTCTAGCAGCAGCCCCGGTAGTAGCAGAGCTTGCGCTTCCTGCGGCAATTTCTACCGAGTGTCCAGTAGCCGATATGGCGGCGCTGACCTACAAGCCTGAGGCTCCTAAAAAGGCCGGTGATATGGTGTATGTTCAATCAAAAACAGCGCAAACTGTTTGCGTGATTGATGCAAGCGGTAAAAGTCAAAATAAAACCCTAGAGCCTGGTGTTGGGGCAAGTATCCGTGGCAAGCCACCTCTTAAGGTGCTCACATTTGGTTTGAATCAAGTGGATTTGTATTTCCAGGGTGGAAAAGTACGTTCAGATCCTGCTGGCAAAACAATTATTTTGGAGGCGGCTGAAATCAGTCAGCCTGGACCTCCAGCAGATTCTCAGATGCGCTGAGAATCTGTATTAGCTAAAACAACAATCAAACTGCAGATTCGTTAGTTTCGCCTGTGCGAATGCGGATGACCTGTTCAACTGCGGTCACAAAAATCTTTCCATCACCAATTTTTCCAGTGCGCGCAGCTTTGGTAATGGCTTCGATTGCAACTTCAACGCGATCGCCAGGCACGACTGCTTCGACTTTTACTTTAGGCAAGAAGTCCACGACGTATTCGGCGCCACGATAGAGTTCGGTGTGACCCTTTTGGCGTCCAAAGCCCTTCACTTCAGTGACGGTGAGGCCGGTAACACCTACTTCTGCCAAAGCTTCTCGAACTTCGTCTAGCTTGAACGGTTTAATGATTGATGTGATTAATTTCATTTATTCCCCCTAATGCAGTAATCATACCTAGAACTCAAGGATATCGTCAAAAACAACCCTCTATAGCAATGATTAGGCCCTAAATTGCGAGGTAATTGGGTAGCGCCAGTCGCGACCAAAAGCGCGGGTGGTTACGCGAACCCCTGGAGGTGCTTGGCGACGCTTATATTCATTTAATTTGATGAGGCGGGTGACCTTTTCGACACTCTCGGGATCGAAGCCGGCGGCAATGATTTGGGCTATGGATTGGTTCTGTTCCATGTACCGCTCTACGATGCCATCTAACACTTTGTAAGAGGGCAGGCTATCTTGGTCTGTTTGGTCGGGGCGCAATTCGGCAGAAGGTGCGCGAGTGAGAATGCGTTCCGGAATAACTTGTTGAATGGTATTGCGGTATTCGCACAGTCGATAGACTAAAGTCTTGGCAATATCTTTGATGACTGCAAAGCCGCCAGCCATATCGCCATACAGCGTGCAATAGCCAACCGCCATCTCACTTTTATTGCCGGTGGTTAAAACCAAGCGGCCAGTTTTATTGGAGAGCGCCATGAGGAGGGTGCCCCGCACGCGCGCTTGAATATTTTCTTCAGTAGCATCGACTTTCAAACCCTCGAACTGGGCTGCCAAAGCTTCTTCGAGAGCATCTACTGGACCGCTAATGGGAATCTCGTCGTATTGCACGCCTAAATTGTTGGCTAATTCCTGGGCATCAATCCAGGAAATGTCTGCTGTATAGCGTGAAGCCATCATGACGGCACGGACTTTATCCGCACCCAGGGCATCAACTGCAATGGCTAATACCAAAGCGGAATCTACGCCACCAGATAGACCAATAATGACTCCCGGAAAATGGTTCTTGGTGACGTAGTCACGTACCCCCAGAACCAATGCTTGATAGGCTTGCGCTTCAACACTTTGGGGTGGGCTGATAAAACCTTTTTCTAACTGGCCAGAGGGACTGACATCAACAATACCCAGGCCAATCTCAAACTGAGGCATCGCCATGAGCACTTCACCTTGGCTATTTAGTGCAAATGATCCACCATCAAAGACCAACTCATCTTGACCGCCAACGGCATTGACATAGACCAACGGCATTTTGGTTTGCGCAATATGCCCACGTAATACTTCGATGCGAAGAGTTTCTTTTTTCAGGTGATAAGGCGAAGCATTTGGGACCAGTAATACTTGCGCGCCAGCTGCATGGGCTTGTTTGGCAGGGCCAGCATGCCATGCATCCTCACACAAGATTAAGCCGTAACGAATTCCTGCGCATTCAAATACACAAGCTTGATTGCCAGGAACAAAATAGCGAACTTCATCAAATACTTCATGGTTGGGTAATTCTTGTTTGGCATAGCCTGCAATGACTTTGCCATTTTGTAAGACCGACGCAAAGTTTTGCAGACCGATTGAAGTTTGTTTTGGATGACCCACCACTACGGTAAGGTCGGGGTATTGTGCCAACTCTTTCATTAAGAGATCTAGCTGCTGCTGCGCCGCTTGAATGAAAGCGGGGCGGAGTAACAAATCTTCAGGGGGGTAGCCGGTGAGTGAAAGCTCAGGAGTAACTACGAGTTTGGCGCCTTGCTTAAAGGCATCCAGGGCGGCTTTGTGAATCAGTTGCGCGTTACCAGCCAGATCACCTAGTAAGGGGTTCATTTGGGCTAGGGCAATTTTTTGTGCGCTCACTCCGGTTCACAAAGCCTTTACTAATAAGGAAGGTTAAGAATTATTTTGACTCTTTGTTGTAGCGCTCGATGCCTTCCATAATTTCTGCATGGGCATCTGCAACCCCGCCCCAGCCTTTAACCTTGACCCACTTGCCTGGCTCGAGATCTTTGTAGTGCTCGAAGAAGTGTTGGATTTGGTTTAAACGCAATGGGTTGATATCTTCTGGTTTCTGCCAGTGTGTGTAAATTGGTAAAATTTTATCTTCTGGCACTGCTAATAATTTAGCGTCTTGCCCACCTTCATCTTCCATTTGCAAAACACCAATAGCGCGGCAACTGACAACTACACCAGGGATTAGTGGAAATGGAGTAATGACGAGAACGTCAACAGGATCGCCGTCACCAGCGATGGTTTTGTTGATGTAACCATAGTTGCATGGATAGTGCATTGCAGTACCCATAAAACGGTCAACGAAAATTGCGCCACTTTCCTTGTCTACTTCATATTTAATTGGATCCGCGTTCATTGGGATTTCAATAATGACGTTGAAGCTCTCAGGGATCTTTTTGCCTGGCTTGACGTTGTCGAGACTCATAAATACTCCGAATAGTGATTAGTAAATACCCTGATGCCGGCAAGGAGGCGTAGGGGTGATTCTGCTACATACTGATACAGCTTAAAGACCCTAGTTTAAAGCTTTCTAAAACCTGGTCGAACTAAGCGCTAGATATACAAAACGATAAGATCAACTTTAGGGAGTTCAAGCATGAGTAATATCACTTTAGGCTTGTATTTTGCCTTGGCGTGCGGTGTCCTGGCCGTAATTTACGGTTTTGTGATGCGCGGCTGGATTTTGAAGCAAAGTACAGGTAATGCCAAAATGCAAGAAATTGCAGAGGCGATTCAGCAGGGCGCGGCGGCTTATTTATCGCGCCAATATAAAACCATTGCCGGGGTTGGCGTGGTACTCACTATCCTTATGGCGCTCTTCCTCGACTTCGCGACTGCGATTGGTTTTGTGATCGGTGCCGTGCTATCTGGAGCATGCGGCTTTATTGGCATGAACGTTTCAGTGCGCGCTAATGTGCGCACAGCTGAAGCAGCTACTAAAGGAATGAACGAGGCACTCAATGTTGCATTTAAAGGCGGCGCAATTACTGGTATGTTGGTAGTTGGTCTTGGTCTCTTAGGTGTCAGCCTCTTCTTTATGTTTCTCGTATCGATTGGTGCAGGACGTGATCTCTCTGCTGTATTGCATCCCCTTATTGGCTTGGCATTTGGCTCATCTTTGATTTCGATCTTTGCGCGTCTTGGCGGCGGGATCTTCACTAAAGGCGCAGATGTTGGTGCTGACTTAGTTGGCAAGGTAGAAGCGGGTATTCCGGAGGATGATCCGCGTAATCCAGCAGTGATTGCCGATAACGTAGGTGATAACGTAGGTGACTGTGCAGGAATGGCGGCCGACTTGTTTGAAACTTATGCAGTGACATTGATTGCCACTATGGTGCTTGGTTCATTGATGGTGGCTGGTGCGCCGGTAGCTGCGATTGTTTATCCCTTGGTACTGGGTGGCGTTTCTATTATTGCCTCCATCATTGGTTGCTCTTTTGTAAAAGCAACGCCTGGCATGAGGAATGTGATGCCAGCTTTGTATAAGGGTTTGATCATTGCAGGTGCTTTATCGCTAGTAGCCTTCTACTTCGTGACCAACTTCATCATGCCTGATGATGCCTTGGGTATTCCGGGTAGCCAGTGGCGTTTGTTCGGCTCAACAGTAGTGGGTCTCTTGTTGACTGCTGGTTTGGTATGGATTACTGAGTACTACACCGGTACTCAGTTCAAGCCAGTGCAGCATATTGCTGAGGCCTCTACTAAAGGTCATGGCACTAACATCATTGCAGGTTTAGGCATCTCCATGAAGTCCACTGCTTATCCAGTGCTCTTTGTCTGTGCCGCTATTTTTGCAGCATATTGGTTGGCTGGTTTGTATGGCATTGCAATTGCAGCCACAGCAATGTTGTCTATGGCAGGTATTGTCGTTGCACTGGATGCTTATGGCCCAATTACTGATAATGCAGGCGGCATTGCAGAGATGGCTGGTTTACCGCAATCAGTGCGCGATATCACTGACCCACTGGACGCGGTGGGTAATACTACTAAAGCAGTTACCAAAGGTTATGCAATTGGCTCGGCTGGTTTAGCTTCACTTGTTTTGTTTGCTGACTACACCCATGCTCTAGAAGGTATTGGTCAGCAAGTCTCTTTTGATTTATCGAACCACATGGTGATCATTGGCCTCTTTATTGGCGGCATGATTCCTTACTTGTTCGGTGCGATGGCAATGGAAGCGGTAGGTCGCTGTGCTGGTGCGGTAGTGGAAGAGGTACGTCGCCAGTTCCGTGAGATTCCAGGAATCATGGAAGGCACTGCTAAGCCTGAATACGGTAAGGCAGTAGATATGCTTACGAGCGCAGCCATTAAAGAAATGATTGTTCCTTCGCTCTTGCCGGTAATTGCGCCTATCGTAGTAGGTCTCTTATTGGGCCCTGCTGCATTGGGCGGCTTACTCATGGGTACGATTGTGACTGGCTTGTTTGTAGCGATCTCGATGTGTACTGGTGGCGGTGCTTGGGATAATGCCAAGAAATATATCGAAGAGGGTAACTTTGGCGGTAAAGGTTCTGAAGCGCATAAGGCAGCGGTGACTGGTGACACTGTAGGTGATCCCTACAAAGATACTGCCGGTCCTGCGGTAAACCCTCTCATCAAAATCATTAATATTGTGGCATTGCTCATCGTGCCCTTGTTGCCGGTGATTTCACGTTAAGCAATAGAAGGCAACAAACAAAAACGCCTAGCAATGCTAGGCGTTTTTTATTGCCAAAACTAAGAACACTTAATTCAATGTTTCCAAATAGCGTTGTGCATCGAGTGCGGCCATGCAACCAGTGCCAGCGCTCGTAATTGCTTGACGATAGATATGGTCTTGCACGTCACCAGCAGCAAACACACCAGGGATGTTGGTTGCTGTGGCATTGCCCTCAAGTCCTGAGTGGGTCTTGAGGTAGCCGTTGTTCATATCTAGCTGACCAATAAAGAGTTCTGTATTGGGTTTGTGGCCAATCGCAATAAAGGCGCCAGTGACAGCAACATCTTCTGTGCTGCCATCTTGTTTCTTGATGCGCACACCAGTAACCCCTTTTTCATCGCCAAGTACCTCATCCAATGTTGAATTGAGTTTGAGTTCGACTTTGCCTTCAGCAACTTTCGCCATTAAGCGATCGTTCAAGATTGGCTCAGCACGGAATTTATCGCGACGGTGAATGACCGTTACTTTTTTAGCAATGCCAGTGAGGTAGAGTGCTTCCTCAACTGCAGTGTTACCACCGCCGACTACGCACACATCTTGATTGCGGTAAAAGAAGCCATCACAGGTTGCGCAACCAGAAACACCGCGACCCATGAATGCTTCTTCACTCGGCAAACCAATGTATTGGGCAGATGCTCCAGTACAAATAATCAAGGCATCGCAGGTATAGGTGCCAGAGTCACCAACCAAGCGAATGGGTTTCTCTTTGAGTGCTGCCGTATGAATATGGTCAAAAATAATCTCGGTATTAAAGCGTTCAGCATGCTTCAGAAAGCGGTCCATCAGCTCTGGGCCTTGGACCCCGTCTGCATCGGCAGGCCAGTTTTCGACGTCAGTAGTGGTCATTAATTGACCACCTTGAGCCAGGCCGGTAATGAGGGTAGGCTTTAAATTGGCTCGGGCAGCATAGACGGCGGCGGTATAGCCAGCAGGGCCAGATCCGAGGATAAGAACTTTGGAGTGTTTTGGGGTATTTGTAGTCATACCCAAATTATAGGTTTGCTTGTTTACAATCGGTAGAACATGGCTAGAACTGTATACCCGAAGTCCAAGGCTCCATTGAGCCCTCCGCCTCCAGAGATGGACGGGCCGGGCAGAATGCCCCGCCTTCTCCTAGAGGCCCGCTGGTTCATCTCCGTGGGTTTGTGCCTGGGTTTATTTGCCATTTTGCTAACGTATTCAAAGGCTGATCCCGCCTGGTCACACGCCAGTTTTGAGACTCCTAGAAACCTTGGCGGTCGTTTTGGGGCCTATTTGGCTGACCTGATGCTTTACATCTTCGGAATTTCCGCCTTCTGGTGGGTGGTTCTATTTGGTCGTAGGGTGCTTAATGGCTGGCGAGAGCTGTGGAGTGTTCCGCTTCCTGTAGACCCAAACGCCAAACCAGAATCTCTATTAGTGCGTTGGTTGGGCTTTGGACTGACCTTGTCTTGCAGTATGGGTCTTGAGTCCATTCGAATGCATTCCCTGTCCTGGCAGCTTCCACGGCCCCCTGGAGGCATCTTGGGTGAGTTGATTGGCGATCCGCTACAAATGTCTCTTGGTTTTACTGGGGCGACCTTGGTGCTCTTATTTGGCTTATGTGCCGGTTTATCCTTATTTCTGCATTTTTCTTGGCTCGATATTGCTGAGAAGGTGGGGCGCTTTTTCGAGGTGTCCTATCACCGCATTCGTGAGCGGCGCGATAGTCAAGAAGACCGCAAGTTGGGTGAGGCTGCTGCTGAAGAGCGTGAAGAGTTTGTGGAGGAGTTCCGCGGTCGTGTGGATGTTGCCGCGCCCGTACAAATTGTGCGTGCACCTATTGAGATAGCAAAGAGCGCTCGTGTTGAACGTGAGAAACAACAGCCACTGTTTGTGGATATTCCGGATTCAGAGTTGCCGCCATTAGCGTTGCTCGATCCTGTACCAGCAGCAAAAGAAACAATTTCTGCTGATGTCCTGGAATTTACCTCCCGTTTAATAGAGCGCAAGTTAGCCGAATTTAATGTTCAGGTAACTGTGATTGCCGCATATCCTGGCCCAGTAGTGACTCGTTATGAGATCGATCCAGCGATTGGTGTAAAGGGTAGTCAGATTGTCAATCTTTCACGTGACCTTGCACGTTCACTCGGCGTTGTGAGTATGCGGGTTGTCGAGACCATTCCAGGTAAGACTTGTATGGCTTTGGAATTACCAAATCCAACTCGTCAATCGGTATATTTGTCTGAGATTCTGACTTCACAGGTATACAACGACAACCATTCATTACTGACCTTAGCTTTAGGTAAAGATATCTCTGGTAGCCCAATGGTTGCAGACTTGGCAAAGATGCCACATTGTTTGGTTGCTGGTACTACTGGTGCTGGTAAGTCAGTTGGTATTAATGCCATGATTTTGTCATTGCTTTTTAAGGCTAAGCCTGATGAGGTGCGTCTGATCATGATTGATCCAAAGATGCTAGAGATGGCAATCTATGACAAGATTCCACACCTCTTATGTCCAGTAGTGACGGATATGAAGCAGGCTTACAACGCTCTCAATTGGGCAGTAAATGAAATGGAGCGCCGCTACAAACTCATGAGTAAGTTTGGTGTGCGTAACTTAGCAGGCTTTAATAAGAAAATTTTAGAGGCAGAAGAAAAAGGCGAGAAGCTCACCAATCCATTTAGCTTAACTCCGGATGATCCTGAGCCAATTTACAAGGCGCCAGTGATTGTTGTGATCATCGATGAGTTGGCTGACTTGATGATGGTTTCTGGTAAGAAAATCGAAGAGTTGATTGCGCGTATTGCACAGAAAGCGCGTGCTGCCGGTATTCACCTCGTACTTGCAACACAGCGTCCAAGTGTGGATGTGATTACTGGTTTGATTAAAGCGAACGTACCAACCCGCATCTCATTCCAGGTTAGTAGCAAAATCGACAGCCGCACAATTTTGGATCAGCAAGGCGCAGAAGCGCTTCTGGGTATGGGTGACATGCTGTATATGGCGCCAGGTACTGGCTTACCGGTGCGTGTGCATGGCGCATTTGTATCGGACGATGAGGTACATCGCGTGGTGGAGTGGCTTAAAGAGAAGGGCGAAGCCAATTACATTGATGGTGTGCTCGAAGGCGCTGATGAATCTAATGTTGACGCCTTGACTGGTGAGGGTGGCGGTGAAGCAGACCCACTTTATGATCAAGCGGTCGCCATCGTTCTTGAAAACAAGCGCCCATCCATTTCTTTAGTGCAACGTCATTTGCGCATTGGTTACAACCGCGCAGCCCGCTTGCTAGAGGATATGGAAAAAGCAGGACTCGTATCCAAGATGGGCAATGGCGGCAATCGCGAAATCTTGCATCGCCCTTCGGAATAAGGCAGTCATTTTGCAAAGATTCCTATCAGCAGCAATCGTTACAGCAGCCATTTTGTTTTCGAATGCGGCCATTTCTCAAAGCGAAAGTGGCGCTGATCAATTACGTCAGTTTGTGCGGAACTCCAAAACAGCCGAAGGTGACTTCTTGCAACAGCAACTGCGCGCTCCTAAGGCAGGCGAGTCACAAGACAAAGGCTTAAAAGTAGTTCGCCAGACACAAGGTCACTTTGTATTTGAGCGTCCAGGACGATTTATTTGGGACACACAAAAACCATACGAGCAAAAACTGATTGCCGACGGTAAGCAACTCATTTTGTGGGATAAGGATTTAAATCAAGCCACTATTCGTCCTGCAGGACAAGCATTGGCTGCTACACCGGCGGCTATTTTATTCGGTCAAACCTCATTAGATCAGCACTTTGATTTAGTGGAGGGTGACGAGCGCTTAGGCATGAAGTGGGTAACCTTATCTCCCAAGAAAAATCCCAATGCAAACAGCGGCAATGATCTTCCCTACACAAAGATTTCGGTAGGAATGCTTAATGGCCTCCCCAAAGCCCTGGAGCTGATAGACGGTCTTGGAAGTGTGGTTTTAGTTACCCTGGACAAGATCAAGCTGAACGTCAATCTACCCGCAAATCGCTTTACTTTCACGCCACCCGCCGGCGCTGAAGTCTTACGCTTAAACTAGAGTCTAAATACCCAACCAGAGCAATATATGATTGATCCGCAATTACTCCGCAAAGATATCGCTGCAGTTCAAGCACGCTTGGCTACTCGTAAATTTCAGCTTGACGTCGAGAAATTCAACGCCTTAGAGTCTGAGCGTAAATCTTTACAAACCCGCACAGAAGAATTGCAAGCTAAGCGCAATCAATTGGCAAAAGCCATTGGCATGAAAAAAGGTAAGGGCGAGGATGCTTCTGCGGAGATGTCAGAGGCTAGTCAGATTAATGTGGATATGGAATCTGGCGCGGCAAGACTAGCCATTCTTCAGGTGGAGATTTCTGATTTCTTAATGGGCATCCCCAATCTTCCGGATGAGTCTGTGCCAACGGGTAAAGACGAGACTGAGAATACAGAAATCAAGCGCTGGGGTGAAGAGCCGTTTTTTGACTTTGAAATTAAAGATCACGTGGATCTTGGTGGACCATTGGGCTTAGATTTTGAAGTAGCAGCCAAGATTAGTGGTTCACGTTTTGTGGTACTCAAAGGGCCGATTGCGAGATTGCATCGTGCCTTAGCGCAATTCATGATTGATACCCATGCAACAACTCATGATTATCAAGAGGTCTATGCGCCCTATATGGTCAATGCAGCTTCCATGCGCGGCACTGGCCAGTTACCGAAGTTTGAAGAAGACCTCTTTAAGGTTCCTCGCCAGATGGGTGGCGAAGATGCGAAGGGCATAAATGCGGGCGAAGCAAAAATAGAAAACTTCTACCTGATACCAACCGCAGAAGTTCCTGTGACTAATTTGGTAAGAGACGAGATTGTGAATGCTGACAAGCTCCCATTGAAATTTGTTGCGCATACGCCATGCTTCCGCTCCGAAGCGGGTAGTTATGGTCGTGATGTGCGCGGCATGATTCGTCAGCACCAGTTCGAGAAGGTGGAATTGGTGCAGATCACAAAACCAGAGGACTCTATGCAAGCTTTAGAGGAATTAACTGGCCATGCAGAAAGCATTCTGGAGCTACTGGAGTTGCCATACAGAAAGGTATTGCTCTGTACGGGTGATATGGGATTTGGTAGTACTAAGACTTATGACTTAGAAGTGTGGGTACCTTCACAAAGGGCATACAGGGAAATTAGCTCATGCTCCAGCATGGGGGACTTTCAAGCAAGACGCATGCAGGCTAGATTTAAAGCAGGCCAAGGCAAACCAGAGCTAGTTCATACCTTAAACGGTTCGGGTCTTGCTGTCGGTAGAGCATTAGTTGCGCTTATTGAGAATAAGCAGCAGGTCGATGGCAGTATCGCTATTCCAAAAGCACTGCAACCCTATTTGGGTGGCTTAACAGTGCTGAAGCCTGTTTAAGTAAAAACCAAACAAATACCCCAAAGCTATAATTGCACTTCGGTTCGGAGAGGTGGCAGAGTGGTCGAATGTACCTGACTCGAAATCAGGCGTAGGGTCAAACCTACCGAGGGTTCGAATCCCTCCCTCTCCGCCAAAAACTAGTCAATGGTTTTCATTAAGATTTTGTTAGCTGCTTCAGCATACTGATTCATAGTTTTAACCAACATTGGGGTTGGTCGAACATACTTGATGCGCTTATCTGACTCATCTAGGTAGTGCTCAACCCAGCCATCATTCACAAATCTTAAATAGTGCCCTCTTACGGCAGTATAGGAATGGGGTACTGACGCAAAAAGTTCTTTGATGGAGATATTGTTTTTAGCGTAGTTGTTGATGGCTAAAACAAGAATTAAATCATATGCAATGAGAGAATTTTCTATTGGCAGGTTATCTTTGCACCAAGACCGTAAGGCAAAAATGCCACCAATCATTAATTCATGAGTTTCACTAAACATCCTTGGACTCTATCAGCTATATAGCGGAATAGATATCTAAATAGACATCTTAAAGAGATGTATTTATGTACTCTATAAATGGTTAGTGTTAAAAGCTAACGGCTGCAATCAACTTCACAACCCAGTTATCGCTATTGAGATTGGTCCCCTTGCCAATACCAAAGTTAATGCTCGATTTATCTATCTTGGTGTCCAAGACCAGATAGGCAGTATTGAAGCGTTGTGCAATAGGAAAGGCATTGGTTGTGTTGCTGATTTCGCTGTAATACTCGCTACCAATTGAGGTATTTGGCGTAACTGAATACGCAATTTTTCCGCTCGGTGCAAAAGTAGCGCCGCCACTTTTGTTTAAACCAAAATCAACGGATGGATTTACTGTAAAACGCCACTTAGCCATTTGCAGGGCTAAGATTGGCGTCATTTCATAAAAGATCTGATTATCTCCACCAATATCTTTTAGATAAACAATTTCATTTTTAATGCCGTAATGCCAAATACCCTCTTCGTCATGGGTGGGAATATACATTTGACCTACTTTGCCGCCATTCACATAAGAAATACCGTTGTATTTACTAAGGAAAGCATTGACGGCAACTTCATTGTTGTGAGCAATGCCATAGGCATATTCTAGGCGCGTCTGAAATACATTTGAGCTGATGCCTTGTGCTGCACTGGGCTGATAGAGGTTGGTCTCAACTTCATAACTAGACTGGTGCAGTTCGGCAATCAGTTCATCGTGGACCTTGATTTCAAACGGAGCGGCCATTAGCTTGGCACTCAGTATGGCCAGCAATAAAAAAGACTTTTTTAAGATCTTGATGGAACGATTTCGACGAGGCATTGCATTACTATAAAGCCATTAGGGCATAGCTATAAGCATCCTAGAATAGAATGGGCATATTCTATCTGCCTATCATTCTCATGAAAATTACCTCTTACCTCTCCTTAGTTTTAATTCTTGGATTAGTAGCTTGTGGAACCCCCGATAGTGAATTCGGAGTCTATAAACAATCGGATGGCGCGATTGGAGTTCATGCTCCAAAAGGTTCAAAAGAGTCCGAGACTCAAGAGATGGCGCTTGCAGAATGCAAGAAGCTAGGAAAGCAGAATGCAGTGGCTGTCGAAAGCAGGAAAACGGTCAATGACCGTTTTCCTATGACTTACATTTATTTGTGTAGATGAACTTTGCTAAGGTGTCTACTTAGCTTAGCAACCACTTCTTAATCGACTTATTCACGCACATTGCATCTAGGGCAAGACCGAAGAACTCGGAACCATTGGTGACCATGCTTTCAATCGCCTCTACCTTGCCAGACTTAATTCCACGCAAGTAAGTTGCTGCACGATAACGTAAAAAGTGCTCTGTTTTACCTGCTTCATTTTCAGTGGAGCAGAGCTCAAGACTGCCATAGCGGGTTTCTGGGTTGATATTCAAGATCGCCAGACCCAATGCGCCGATGAGATTTTCTGGAACAGGGATTGGTACATAAGAGTAGAGTGAGATTAGCATTTCTTGTTCATCCACTTCAATGATGTGATCAATATCCAAAACATCTTGTTCTGTTAACTCTGTTTCACCAGAATCACCACCACCAAAGGTAGACTCAAATTGCAGCATCGCAGTGTTGCTGCCTTTTGAGATTTCAATCATGTCAGGATAGCCAAGCAAGCCTTTCCACCAATACATGAGAGAGAAGGTGCAAGGCTTTACCTCTACCAAACCTTTGTTAGTGGATTTAGCAAAGTACAGGCCATAAAACTCATCATCTTTCTCGAGTCCATATTGGTCTACTTTTGCAGATTTAATCGATGCTTTCTTGGGCGCTTTTTTAGTCGGCTTCTTAGCGGCTGGCTTTTTAACTGCTGGCTTCTTAGTGGGCGCTTTCTTTGTTACCACTTTCTTCACCGCCTTTTTGGCGACCTTCTTACTGACTACCTTCTTCGGCGCAGTTTTTTTGACTACCTTCTTTGTAGGGGCTTTTTTAACCACCTTGGTAGCTACTTTCTTTTTTGCTGGAGATTTCTTTGTAGCCATGGTTTTTTTACCCTTCATTTGGTTTAAATATGCTTCAGTGCTTTAGATATTACTGCAAGTTCCTTGCAGTTTTACTACAGTCGATAGGGGTTTATCCCGCTCATTGTAAGAGGGGGTTATGGGATATAAATACTGCTATAGCCATTGTCCTATTCTTGGGCCAGGGCTACACTAAAGCTCGGTAGCTCGTTAAAACCCAAATACAAAGAGGCCCTATGTTTCCAGAATATCGCGAATTGATTACCAAGTTAAAAACCTCTGATCGCCACTTTTCTCATTTGTTTGATAAGCACAATCATTTGGACCAAAAAATTCAAAGAATGGAAGCCCATGCAGAGCCAAGCACTCCAGAAGAAATCGAAATCTTGAAAAAAGAGAAGTTGTTATTAAAGGATCAAATCTACGCTGTGCTAAAAAAAGCAAGCAACTAAGAGAGCAACCAAGTATTTTAAGGAAACAGGCTTTGAGTAACATATTGCCTGCTTCTGTTTTGCAGTCCACCTCATGATCTTCTGAGACTAAGCGAATTCCTTTGATTTTGGTTCCCACCTTTAATGTAGTGGGGGCTAGCTGTCTCTGTGAGCCCAATATAGAATGAATATGCCATGAGTAAAGCCTTAAAAATTATCCTAATCGTTTTTGCTGCCATCTTTGTCATTGCTGGCCTGGGCGTTTGGTATATTGCCTCATCCATTAATCCAGCGCAATTCACTCAATTACTCAGCTCGACAGTCAAAGAGTCAACTGGACGAGATCTCAACATTGCGGGTCCAGTAAGCCTAAGCATCTTTCCGTCCATCGGCATTAAGGCTGAGCAGGTAAGCTTAAGTAATGCTTCGTGGGCGAGCGATGCTCAAATGCTATCTTTAAAGCGCGCTGAGCTCGAGGTGAAGTTACTCCCCTTATTTTCAGGAAACGTAGAAATTAGTAGCATCAATCTTGCTGGACTGGATGCTCATTTGCAGCTTAATAAAGCTGGACAAAGCAATTGGCATGTAGCGCCTCCAGTAGATCCTGTAAATTCACCGGGTGTTGCCAGCGGCGTACCGCCTAAAACCGAATCTAGTGACCGTACCTTCATTGCAATCCAGACTATTCATATTTCGGATGCGCGCATTTCCTACCAAGATGGTGCTAGCCCGGTTCGGTTAATAGAGATCCCCAAGCTCTCAATCAGTGGTGACGGGAATAAGACTAGCATCTTGCTTGATCTTCAATATGGTAATTACAAAGTAGGTCTCAAGGGGAAGACGGGTTCACTCCGTCAGGCCATCACTGATTGGAATCAAAATCCTGTGACGACGAATTTGGATTTGACGCTGACTCTGAATGGAAAGTCTCTGGATATTACGGGCAAGATTGATAAGGCCCCGAAGGCCTTGCCGCAATTTGATATCAAACTGGATTCTAAGTCGTTTGACTTCATTCCTTTGGCGGCAGCATCTCTTGTGTCTTCAGGTAAAAAAGCTACCGCCCTTGCAAAACCCGTAGTCAGTCAAAATAAATATTTTTTTAGTGACGACCCTTTGCCATTTGGTTTACTGCCAAACGCCAATGGAAAGATTGCATTCAATATTGCTCAGCTTGGGGTACCAGATCAAGCGCCCTTAAAGGACGTGAGCGGCACCATTGCCTTTAAAGGCGACGTGATTGATGTTCGTGATCTGAAATTTGACTTAGGCAAAGGGCGGGCCCAAGCGCAAATTTCACTGTCGCAAATTCACAGCGGCATGCCTATTATGTCTATGAAGGCCATTGCCAAAGGCTTTACCTTGGAGCAGGTCATTGTTAGCAGTGACTCAAGCGCCAAGATGAGTGGGGGCGATGCCCAAATTGCCTCAAATTTATCGGGCAGAGGAAAAAGTTTGCATCAGCTGATTGGGAATGCTAATGGCGCAGTACAAATCACTGTGGGTCAAGCTCGCTTAGACTCAAAGCTATTAAACACTGCCGGCGATTTAGCTATCACCATCATGGATACCTTAAATCCCATGCGCAAGCAGAGCAATCACACCGTCTTGGAGTGTGCGGTGGCTTATTTGCCGGTGAGTAATGGCATGGTCAACATCAGGGATTCGGTTGGGGTGGAAACCGATAAGTTGGATATCGTTTTATCAGGAACGGTGAATTTGAATACCGAAGTAATTAATTTGAAGATTGATCCCCATCAAAAATCAGGCTTTACTACTGGAGTTGATCTGGGCAGCCTGGTAAAGCTAGAGGGCACCTTGCAAAATCCTAAAGCTGGGGTGAATAAAGAAGGGCTTGTGAATAGCGCCGTATCGATTGGATTGGGCTTTTTGACTGGTGGAATTAGTCTTGCTGCTGA
Organism: Polynucleobacter sp. MG-5-Ahmo-C2; assembly: GCF_018687735.1. Classification (NCBI taxonomy): domain Bacteria; kingdom Pseudomonadati; phylum Pseudomonadota; class Betaproteobacteria; order Burkholderiales; family Burkholderiaceae; genus Polynucleobacter; species Polynucleobacter sp. MG-5-Ahmo-C2. The sequence continues at coordinate 1,185,932 of NZ_CP061304.1, read as the reverse complement.
GAATGCTAAATCTATGAGCACCAAGAGGCAGCCTTGTAAAACGGCAATGCACTCTTGGGCCGACATTTATCCTGGGTCTAATTAAGGCCTAGCCTTTAAAAAACCAAGCCACTCACAAAGAGGCTGAACAAAGAAATAAAGATGCTGGCAAAGAAGGCTGTCCAGAAGCTAGAGATCGTAAAGCCACTAACAACTGCTGATACCAGCATCAAGACCAAAGCATTAATCACTAATAAAAATAAGCCCATCGTTACTACCGTTAAAGGCAATGTGAATAAGATTAGTAAAGGCTTAACGATGGCGTTGGCAAATCCTAATAGTAGGGCGGCAATGATGAGCGAGCCACCATCCGCAAAGCGTAAGCCGCTAAAGATGTAGCTCGCTACCCAAAGAGACAAAGAAGTGAGGCCCCACTGAACTAAAAATGGTGTTAAGTTACCCATGATTTTCTTCCTTTTATGTTGATCAGAAGCTTGTAGAGGATGATGCTTGCAGATTCATCTTATCAGTCGTATTAGTAATGCGGAGGGATTTCATCTTTGAGGCTGCCGCCTCCGCCGCTAGAGCTGCTTGCCTGCTCTTTAATGGCTTTCAGTTCTCGATACAGAAATTCAATTTGCTGCTGTTGTTTGTAAACGGTCTCATTTAATTTTTCGATGAGATCCTCAGTAAAGCTTAATTTAATTTCTAGATTGGTAATGCGGTCATCAGTCATTTGATTTGCCTTTTTATTCTGAGACGAGTTCAAAGCGCCCATCTTCCATTTCTGCTTTTGGTCTAATCCAAAAATCATGAGATTGCATTGATTCATAAACGTAAGCTGGCGCAAGAGAGGCTTCAATATTTGCCAGTAAAACTACTTTATAAAAGCCGCCGCTCTTTTTGTGCTTGAGTTTGCTGCCAGGCTTAAATAAGCCTTCATCAGGGGCTGCCATTTTGGACTTAGTCATGTCGATAATGCACTTTCTCAGTATGATCTGGTGATGGCAAATTCCATCCCGTACTCCATTCTAGATATATCTCCTATTCCGCAAGGTTTTACTGCGGAGGATGCTTTACGTAATTCCTTGGATGTTGCTCAGCATGCAGAAAAATGGGGTTATACCCGTTATTGGGTTGCTGAACACCACAATATGACAGGTAATGCGAGTTCAGCTACTGCTGTCTTGATTGGCTACTTAGCTGCAGGCACTGCTTCTATTAAGGTTGGTTCTGGTGGGGTCATGCTGCCCAATCATGCCCCTTTGGTCATTGCTGAACAGTTTGGAACATTGGAATCTTTATATCCCGGCCGGATTGAGTTGGGCTTAGGCCGAGCCCCCGGTACTGATCAGATGACAGCTAGAGCATTGCGTCGTGATCTGATGGGTAGTGATGATCGCTTTCCACAAGATATCCGTGAGTTGCAGCATTACTTTGGCCCAATACAGGAAGGACAGTCTGTGAGAGCTATTCCAGGGGCCGATACCAATGTACCGATTTGGATCCTAGGCTCAAGTCTTTATGGGGCACAGTTGGCTGCCCATTTTGGCTTGCCTTATGCCTTCGCTTCACATTTCGCGCCAGAGCAATTATTGGAGGCAATGAAGATCTATCGTGAACTCTTTAAGCCGTCAGCCCAATTGGCAGATCCATACTCGGCATTTGTCATGAATGTGGTGGCCGCTGGCACAGATGAAGAGGCGCAGCATCTATTTACCAGCCTGCAGCAACACTTTATACGAATGCGTCGCAATACTCGGGGGCAACTGCCACCACCCATCGACAATCTAGACACCTTCTGTGAGCCCCATGAAAAAGCTGCTGTCACCCAGATGTTGCAATGCTCAGTAGTCGGATCTTTAGAGACCGTTAAAAAAGAGCTGCGTCATTGGTTGGATGCTACCGGTGCAAATGAGATCTTGTTTACTGGGCAGATCTTTGATCACCAGGCCCGCTTGCGATCGTTTGAAATTGCAGCGGAGGCTGCCCAATCTTTATAAGGCTAAAGACTTGTAGTCAGCGGAAATGAAGATATTTTCTTTTGCAGCGCGAGCGGCAAACTTTAATACTTCATTATCTTTGCTCATCAGAGTGCAAGGCTTTGCTGTAAAGGCCAAGTCTAAAAAGACTTGATCATCAGGATCTTGGCAGCACCAAGGAGATGGCAAGAGGCCTTGATCATCCAACACTCGGGCTAACGATTTCCACTGCAGCAAGATCTTCTCTTGATCTGCTGCCTCTATCGAGAATAGCGGGCGAGAGATAACATCTGCAAACTCTTCTAAAGTTTTAGGACTAGCAAGTGCATCAATTTGTTTCTCAAGCAACGCTTGCTTTAAATGCACTGCTTTGAAGTCATTGAAGACAAATAGGTCTAACAGAACATTGGTGTCAAAGACGACTACTTTCATCTGAGAATAATGGCTTACTCTTGATTACTACGCCAAATTTCAGGTGTGATCGTGACCTGCCCCTGATCAGAAGAAACGTAGACTTCGCCATCCTGGATGTTGATATGAATAACCATGCTGCGCTCGACTAATTTATTAAGTTCGCTTGCTTGTGCAGCCGGAATGGAAATGATTTGGAGATTGCGAGCACGTGTGAGTTTATTGGCAATACCATCCCACCAAATCTTGCTCGTGTGCCCACCATAGCAATACACAATGACCTGATCAGATCTACCGCAGGCTTTGAGGATACGGCGTTCGTCCGGTTGACCAATCTCAATCCAAAGCTTAATCGCGTCTGTCAGGTCTTTAATCCAGAGATCGGGCTCATCGGTGTCGCTTAAGCCCTTGGTAAAGGCTAAATCCTCAGTTGCTTGCAAAGCAAAGGCGATGATTCTGATCATCATCCGCTCCTCGGTTTCAGAAGGGTGCTTAGCAATAGTGAGGGAGTGACTACCGTAATAGTGGCGGTCAGCGTCTGCGACGTGAAGGTCGGCTTTGTGGATAGTTGCGCGTAGAGCCATGACGCATTATCGCCTTTATGGCTAACAAGCTGACGCGGCCTGGCCTTTAACCAGTATTATTTGTCTCTAGAGACTGAATATAGCTAGCCAAGAGCCCCATGATTCGTATTACTGAACTGCGTCTACCCATTGACCATGCTCCAGAAGCTGTGGAAGCAGCGATTCTCAAGCGTCTCCATTTGTCCGCTAAGAACTTGATTGGCTTTGAGGTCTTTAAACGTAGCTACGATGCCAGAAAAAACGTGGCACTCTCTTTTATCTACACGGTAGACCTTTCTGTGAAAGATGAAGAAGCCATTCTGCAAAAGTTTGATGGTGATATTCATGTAAGACCTTCGCCTGATACAAGTTACCACTTCAAAGCTCAGGCTCCGGAGTCAATTGCCACCGGTAAGTCATTGCGTCCCGTAGTCATTGGTTTTGGCCCCTGCGGCATATTTGCTGCACTGGTTCTGGCACAAATGGGATTTAAGCCGATTGTGCTGGAGCGCGGCAAGAAAGTGCGAGAGCGCACTCAAGACACTTGGGGTTTGTGGCGCAAGAATGTGCTCAATCCAGAATCCAATGTGCAGTTTGGTGAGGGCGGGGCAGGTACCTTTTCAGATGGAAAGCTATATAGCCAGATTAAAGATCCCAAGTTTTATGGTCGTAAAGTGATCAGTGAGTTTGTAAAAGCAGGCGCACCATCAGAAATCCTGTATGTTGCAAAGCCTCATATCGGTACCTTCCGTTTAGTGGGTGTAGTAGAAAAAATGCGCCAAGAAATTATTGATCTTGGCGGCGAGATTCGTTTCTCACAAAAAGTAATTGGCTTTGATATCCAGAATGAGCAAATTACTGGCGTGAAAATTGAAGGTCATGACGACTTACCTGCTGGCCATGTGGTGCTTGCACTTGGCCATAGCGCACGTGACACCTTCCAGGCCTTGCATGATGCTGGCGTATTCATGGAAGCTAAGCCATTTTCGGTAGGCTTTCGTATTGAGCATCCGCAATCACTCATCGATAGAGCGCGCCTTGGCCCCCATGCTGGCAACGACTTAATTGGTGCTGCTGATTACAAATTAGTCCACCATGCTAAGAATGGTCGCTCTGTCTACAGCTTCTGTATGTGCCCTGGTGGCACGGTAGTGGCTGCAACTTCAGAGCCAAATCGAGTGGTTACCAATGGGATGAGTCAATATTCGCGCAATGAGCGTAATGCCAATGCTGGCATCGTGGTGGGCATTACTCCGGATGATTACCCTGGCGGCGCTATGGCAGGAATTGAGTTTCAGCGCGCGATTGAATCTAAGGCCTTTGAGTTGGGGGGCGGAACATACGAAGCCCCAGGACAGCTGGTTGGAGACTTTCTGGAGGGAAAGCCTTCAACAGAGTTTGGTAGCGTCCTGCCTTCTTATAAGCCTGGCGTGCATTTAACTGACTTAGCTCCAAGCTTGCCTGCGTATGCCATTGAGGCAATTCGTGAGGCTTTGCCGGCATTTGAAAAGCAGATCAAAGGTTTTTCAATGAAAGATGCAGTCTTAACTGGCGTAGAGACTAGAACCTCATCACCTCTCAGAATCACTCGTGGGCCGAATTTTCAGAGTCTGAATATCAAAGGTCTCTTTCCCGCAGGTGAGGGCGCTGGCTATGCCGGAGGAATCTTGTCTGCCGGCGTTGATGGGATTAAAGTAGCAGAAGCACTTGCACTAGATTACTTATCAAAGTAAACCCCTATATTTTTCATTAGCCATCTATGAACTCTGCAACAAACTCTTGCTCATCAGAAGAAAAGGAAGTGCTATTTCATCCTGAGTTGCTGCAAAAGTTTGACATCAATGGCCCGCGTTACACCTCTTATCCAAGTGCCGACCGTTTTCATAATGACTTTTCTGAAGCTGACTACTTAGGTGCCTTAAAGCGTGTTGCTAAAGCAAATGAGCCACTATCTTTGTATTTCCATTTGCCATTCTGCCCCAATATTTGTTACTACTGTGGCTGCAATAAGATTATTACCAAAGACCATGGACGCAGCGCCAAGTACATTAAGTATCTAGCCAAAGAGATGGCAATGGTGTGTAACGCCATGGGTGCACAGAAAAGGATTCCAATTACTCAGTTGCACTGGGGTGGTGGTACGCCAACCTTTCTGTCTCATGAAGAGATGATTGAGTTGATGCAGCACACTCGTGAGCATTTTGACTTATTGCCCGGCGGTGAATACTCGATTGAAATTGATCCGAGAAGAGTTACAGAAAAAGACATTGCTTTATTAGCTGAGCTTGGCTTTAACCGTATTAGCTTAGGCGTGCAAGACTTTAATCTGGCCGTGCAAGAGGCTGTGCATCGGGTGCAGACCATTGAAGAGACTCAAGCGGTGATGGACTGGTCCAGAAAGTATGGCTTTACGTCCAGAAGCGTGGACTTGATCTATGGCCTACCGAAGCAAACGCCTGAAACCTTTAAAGAAACAGTAGATGCGGTATTGGCAATGAGCCCGGATCGTTTATCGGTCTACAACTACGCACATTTACCCCACATCTTTAAACCACAACGCCGTATTTCTGAAGCAGATCTTCCGCCAGCCGCTGATAAGTTAAATATTCTCTCGAATACGATTGAGCACCTCACAGAAGCCGGCTATGTTTTTATTGGCATGGACCATTTTGCAAAACCCGATGATGAATTAGCGATCGCGCAAAAAGAAGGTAAGCTGCATCGCAACTTTCAAGGCTATTCCACGCAAGCAGAGTGTGATCTTCTGGCATTCGGAATATCTTCAATTGGAAAGGTTGATGATTGCTACTCTCAAAACGTTCGTACGCTAGACGAGTACTACGAATCCTTGGATCATGGCCACCTCCCGGTGCTACGGGGTATGCAATTAGATCAAGATGATTTATTGCGCCGTGAACTCATTGGTGAGTTGATGTGTCAATTTGCGCTCAATACACAAACCTTTGCCAAGGATTATCAACTCGATTTCTCAAATTACTTCAAAACAGAAATTGAAGAGCTGAAAGGTTTGGAGGAGGCCGGCTTGTTAGAGTGGCAGGGTTCCAATATGCAGGTACCCATCAAAGGCAGGCTTCTAGCAAGGAGAGTAGCTATGACTTTTGATCGCCATCTTAGAGAATCCCAAGCCAAAGGTACGTATTCAAAGGTTCTTTAAATTCGTTCATCAGGGCAAATCCGCAGGCATTTGATCTAGATCAAAGAAGCAATAAAACACTGTTGCTTTTTAACCAATAAAAAATTCACAAGCTCATTGCATTTGATTTACATCAAATTGCCCTCTAAGTGTCAATTCGAAAATAGTCTCATCGAAATTGATAATAGAAAGAGGGAATCATCATGCGTCTCAAATCACTAGTGGTGGCAATGGCTACCGTAGCATCTTTAGCTCCAATCGCTTCACAAGCGCAATCAGCAGAAGAGAATCCTTGGATGGTTCGCGTACGTGCTGTAGATCTTTTATTCCAGAACGGTCAGTCCAATGGTGCATCCACTGCCGCAGGTGTGCAGATCAATAATGTGCGCGCCAAGAATGAAATCATTCCCGAATTTGATATTTCTTACTTCTTCACAAAGAATATTGCTGCTGAATTGGTGCTGACATATCCGCAACGCGTGAATGTTTACTCTAATTTAACCCCAGGTCCAACAGGCACAATTACCGCATTGCCACCTTCACTCTTGTTGCAGTACCACTTTACAGAGTTGGGTGCGATCAAGCCTTATGTTGGTGCTGGCGTGAACTACACAATATTTGGCAACAGAAACAACTTCTCAGTTGGCGGCAATAGCAATGCCCTGACAGTTGACCAGTCTAGCTTTGGTTTTGTTGGCCAAGTTGGTGCTGACTACATGTTTGACAAGCATTGGGGTATGAACGTTGACGTTAAATACGCAACTATGAGTACTAACGTAACCGGACAAAATGCCTTGGCTGGGGTTGGCAACATCGGTAAGTTAACTTTAAATCCTTGGATGCCTGCAGTAGGTGTGACTTACAAGTTCTAAGAATTCAGTTCTTAGCTCTTGAGGTAGGGCCCCTAAGGGGCCCTATTTTTTTGGGCAATTCCGGAAATATCCGCTCTTTTGCGGAAGTGACGATAATGTCGCCATGGCTTTAATCGTACTTACTGATGCAAAACTGGCTTTCGGCCACGTAGACCTCCTCGCAAATACCGCTTTTTCACTGGAATCCGGTGAACGTGTGGGTTTAATTGGGCGTAATGGCACCGGCAAATCTTCCTTGCTGAAGATCCTGGCTGGGATTGAAAAAATGGATGATGGGCTTCTGCAATATCAGCAGGGCCTCAGAATTGCTTATGTTCCTCAAGAGCCGATCTTTGATGCCGAGGAAACAGTATTTGATGCCGTCTCCAAGGGCGTAGCTCAAGCTAAGGCACTGCGTGAAGAGTATGAGGCGCTTAGCGTTGGCGACTGGGATGATGCGTCTCATCATCGCCTAGATGAGGTGCAGTCTCAATTAGAGGCACTCAGCGGTTGGAACTGGGAGCAGCGCGTTCACGAAACTCTCGATCGCTTGCATTTAGAGGCGGACGTCAAAATCAGTACTCTGTCGGGCGGAACTAAAAAACGGGTAGCACTTGCACGTGCTTTAGTGGAAATGCCTGATGTATTGCTCTTAGATGAGCCAACCAACCATTTGGATTTAGATTCCGTTGCTTGGTTAGAAGAACTCTTAAAAGAATACCAAGGCTCTGTCATTCTGATTACCCATGATCGCGCCTTCTTGGATAACGTCTGCACACAAATTGTGGAGCTGGATCGCGGTATTTTGCGCAGCTATCCTGGCAACTTCACTCAATATGAAGTTCTTAAAGAGCAAGAACTCAATGCAGAGTCTTTGGCTAATGCTAGAGCAGATAAATTACTCGCCCAAGAAGAGGTTTGGATTCGGAAGGGTGTAGAAGCGCGTCGAACACGTAGTGTGGCCCGTATCGCTCGTCTTGAAAAACTTCGTACTAGCCGTGCTGAGCGCAGAGATGCAATGGGGCAAGTGAAGTTAGCTGTCTCAGCGGGTGATCGCAGCGGCAAGATCGTGGCTGATCTACAAAACGTCAGCAAGTCTTACGACAGGCCAATTGTGCAGGATTTCACAGCAACCATTTTGCGTGGTGATAAAGTGGGTTTACTTGGGCCTAACGGCGCTGGCAAGACAACCTTGCTGAAATTGATTCTCGGCACTATTGCCCCAGATTCGGGAACTGCGACGATGGGTACGCGTATTGAAGTGGCCTACTTTGATCAAATGCGTGAAGCCTTGGATCTCAATGCCTCACTTGAGGACTACATTAGCCCAGGTAGTGAATGGATTGAAATCAATGGCAATAAGAAGCATGTCAAAAGTTATTTGAGCGACTTCTTGTTTGCGCCAGAGCGCACCAATTCACCAGTGAGCACTTTATCTGGTGGCGAGCGCAATCGTTTACTGCTCGCACGTTTGTTTGCCAGGCCGGCAAACGTCTTGGTTTTGGATGAGCCAACCAATGACTTGGATATTGATACCCTAGACTTGCTTGAGCAATTGCTACAAGACTACAAAGGCACTGTTTTCTTGGTAAGTCATGATCGTTACTTCTTGGATAACGTAGTGACCAGCATCATTGCTCATGAAGGCGATGGATTTTGGCGTGAGTATGAAGGCGGCTATGAGGATTGGAAGATTCAAAAAGCCCGCTCAGAAAAAATTCGTGCCAATAATGCAAAACCCGTAAGTAAGACAGAAGCTAAAGCTGAAGCCAAGCAAGAAGCAAAAGTTGAAGTAAAGCCAGCAGTGAAGGGTGGGGTACAAAAACTCAATGGGAAAGAGCGCCAAGAGTTAGAGGCTTTGCCTTTACAAATTGAAGAGCTTGAAACAGAGCAGGCCGATATCGGCATTGAGATGAGTAATCCAGATCTTTACAAGAATGAACCTGAGTTAGCAGCTAGTATGCAAGCTCGGTTAACGGAGATTACTGCGCAGCTAGACCAAAAGCTATTGCGCTGGGAGTTGCTGCTCAGCCGCTCAGAATCTTAAGCCCTTTATTTTACTTTTAAGCGTGCGCGCAGTTGTGCGATTTCATCTAAGAGCTCGAGAGCCAGGGCAACCCCTGGAACATTTAACTCCAGATCATGCGTGAGATGTGCTGCAGTTTTAGCCCTGCTGAGGGAATTGCCGCTAAAGCGCCAATCCTCAGGAGATGAGCCGGTAGGGCTCAGTACACCTTCTGATACCCAAGACATGATTAATTCTTGTGGAGTGCGAGAAGCGTGAGAGAGTTCCACAATGCTCATATACACTTCATTTTCTACAACACTGGCTTCAATCCATGTGGTATTTATCTTTGTCATGTTCATCATCCCTTCAAGTGAGATCTAGGATTGAAATCAAAAGCCTTCTCATAGTTTTGATAGGCCTCTTTTTGAGCATCTGTTTCCGCGGGTGGTAAAACAATCGTAGGAACTACATATAAGTCACCAGGCTCAGCACTCGGAATTCCCCTGCCTTTAAGGCGCATCTTGCGACCAGCAACAGTGCCTGCTGGAATTTTTAATTCTAAAGTTGAACCTGCTGGCGTTGGTACATTGACAGTGGTGCCTAGGGCTGCTTCCCAGGGTGCCAATGGAATGTCAATGAATACATCTTTGCCATCGATTCTATAAATAGGGTTCGGGTGAAAATCAATTTCTAAATAGAGATCTCCTGGCAGCCCTTCACCAATACCAGGACCACCTTGCCCTGAGAGGCGCAGATTTTGACCAGCCTTAATCCCTTTTGGAATGCTCACATCTAATTTGCGTTCTTGAGTGCTCACATGACCGCTAGCATCTTGCGTTGGCATATGTAGTGCAATCGTGCGCTTAGCGCCGTTATAGGCGTCTGCAAGATCAATCAAAATTTTGGCATGATGATCCTGTCCTTTGAAGTTCATGCCTTGACGGGATTGCCCACTCCGGCCGCCTTGTCGATGTTTGCCTCTTCCAAAGAGGGATTCGAAGAATTCGCTTTGGTCACCTTCAAAGCCGCCGCCATAGCCTGGATGACCGGCATTAAAACCATTATCAGAATATTCAAAACCTTCATTCCAATTTGGGGGAGGGGTGAAGTCTTGGCCATTTTTCCAGTTGGCACCAAAACGATCGTAGGCTGCGCGCTTCTCAGTATCTTTCAGAACGGCATAGGCTTCACCGATTTCTTTGAATTGCTCTTCAGCGCCCGGGTCTTTATTGACGTCTGGATGGTATTTGCGAGCAAGCTTGCGATAGGCAGCTTTAATTTCTGCTTCAGTAGCAGAGCGAGCGACTCCGAGAGTTTCGTAGTAATCCCTAAATTTCATAAGCTTGTATTAATCCTCATGCATTCTGACAGAGCTAATGATGAATTCTACAATCCTATTAGCTCATCACCCCGATTTGCCAGGGTACAAACTCATAGTCACCTAGGCCAAGTAATTCGCTCTTGGATGACTCTCCAGAGGCTGTACGCAGGAAAAGCTCAAATATGCGCTGACCCATCTCTTGAACGGAAACTGTCCCATCCAAAATCTCCCCGCAATTAATATCCATATCCTCGGTCAGTCTCATATACATTGGGGTATTAGTGGCTAGTTTGATGCATGGCGCAGGTTTGGAGCCAAACATGGAACCCCTACCAGTCGTAAAGGCAATTAAGTTTGCACCACCAGCAATTTGCCCAGTAGCGGAGACGGGATCAAATCCTGGGGTATCCATAAAGACAAAGCCTTTAGTGGTGACGGGCTCAGCATACTTATAGACTTCCATTAGCGGACCGGTGCCGCCTTTCATGGAGGAGCCTAGGGATTTTTCGAAGATGTTGGCAAGCCCGCCAATTTGATTGCCGGGGCTGACTTGACCGTTGATCTGTACATCTCTGCCAACAGAGTATTCATCTTTCCACCAGCGAATCCGTTTAATGAGCTTCTCACCAATAGCTTGACTTGCTGCACGGCGCGTGAGGGTGTGCTCTACGCCATAAATCTCTGGAGTCTCAGACAAAATCCCAGTGCCGCCATGGCGAGAGAGGATGTCGATGGCAGCGCCTAATGCCGGATTGGCTGTGATCGATGAGAAACCATCCGAGCCACCACATTGCAAGCCAACGCATAGGTGACTTGCAGAAACGGTTTCACGTTCAGCTTTATTGGCCTCTGGAAGCAAAGCTTTCACTGCCTCAATACCGGCTTCAATGGTTTTGCGAGTGCCACCCGACTCTTGCATGATGAAGGTGTGCAGGTTTTTACTTGCCGTTAAATCTTCCTGCTCCATCAATCCTTTAAGTTGATTGCGCTCGCAACCAAGACCGACAATGAGTGCAGAAGCAAGGTTAGGGTGGCGCGCATAGCCAGCCATCGTCCGGCGCAGCAGTTCCATCGGTTCACCGCTCATTTCCATGCCGCAGCCGATGTCATGGCTAAATGCCACCACCCCATCCACGTTTGGAAAATCTTTTAATCTCTCTGGTGTAAACCAGTCGGCAATCTTATTCACTACTGTAGCCGAGCAATTCACGGTCGATAAGATCCCAATGAAATTGCGCGTGCCCACTTTACCGTTTGATCTAACGTAGCCTTGAAAGGTAGCGCGCTCAGACTCTGGCAGCATTTGCGTTGGTTGAAATTCACTAGCGTAGGCGTAGTCTCGATCAAATTCACGAAACTCAGTGTTGTGACTATGAACCATCGTGCCGGCTTCAATATCGGTATTTGCAAATCCAACGGTCACGTTGTACTTCAGAATTGGCTCGCCTTTCAATATTTTCTTGGCAGCAATTTTGTAGCCTGCTGGAACCTGGCTACGGCTCGTGAAATTCTCACTAGGAACTTCTGCACCGATACCTACGTCAATTCTTGCAACCACAATATTGTCGTTTGGGTGGAGGCGAATAATGGGACCAGCGAGTTTTTTGCCAGATGTTTCAATCATGATCTTATAGAGTCCTTCTGATGGGCTTATCGTAAACCTAGCTTGCTATTTATTTAATGACTCAGGTCAAAAAATAGCACTTCAGCATCAATGCCATCATTTATTTTTATAGAAGATTCATGTTCTATTAGGAGTGCATCGCCACCTTCTAGTGTTTGATCATTGACAGTTAAGGATCCCTTGATGAGGTGAACATAGGCTTTACGCTTTGGATCAAGTTCTATTTGTGCTGATTGTGAGCCATTAAATAAGCCCGCATATAACTTCGCATCTGCAAATATCTTGACAGAACCATCCTTACCATCAGGTGAGGCAATCAAGCATAGCTTGCCTTCTTTGTCGGAGATTGGGACAGTCTTTTGCTCATAGCTGGGCTCAATTTCTAAAACATTGGGTTCAATCCAGATTTGCAAGAGGTGGGTTGTTTGATCCTGAGCGTGATTAAACTCACTATGCATCACGCCAGAGCCAGCACTCATGCGCTGCACATCTCCAGGTGGAATGCTTTCCACATTACCCATGCTATCTTGATGGGCCAACTCACCAGAGAGAACATAGCTAATAATTTCCATATTGCGATGACCATGTTTGCCAAAGCCCATTCCTGGCGCAACGCGATCATCGTTGATGACTCTTAAGTTCCCCCAACCCATAAATTGGGGGTCGTGATATCCGGCAAAGGAGAAGGAGTGGAAACTTTGGAGCCAGCCGTGGTCAGCATAGCCTCTATCGAGGGATTTTCTCAGTTGGAGCATGGATTTAGGTTTTTCTGCAGGAAATATTCAATAAGCACATTATCATTAGCTTTTGCTATTTTTGCTAATAGGTAGTGCATGGGAAGCTTTAAACAGAATGTTCAAGAAACCTTTCTAGGCCTTTCTGAGAGTGCTCAGGAGTGGTGGACAGACTTCACCCAATTTTTACAAGAGACTTGGCCAATTTTGTTTTTGCTTTTGGCCATTCTCATGGGTATTTGGTGGTATGTAGATCCGCCGCCCCCGCGACACGTCATGATGGCAACTGGAACCAAAGGTAGCTCTAACGAGATGCTTGGCGAACAGTATGCAGAGTTTTTTGCCAAGAAGGGTATTACTCTGGAGTTGATTTCGACAAATGGGGCACAAGAAAATATTGATCGTTTGTCAGATCGCAATGATCCTTTGCAAGCAGCATTTGTTCAAGCGGGCGTGGTGCCTACTAAAGATGTGACAGGTATTCAATCGTTGGGTGTGATTGCTTATGATCCTATTTGGTTTTTCCATCGTGGCCCCGAACTCAATGCAAAAGATTTTCAGGGTGTAGATAGCCGCTTTCAATATTTTCTTACCCAAAAGATTTCAATTGGCGTTGAAGGTAGCGGTACGCACGCGCAGGCAATCAAAATATTACAGCTTTCAGGTTACGAGCCTGGGCCAAGTTTTGTAAATTTACCTGGGAATGAAGGTGTAAAGGCAATTCAGAAAGGGGAGATTGATGGCATTTTTATCGTGGATACCTACTACTCTCCAAACGTGCAGGCCTTATTGAATGATCCTAATTTACAACTGGGTACATTTGGACGAGCCGAGGCTTATGCAAAATTAATTCCCTATCTGAGCATATTAAAAGTGCCTGAAGGTGCGTTTGATTTAAAGCGCAACTTCCCAAAATCAGATCTAAAACTCCTGGCAACCACCACCAATCTTTTAATTGATGATCGCATGCATCCTGCCATTCAGTATTTATTTTTGGAGGCGGCGAGAGAAATCAATGGCAAAGCAACTTTCTTTGCTCATCGTGGAGAGTTCCCGTCGTTTAAAAATACAATGCTCCCAGAGAGTCCGGTAGCCATTCATTATGAGAAGAATAGCTATCCCTTCTTAGTGGCTTACTTGCCGTTCTGGCTTGCAGAGTTAGTCAATAGACTGGTCTTCATCTTGCTGCCATTTCTACTGGTTAGCTACCCCTTATTACAAGCTCTACCTGGCTACAGAACCAGGAGAATGCAAAACAAAATTAATCGAGTGTATTCAGATCTAAAGAGTTTTGAACAAGAATTGCTTGTGAATTTTGATTTAGGTCGACTCGATGAATATTTGAAGAGGCTGGATGCACTTGAGTATCAGGCGCTCACGATTCAAGTATCTAGGCGCTTAGCAAGTGAGTGCTATTCATTGCGCACTAGCATCGACTATGTGCGCAACTGCCTCAACCGAGGGGTTCAGCCCTATCAAATTGACGAGACATCCATTACCCTTGCTGGGCAGGTACTAAGCAAGGTAGAGCCACTTCAGGCCTCTGAGGCAGAGCAAGCAGCCCAAGCTAAAACAGGCCCAGGGGATGAACAACCCCCTAAACCCGAGCTACTTTTATAGGCTATTCACTCTCACCAGATCGACTGGGGAATTTGAAAGAGGCATAACGAACCACTGCATTAGCTAGTGCCAGAATCAAGATTGTGAGACCCATGAGGAGGATGGCCATATCTGCCTCATGCTTAGTATTCACCAGGTCAATAATGAGACGGGTGACAGCAGTGATGGCGACATAGATCAAAAAGCGTACTGGCATATGGTTGGTCTTGAAATAAATACCAACCATCGCGCCAATTTCAAGGTAGATAAATAGCAAGAGCAGGTCTTCAATCGAGGCCGAGCCTTTGTTAACCATTCCTAAAAAGGCAACTGCTGCTGACCAGACTGTTGCAGCACCAATTCCAAACAAGGCGATGCGATGAAAGAGAGATACAAATAAGTTGCCGATTGGTACCGTCCATTTTTCAATGGCATCTTCTAATTGGGATGCATCTTTTGGCGAGTGAGGGGTCATGTTCATAAAGTCTCCTGTTTGCTGATCTATCTTTCTCAGTATATTTCTCAATTGCGCTCAGAAGAATAAAAAAAGAGGCCCATAGGCCCCTTTTTTCTGAAGTGTTGACTTTGATCAACCCAAACTATCAGCCCAAATGTTGTGGGCCCACCCCCAGGCATACACCCCTTCAAGGGTGGATGGTGCTGGCGATAGCCCTCCAGAGCCGGGAACAGTCTTGAAGGTTTTTTCAGTGGCGTTGTACTGGTGGACACTAGCAACGTGAACAACTTCACGGTCGTTGACGAAGCTGTAGCAAGTATTAGTGAGGACGGGAGCAGGATTCACTTCCCAGCCACTGAGTTCAGCAACAATTGCCGCAGCTGCCACTTTGGCGTGTTGATTGGCCATGTGACCAGACTTGGGCATTGCTGGCGCAATTTGAATAGAGTCGCCTAAGACGTGAATGTCTTTTTGGGCTGTGGATTCAAAGTTAATAAAATTCACATTGACCCAACGCCCATTTGAATTCGCCAAGCCTGTTTTCACTGCAATCTCACCGGCACTCATTGCGGGAAGTAAATTCAATACGTCAGCCTTGATGTCATCTTGAACTTCAAGCTTGATTGTTTTGGTTTTTGCATCAACAGCGGTGACATTGTGCTTTGGTAAATACTCAATGATTCCAGAATACTGCTCAGCCCACACTTTCTTAAAGAGCGCACCCTTCGATGTCACATCTTGGTTCGCATCCAAAATTAAAACTTTAGATTTAGGCTTGTTGTGTTTGAGATAGTTTGCTACTTGGCAAGCCCGCTCATAAGGGCCAGGAGGGCAGCGATAAGGAGCTTCTGGGATGCTAATTGCAAAAGTACCGCCATCGCGCATTGCGGCAAGTTGTTTGTGAAGTGCAACTGTTTCAGGGCCAGCTTTCCAGGCTTGCAATGTTACGCCGGCCTTGTTTGCTTGCGCTAATCCTTCAATGCTATTCATCATCAAGGTAACGCCTGGTGAAACAATAGCTTTGTCGTAGCGTAAGGTTTTGCCTGATGCAAGTGTGACCGTCTTTTTATCTGCATTAATACTGGCAACACTATCTTGCATGATTTTGATGCCATGACGTTTGCTTAGATTATCGTAAGGAGTGGTGATCTCTGCGAGAGTGCGTGAGCCACCGACAACCAAATTCGATAGCGGGCAAGAAACAAAAGAAGCATTTGGTTCAATGAGGGTTACTTTGGCCGTGTTGTTGGAAAATAGGCGCAAGTATTTGGCAGCAGTGGCCCCGCCATAACCTCCGCCAATAACTAAAATTTCTGCTTTTTGTAAATTAGCGCGAGCTTGTCCGGAAAATCCCGCAAGCAAACCAAGCGCTGCTGCGCTTTGACCAATAAAGTGTCGACGATCCATCATGGCTTCCTTATTGTTTCTTGCCAAGTTGATTGGCGATAGTTTCAAGTTGCTCATCAGAATAGCCTTTGGCTAACTGCGGCATGATTGTTCCTTCACGAGCGCCAGATTTAAATGCTTTTAATTGAGTCAGCATTTGTTCGCTAGTGAGGGTATTGATTAATGGCATTCCGCCGTCAACTACACCTTTGCCATCGGTGCCATGACAGTTGGCGCAAGTGGCAGCCAGGCCGCGTTTATATAAATTACTGGCTTCAGCATTTTGCGCAAGGGCAACCCCGCTCCACTGGCTAAAGCCGATATAAAGCACTGCTAGGATTGCGGGTTTGAGAAACTTTGCTCGCATCGGGTCCATCTCCATTTAGTTTATTTCTAGGTAAAGCATTTTATTTTTGCTTGATAGCATCTTAAACAAGAAGTTCTAAAAAGTGAGTTTTTCCTCAGATTCATTTTTCATAAGCTCATTCGAAAAAGTGGATCAATTCATTTTTTTCAAGCCTTCATGCAAGCCCTATAAACTATAGGTATGCGAGGTTCATTTTCTTACCGTTCTGCCCTCTTAATCCTCTTTTTAGGTGTATTTACCTATCTCTACGGCTTAGATAGTCGATTTGCCCCTAAAAACGGGGATGAGTATCCCTACATGCATATAGTGCGTATGACTGCACAGACAGGCAATTGGCTTCCCCTGCAGTCCGAGATGGACGGAATCAAGAATACTAAGCCACCACTTATTTTTTGGCAGGGCATAGCTAGCAGTCATTGGGCTAGCAAATGGTCGCTAATGAATTTGCGTTGGCCTAGCGTGCTCTATACGGGGCTTACTGCATTTTTCTTGTTTTTGGCGGTACGTCGATTTAGCGGTAAAACCCAAACCGGTGTATTGGCAGCTCTGGTATGGCTTTCATTTTTCGCGACCTATCGCTATGGACGCCCTTTTCTAGCCGACCCCCCAGAAGTTTTTTGGATAAGTTTGCCATTCATGGCCCTTTTGTATTGGGGGCGGTGCGCATTTGAATCCAAACTCTTGTTCCCGTTATTGGCTGGCATCTGTTTTGGTCTGGCGCTCTTCGCTAAATCCTTTGCTTATATCGCTCCTGCCACATTCGCTCTAGGCCTTTGCTACTGGCGCTGGCGGCAATGGAGTATTCCAAACACATTGACGCGTGATCTTTATAAGATTTTTATTGCTGGCATATTGGCTTTATCAGTATTTGCTTTATGGTTTGCTTTTGATCCAAATCCTGAGGCGGTTTGGAAAGAATTCGTGCTTGGTGAGAATGCCGGTAAGTTTGCCGCCCGCAACTCTAACTATGTGCTGGATCTTCTGCGTGGCGGCGATAGCATTTGGCTACTCCTTTTAACCACCTTAGCTAATGCAGGCTTATTTACTTTTGTCTTGGCCTCCACCTTGTTGCAATGCTGGCGTGGGCGCCGCTTCTTAGATGTGGAAGAAGTTCTCTTGCTATTGTTGATTGCTGCATTTTTGATCGTGTTTGCCTTACCTAGCCAGCGCTCTGGTCGTTATCTGTTACCAGTGATGCCAGCATTTGCTGTACTCATTGCGCTACATTGGGAGCGCTTGCCTTTGTGGGGATTTCGGCTCGCCTTATTTCTTCAGCTCATGATTCTTTCACTGTTTTTGTGGATAGGCGCCAATCTGCAGCTCTCTGGCCTTACCGGGGAGGTGGGCGCATGGAGCTATTCTTATGGCCATTGGATATTGATCTCTGCCAGCCTCCTGATTGCTTTAATAGGTTTATTCAGGATCAATCAGACAAAGACGCTAGCATTGGCGGGATGTTTTCTGACGTATTGTGTACTGACGAGTAGCCTAGCTCCATTGGAGGGTGACCTAGGGCGTTACTCAGCTGCGACAATTGCTCAAATACAAGGTAAAAATGTCTGGATTCCTTGCGACTATCGCGCTAAGGATGAAGAGTATCGATTGCTGCTGCCTGGCGCCAAGCTGCATGGTTATTTAGCAAAAGATGCTACTGATGTTGCTGGCCTAACAAGTACTTACCCTTTGGTTGCTGTACACACTTCACTCGACTCTCCACCTGAGCTATGTAATTCCTGCCAAATAGTAGGGCGGAGAATGGAAATGCGCGCTCGACACTCTCAGGAAGAAATCATCGAGATGTTGCAAGGTCAAATCGGAAAGCATCTTTTTGTGAATGAGTATTTAGTTGCAACACCAGTGATCGCACCAGATCTTTCTAATGTAAAGGATGTTTGTAGATGAGCCGTGTGATCGCCCTTTGTTTTCTATTTTTAGCTGCAGTGATTGGCTTTTTACATATTGATAGCCGTCCAGTTTGGGCCCCGTTTGCAACCAATGCGCCAGCTCCAGCTGAGGTGGAATTGGAGTCCCCTGTAAATTTAAAATCTAAAAACCAAAATACCCCGAATAAGTTGGGCATTGCAAATCCGATCAGCACTTGGTTGCCTGAGACGGGCGCTGCTTCAGTGCATGCGGCATCTTTGATTGCATTAAAAGATGGTGCAATACGGGCATTTTGGTTCGCTGGAAGTCGTGAAGGCGCTGCAGATGTTGTGATTAATAGCGCTGTCTTTGATCCCAAGTCATCAAGCTGGAGTACGCCTACTGTCGTGATGGATAGAGTGAGCGCTGAAAAAGGTTTATCCCGATATATCGCTAAATTAGGCAATCCGGTTCCAGCCAGAATGTCGGATGGTCGTCTGCAATTATTCTTTGTCACGGTATCGATTGGTGGTTGGGCAGGTAGCTCTATCTCCAGTGTGATTTCTGATGATGAAGGTTTAACGTGGAAAAATCCTCAGCGCTTGATTAGTTCACCCCTGGTGAATCTCAGCACCCTAGTCAAATCGCCAAGCGTTTTGTTTGCAGATGGCCGGCTTGGCTTGCCCGCTTATCACGAATGGATTGGGCGCTTTGGCGAATTTCTGAGAATCGATGCAGGTCAGGTGATTGATAAGCGCCGTATGAGTTCAGGTCGAAGTGCGATTCAGCCAGTGGTTTTTGTAAATGATGCCCAAGATGCAACTGCGTATTTCCGACAGACGAGAGGCGCCAGTCAAGCAAAGCAGGTGCCTGTCAGTCAAACACAAAATGCTGGCCAATCATGGAAGTTAACCACAGACTTAGCAATTGCTAACCCCAATTCTGCGCTTACTGGTTTAGAGTTAAATAATGGCACACGCATTTTGGTTCTCAATAATATTGAAACTGGTCGTTATCGCTTGGTCTTGATGATGAGCAACAGCAAATCCGGAGCATGGCATACGGTAGAAGTATTGGAAGATGATGAGGCGTTGCCGGATGATCAGCGCAAAGAGTTTTCGTATCCATACCTCATGAGTGTTGATGGCAATGATGCCCATTTGGTTTACACCTGGGATCGCAAGAAGATTCGTCACCGGTATTTTTCTGGTGCTTGGTTAAAGTATGCCCAGAACCAACTGCCTATCCTACCAACAGATCCACTCTATCAGGAGGCTAAATAATGAATAACCTTATGCAAACTGTTGCCCTGATAGAAATGTCTCTTACTTGCGCAGCCCTGATTACTTTGCTGCTGCAAAAAACCTTTCCACAAGAATTCTCATTGAGTACTAAAGTACTTTTGGTCTTCTTTATTGGCAATCTCTTCTATTGGCCTTTCGGATTCGGCATGGAGTTGCCGCCTGCTGCTTATGTAAGAGCTGTTATTGGTGATCTTAGTATCGTCACCATGTTATTGCTATGGGCATCATTGCTGCCAGGGGGTAAGCCAGCGCCATTGACTTTCAAGTTTGCTATTGTCTTCATCGCCATTGGGTTTTATCCGTTTGCCTTAGGGTTTAGCATGGTGGATCCCTATGCTTGGGGCTATGGCTCCATCGTATTTTTTATTGCGGTTTTATTTTTCGCCCTAGTATGCGGTTTGGCTAATTGGAATAAAGGTGTATGGATCATAGCCATCGCCATTCTTGCTTGGGCGGCCCAATGGCATGAGTCTGCCAATCTTTGGGACTACTTACTCGATCCTTTATTGGTGATCTGGGCTTTGATTGCGTTGATCGGGGCGTTTTATAGAAAGCGCAGAGATAAAGCCCGCTCAGGTTATTTATTTAGACCGGGTTAAGACTCATTAGCATTATTCCTTTAGCAAGAAAAAAGCCAGCAGATCGCTGGCTTTTGATTTCATAGCCTAAAGGCTTAGTCTGGAATATTCGATTTACGAATAATCGGACCCCATTTATTCACTTCTGCTTCAAGGTGAGACTTTAGGCCATTGGGCGTCATCTTCTCTGGTGAAACGATGTCGATATTGGCGTCTTCTAAACGCTTCTTAACATCTGGGGAATTTAAGGCTTTCTTTAAGGCTGCATTAAGCTTATCTAAGATAGGCTTTGGAACACCTTTTGGTGTGTACATGCCATGCCAAACTTTGACTTCGAAACCTTTCAGACCTTGTTCATCCAAAGTAGGCACATTTGGAATTGCAGGCAAGCGTTTTAAGGTGGTGGTGCCATAGGCTTTAATGCGACCATCCTTAATGTAAGGAATTGTTTGGGTAGTTTGGTCGCAAAGTAAATCAACTTGTCCGCCCAATAGATCTGTCAGAGCCGGGCCAGTTCCTTTATAGGGGACGTTTGTCAGTTTGACGCCCATACGACTCTGAAAGAGTAAACCGCAAAGCTGTGAAACGGCGCCTGGGCCGGCATTAGCCATCGTGACTTTTGAGCCATTTGCTTTGATATAGGCCTCCAACTCTTTGAAGTTATTTGGCGGCAGATCTTTTTTACCCAAAAGCACCATTGGCACATCAGCTACTTGGCCAATGTATTCAAAGCTGGTCAGCGGGTCGTATGGGAGCTTATCGTAAAGCGCATTAGCCGTTGCCATTCCCATGTGATGTAAATAAATGGTGTAACCATCAGGAGCGGCGCGCGCCACTTTAGTTGATGCAATGGTTCCACCTGCGCCATTCACATTCTCGACAACAACAGTTTGCCCTAAAGCCTGTCCCATTGGTACTGCAATTAAGCGCGCAACAGTATCCGTTGGGCCGCCAGCAGCAAACGGCACAATCAGGCTAATGGATTTGTTTGGCCAATCTTTTTGAGCGATGGCATTGCCACTCAGTAGTGCGCTAGCAGTGAGCGCTGCGGTTATTCCGGAAAATAAGAAATTCTTCATTTTCACTTTGGTCTCCATGATTTAGTTATGTTGACCAATTCTGCCAGTTTTAGAGCTTTTTAGGGATAGGGAGATACCTAGTGTTTACCAGCAATGGCAATGGTTCTTTGGGCCAGCAAAACCACTGGTCGATCAATCATGCGTCCATCGAGCTTTACTGCGCCTCCTTTAGATGCTTTATCGGCCTCAATGACTCGCTTAGCCCAGGCAAGCTCTTCCTCTGAAGGCATGAAGGCTGACTTCACAATACCCACTTGCTTTGGGTGGATACAAAGTTTTCCGCCAAAGCCCATGCGTTTTGCCCGTTCAGCATCATCCTGAATGCGCACTACATCATCAGTAGAAGGCGTAACCCCATCAACAGGAGGGGCAATCTGGGCCACTCGGGATGCCAAGACGATTTGATAGCGCGCAGTTTGTAGTTCGGTTTCTTGTGGGTCACAAACCATACCAAGGTCTGCTTGAAGATCTAGGTTACCTAAGGCAAGGCGAATCACTTGGTTGGCATTAGCAATTTCGCGAAGATGATCTAGTCCAATAGCAGTTTCAATCATGGGGATGAGAGCGGTATTCGGCAAAACGAGCGCAGCACCATTCATCTCATCTGCGGACTCACTCTTTGGTATGAGTAGGCAAGCAATATCGAGCTCTTGTGCCAGAATTAAATCAGCAGCATAAAACTGACTACCTGGTGAGTTGCTGCGAATGACTAAACGTTTCTGTTGTTCAGCAGTAAAGCTAGGCCAAGCGGTTCGAATTGCGTTGCGAGCAACTTCTTTATCTTCCGGAGCAACCGCATCTTCCAAATCAAGGATGACTCCACTGGCGCCGCTATCAAGTGCTTTAACAAAACGCTCAGAACGGGTGCCTGGTACAAATAAAAAGTTACTACAAAAACCTAAAGGCGTATCAAGTGGATTCATAAGGGTGGAGTCGATTCATTGCTTGGAAGTAAAGAGCCTATCTTGGCCTGTTTGCGGATATTCCACAAGAGGTCAATCGCTTTAGTCATCTCAGCAGGGCTAGCGCCACCACTAAAGGCAGCAAGGCGCAGAGCTTTATCGGTAATTTCATGGCGGCTTAAAGTATTGCCGGGATCGCCCTTAGGCTCATCTACACGACCATCTAAAATGTCGCCGTTATTTAAGTGCACTTTCACTTTACCAATCCAGCGCTGTGGATAGGCGTCATCCACCTCGGGATCAAGGGTCATCGTGACTCGATCGCGGAATAGACAAATTGCATCATCATGAAAATGCGCATCGAATTCTTGCAGCCCAGCGAATTGATAGTGTGCAACTAAGGCAAGAACAGTGCCCATCGAAAATTTGGATTGATGTACGGTCGCAGGATTGATAACAGGACCCAAGACATCGATCGCACCTTGGTGCACTAGGGTTTCGACTTTGGCGATATCGCTAGGCTTTAGTTTATTAGTCAGCATCACTTGCAATAGTGCATCAGCAGCAGGGTGGGTGTGGCGGCACGAGGCGTGGTACTTAAAGCTTGTTTCTGCTAAAGCCCAGCGAGCACCTAATTGATCGACTAATTTGCTAGGATCGGCATCACTTGATGTGCCGGCAGCTAGTCCCTGCTTGCCTTCGAGGATATGCTCGGCGCCCGTAAAACCTGCTTGAGCAATATAGGCTGACATCAAGCCTGTTGCCGCAGCGTGGGCAGTATGTAATTGTTTAGAGTCTGCAGCATCACGCAGAAATTCCCAGAGACCAGCAGATTGTGTGCCAGCAGAACCAAAGGCGTGAAGCATTTGCGCAGGAGAAAGCTTCAGAAGTCTCCCTACTGCAGCAGCAGCAGCAAGGGTGCCTGCAGTACCGGTAGTGTGAAAGACTTTGTAATGTGAGCGACCCAAAAACTCACCAACCCGAATACCAACTTCATAACCAGCTACAGATGCCACTAAAAGATCTTCACCAGAAGCCCCGATTGCTTGAGCACAAGCTAAGGCCGGTGGAAATACCACCGTAGCGGGATGGAAGACTGAACCGTTATGAACATCGTCTTGCTCTGCTACATGTGAAGCGGCTGCATTAGCCATGGCTGCCAAAAAAGGGCTTGAGCGTTTGCGGGTGATCAGAATTTCAGAGGGGCCAGCATGTGCGTCATCAAAGCCACCCATGGTTTGGGCGAACTGGGTAATGGTTTCAACGGGGCGAGAGCCCTTGCCTGCGATTGCTGAACCAAACCAATCAACTAATAAATCCTCGGCGCGACTCATTACATCGTTTGGAATGTCGCTGACTTTTAAATTAGCAGCAAAGCTAGCCAGTTCGCGCGATAAATGTTGATTCTGCATAAAAATATTCTCTCCTCAGGGCTGATGCATTAAGCCAAAATAGCAGTGGCTTGCATGGTGAGCCAGTCTTCGTGATCTTGCGCCCAAATAGCAATTGTTTTGCCGCTCGGATCTTTCTCTAAATCCGGTTTGGCTGATACTTTAAAGTTGTTGATGTCAAAAGTCGGTCGAATTGCGCGGAACTCAAAGCTCTTCAACTTGCAGCCTGGAATGCTTTGCCGAACGAGATCGACCAA
Source organism: Polynucleobacter sp. MG-5-Ahmo-C2 (assembly GCF_018687735.1). NCBI lineage: Bacteria > Pseudomonadati > Pseudomonadota > Betaproteobacteria > Burkholderiales > Burkholderiaceae > Polynucleobacter > Polynucleobacter sp. MG-5-Ahmo-C2. The sequence goes on along the minus strand of NZ_CP061304.1, from coordinate 1,162,122 downwards.
CAGAGTCGCGATCAATGGGCCATGAACTATTAACCCAGGATAGCCTTCCACCTCGGTAACGTATTTGCGATCGTAATGAATGCGATGGCCATTGAAGGTAAGAGCTGAGTAACGAAAGAGCAGCACATCATCAGGAGCAATAGTCTTTGTCCACTTGGCCTCGCTTGGCGCCGGAGTAGGGGGGACTGGTTTGTCATCGGGCCCTGGCGCATCGCGATAAACGATATCGTGTTCCTCGATAATTGCTAGACCATTTTGATTGGAGACCTCATGTTTGACCAAGACAAAAATCAAATCACCACTGCGACCTGCCTTATGGGTAACAGATTCAATTTTAGAGACACGCTCGATTTCATCGCCAACAGAAAGTGGCGCTAACCACTGCACGCGACTACCTGCCCACATGCGACGTGGTAGCGGGACCGGAGGAAGAAAGCCACCGCGCTTGGGATGACCATCTGGCCCAATTTCAGATTCGCGAGCATGCGGTAAAAAATAGAGCCAGTGCCAAAGCTCAGGCAGAAAAGTACTTCTGGTTGGAGCCGGATCATCCCGATCCAGCGTTGCCGAAAGGGCGCGCATTGGCGCTGCTGTTACAAGATCTTGAAAAGACTCGGTTTTGCCAAGCCATTCTTGTAAGTGGGTGATGGTTTCTGGTTCGATTCGCATAAGTTCCATTATGCCAATCTTGGAAAAAAGCTTAGTTCATCAAAACGGCAGCGAGGTAAGTAAGAAGTCCAGCTAATGCAGACCCTCCCAATACTGTCATTACCCCTTTTTTGAACTTAAACAGAGCTAATCCAGCTAACAGGCAGATGATCATCGATACCCAGGAAATTGAGCCACTCAGGCCACCTGGTAAAAACACATGGTATGCAAAGAAGAGTCCTAAATTAGCAATAACGCCAACGACTGCTGCGGTAATGGCAGTAAGTGGTGCGGTGAAGCCTAACTTGCCATGAGTCGATTCAATTAAAGGGCCACCAACGAGAATAAAAAAGAAAGATGGTAGGAAGGTAAACCAAGTAGCAACGCAGGCGCCAATGACACCAAACCAAAATGGATTACTGTTGCCAATGAGATGCTGAATATGGCCAGCCAAATAGCCAACAAAAGCAACCACCATGATGAGTGGCCCAGGAGTTGTTTCTCCAAGCGCTAAACCATCAATCATTTGATTGGCGCTTAGCCAATGAAAATGATCGACCGCACCTTGATATACATAAGGCAGGACTGCATAAGCGCCACCAAAGGTCAGCAGCGCGGCCTTGGTGAAGAACCAGGCGATTTCAGGATAAAGTGTGTTCCATCCAAAGATTGCTATTAAGGCTGCAATCGGGAGTAACCAGCAAGCAAGTGCCACCACACTGTGAAAAATCGTTTTTTGAATATTGAATTGCGCATGCTCAGGGGTGGGGGTGTTGTCATCAATGATGGCGCTACCGTAATTTTTCTCCTGGGAATTTCCGTGAGAGCCCATTTGCTGAAAATATTGTGGGTAGCGCTTACCGCCCCAGTAACCCACTGCAGCAGCGATCATGACAATAATTGGGAAGGCTAAGTTCAGAAGGAAGATAGCCAAAAAAGAAACCAGCGCAATCCATTTCAACGCTGGGTTATGAATCGTACGCTTACCAATGCGAACAGCTGCATGTAAAACAATCGCGACCACTGCCGGCTTAATGCCAAAAAAGATTGCGGCAATCCAGGGCACCTGTCCGAAGGTGAGATAAATCCAGGATAGAGCAATCAAAATAAATAGTGATGGCAAGACAAATAGACTTCCGGCCAGAATGCCACCCCAGCTGCGGTGCATCAGCCAGCCAATATAAGTCACTAGCTGTTGCGCTTCCGGCCCTGGCAACAACATGCAGTAGTTCAGAGCATGTAAAAAGCGCCGCTCAGAAATCCAGCGACGCTTCACAACCAACTCTTGATGCAAAACAGCGATTTGCCCTGCAGGCCCACCAAAACTAATAAAGCCGAGTTTGGCCCAAAACTTTAAAGCCTCACGCAGCGGAATGCTCAAGCGTCTTCCATTCCGCCAACGACTTGACTAAAGCCATTATCGACGTAAATGATTTCAGCGGTAATGCCGTTGGCTAAATCGGATAACAAGAAAGCGGCGGTATTACCAACGTCATCAATCGTGACGTTGCGACGCAGTGGAGCCGTTTGCTCAACTGCCTCCAATATTTTGCTAAAGCCCTTAATGCCAGAGGCAGCCAGAGTTTTAATTGGGCCAGCAGAAATACCGTTAGCACGAATGCCTTTGGGGCCCACTGATCCAGCAAGGTAGCGAACAGATGCTTCTAGAGAGGCCTTTGCCAAACCCATGGTGTTGTAGTTTGGAACATTCTTCATTGAACCTAAGTAGGTCAATGTGAGTAATGAAGATTTGTCACGCAACATTGGTAAGGCTTCTTTTGCCATCGCTGGAAAGCTGTATGCAGAGATGTCATGGGCAATCTTGAAGCCCTCACGAGAGAGGCCCTCTAAAAAATCACCGGCAATTGCTTCGCGCGGTGCAAAACCAATCGCGTGGACGAAGCCGTCAAATTGCGGCCAAGATTTGGATAAATCCTTAAAGAGTGCTGAAATCTGCTCGTCGCTACCAACGTCACAGTCAAAAATGAGCTCGGTATTGAATTCTTTCGCGAAATCCACAATGCGGTCCTTGAAGCGCTCACCTACGTAGGTAAAGGCCAATTCGGCGCCTTCGCGGTGACATGCTTTGGCGATACCATAGGCAATAGAGCGGTTGGAGAGGAGGCCGGTAATGAGGATTTTTTTGCCGGAGAGAAAGCCCATGTTGTGTCCTTTGCTTCAAATATGATTAGCTATCTACAATTGTTGCATATATGCCTACCTTAAAGCCCATTCACCAAATCGCCCGATTCTTGCTGCTGACCATGCTAGTGGGGCTTGGGGCCAATACGGCAGGTGCGGCTCAAGGGATTTCCCAGTACGGCAAACCAAAATATGCCGATGGATTTGCCCATTTTGATTACGTTAATCCCAATGCGCCCAGGGGCGGCACCCTGACTTTACCCAACCCGGGGCAAAGAACCAGTTTTGATAAGTTCAATCCATATACTTTGCGTGGAGTCACTGCCCCAGGTATCGATTTGATGTTTGAATCTTTAGCTGAGGGGAGTGCAGATGAAGTCTCTAGCATCTATGGTCTGCTTGCTGAGGATATTGAGGTAGCCAAGGATCGTAAGTCCGTGACATTTCGGATTCGTCCAGAGGCAAAATTTTCTGATGGCACACCTGTATTGGCTGCAGACGTGAAACACAGTTTTGATGTCTTGATGAGCGGTAAAGCCCACCCGCGTTACAAAACTACTTTTGCTGATATTAGTGAAGCGGTCGTACTTTCAGATCGATTAGTGCGGTTTGATTTCAAGAATAACAATGCTGAACTACCGATCTTGGCAGGAACGCTCCCCATCTTCTCTCGAAACTGGGGTAAGCGTCCTGACGGCACGATGATTGCGTTTGATAAGCTTGCGTTTGAGACTCCTATTGGCAGCGGCCCCTACTTAATTGAATCTTTTAAGGCAGGCAAATCGATTGTCTACAAGCGCAACCCTGAGTACTGGGCTGATCAATTAAGTAACCCCCTCAATGTGCGTGTGGGTTTTTATAACTTTGATCGCGTGCTTTACAAACTTTACAGTGATGACGCTGTCCGCCTTGAGGCTTTTAAGGCAGGGGAGTTCGATGCCATCGTCGAGTATCGCGCCAAAATCTGGGCTAAGGGTTATGTTGGCTCGAAGTTTGACAAGGGCACTTTGCTAAAGAAGGCATTCCTAAATCACAATGGGGCTGGGATGCAAGGCTTTGCAATGAATTTGCGCCGCCCTATTTTTAAAGATGTGCGAGTACGCGAAGCTTTGGGTTATGCCCTAGATTTTGAATGGCTCAACCGTCAAATTTTTTATGATCAATATAGTCGTATTAACAGCTATTTTCAGAATAGCGATTTGAGTGCAAATTTTGACGGTCCACGCAAACCTACTGAAGCCGAGTTGAAGCTGTTGAGACCATTAAAGGCAAGGTACCCACAATGGGTGCCTGATGCTGTATTCGGTCCAATGCCTCCAGCGCCATCTACTAAGCCACCAGCGACTTTGCGCCAGAACTTAAAGAAAGCCCGCGAGCTCTTGATGCATGCTGGCTGGCAGTATCGTGATGGCGCTCTGCGTAATGAAAAGGGTGAACCATTTCGTTTTGAGATTGTTGAAGACGGAGGATTCTTTTTAAGAGTCATTTCCGCTTACATCCGTAATTTGGAGAAGTTGGGTGTTCAGGTTGATATTCGGACAAGTGATTTCGCGCTTCATCAAAAGCGTATGGATGAGTACGACTTTGATATGACAACTATTCGCTTTCCAGATTCGCAAAATCCTGGCAACGAGCTGTGGGATCGTTTTGGTAGTCAAGCGGCCAAGGAAAAAGGCTCTGATAATGTCATTGGAGTGCAATCACCAGTGGTAGATGCCTTGGTTGAGGAGATTACGAAGGCACAAAATCGTGACGAGTTACGGGCTGCAACAAGAGCCTTAGACCGTGTTCTTTGGAATAGCTATTACGTTATTCCACAGTGGTACAACCCAACTCATCGCGTGGCATATCGCAAAGAGATGCATTACCCCGAGCCTCCTCTGTACTATTCAGCAGAGCCCTGGATTATGCAAAATTGGTGGAAAGAAGAGTCTAAATAATGCAAGGTCAAATGCGCGCCTATATTTTTAAGCGGCTACTCTTGATGATCCCAACCCTATTGGGCGTCTTGACTCTGACCTTTGCAGTAGTGCAATTTGTCCCAGGCGGTCCAGTGGAGCAAATGGTGCTCGAATTAAAGGGGAAGGGTGCTGGTGCAACTGGAGGATCTGAGTCATCTGGTGCTGGAGCAACCTATCGTGGGCGCCAAGGCGTTGATGGGCAACGCCTAGAGGAGGTCAAGGCGCTCTATGGATTTGATAAGCCACCGTTAGAACGTTACTTCATGATGCTCGGACGTTTTGCAAGATTCGATTTAGGCCAAAGCTATTACCAACATGAAAGCGTTTGGGGTTTAGTGGTCTCTAAATTGCCGGTGTCTATCAGTATTGGCTTGTGGACTTTCTTCATCACCTATTTAGTTTCTATTCCTTTGGGCATAGCGAAGGCAGTACGTGATGGCTCTCGCTTTGATGCTGTTAGCAGCAGCATCATTTTGGTTGGTTACGCCATTCCCGGATTTGTCTTAGGTATCTTATTGCTGGTGGTTTTTGGTGGAGGCAGCTTCCTGCAGATATTCCCTTTGCGAGGTCTTACTTCTGATAATTGGAGCGATCTCAGTTTAATTGGCAAAATAATGGACTATTTGTGGCATTTGGTTCTGCCAATTACAGCCTCTGTGCTCGGTAGTTTTGCTGTTGTCACCATGCTCACTAAAAACTCTTTTTTGGAAGAAATTCGCAAGCAATATGTTTTGACCGCTAGAGCAAAAGGACTCACTGAAAAACAAGTTCTTTGGAAGCATGTATTCCGTAATGCGCTATTACCCCTTGTGACAGGTTTTCCTGCAGCATTCATTGGCGCATTCTTTACTGGCTCACTCCTGATTGAGACGCTTTTTTCATTGGATGGACTTGGCTTACTCTCCTATGAGTCTGTGATGCGCAGAGATTACCCAGTGGTATTTGGTACTTTGTATTTATTTACGCTGATTGGCTTGTTTACTAAGCTCATTTCAGATCTTTGTTACGTTTATATTGATCCTCGCATTCAGTTTGGCGCAGGGGGCGGGTCATGAGTCGTTGGCAGCGCTTTAAACAGAGTCGAATCGGCTATGCGAGCTTGTGGATCTTCACAATCCTATTTGGCTTATCAATGTGTGCAGAGCTCATTGCCAATGACAAGCCCTTGGTGGTGCGTTATGAGGGGCATTTTTATTTTCCGATTGCCAAGAACCAGGCGGAAACTGTATTTGGTGGCGACTTCTCGACCCCAACTGATTTCTTGGATCCCGATATTCGTCAAAACATTACCAGTAATGGCAATTGGGCAATCTATCCGCCAGTGCACTACAGCTACGAGACTCTGAATTACTTCTCAAAAGTTCCCAATCCAGCGCCGCCTTCGTGGGAAAACTGGTTGGGTACGGATGATCGCGGGCGTGACGTACTGGCACGTCTGATTTATGGTTTCCGCTTATCAATCTTATTTGGTCTGGCGCTCACAATTGTGGGTGTGAGTGTGGGCATCATTACTGGATCTCTGATGGGATTCTTTGGCGGTAAATTTGATTTAGTTTCACAACGGTTGATTGAAATTTGGTCAGCAATGCCAGAGCTTTACCTGCTGATTATTTTTGCCTCGATCTTTAATCCTAGCGTTTCCTTATTGATTATTCTGCTCGCTGCATTTGGATGGATGGGCTTATCTGACTACGTGCGTGCAGAGTTTTTTCGTAATCGTGCCTTAGAGTATGTGCGAGCGGCACGAGCGCTAGGTTTAACTAATGTGCAAATCATGTGGCGGCATATTTTGCCAAATAGCTTGACCCCAGTGATTACTTTTCTACCATTTCGTATGAGTGCGGCTATTTTGTCGCTGACAAGTCTAGATTTCTTGGGTTTGGGTGTGCCGCCTGGTACGCCAAGTCTTGGTGAGCTACTCTCTCAGGGTAAGGGTAACTTGGATGCTTGGTGGATTTCACTATCAACATTCGTAGTTTTAGTGGCGACTTTGCTATTGCTCACTTTTATGGGTGAGGCATTACGGGATGCTTTTGATTCTCGTAAATCAGGCGCGATGAGCGGAGGCCGTTCATGAGTTTGCTGCGTTACGAAGATCTTTGCATTTCATTTGGATCGGGGCGCCGTGAAAAGTTTGCCGTGAATCATCTCGATTTAGAGATTGGTATTGGCGAGCGCGTTGCTCTCGTTGGCGAGTCTGGCTCTGGCAAAACCTTAACTGCACTTGCACCATTACGTTTAGAGCCAGAAGGGGCCAAAGTATCTGGGAAGATATTGTGGAATCGAAGGGATGGGCAGGGCACAGTGGATTTACTTGCAATGCCGATACAAGATATCCGTGAAATCCGGGGCCGAGAAATTGCAATGGTGTTTCAGGAGCCAATGACTGCGTTAAATCCATTGTTTACTGTCGGCAATCAAATTATTGAAGCAGTGCAAATTTATCAACCCTTGATTTCTAAATCTGAGTGTATCGATGCGGCGATTGATTTACTCAGAAAGACTGGCATCCCTGAGCCAGAGCGTCGTTTTCATTCCTATCCCCATCAACTCTCAGGCGGCCAAAGACAGCGCGCCATGATTGCGATGGCATTGGCATGTAAGCCCCGCCTTTTAATTGCCGATGAGCCAACTACCGCGCTAGATGTCAGTTTGCGTTTGCAGATTTTGGATTTACTCAAGGAGCTCCAAGAGGAATCTAAAGATCAAGGGGGTATGGGTATTTTATTGATCACGCATGATCTGAATTTAGTAAAATACTTTGCCCAGCGTGTAGCAGTTTTAAACCAAGGCAACTTAATGGAGTCAGGGTCAACTAAACAGGTTTTTACTCAACCAAGCGACCCTTATACAAAGGCACTCGTTAATAGCAAGCCTGTTCGTAACTTAGCTCCTCTCATGCCGCTAGCCCCAGTGCTTCTCAAGACAGAAGATTTATCGGTAGCGTATCCAAGCTCTGAAACCGGCTCATGGTTTAAAAAAGCGCCACCCCATCAAGTATTAAAAAAGGTGAACTTCTCTTTAAAGCAGGGGCAAACGATCGGTGTGATTGGCGAATCAGGTTCTGGCAAGACCACGCTTGGTATGGCAGTGTTGGGTTTGCTAGGTGATTCTGCAGCGCTGGTCTCTGGAGAGGTTGATGTTTTAGGGAGTAATTGGCAACAGCTAAAACCAGTAGAGCGCCGTGCAATGCGCGCAAGCTTGCAAGTCATTTTTCAGGATCCATTTGGGTCGTTATCTCCCCGTATGAATGTGATGCAAATTGTGGCCGAGGGATTGGATATTCACTTTCCCAAACTCTCGGCAACTGAACGAGAAAATCGTGTGGTAGATATTTTGAAAGAGGTTGGCATTGATCGCTCAGCACTCACTCGCTACCCACATGAATTCTCTGGCGGACAAAGACAGCGTATTGCAATTGCGAGAGCGCTCATCTTGCGTCCACAAATTTTGGTGCTAGATGAACCCACCTCTGCTTTAGATGTCTCAATACAAAAACAGGTTTTGGCCTTGCTTGCTGAATTACAGAAGAAGTACAACTTGGCCTACCTCATGATTAGTCATGATTTGGCGGTGATAAGGGCAATGTCCCATGAGGTCATGGTGCTCAAGGATGGCAAAGTGGTGGAGTTTGGAGATACTGAAACCTTGATTCAGCACCCAAGTCAGACCTACACACGGGAACTTTTTGCTGCAGCTGAGTTGACTTAATTGGGCGGCAAAACCCACCTTAGATGGGCTAATTTGGTGCATTTGCCCTATTTTAAGGATAAATTATGTTTATAAACATGGACTTAAGACTACAGTCTGACTTGGTTGTTTAAGAATTCTTTGTTAAACTGGTTCGATGCCTCTAAAAAAAGCGCTACTCATTAAGTTCCTTCGGCTTGCCCTGGGCTTAACTGTTTCCATCTCGACTTATGCAGTCGACGCGCCTAATGACGCCCCTGTTGAAGCGGTGGTGGTGCCTAAGGAAAGCATGTTTCAGGCAGGGCGCTCTTATATCTCACGTGTTTCTGATCGCTTCGTTGATACCGTCTCTGGAAAATCAGAAGAGTTAATTAATCGCGCCATGGAAGTCATTGGCGTACGCTATCGCTGGGATTCTGAGTTACCCCAGTCTGGATTGGATGGCAGTAGTTTTGTTGGCTACGTATTCAAAGACAAGCTCGGGTTTTTGCTGCCACGCAAATCAACACAAATGAGCAGTGTTGGTAAACCGATCAATCGTGATGAGTTGCAGCCCGGTGATCTTGTATTTTTCAATACGATGCGCCTAACCTTTTCACATGTTGGGATCTATGTTGGCGACAACAAATTTATTCACTCTCCCTCCAAGGGAACAGCTGTTCGTGTTGATGATCTTGGAAGTCTCTATTGGGATAAGCGTTTTGATGGCGCACGTCGCTTAGATGGCAGTGATAACTTGGGTGATGCAGAGCGTAAAGAGCTGCTGAATGAAGTCAAAAACCTCAAGCGTAAGTCGCGCAGCCTGTAAGACAGGGGCTCTCTAGCCCTTTAGCTTTTCCTTAATTAAAACCATTTGCTCCTGCGCTGCAGCCTCTCCAGCAAGAATGGCTGCATTTCTGGATTTGAAATCACCGCCGCTCATTTGCTTGAGTTGAGGGGTAATCACAATGTCAGCGCTCTTCAATTCATATTGGTTAATACTTCTTTGCATAATGGAAATGGTTTGTTGCAAGACGCCAAAGGTACCGCTGGCATCTTGATGCACTGGCTCAGAAGAAATGTTGACCGCGATGACGATGGTTGCACCCATCTGTCTTGCGAAACTGACCGGTACTGGTGCCACTAATCCACCATCAACATATTCTTTTCCACCAATTACAGTAGGTTGAAAGACGCCAGGTACGCTGCACGATGCCCGAACAGCCTGGCCAGTATTGCCACTTCTAAACATTACCCCTTTGCCTGATTGCAACTCAGTGGCAACAATTCCGAGTGGAATGCGCATTTGCTCAATAGTTTTGTTTTGTACTTCTCGATTGACCATGTTTTGCAAGGCATCCCCTTTGATGAGACCTCCAAAACGCCCAACAAACGGTAAGTCCCAGTCAGCAATCGTGGCCTCATCCAAATTTAAGGCGAGGCGATTGAGTTCGTTACCGGTAGCGCCTGAAGCCAGAAGGGCGGCAATCACGCTACCAGCACTGCTGCCAACGACGATATCGGGTCGAATACCCTGAGCCTCGAGGGCCTTAATGGCGCCCACATGGGCAAAACCCCTTGCCGCTCCTGCGCCCAGCACTAATCCAAGCACTGGCTTTTTGTTTCCAATGAGGCTGCATGAGGAGAGGCCTGTTGTTCCAATCAGAGCGCCAATACCTATACCCAGACCCATTAGGCGACGGCGCTCTGGGGAGTTTGGCTCCATAAGTGGTCCATTCTGCGGTTTTGATGAAATATTGTGCATATGGCTATTGTATTGAGCCTACCTTATAATGGATCCACGGTGAACGAAAAGGACTTCGTTTCGGCGCGAACCAATCCCCCAACTAGAATTAATGAGATGGATTGTTCGTAGTAGCTAGAGAACACCACAAACCCATTACTGAAATACATTTTTTAAAGCCTCATCAGGAAGATTCCTGGTAGCCCGACTTTTATGGACGATCACAACAAGCGCGTTATTGAAACAGCCCTCCTGTGCGCACAGGAACCACTCAGTGTTGCTGATTTGTCTCGCTTGTTTGTTGAGGACATCACCACTGCAGATATCGAGGAGGCATTGCTAGAGTTGCAGCGCGCCTGGGACAACAAAGGAATGGAGTTAGTACATATTGCGACTGGTTGGCGTTTCCAGAGTCGTTTATCAATGCGCGAGTACTTAGACCGTCTCACTCCTGAGAAGCCGCCTAAGTATTCTCGTGCAGTGATGGAGACTCTAGCGATTATTGCTTACCGCCAGCCGGTTACTCGCGGAGAGATTGAAGAGATTCGTGGTGTTGCTGTGAGTAGCAACGTCATGAAGCAGTTGGAAGATCGTGGTTGGGTAGAAGTCATTGGTCATAAAGAAACTATCGGTCGTCCAGGCCTGTATGCCACCACCAAACAATTTCTAGATGACTTGAGTTTGACAAACTTGCAAAGCCTGCCGATGTTGGAGGATGCCGCACCAATGGCTGCTGCAGAGCAGTTAGGTCAAGCAATCATTCAATTTGATGCAGATGCCACTGTAGAAACCGTAATCATCAACGCAGAAGATTCAATCAATGAAGTAGTAGAAGAAGTTACTCCTGAGTCTGAAGAACCATCAGACGAAACAAAATAATAATTAATGACAAGCTCTAACGAAAACGATTCATCCCCGGTAGTAAATTCATCGGCAACTCCCCCCAATTCAGATGCTGTGCCATCAAATACTGATGGCCCTAAGACTGAAGGTGGCGAGCGTGGAGAGCGTCGCCCCCGTCGTCAAGGTGCAGGCGGCAGTAAACACCCTTTTAATAAGAAGCGCCCTTTCAATAAGGATCGGCCTCGTCGCGCAGGCGGTGAAAGCAATGGCCCGCGTGAGGGTGGCAATAGTCAAGGCAATCAAGCTGCCAAATTAGCCCCAAATCCAGCAGAAAGCGAAGCCTTATTTGCTTCAGTAGTTTCTGGTGAATTTGATGCAGCTTTGGATGCTCCTGAAGCCTTGGAGGTAAAAAATCCTGATGGTGTGAATGAGAGTGATATCTCTCACCAAACTGGCGCAGAACGTCGTGCGCAACGCGCACAAGGTTCGCGTGAAGATGAAGATCCTGACGCGCCAACAGAAGAAGAAATGAGTAGCCTGCAGTTTGCGAACGTTGATGATTTACCACTCAGTTTGCGTGATGAAGTTTGGTCTGACCTCGATGGTTTAGATGATGATGCTGATGATGAAGATACCGTTAAGTTGCATAAGGTATTAGCTGACGTTGGCATGGGATCCCGTCGCGATATGGAAGATTTGATTATTCAAGGGCGAGTATCGGTTAACGGATTGCCTGCGCATATTGGTCAACGGATTGGACCAACTGATCAAGTTCGTATTAATGGCAAGCCAGTGCATCGCAAAATTCAGACTAAGCCACCGCGTGTGATCATGTATCACAAGCCTGCTGGCGAAATCGTGAGTCAGTCCGATCCTGAAGGTCGCCCAACTGTATTTGATCGCTTGCCAAAGCCGCGCCAGGGCCGTTGGATTGCAGTAGGTCGCTTAGACTTCAATACTGAAGGCTTGTTGTTATTCACTACTTCTGGCGAGTTAGCAAATCGCTTAATGCATCCCCGCTATGGTGTTGAACGTGAATACGCAGTGCGTATCTTGGGTGAGTTGAGTCAAGAAAACACAGCGCAACTAAAGAGCGGTATTACGCTTGATGATGGCCAAGCTAAATTCTTACGCCTAGCAATGGGTGGTGGTGACGGTGCTAACCGTTGGTATCACGTTGCATTAAGTGAGGGTCGTAATCGCGAGGTGCGTCGGATGTTTGAAGCGGTTGGTCATACAGTATCTCGCTTAATCCGAACTCGTTATGGCATTTTCTTATTACCTCCACGCTTAAGGCGGGGGAAATGGGAGGAGATTGAGGCCGGCGGTATCTATAACTTGATGAAGTCTGCAGGCTTAAAAATGCCGCAGCCGCAAGATAAGGGTCGTGGCCCTAATCCAAATAATCGCGATCGTCGTCCTACGGGAGAAGATTTCCAGCCTGATCCAATGCAAACCTCGGTTTCTTACTGGGGTTCTCGCGATGCCTTAACCCTTGCTAGTGGCCATAACGGCCTAACGCATCAGGGTAGAGGCGGTAAACCGGGCGGTGGCGGTACTTCTGCTGAGGGGCGCGGTCCTTTCCGGGGTCGCACCCAAGGTGGTAGGCCTGGTCAGGGTGGCGGTCAGCCCGGACAAGGTGGTCAGGGTGGAAATGGTCAAGGCCAGAACCGCAACAAGGGCAAAAAAGTACATCATGGCCAGTCTGCCTTTGTAACTGGAAGCCCTCAAACTCCTGGGAATGGACCTAAACGGGGCGCGCCAAAAGGGCGAAAACCTTTTAACAAAGGCCCTAGAAAACCCCGTAATCCAGGCGAAAGCTTCTGATTTCTAACAGTTTTCCCTTAAAATCAGCTATAATTTTGGTCTTACAGCAGGTTTCTGCTGTTTTTAGTTTGTTTTAGTTATTACCGACTGATGTTGCGATCAACGTAAGTCGGCCTGTTCTGAATTTCGAGAATATGGGCTTTGAAGCCCATTTTTTTTTGCCATTTTGGTATGAAGGGTAGTCGTGAAGGATCAGCAGGTTATTTCTGCAGAGCTGGAAAACTTAGGTTACACGTTAGTGGATATCGAGCGTGAAGCCGGTGGTCTGCTGCGCGTCACGATTGAGAACCCCGATTATGAGCGTTTGATTACCGTCCTCGATTGCGAGAAGGTGAGCCATCAATTGAGCTACACCTTGCCAGTTGAGAACATTCCTTATGAGCGCTTGGAGATTTCTTCGCCGGGCTTAGACCGCCCCGTGAAGAGTGCAGCAGATTTTGAGCGTTTTGCTGAAATGGAAGTGGATTTGAAATTGCGTGTTGCCGTTGGCGGCCGTAAAAATTTTCGTGGTGTGTTGCAAGGTTTGCTGACTGGTGAATTGAATTCACCTGATGCGAAATTTGGTTTGGTGTTTGAGGGTGCTGATGGTCAGCCCTCTCAATTGGAGTTTTCTTTAGCCGAGGTCGATAAGACTCGGTTGGTCCCTGTTATTGATTTCAAAGGAAGAAAGTCATGAGCCGAGAAGTTCTCATGTTGGCAGACGCCCTAGCGCGTGAAAAGAACGTTGATCAAGTTATTGTGTTCGAGGCGCTAGAAATGGCGTTGGCCTCAGCCACTAAGAAACGTTATCCCAACGAAGATGTGGATATTCGTGTATCGATTGACCGCGAGTCAGGCGAATACGAAACCTTCCGTCGCTGGTTGGTTGTTCCTAATGAAGCTGGTTTGCAAGAGCCTGATAAAGAGATTTTGCAATTTGAAGCTCAAGAACAACTTGCCGATATGGAAGTTGGCGACTACATCGAAGAGCAGATTGAATCCTTAGCATTTGGACGTATTGGTGCGCAAGCTGCCAAGCAAGTGATCTTGCAACGTATTCGTGATGCTGAGCGTGAGCAAATTTTGAACGACTACCTTGAGCGTGGCGAAAAAGTCATGACCGGTACCGTGAAGCGCGCTGATAAGAATGGATTGATCATTGAGTCAGGTCGTGTTGAAGCTTTATTGCGTCGCGATCAAATGATTCCGAAAGAGAACTTGCGTTCCGGTGACCGTGTTCGTGCCTATATCCTGAAAGTGGATCGTGAAGCACGTGGCCCACAGATTGAACTCTCCCGCACTTGCCCAGACTTCTTGATCAAGTTATTTGAGAACGAAGTTCCAGAGATGGAGCAGGGCTTATTAGAGATTAAGGGTGCAGCCCGTGATCCTGGTATTCGTGCCAAGATTGCCGTTGTGACTTACGACAAACGCATTGATCCAATTGGTACTTGCGTTGGTGTACGCGGAACACGTGTTACTGCAGTGCGTAACGAAGTTGCTGGAGAAGCAGTCGATATCGTATTGTGGTCTGAAGATCCAGCGCAGTTTGTGATTGGTGCATTGGCTCCCGCACAAGTTTCTTCAATCGTGGTTGACGAAGAGCGTCATGCGATGGACGTAGTAGTTGATGAAGAGAATTTGGCAATTGCGATTGGCCGTAGCGGACAGAACGTTCGTTTGGCAAGCGATTTGACTGGTTGGCAGATCAACATCATGACTCCAGAAGAGTCTGCTGAGAAAACAGAAAAAGAAGCTTCTTCTGTACGTCAGTTGTTCATGGACAAATTGGATGTTGACCAAGAAGTGGCTGATATTTTGATTGAAGAAGGTTTCAATACATTGGAAGAAGTGGCATACGTGCCATTGTCTGAGATGTTAGAAATTGATTCATTCGATGAAGATACTGTGAATGAGTTGCGTACTCGCGCTCGTGATTCCTTGTTAACTATGGAGTTAGCAAAAGAAGAGCGTATTGGGGAGGTTTCTCAAGATTTACGTTCTTTAGAAGGAATGACAACTGAGTTGATTGCTAAGCTTGCTGACAATCAAGTTCATACCCGTGACGACCTTGCTGAACTAGCTGTTGATGAGCTAGTTGAGGCGACACAAATTGACGAAGAAACTGCGAAAACGCTCATCATGAAAGCGCGCGAACATTGGTTTACTTCATGAGAGGAAGTAGTGCATGGCAACAACAACAGTAAAAGTACTCGCTAAGGAACTTAAAAGAACCGCGGCTGACCTCTTGGAGCAATTGAAGTCGGCTGGTATCGATAAGAATTCTGAGGATGAGAGCATTACCGAGAAGGACAAGACTGTTCTGCTTGAGCATTTGCAAAAGGCACACGGTAATACCGAGGCTGGAGCTCGTAAAAAGATTACTTTAATCAAGCGCGAGAACTCTGAGATTCGTCAGGCGGATTCTGCTGGACGAACACGTACCGTTCAGGTTGAGGTACGCAAAAAGCGTGTGCTAGTGAAGGCGGGAGAAAAAGTGCCTGCAGCCGAAGAGGCGCCAGCAAAAGCAGCTTCACCTGCTGCACCAGCTAAGTCAATTCTGTCTGAAGAGGAATTAGAAAAACGCGCAGCTGAAGCAGCTCGTCAAGCGGAATTATTGGCTCGTCAAGAGGCAGAGATGCAGGCGGCTGAAGAGGCTCGTCAAAAAGAAGTGGCACAGCCTGTTGCTGAAGCTCAACCTGAGGACAAGGCTCCTGCCGCAGCCGCAGCTGCCGCTGAAAAGAAAGCCCAGAGCGATAAAGCTGCTAAAGAGCTAGCGGCAAGTAAAGAAAAAGAGTTGGCTGAGATTCGTGTTCGTCGCGCTGCTGCTGAAGCGGAAGCTTTGGCTATTCGTGACATGATGAGTGCGCCTGCCCGTGTTCTGAAAGCGCCAAGCGAAGTAGCCGCTGAAGAAGCGAAAAAGGGTACTTTGCATAAACCTGCTAAAGCAGAAGGTGCAGATGACAAGAAAAAATCTCCAGCTAAGGTTGGGGGTAAAACCATTAAGTCTGCAGAGACATCCTCTACTTGGCAAGAAGAAGGCGCCAAGAAACCGGGTGGTCTGAAAACTCGCGGTGATTCATCTGGTGGTGTTGGTGGTTGGCGCTCAGGCGGCGGTCGCAAAAAACAACGCCAAATCGCTGAAGCTAACGTAGATACAAACTTCCAGGTTCCAACGGAACCAGTGGTGCGTGACGTGCATGTTCCTGAAACGATTACGGTTGCTGAGTTGGCTCATGCAATGGCCGTCAAGAGCGCTGAAGTGATTAAGCTGCTAATGGGTATGGGCCAGATGGTTACTATCAACCAGGTACTGGATCAAGATACCGCAATGATCATCGTTGAAGAGATGGGTCATACCGCGCATGCTGCTAAATTGGATGATCCTGATTTAGATCTTGGCACCGATGGTCATGATGCAGAATTGCTACCACGTCCACCAGTCGTAACTGTCATGGGTCACGTTGACCACGGTAAAACTTCTTTGCTCGATAAGATTCGTGCAGCTAAAGTCGCTACGGGTGAAGCGGGTGGTATTACTCAGCACATTGGCGCATACCATGTAGAAACTCCGCGTGGAATGATTACTTTCCTAGATACCCCAGGTCACGAAGCTTTTACAGCAATGCGTGCTCGTGGTGCTAAGGCAACGGATATCGTGATCTTGGTTGTAGCTGCAGACGACGGTGTGATGCCACAAACTAAAGAAGCGATTCACCATGCGGTTGCTGGCGGCGTGCCTTTAGTTGTTGCTATTAACAAGATTGATAAGCCAGAAGCTAATGCTGATCGTGTAAAAACTGAGTTGGTAGCAGAGCAGGTAGTTCCTGAGGAATACGGTGGAGATGTGCCATTCATACCAGTATCTGCAAAAACTGGCGAGGGTATTGACGCATTGTTAGAAAACGTACTTTTGCAAGCGGAAATCTTGGAGCTCAAGGCCGCAAAAGATGCTCCAGCTCAAGGCTTAGTGATCGAAGCGCGTTTAGATAAAGGTAAGGGACCGGTCGCAACGATCTTGGTTCAATCTGGAACACTTAAACGTGGCGACATGCTCTTGGCAGGCTCAACCTTCGGTCGTGTGCGTGCGATGATGGATGAAAACGGTAAGCCATGTAATGAGGCTGGCCCTTCTATTCCGGTAGAGATTCAAGGTCTATCTGAAGTGCCCGCTGCTGGTGAGTCTGTGCAGGTAGTTCCTGATGAGCGTAAAGCTCGCGAAATTGCGCTCTTCCGCCAAGGTAAGTTCCGTGACGTGAAGTTGGCGAAGCAGCAAGCATTCAAGCTCGAAACCATGATGGAAAACATGGAAGAGGGTGCAATTGAGGCGAAGCTGTTGCCATTGATCATCAAGGCTGACGTGCAGGGCTCACAAGAAGCTTTGTCACAATCTCTCATGAAGCTTTCTACACCTGAAGTGAAAGTGCAAATCGTTCACGCGGCTGTGGGCGGCATTACGGAAACCGACGTCAATTTGGCGGTTGCCTCTAAAGCAGTCATCATTGGCTTTAACTCACGTGCAGATGCGGCGGCTCGTAAGCTAGCTGAGAATAATGGTGTCGATATTCGTTATCACAACATTATTTATGACGCTGTTGACGAAGTGAAATTAGCTTTGAGCGGCATGTTGACTCCAGATAAGAAAGAAGAAATCACCGGTCTCGTTGAGATCCGTCAAGTCTTCTTGGTATCTAAAGTTGGTGCTATTGCAGGTTGCTTGGTGGTTGATGGCGTTGTTAAACGCTCTTCAAGCGTTCGACTCTTGCGTGACAACGTGGTTGTCTGGTCTGGCGAGTTGGATTCTCTTAAGCGCTTTAAAGATGATGCCAAAGAAGTTCGTGCCGGTGTTGAGTGTGGTCTGTCATTAAAAGGCTATAACGATATTAAAGAAGGCGATCAGCTTGAAGTGTTCGAAGTTACAGAAGTAGCACGTTCACTCTAAGTTATCAGCCCCATGCATAAGACTAGTCCGCATCGTAACCAGCGTCTCGCCGATCAAATTCAGCGAGACCTGGCTGAGCTGATTCCCCGTGAGTTACGTAGTCCTAGCTTAGGCTTAATTACTTTGCAAAGTATTGAGCTGACGCCAGATTTGGCGCATGCAAAAGTCTTCTTTACGGTGTTAGGTGCAGAGCCTGAGCATGCTTTAAAAGCACTTCAAGAAAAAGCAGGATATCTACACTCTTTATTGTTTAAGCGTTTGCATATTCATACCGTGCCGACATTACATTTCCACTATGACAGCTCAGTGGAGCATGGCATAGAGATGTCTCGTTTGATCGATCAAGCAGTAGATAGTGATCGCAGCGATCATCAAGATGAGACTCAATAATTTCATGGCTACTCGGATCGACGGCGTAGTGTTGCTAGATAAGCCTGCGGGAATGAGCTCTCAGGGTGCGGTTACCGCTGTCAAGCGCGCATTAAATGCTGATAAAGCAGGCCACACGGGTACCTTAGATCCCATGGCGACTGGTCTTTTGCCAATTTGCTTGGGTGAAGCTACTAAGTACTCTCAAGATTTACTGGAAGCTGATAAAACGTATATTGCTCAGGTGAAATTTGGGTCACGAACTGATACCGGCGATGCGGAAGGCCTCATCATTGAAGAGCTAGCTTTACCCGTCTTTGCAAGTGAAGTAGAGCTTAAAAAAGGATTAGATGCATTACTCCCAAAATTTACTGGTCCGATTTCTCAAGTTCCGCCAATGTATTCAGCGCTCAAGCGTGACGGTAAACCTTTATACGAATATGCGCGTGCTGGTGTTGAGTTAGAGCGTACTGCTCGTGATATCACCATTCATCACATTCGTTGGACTAATATCCAGTGGCCAGAAGCGACCTTGGAAGTATCTTGCAGCAAAGGCACTTATATCCGCGTCTTGGCTGAGGATATTGGCAATGCTCTAGGCTGTGGCGCTCATTTGGTTGGCTTACGCCGTA
Source organism: Polynucleobacter sp. MG-5-Ahmo-C2 (assembly GCF_018687735.1). Classification (NCBI taxonomy): domain Bacteria; kingdom Pseudomonadati; phylum Pseudomonadota; class Betaproteobacteria; order Burkholderiales; family Burkholderiaceae; genus Polynucleobacter; species Polynucleobacter sp. MG-5-Ahmo-C2. The sequence continues at coordinate 1,143,366 of NZ_CP061304.1, read as the reverse complement.
CTGAAGTAGGGCATTTAAATTTAGAGCAGTCATTTACGATTGAATCGATTCAGAGCGGCTTACAAAATAGCTCCAGTTACATCTTGCCGGTAGATGCTTTACTCCAAACCTTGCCCCACCTGACAGTGGATGAGCAACAAGCAAAGCGTCTAGAGATGGGGCAACGCGTACCGCTTAACTTACCCTCTATTGAGGCTTTGGTACGTATTTACCGTGCCACTGCTGCTCCCCATAACTTTATTGGAACTGCTGACTGGCGCTCTGGGGTTTTGCATCCGAGGCGTCTGATTTCTCAGGTCCATTAAATCAAACTGACTTATTTATTTACTAACCTTATTCCAACCCTATTTTTAACCTCAAAAGCTTCACATGACTAAACGCGCACTTCGTAACATCGCTATCATCGCCCACGTTGACCACGGTAAAACTACTTTGGTTGATCAACTTTTACGCCAATCTGGCACATTCCGCTCTAATGAAAAAATGACCGAACGCGTCATGGACTCAAACGATCTGGAAAAAGAGCGTGGCATTACTATTTTGTCCAAGAACTGTGCAGTTGAATACGACGGCACGCATATCAACATTGTTGATACCCCGGGACACGCGGACTTCGGCGGCGAGGTAGAGCGTGTGCTCTCTATGGTTGACGGTGTATTGCTTTTGGTTGATGCGGTCGAGGGCCCAATGCCACAAACCCGCTTTGTGACCAAGAAAGCATTGGCTCTTGGCTTAAAGCCAATCGTTGTGATTAATAAGGTTGACCGTCCAGGCGCTCGTTGTGATTACGTGATTAACGCAACCTTCGAGCTATTTGACAAACTTGGCGCTACAGAAGAGCAGCTCGACTTCCCAATCATTTATGCATCGGGCTTAAATGGCTATGCGGGTATGAGTGAAGATGTTCGTGAAGGCGATATGCGCCCATTATTCGATGCCGTCTTAGAGCACGTTCCTGTTCGTGACGATGATCCAGATGGTCCCTTACAGTTCCAGATTTCTTCGATTGACTACAACAGTTATGTAGGAAAAATTGGTATTGGCCGTGTAAATCGTGGTCGCGTTAAGTCCGGCATGGAAGTGATTTGCATGAATGGTCCAGATGGTGTGCCATTTAAAGGTCGTGTAAATCAGGTATTGAAGTTCAAGGGATTAGAGCGCGAAGTTGTTGAAGAGGCAATCGCTGGGGATATCGCCTTGATCAATGGTATTGAAGAATTAGCGATTGGTACAACAGTTTGTGCGGTTGACAAACCAGACGCATTACCAATGCTGAAGATTGATGAGCCAACCTTGACCATGAACTTTATGGTGAACACTAGCCCATTGGCTGGTCGTGAAGGTAAGTTTGTAACCAGTCGTCAGATTCGCGAACGTTTAGATCGCGAACTCAAATCTAATATGGCTTTGCGTGTCAGAGAAACAGATGACGATACCGTTTTTGAAGTATCGGGTCGCGGTGAACTGCACCTTACTATTTTGGTTGAGACCATGCGTCGTGAAGGTTATGAAATGGCTGTCTCACGTCCACGCGTAGTTTTCCATGAAGAGAATGGCGTCAAGATGGAGCCGTACGAAAACTTAACAGTTGACGTAGAGGACTCTACTCAAGGCGCAGTGATGGAAGACTTAGGTAAGCGTAAGGGTGAGTTGCAGGATATGGTGAGTGATGGCAAAGGCCGCACTCGTCTTGAGTACCGCATTCCGGCACGTGGCTTGATCGGCTTTCAGGGCGATTTCATGACCATGACTCGTGGTAATGGTTTGATGAGCCATACCTTTGATGCCTACGCACCTGCTAAGGATGGTGTCTTAGGTGAGCGTCATAACGGTGTATTGATTAGCCAGGATGACGGTGAAGCGGTTGCTTATGCTATTTGGAAATTGCAAGATCGAGGCCGCATGTTTGTCAAGCATGGTGACCCTGTATATGAGGGTATGGTGATTGGTATTCATAGTCGTGATAACGACTTAGTTGTTAACCCCATTAAAGGTAAGCAACTCACCAACGTGCGCTCTTCTGGCACCGATGAAGCGGTTCGCTTAGTAACTCCTATTGATTTGACTTTGGAATACGCTGTTGAATTTATCAGCGATGATGAGTTGGTTGAAGTTACCCCTAAGAGCGTGCGTGTTCGTAAGCGCCACTTGAAGGAGCATGATCGTAAGAAGGCTTCACGCGAGTAGGAGCTGAAGCTGCACCATAAGGCCATCTTCGGGTGGCCTTTTTTATGTCTAAATGGGTTCTTTCCAGCAAAAAGCTCCCATCAATTAAAAAATTTCTTTAAACTCTAAGTTTGTATTTTTAACCACGAATAGTAAGGATTCCCGTGAAAATGTCTCTTTCAATTTCTCGCATTGCTGCGATATCGCTTTGTATTTTAGGTATTGGTGCTACTACAGCAAATGCCGCTGATTTTCCTGGAGATCGACCAATTACTTTGGTGGTTCCATTCTCAGCAGGTGGCCCAACCGATAAAGTGGCGCGTGAGTTAGCTCTTGCAATGGGCAAGCAACTGAAAGGCCAGGTAATCGTTGATAACAGTCCTGGTGCGGGCGGCACGATTGCAGCGAAGCGCGTAATTAATTCTAAGAATGACGGCTACACTTTACTCATTCATCACATCGGCATGTCCACTGCGCCAGCCTTATATAAGAACCTTGGGTTTGACCCAATGACTGATTATGAGTATGTTGGCCAGGTTGCTGACGTGCCAATGATTTTGGTTGGCAACAAAGATCTGCCTCCGAAGAACTTCCAAGAACTGCTTCCTTACATGAAAGCAAACGTGGGCAAGATTGCTTATGCAAATGCCGGAGTGGGTTCTGCAAGCCATTTGTGCGGCCTACTCTTTATGAGCCGTATACAGTTGGACTTAACGACTGTGCCATATAAAGGCACAGCACCTGCATTGACAGATCTGATTGGTGGTCAAGTGCAACTTATGTGTGATCAGACTACCAACCTTTCTGGTCAGCTGGCAACTAACGCTGTGAAGCCATATGGCTCAACCACCTTGCAGCGTATCAAAGCGTTTGACAAGATTCCAACTTTGAATGAGCAGGGCTTAAAGAACTTTGAGGTCAAAGTGTGGCATGGCGTGTATGCACCTAAAGGCACCCCAAAAGCAGAAATGGATAAGCTTGCTAAGGCATTGCAAGGCGCTATTCAAGATCCGCTCTATAAGCAACATATGGCTGAATTGGGTGTAGAGATTCCATCTCAAGCCAATGCAACACCTGAAGGCTTGAAAAAACATCTCAAGGCACAGATTGATTTATGGTCACCAATTATTAAAGCAGCTGGTATCTACGCAGACTAAGCAGTTGGTATGCGTCAGCACTACACCGCCTTCGGGCGGTTTTTTTCATGAATTTAAATAATGGCCAATCAGTGCTTAGTGGGGTTTGGCAGCAAAGCTCTCCGCTTGAGCGACATCCCAATACAACTCATATACTTTCGGTAAAGTGCTGCCTTCTTCCTCTGACAGTAAGCTGCCCGCAGGAATATCTGGCAAGAGGTCTTCTAGGAGGCGCACCTCATTGGCGCTAACGCGCCGCATAATATGGCGAGTGTTAATTTCAACGGGGTGTTGAAGACCTGCTGCTTCAACGATTTCCTTGAGAGCTTTGAGTGTTTCTTTATGAAATTGATACACCCGCTCTGATTTATCGGTAACTACCAATGCCTTTTGTCGATCGGGATCTTGTGTGGTGACGCCGGTAGGGCAGAAGCCCGTATCACAGACTTGTGCCTGTATGCAGCCAACTGAGAACATGAATCCGCGAGCGCTATTGCACCAGTCAGCTCCTAAAGCAAAAGCAACCGCCATATCAAAGGCGCTGATAATTTTTCCAGAGCAACCAATTTTAATTTGCTCACGTAGATTAACCCCAACCAAAGAGTTATGCACCAGACGCAAACCTTCTTGTAATGGTGTGCCTACATGGTTACTAAATTCAACGGGAGATGCTCCAGTCCCACCTTCTGTCCCATCTACCACAATGAAGTCGGGATAAATTTTCGTCTTCAACATGGCCTTCACAATCGCAAACCATTCCCAAGGATGGCCAATGCACAATTTAAAGCCTACTGGCTTTCCGCCAGACAGTTCGCGTAATTGCTGAATAAACGCCATCATTTCTAATGGGGTAGAGAAGGCGCTATGGGAAGATGGCGAGACGCAGGCTTCGCCTACTTTTACTCCTCGTGCTTCAGCTATTTCTATGGTTACTTTTGGTCCCGGTAAGATGCCGCCATGACCAGGCTTTGCGCCCTGACTGAGTTTGATTTCAATCATTTTGACTTGGGGTTTAAGGGCATTCTCCGCAAACTTTTTGGGGTCGAACTGGCCATCTTCGGTACGGCAACCAAAGTACCCAGAGCCAATTTCCCAAATCAGGTCGCCACCATGTAAGCGGTGATAACGAGAAATTGAGCCCTCACCAGTGTCGTGTGCAAAGTTTCCCTTCTTCGCGCCTAAGTTAAGCGCCATGACTGCATTGGCACTTAAGGCTCCAAAACTCATGGCTGAGATGTTAAAAATACTGGCTGAGTACTTTTGAGTGCAATCCTTGCTGCCAATCTCGATTCGAAAGTCATAGTTAGATAGATGGGTTGGGGCTAATGACTGGTTAATCCATTGGTAACCAGGTGCCATCACATCAAGCGTTGTACCAAATGGACGTTTATCTGAAACTGCTTTAGAGCGTGAGTACACCAGAGTCCGCTGACTTCTGGAGAAAGGCGTTTTGTCGTTATCGCCCTCAATAAAGTATTGACGAATCTCGGGTCGAATAAATTCCAATAAGAAACGCATGTGACCCAAAATGGGGTAGTTGCGCAAAACAGCATGTCTTGTTTGCAGGCGATCATGAATTCCAAGAATCGTCAGGAGACCAAAAATAGCCAAGGGATACCATGCAACGGGATTTATAAAAAGGCCAACCGCGCTAATTATTGTTCCAGCAACGCAAATTGCAAAAGTGCTAAGACGTATTGGTAGGATGGGACTCATTTTACGGATTCACTTATCTTTGGATGAGGGTTAAGTATAAGCATGCAATAGAATCATTGGGTGACAGTCTCTCCTGATATATCTACGACCTAAAATACCCCTAGTTTCCCCTTATGGCAATTACCCGTTCTCTATCTGATTTATGAAAGTCAATGCTGAGGGGGTCTCGTCGTCGCGAGTCTTTTTACCGGGCGATCAACAATTCCAAGGTTTACTGGAATTCTTTATCCATACATTTCCGCACATTCAGTCAAGTGAGTGGGAAGCACGTTTTGCTGAAGGTTTAGTCATGACCATGGATGGCGAACCAGTGCGAGCTGGCGATCCTTATCAAGCAAACACCCATTTAATGTATTTCAGGCGTTTAGCCCGTGAACCTGAAATTCCTTTCACAGAAGAAATTCTCTATCAAGACGAGCATATTGTTGTTGCCGATAAACCCCATTTTTTACCAGTGACACCCAGCGGCCTTTACCTGCACCAAACTTTACTCAATCGACTCAAAAGGCGAACTGGCATTCAAACCTTAAGCCCAATTCATCGCATTGATCGAGACACTGCCGGCCTGGTAATCTTTTCCGTGCAAGCACAAGAAAGAGCGCAATATCAAAATCTGTTTAGAGATCGAGCTGTTAAGAAGGTATACGAAGCCATTGCACCCTATAGCGAGGAACAAGCCCTCAAATTGCCAATGACTTACCGCAGTAGATTGGTAGAGTCTGAGCATTTTTTACAGATGCAAGAAGTGCCGGGTGAACCCAATACAGATACCTATATCGAGTTACTTGAAGTCGACAAGCCTTGGGCCCGGTATCGCTTAATTCCGGGTAGTGGCAAGAAACATCAATTGCGCAGTCATTTAAATGCATTAGGCATTCCCATTCGAAATGATCAAATCTATCCGCTTCTTACCCCTTATCAAGAGTACGACTTAGACTTCTCCAAGCCTTTGCAGCTCTTAGCCAAAGAGCTGTATTTTGTAGATCCTATTAGTAAACAAGAAATGTTTTTTGTAAGTCATCAAGAGCTAGATTCTTTTCCATCCACTAAGTAATAGAGCGCTGATTTTTATCGAGCAAATATCCTGATCATTGGATTTATGTAAGGATAATGCTGACATTTACATGGTTGAACTCTTCGATGCTGGTTTTTATATTGAAGTTTGATCTGCAATTGCTTAATTTTTATGAGAAATTTGTTGCAAATTGTGATGCATAGCAATAGGATGAATGTCCAATTTCAGCAAAGCAGAACGGGTGATTGTCATGGAAACAATAAAAGTCTTGGTAACAAATCGCAAGGGTGGGGTTGGCAAAAGTACGATTGCCGCCAATCTTGCTGCGTACCTCGCACTCCAAAAAGGTTTGAAGGTTTCATTGATTGATTACGATGAACAAAGCTCATCTTCTGCTTGGATTAAGAAGGCTCCAAATATTGGCATAGAGACCTATCGCGCTGAAATGTCTTATCAAAGTGCTGGCATGACTTTATTGAGCGCTAGATCTTCCTTGCGTAAATTTTCAACCGGTTTTGATGTCAGCATTTCTGACCTCACTTGGACGCCAAATATGGCGGAAAATTTTATGCATGATTTTGATGTCATTCTGGTGCCAACCTCAACCTCAAAATTTGAATTAGCCAGCACTGAAATTTTTATCTTGGAATATGTATTGCGCAACAGCCCCTTGATCAGCAAAAATAAACAAGCCATCATGGCAGTGCCAAGTAGGGTTGAGACTAATTTTGCAGAAACGAGCATCTCCACCAATTTGGCTTCCTTGGGAATGTGTTACATCACTCCACCTGTATTGCGTGCCAGTGAAATTGATCATTTTGTTTACGAAGATTTTTTCTGTGTCTCTAGCAATGCCACTATCTCGAATTACTTCTGCCGCTTCGGAGAATTTGTAGCTCAGAAGATTCTGGAGAAAAAGCGCGAACGTGAAGTGCCTGCTTCTAAATTAGGTGCTATTTATTCAGGTCTTGGTAAGGGTATTTTGATACTGGACCGATATCGTCAGAATAAAAAACTATCTGGTATGCAAGCTCGCTCTCAAATGCAGGCTTTTAAAGCAAATGAGCAGATAGCCGCTGATGCTTCGACTATTCCCGCTTTTCTCAGCAAGCAAAATTAAAGAGGTCTGACGATGTTTGGTAAAAAAAATAATGAGCACAAGTTTTCTGAGCCTCAGATTGAATCCTTTGGAACCATTGTTGGAAGCGCCACTGAATTTCATGGTGCCTTGATGGTGTCAGAAAGCGTCAGAGTTGACGGTAAAATTTTTGGGAATATCGAAGAACGTGCAGGCCAAAGAATTACCGTAGCAATCGGTAAGGGTGGTGAAGTGCACGGGGATATCTATGCTTTCCGCATTCTCATAGCTGGAATGGTGAACGGCAACACCTATGCTCATGAGAGAGTTGAGCTGCATACGACTGCTAACGTCCATGGCGACGTTACCTATGACACCATCGGAATTGAGCCTGGGGCTACCCTCAATGGGCAGATGATTTCAAAGAGGGCGGAGCCAAACACTACGCCTGATTCAGCTACTCAGCTGCAAGATACTATCAATAAGATTAAACAAGACGCAGGAATTTCGTCTTAGTTTTCCCTAGTTTTCTTTAGTTGCTGCTGGCTTAGTAAAAGCCAAAACATCCATCGGATTGAGTAGTGAACCATTCTTATAAACACTGAAATGCAAGTGTGGTCCGGTAGAGCGGCCAGTATTGCCAACCTCTCCAATCAGTTGACCGCGCGTAACCGTGTCACCCTGGTTTACTAAAAGTTTCTGACAATGAGCATACAAGCTAGTAAAGCCTTCAGTATGTTTAATCTCAATGACATTACCCAATTCTGGATCGTGCTTTGCCCGAATGACGGTGCCATTGCCGGCTGCTAATACCTGGGTGCCAGGTTTGGCATTGAAATCAATACCAGGATGAAAGGCGGGACTGTTGGTAATGGGGTCTAAGCGTGCACCAAAGTTACTACTTAAGCCATAGCCAGCCGCTAAGGGTGGTTTTGTAGGCAAGGGAATCAAGCGCTCATATTTTTCTAGCCAGGCTTCTTTGAGCGACTGTATTTTTTTATCAAGACTCTCTGTAGACTCTAGAGTTTTAATAATGCTGTGTCTTAGGCTGGTGTTTTCTTCAAAATGAACCTGATAGGGAAAGAGGGGCAAATATGGACCACCTTTGCCTGCACCTGTCTCGCTCTCTTTATCTTTGCGCTTGTCCTTTAGTGGCAGTGGTGTTGCGAGCGCGGCATACTGTTCGTTAATCTTGCTGAGTGCATCAATTTTCTGATCCATTGCCTTTAAGTTGCCCTGGAGTTTGCTCAGCTTTTCACGGTATTCATCCTCAACGTGATACAGCTCTTCTGAGGTAATCACACCACCCATATCGCGTGCCATACCAGGGTCAAATTTAATGGCAACCCTAAAGCCCATGAAATAGATGGCACTTCCAATCATGATGAACAAGAAGCCGAGTGCAGCAGCAAACCGAGTTAGCTGGGTCTTGGTGATGTTAAATTTTCTGTAGTGGGAGGTTGCCCCTGAAATCCAAATGATTTGCATGATGTAACTCGATTAGTTCTTAGATGTTGTCTGAGATGTTTCAATGATCGAGTTGGTAATTCCTTGACTAGCCAGTTTTTTGGATAGTGCTTCAGCACTTTGTTGATTTGCTAGGGGTCCAATACGAACACGAAAAATATTGCTGCCGTTAATTTTTGCGGGATCAACAAAGCTGGTGTAGCCTTTTTGATTGAACGCTGCCACCTGATCATTGGCAATTTCTTTAGTAAAAAAAGCACCAGTTTGAATAAAGTATTTGGAGTCGCTCGAAGCGCTTGCAGCTGCTTTCTCTGGGTTAGCGCTGGAGGGCGCAGGCGTGACTGCTGCCGCAGATGGGGCTGAAGGCGCTGGAGTTTTTTCAATTGCCTTGATATTGATTTTAGGGGGCGCTACCTGAGGGGGTGCTCCCTTAGGGGCTAGTTCAGCTTTATCGGCAGTTTTGATATCCGCTGGAGGGTTATTTTTTGCAGACTCTTTTGGGGCATCACTCGTCCCAAAATGGACAACTTTACGAACTACGCTAACGGAGTATTCGTTCTTGGTTTGAGGATTTTCTAACTTGATCTCGGCGGTACTGCCGACTTTGCCACGAAGCATGTTCTTAATATTGGCTGGATCCATGCCTTTGAGGGTTGACCCATCGACGCTAATCATGATGTCGTTGACCTGAATTCCGGCCTGGGCTGCCGGGGATTTGTCCTCGACGTACTTAATCACAATCATTCCTTCGGCGTTTTTGGTGTAACGGATCCCAATAACACCTTGCTTCTCGCCCTCTGTATTTTGAGCAAAAACCAGTTGCGTGGATAAAAGGAGGATGGCGATGAGGTATTTCACGTATTTTCGGGCCTTAAAACTGAGTCTGATTGCGAGATTGCCAATTCAGGCTATTTTAGTGTAGTTGTCGGTCCATGATGCTCGACTTAGTGCCTTTTGAAAAGACAGATAAATGCTCACAATCCAGGGGCAAAAAGGTCTCTTTCTGGGCCCATTCTTTGGGGGTTTTGAAGGTGGGTGGATTGGGTTAATGCGCTGTAAAAGACTATCGGCATTGATAATTTTCACTAAAATGCTAAAATCGATGGGTTTAAATGCCCCTTTCCCCTAATGCCATCCATTTTGACTGAAGTTCGCTCATCTATAGCTAGAAAATTGTGCTTATTGCAGAACTCCCTGCAATTCTTTTATGGCGCCTTAATACTCTTTTTTATCAGTATTGCTCCTGCATCTGCTTATGTATCAACACAGGCAATTGACAATCTTTTATTAAAAGGGGACTCAAAAGCAGCGCTTGCCCAAGTCGAGGTGCTGAAGAAGGATCTATCCCCAATTGACTATGCAAACACTAAAGCTTCTGCTTTATTAATGCTGGGGCGCTGGCAAGAGGCCGCCAATCTTTTGGAGCCCTATTATGAAAAAGATCATGCCAATCTCTTAGTTGCCAATAACTATGCAGTTGCCTTATGGGGAATGGATAAGAAAGAGCAGGCACGGAAGGTCTTAGAAACAGCCCTAAATACCGCGACGCCAGCCTACAGAAGTTTGCGCAAAATTTATTCAGCACAGGCAGCAGAGGCCTATGCAAAAGCATTGAATGAAAAAAATTCAGCACCCGCCCCAATTCTCTTGGCAGCCTCTAATGGAGGTGCTGATTTAGTAGATAAGCCGATAGTCGTTGCACAGGCTCCAAAAGCGCCTGCCCCAGTAACGCCAGCAGCACCACTCGCTACTCCAAGTTCTCAGGCGCCCAAGACCAGTCCTGTAGCGACTCCAGTGGTGGAGGCTCCACCGGCCCAGGTTGCAGCAGCGGAGAAGGACACATCACCAACTCCTCAAGAGCTTGAGCTCATTACTGCCAATATGGGAAATTGGGTCAAGGCGTGGTCGAGCAAGAATGTCAAATCATATTTGGCTTTTTACTCACCTAGTTTCTCGCCTGATAAGGGCTTGTCTTATGCAGATTGGTTGGAGCAAAGGAAACAGAGGGTTGCCAAACCAGGCGCTATTAATGTTGAAATCAGCATCATGAAAGTAGTCAAGTCAAAGAACAAGATTCTGGTTACGTTTAGACAGAAGTACAACTCTGCAAACGTCAACACAAACTCTGTGAAGTGTTTGGAGTGGGTAAATGACAAGGGAACTTGGTTGATTACTCGTGAATTCAATAAATAACTCACACCTCAATAGCGGAGCTCTGAAATTGCGTTTGAAGCACTTATTGATTGCTAGCTTTTGTATGACGCCAATTTTGTGTCTGGCTAATGGCGATGCTACCGTTCGTCAGGCTACTCAAGAGTTGGTTCGCAATGGCAACCTTGATAAGGCTATGGAGATATTAAATAAGTCCGAAGTGGAGCATCCCAATTTCCGTTTGGCAACCTTTATGCGCGCCGAATTGCTAACAGCCCTCACAGGTGGAGCAATTGCGAATAAGTCTAAGAGCGAAGTGCGCGATGGCGAAGCGCCGCAGAATCTATTGTCTGAGCTGCAGTTAAGAAATTCCGTCATCCCTAATTTGGCTGAGTTACGTCCAGCTCAGGTCTTAAAGATGCCGAAAAATGCAGATGTTATTTTGGTCGATGCATCCATTTCCCGCGCTTATCTCTTGCGCAATAAAGACGGAGACCCAGTTTGGGAGAAGGATTATTACGTCACCATTGGTAAATTGGGCGTTGGTAAGCAAAAAGAGGGTGATCTCAAGTCTCCCTTAGGCGTCTACTCTGTCACGATGCAGATTCCGAAGCAGCAATTGAGATCTATTTTTGGTGCAGGTGCTTTGGAATTAAGTTTCCCGAATGCGCTCGATAAGAAGTTAGATATCAGTGGCTCAGGAATTTGGCTGCATGGCGTTCCCAAAGACACCTACAGCAGAGCTCCCAAAGCCTCTGATGGTTGTCTTGCTTTTGCTAATGACGATGTCCGCGAAATTATTGAGTTGGCTAGTAAACGTCAAATCAATGTGACCGTAGTTCCATCAGTTCAGTGGCTGAAGAAGTCTGATTGGAGCGCCCGCGCAACCAAGGTTAGTAATGAAATTGCTGCCTATAGATCTCAAGGCCTCAAAAGCAAAACTGTGCGACCACCTGAGGCTATTTATGCTCCTGAGTCAACATCTACCTTGGTGATTGACCAGCCGATAGGTCAGGGCGATGGTTCCGCAATCTACCGAGAGTATTGGGATAAAAACGGCAATAGCTGGAACCTGAAGTTCAAAAGCCGCACCTAAATTCTCTAAGTAGAATATAGTTGCACTAGTGTTGCTTGTACTCTCTTCTTGAATTGCTTGTTTACATTGTTGCGAATAAGTTTTTGTATTCTAGGGAACTAATTTAGGGTTTAAAAAAGATGTTTTGTTCAGCTTGCGGTAATAAACTTGATGTGGGTGCAAAATTTTGCTCTAAGTGTGGCGCAAAAAATGATGCCCCAGCAGTAAATCCGGTCGAGCAAAAAGCACCCGTTACTACTAGCGGTGAAAAGGCAAAAATCTTCTTTAAATTTGTCCCACGAGACGTACTCATCGATGAAAAGAATTCTCACTCAGTTGCAACCTACATAAGAGCCTTGGCTGGCACAAAACAAACCGACACTACTGCTTATGAAGTATTAATTACTAAAGACAGGATGTATCTCCATCCAGTTGGTAAATTAGATCCTCAGGGTTTAGTTAAGCCGAATGTAGATTTATCACGCGGGGCCTCACCAAAAATAATGATGGGTGATGAGGTTGATGTAGAGAGGCTGTCAAAATACCCATCCTTTTTAATGAGCTCTCTCAAATTTGTTACCGTAGAGACAAAAGGAAAAAGTAGTTTAACTTTTGTATTCGCTGGCGATATCCTGTTCAATAAAGAAAAATCTACTGCCGAATCCTTCATTATTTTAGATACCAATACTTCGGAAAACTACTCTCTTGGAAGACAGCTCTTTGAGCATTTCAAGGTTAAAGAATCGCAGTTAAAAATCTTTAAGTAAATTAATGCCAGGCCTCCAAATGGAGTTATAGCGCCAAAGCCACTCTTTTCAGGATTTTCCCTAAGATTTATCACAAAAGCATGCCAATAGAGCTAGGATGGGCGTAGTTCTGAGTGGGGCTTTGTTTTTGCTTGAATAAGTTCATGGCTTAGATAGAATCTACACATGAACAATGTACTTTGCGAGTTGGGTTTTCCAGCGCGGATATTGATCTGTAGATATAAAAGGGTAAGCATCGTATGCCATTGGTAAAAAACTGTTTAGCCAACAAGTCGAATATGCTGATTTCAGTTACACCCTCCGATTATGTTGTCAAAGTATTGGAGCTCATGCGCGACAATCTTGTTCGTTCAGTATTGGTGATTGATTCAGAAAAATTGGTGGGAATCATTTCGCAGGGGGATTGTGCAATTAAAGTGCTGCTTCCCGGTTTGAGTGCAAAAGAAGTATTGGTCAAAGATGCGATGACTCTCAATCCCATCTCGGTCGGATATGAAGATGATTTGCGTGACTGCATGCAAATCATGATTTCCAAAAGAATCCGTCACTTGCCTGTAGTAGATGCAGGCAAGGTAAGGGGGGTGATTTCTGTTGGAGATGTAGTGAAAGATACTTTAGAGCACAGAACGGGCCAAATTAAATTTTTAGAACGCTATATTAAGGAGTGGGACGGCTCTCAAAATGCAGATACCTAAGTCCGCTTAACAAGTAATTCATTAGAAAGGCATTCTTTTTATTAAGAAAATAAATGGCACTATTTAGCAAAAAAACTCAGTCTTCTCCAGTGCAAGCTCCTAGGGGGCCTGAAAAGGTGCCGCCTGAAAATCCGTATTTAGGGCGCGAACCCATCATTGATCGTGAGCAAGCGATTATTGGATATGAGCTCTTTTTCCGACCTGGAACTACGCTTAAAGCAAAGCGGGTCAATGAGCGGAATGACGTGTTGGCACAAATTGCTAAGCGTTTAGCAGAAGACCCTAAGGCACAAGTCACTTATCCCGACGAAATTACGGATGAGAATTTGCGTGATGATGATGGTAATCAAATCAAAGAAGTAACCCTTGGTGAAATGCTTTATGCACTCAAGACAAAGGGGGTGGCTCAGTCACTTGGCCAGCATCTCGGATTCATCAAAATTCATACTCATCACTTGGGGGATGAGCTGCGCGGTATTCCTGCGATCAAGTTTCCTTTGCAAATCGATTTGGCGGAGATTCTTGAAGCAATTAAAACTGAACCTCTTGAGGATGAGGGGGCTGAAGAAAGCAAGAAGGATGCCAAAAATCCTGACCCTTCAGATGAGCCCAAAGTGCCTGAGATTCTTGAAAAGCTTGAGAAGCTCTCGAATATCGGCTACAAATTTGTACTGACTGGTTTAGCAGAAGTGTTTGATGGTCTCGAAGATATATTGCCGAAGTTTCGATATGTGAAGCTTAATCTTCATGAGGTAGAGAGCGCAGCCAGCCTGATTGATTTTTGTAAGGCTACCCCTCTGCCAAGAGATACCAAGTCTCCTGCAAAAAAAGGGGCAAAAGGTGCTAGCGATGGTGCTGTGATGCAAATCATCGCCACTCATGTAGAGACCCCAGAAGATTTTCATCAGGCCCGCGATTTAGGTTGTGATGCCTATGAGGGCTTTTATTTTATTAAGCCTGATCCAGAGCTTTCACTACATCGAGGTGATGATTACCGCAAAATTCTGAAGCTCCTGACTTTGCTGCTTTCATCTCCCGAGCTGCATGAGCTCGTTGATGAAATAGAGTTAAACCCAGTAGTTGCCAAACACTTAATGGTGATTGCAGAAGTCGATGCTGGCAGAAAACGCGCTAAGCCAGAGAATATTAGAGATGCTGCAGTGATTTCTGGGGTCAAGCGCATTACTCGTTGGACTCAATTGCTTTTATACGCAGATAGCAAGGCTAAGGTCTCACTAGAATCTACCCCATTGCTCCAGTTGGTTTGCGTCAGAGCATTCTTTATGGAATTGGCGTCGGTCAAGTTGCCAGCTGGAGCAGGCTTGGGATCAAGCGATTTGGCTTTCTTGGTTGGCGGCTTATCTTTAATTGATAACCTCTTCGATGAATCTAGTCGTGAGATTTTGTCTAAATTCAACTTGCCCGGTGTCGTGGTCGATGCAATTGCTGATCGAAGTGGGGTTTTGGGCGGTTTACTGACTCTTGCCGAAGCCGCTGAAATTGGTGACTTACAAAAATGCCAGCAGCTGTGTTCAGGTGAATTGGGATCCCTAACTTTAGATGATGTTGCTCAAGACTCTCTTTTGGCCATTAAAACCTTCGTTTCCCAAACTCAACTGGCTCCGGATGAAGACGTTTGGGAGCAGGCGGCAGCTTCAGATGATGAATAGCTTAACCGTTAAACTACATAACTTATCAATTAAGTCGGAGTAAGCATGAGCGCACGTCGTCGCTTTATCAAGTCATTTTCCTTGTCTGGAATTGGTATTGTGGCTGCCTCAACCCTCGGATTTACTTCTGATGCTGCTGCGCGCAGATTTAAGTTTGTCAAAGAGCAAGAAGCCTATAGCGGCCCTCACATGATGGTCAAAAATGCCAAGATTCTATCGATGAAGAATAGCGATGGCTCAGAGACAATGGGTGTCATCAGCGCAAAAGGGGTCATTGACGTTCGTGCCGTCGCCAAGAAACTCAATATTGCTGCACCATACACTTTGGATCAATTGCTACAAGAGGGTAATGCCAACGCATTTTATAAGGTGCTAGCTGGTGCAGAAAAGTCTGGGGTGCCTTACTTACCTGAAGCGAAAATTCGGTACGGCAGGCTTTTTAAGAATCCAGGAAAAATTATTTGTGTTGGTATTAATTATCGACAGTATGCAGAAGAGATGGGGGTGGCCAAGTCAGCCGTTCCAGCGCTTTTTAACAAGTATGACAACAGCTTGACTGCCCATCATTCTGTACTAGAAATTCCTCCGCCTGATGTTTCCTATAAGCTTGACTACGAAACCGAGCTATTAGTAGTGGTCGGAAAAAAAGGTCGCAATATCCCTGAATCAGAAGCCCTTAATTATGTTACTGGCTACTGCACTGCAAATGATTTCACCTCACGTGATTTACAGCTCGACCTTCCTGGCGGTCAATGGATGATTGGTAAAACCCTGGATCAATATGCACCTATTGGCCCTTATTTTGTGACGGCTGATTTAGTGGGCGATCCGAATAGCCTGCAAATTCAGACTTTTGTGAATGGTGAGATGAGGCAGAACTCCAATACCTCTGACTTTATTCATAATGTCCAAAAGTTACTTGCCTATATCAGCACGTATTGGGCTTTAGAGCCCGGCGATATTATTTTCACTGGCACTCCTCAGGGTGTTATCGCCAATATGCCTAAGGATCAGCAAGTTTGGTTGAAAAAAGGTGATGTAGTGACCAGCGTTGTGGAAAAGCTGGGTGAACTCAAATTTACCTTGGGCTAGAAACCAAAGCCAGGTTCAAGAGTAGGATAGAGGTTTGGATTGATCAAAAGGAATAAAGTCGATGAAACTTAAACCATTAATAGCAATTGTCGCCCTGATCATGATTTCTTTACCTGGATTTGCCGCAGAGATTGGCGGAAGTGCGGGCGGTCGAGATATAGGGCGCGGCGGAAACGGCGGTAATAATGGTTACGGCAACAATAACAACAACTACGTCGTTGTTCCATATGACGCGGGTAACATCGCTGGGAATCCCAATAACAATCAACCGGTTACCGTCATGAATGGCCCTAATGGCTCCACTCAAACCCAGGTCGGCACTACAACTTATTACTCCCCTGGAGGCAGTTCGGTGACAAACGGTAATCGCACAATCTATTCCAATGGCACTAATTGCGTAGTTCAGGGCAATAAAAAGACCTGCAACTAGCTGGGGCAAAAATCCCTATGGAACAAAAAACCCAAATGGAGGCTCTTTTGCATGATTTGGGTCAGCCTTTGCTAGCTATTCGCTTAAATGCCGAGCTATTAATGCACTCTCTTGGTGAATCAGGCTCTGACTCGATCAAGAAGAAAATTGAGGCTATTTTGCATGCAAGTCAAGAATCCATGGATATCACGGCCAAAATAGTTGCTTTAGAGAATAAAAAATAGTCAAATAAATCAATAACTTGAGATATTTTAACAATAAATTAAAGAATTTCTAACATTCGGGCTTAAGTTTTTACATTGCAGACCGTAAGAGATGGTGAGGGCTTGTAAGTTAGCCCCCATTTTTGGGTTTAATCATTAAATTTTGAAAGGAATAGTTCTACTCAGGAGAAAATTATGGGCATTGATATCACACCTACATCCGCCGTTAATTCAGGTGGTTCCAATGACAACAATCGCCAAGCTTACTTGGGCGCTTTGACGTCTGCTTTACGCAATGGAAACGTAGTTGCAGCGCAACAAGCCCTTCTCGGATTGAGTGGAATTGCTGGTGGCCTCAGTCCAGCAGCCGTATTTAATACGATTGAAAGCGCCTTAAATAGTGGTAAGGTAGAGGAGATGAAAGCTGCATCTTCTATGCTTGATGCATCCAGAGCCTCTAAGCCTACCCCTAAAGATTCTTTAAGTCCTTCATCTAATGATTTGATGCCTGCCTCAGGTACTGGAAAACTCGTAAACATCAAGGTTTAACGCTTTTCTGGTTTAAGAAGAATCGTTTTTTGGCCTTTCTTAACCTACATCTAGTTCAGATGTGTTTTAAAGAATAAGCCCAAAAAAACGGCTTTATTCTTCGAATTGAAAATCCTCCTTTCGCTATACATTGGTATCTTATTTATCAGGATAGCCAAAGTCCGTCCATTCGCTGGCTGGGGCACCTTTAAACAAGGATCATATGATTGCCACTACTGAGTCTTCCGTGGATTTAAGCGCCTCTGAAATCTTTCTGGCACGCAATTCTGTGTTTGATCGCTCAGGCAGGGTAATGGCTTATGAAATGCTCTTTCGTTCGCGTGAGAGCGTTGATGAAGGACGGCCTGATGATTTAGCAACGAGCACTCAGGTAATTGTCAATTCAATGAGCCACTTTGGTTTAGAGGGAGTTCTGGGTTCTGCTGACGGCTTTATTCATGTCACTGAAAAGCTGCTCATGAGCAATACTCTGGAAATCCTTCCTGCTCAGCGCATCATTCTTGAAATCATGCCTGACGTTTCCCTGAATGCGGAGATGCTAAAGCGCCTGCAAGAGCTAAAAACTGCTGGATTTCGGATAGCGTTAGTAGATTCAAGCTTGAGCGATACATCTGAAATTAAGGGGGCAGGGGCCGGTAGTAATGCCATTTTGCCGTTGGTTGATATTGTTAAGGTGAACTTGCAGACAAGCTCACCTGACGCCACTGCTGCAATCATTCATCATGTACGCCAATTCGGAAACCCCATTTTTTGGGCAACCCAAGTCAAGACTGGTGAAGATCTAGCCGCTTGCAAAACACAGGGCTTTGGTTTATTTAGTGGCTCGTATTTTTCTCAGCCTTTGGTGATGCGCAGCAAGAAACCGCAAGCATTGCAAGTAAGTCTTATGAAAATTGTGGGACTCTTATTTAAGGATGAGGGAATTACAACCTTAGAGCCACTCTTTAAGGCCAACCCTGATCTGACATTGGGCCTGTTTCGTTTAGTCAATTCTGTTGGCGTGGCGGGGCATTTGCAAATTAGCTCTGTACGTCAGGCTTTGGTCACCTTGGGTCAAAAGCAGCTACTGCAATGGATGTTGCTTTTAATCTATACAGAAGCTGGTAATGCTGCCACTTCAGAATTGCAGCGTAGAGTAGTCAATCGTGCCCGCTTAATTGAGCTTTTATCCCAACACGAAGATATTACTCAGCCTGGTTTAAGCGACCAGGCTTTTGTGGTGGGCCTTCTTTCTTTAGCTCATAAAGTAACTGGTCAGACTCTAGAAGAGGTGCTCAAGCATATCCACCTGGCAGAGCATTTACAAAATGCGCTCTTGCACCATGAGGGTATTTTGGGTCAATTACTCGTCTTAACGGACGCCATTGAGGCCGCAGACTTTAGTCGCATGGAAGCTTCTCGGAGTCATTTAGGAATTTCTGCACAATCGCTCACAGATTTGCAGCTGCAGGCAATTCAATGGACGAATGAACTTGATCGTCAGATGAGTGCAGTTAAGGGTTGATTTACTGGTAAATTTGTCCTTTTCGGCAATTCTGAAGATTTCGTTAGAATGTCATAGAACTAAATTGAGACGGCTTTTATGACATTAATGAAGCACCTACGTATTGCGCTTGCAGATGATCACGCGATCATTCGTGAGGGTCTGGTTCAGGTGCTCAACACACACCCCGGTATCGTGGTGGTTGCAGAGGCTAAATCAGGTAAGGAGGCAATTAAACTGGCCGACAATCCTGAGCTTGATTGTTTAGTGCTCGATATTGATTTGCAGGACCGCAATGGTATTGAGGTGATTAAGTCCATTCGCCGAAGTAATCAAAAATTAGCCATCCTAGTGCTATCAATGCACCCGCCTTCACAATATGCTGCCCGGGTTTTATCTGCGGGTGCCCTGGGGTACATTACCAAAAGTGAGCCTACCCAAGAGTTAGTCTTAGCAATTCGTCGCGTTGCTACTGGAGCAAAATATATCAGCCCAGTTGTCGCTGAAATTTTGGCGGATCGATTTGGCGATGCCCAATCTGCTGCCGATCCACATCAATGCCTATCCGACCGCGAGCATCAATTTATGATGATGGTGGCCACTGGATTAACCGTCAATGCGATTGCTGAAAAGCTCAGTCTTTCGCCCAAAACTGTCAGCATGTATCGCACTCGCACTCTGAAAAAAATGGGTATGAAAACCAATGCAGAATTAGTGCATTACGCGATTAAAAACAATTTATTGGCTTAATTTGGACCTTTGCAGTATAAAAGTTCTTATTGCTTCACTTAATCAATCTAGTTAGAGCGCTTTTACGGGTTTTATATTGGAATCGTTTAGGCTCAAAGTTTTGTAATATCTATGTTCGATAAACAAGGTTTTCACATCATCACAGCAATCGCTTTTACAAGTCAAAAATTTAATGCCCAATAGCGATATGCTCTCTCTCTATGAAGCTGTGACTGAAATCAGTCAGCAGATGTTAGAAGCCGCGCGTCAAAAAGACTGGGATGGCTACGGTAAATTAGAAATTCTGTGCCAGGGCTATATTCATCAAATTCCGGTGCATGGTGAGCAAGCCCCCCTTACTCCTGAAGCACTTGAGCGAAAAATTGCTTGCCTCAAAACAATCCTATCAAACGATAAAGAAATCATGGATTTAATGCAGCCCTGGATGTTGCGCCTGACTGACATAATGAATGGCCAGTCGTTCAAGAAATAACTAGATAGAAGATTTATGCCCATAAATCCGATTGGCGCCATCAATCCACTGATTGCTCCAGCGGGAATAGGGCAGTCGAGCCAACTCGCTCTGAAGCTTGGCGTTGAGTACCTGGGAAAAATTATTGCCTTTGACTCCGCTGGAACAGCCGAAGTGCAAATTGGTGATCAAGTGTTTGGTATGAAGCTAGATAGTCAATTTACGCTGGGTGATGTCCTTCATTTTCGCTTTCTAGGCAATAACCCAAACCCCACCTTTTTATTATTAAGCGCCGGCGCCAATCAGGCGGTATTAGAAAATGTGATTTTGAGTGGTACGAGTTTGCTGATTGCGCAATTGCAAGATGAAGCGCTGTTACAAGGACAGCTCTCGAAGGCGGAAAGTTTATTGCCACCGCTGCTGCAACATCCTGAGAATGCACAGATAACTGCAGCCCAACTGCAAAATGCCATCATTATGAGTGGGCTCTTTTATGAATCCCATTTAGCCAATTTTGCTAAAGGCAAATGGCCCTTAAATGCATTAAAGAAGGAGCCACAAAATCGCCCCAACTTCAATGCGTCGCAAGTGGTGAATAAGCAGTTAGATGCGTTGGAAAATCAAACTATTCGTTGGAGTGGAACCATTTGGCCCGGTCAGCACATGGATTGGCAGGTGACCTGTGAGCAAGAGCAATCCCCCCAATCGTCTTCTCACGAAGGTGCAGATCAAACCATTGTTAGTGTGATTGAACTGGAGCTGCCTAAATTAGGTAAGGTGCAGGCCCATTTGACCCTGCGTGCTAACACCTTAAGTGTGCAATTAAAAGCAGATAAGTCTCAGACGGAAACTTTATTTAAACAAGAAATCAGCGAGCTCAAAAATACCCTGAATGCCAATGGTCAGGAGCTTAAAGCTTTGGAGGTAATCTCCCATGGATAAGGCCAAGATTTTGCAGCAGGCAGTAGCCTTGACCTATGAGCATGGAGAATTTGCTCCCAAGGTGTTGGCTAGCGGTAAAGGCTTGGTTGCCGAGCAAATTATTGCCAGGGCCAAGGAGAATGATATTTATATTCATGAGTCAAAAGGCCTGGTCGGTTTATTAATGCAGGTCGATCTTGACGAGAATATTCCCCCGGCTTTATATCAAGCGGTTGCTGAAATCCTGGCATGGCTATATCAATTGGAAGAGCGAAATTAGAGGTTTATCTTATTTGGCAGGGTAATGTTGCTAAATCTTCAGCTTTTAGATAAAGTTATATTCACTATAAGTTGATTATGTTAGTAATTAATTTAGTTAAAAAATTTTATACCTGATGAGACCAAAATATGGCCGTATCCATTGAGAGTACCCTGATTCTGCAGATGAGCGCTGCTTATAACGCGCATTTTATGCAAAGCTCAAATGCTGGCGAGGCATTGATGCATATGATGGAGACTTGCAATTCTCTGCATCCCAAGCTAAAAACGATTAATCCCAAGGAGGTATTGGTACTTCTTTCTAGTGGTAAGAGCTTTACAAGCAGAGCGCAATTACGAAAATTTGCGGTTGATGTAATTGTGTACCTAGTGGGCGACGTTGTCGGCTCAAAATATTCTCACACTGAATTGATCGAGGCTACCGAACAAAAGGTTACCGCTTAGATCCGAATGGCACCAGGCACTAAACCTGCATATTCATAATGTCGTGATAAGCGGAAACGAGTTTATTACGCACTTGAACAGTGGCCTGGAATGAGAGGCTAGCCTTTTGTGTGGCTACCATGACATCAGATAGGTTGACGCTATCATCGCCCAGGGCAAAGTTTTTACCCAGCTCGACTGCCTTGGCCTGGTTTTGGTTTACCTGGTCAAGAGATGACCTCAGTGCAGTTGCAAAATCAATGGATGGGGCAGGCTTTGGGCCATCCCCGTTATTAAGTCCCTTAATGCCATCTAGGCCCTGAATAGGGGCAGCCAGATTTGCAGGGGCGGCCGCAGACGCAGCCTTTAATTGGGCCAACATTGCTTGAATACGCCCTGAATCAATAGCGCCGACACTCATGATGGAACTCCTCACTGAAACTTTTCAATGGAAGTAATGTAGCAGTAAAGAATGGCATCAGTTTTGGCAATAAGAAGGAAAAAAAGGCCTTATTCCTTCAATTGAAATGAAATTGCCCTATTCATAATAAGCGCTAATCTTCATATTTAATTAGGGCGTATTGGACAAATCATGCAAAAAACCGATCTTATCAGTTTCCAGGGTGATCTTCAATCTGCCTTTTCATCTCACTAATTGGCTGGGAAAATTGTTATGGAAAGCTTGTTAGCGCGCTTAAATTTGCAAGGCACTAGTAAAAAAGTGCTTTTATCAGCAGGTATTGCTGCGGTCATTGCCGTGATGGCAGTCTTTTGGATTTGGAGTCAGAGCCCTAAATACAAGGTTGTGTTTTCCAATTTCAACGACAAGGATGGCGGTGCCATTGTGGCCGTTTTGGAACAGCAAAATATTCCTTATAAATTGGCTGATGGCGGTGCTTCAATCTTGGTGCCGGCGGATTTGGTATACCAGACCCGCTTAAAGCTAGCGGCGATGGGTTTGCCTAGAGGTGGTAATGTTGGCTTTGAGCTACTAGAGAACCAAAAATTTGGTGTCTCTCAGTTTGTAGAGCAGGTGAACTTTCAGCGTGCCTTGGAGGGTGAGCTAGAGCGCAGTATCCAAGCAATCTCCGGAGTAGATGGCGCGCGAGTCCATTTGGCAATACCTAAATCATCCGTGTTTGTGCGCGATGCGCAAAAACCAACAGCATCTGTTTTGGTTAAGCTAATGCAAGGTCGCACTCTCGACCAACATCAAGTTAGCGCAATAGCACATTTGATTTCTAGTAGCGTACCGAATTTAAGTCTAGCTAACGTTGATATTGTTGATCAAAACGGTAATTTACTTTCCGATGTCAGCAAGGGCGGATCTAAAACCTTGGATGCAAATCAACTTAAGTATGTTGAAAATCTCCAAAAAAATATTGTGTCCCGTGTTCAGGCCATTATTTCTCCAATTTTGGGAGAGAAAAATGTGCGGGCTGAAGCTAACGTAGAAATCGATTTTTCAAATACTGAAGAAGCTAATGAAATTTACAAGCCAAATCAAAAGCCTGAGGTTGCCGTTATTCGTAGCTTGCAAACCAATGAATCGATTGTCCCTTCAGGGTCAAGCAATGGTGGTGTGCCGGGTGCCCTAACTAATCAGCCGCCTGCAAATGCAACTGCACCTTTGAATACGACCAATAATGCGGCTCCTGGTGGCGCTGCTGCTGGTGCGGGCGCTGGTGCCAATAATGCTGCAGCTCAAAATCCAATGAGCACACAAAGAAATTCGATTACGAATTATGAGATTGATAAAACCATCTTGTTTACACAAAAATCGATGGGTGGTGTGAAGCGTCTTTCTGTGGCAGTGGTCGTAAACAATAAGACTGATGTTGATGCAGAAGGTAAGCCAACTTCGCGCCCCTTAAATGACGCTGAAAAACAGCAGATCATTGATTTAGCCAAACAGGCTATGGGCTTTAATGAAGCTAGAGGCGATAGCATCAGCGTAGTCAATACCCCATTTACACCCATCAAGGAAGCTGACATATCTGAATTGCCGGTCTGGAAGGACCCTGTTTATATCGAAATGGCAAAAAATATTGGTCAGATTATTTTGGGATTAGCGGTACTCTTTGTGATGTACCGTAAGGCTATTAAACCGATGCTCGCCAATTTACTGGCGCCGGATGAGGCTCCCGAAATTGATCATAATCTTGACGAAAATGGCAGACCTATACCAAAATTAACTCCGTATCAAAAGGACCTCAAGGCTGTACAGGCCTTGGCTAAGGAAAATCCAAGGGCAGTGGCTGATGTTGTTGCGGGTTGGGTGGGAAATAGCTAATGGCAAATCCAAGCGAGAGTAGTGTTCTTAAAGCGGCGATTTTGATGTTGGCCCTCGGTGAAGAGGGTGCATCACAAGTGATGAAGTTCGTCAGTCCTCGGGACGTCCAAAAGCTCAGTGGCGTGATGACTACTTTGCGCAGGGTAGAGCAGTCCAGTGTTGCGGAAACCCTCAGAGATTTTTTTAGCTATGCCGGTGAAGGTGCAGCTCTGAATATCGATACTGATTCATTTACCCGCAATGTCTTAACTCAAGCCTTAGGTCAAGAAACTGCTTCCGGTCTATTCGAACGTATTTTAGAGAATAAAGACTCCGAAGGTATTGATAATCTGAAGTGGATGGATGCAGCGGCCGTTGCCGATCTGATTCGTTATGAGCATCCGCAAATTATTGCCACGATTTTGGTGCACCTTGAGCCTGAACAGGCCTCTCAAATTCTGACTCTGTTTAATGAGGATTTGCGTAAGGATACGATGTTGCGTATTGCTACCTTAGAAGAGGTGAAGCCGCAAGCGCTCAAAGAATTGAACGTCGTACTTGCCCGATTGTTAAGTGGCGCGTCGACCTCCAGTAAGAAACAAATTGGTGGTATTCGTGCGGCTGCAGACATCATGAACTATATTGGCCAGGCTCCACAGCAAGTGCTGATGGATCGTATTAAAGAATACGATATTGAAATTGCGGAAAAGATTAACGATGAGATGTTTACCTTCGATGATATCATCAACATTGATGATCGTGGAATTCAGACCATCTTGCGCGATGTTCAATCTGATGTCTTGGTAACGGCTCTTAAGGGCGCAAGCGCTGAGCTTCGTGAAAAAATCTTTAAAAACATGTCTTCTCGTGCGGCCGATATGATGCGCGATGATTTAGAAAATAAAGGCCCCGTCAAACTCTCTGAAGTTGAAGCGCAACAAAAAGAAATTTTGGTAGTGGTAAGAGGCTTAATTGAAGATGGCACCGTGATGTTACCGGGCGCCGGAGGCGGTGAGGATTATCTCTAATATGGAAACCTCTCGCGCCTGGCCCAAGGCGATAGGCGAATCTTTCTTCACAGATCTGATTCCGACTAAACCGGCTGTGAAGCCTGAGCCTAGTCCGTCACAATCGATTAGTTTTTCTCCCGAGAAGATTAAGGAGATCTTGGATAAAGCCTATTTGGATGGCTATGACCGTGGTATGAAAAGTGGTCATGAAGCTGGCATGAACTTGGCGAATGAAAAATTAGCGGTTGAACAGGCTGACTTGAAAAATCTGATGAATGGATTTTCCAATACTGCTAAAGAAAAAAGTAAGGTCTTGTGTGAAGACGTATTGGCACTATCCCTAGATATTGCTAAAGCCATGCTGAAAGAGCATCTGAAGGTCAATCAAGAAGCCATCCTTCCGATCTTGAGACAGGCGACCAATAGTCTGATTGATAGCGAAGGACCGCTTCAGTTGAAATTAAATCCTGAAGATGTGCAGATTGTGCAGAAATACTTGCAAGATGAATTAAAGAATTGGCAGATAGAAGAAGACCTCTCCATTGAACGTGGTGCTTGCATTATCGAAACGTCTGGAAATACGGTTGATGCCACACATGAGAATCGCTGGCGCTTAATTTGTGATGCTTTAGGTCAAAACCATGATTGGCTGGTGGAGAAATCATGACTGTTGCCAACCAGCTCGATTCACATGGCTCCGATCAATCTCACCTGAATTTAGATGGGCTGCTGAATAATTACTTGCGTAATTGCTCTAGCGCAGTATCGACTGTAGATAACGTTGAAGTTGCTGGACGCGTTACGAAGGTGACGGGCTTAGTAATCGAGGCAGGTGGAATATTTTTACCGATTGGGAGTGTTTGTGTCATTCCAATGGGTGATGGTCAGCAGATTGAGGCAGAAGTCGTTGGCTTTGATCATGGGCGCTTATTTTTGATGCCCCAAAGCAATATCGAAGGTATTGCTCCTTCTGCTAAAGTGATTTTGAAGTCAATGCCTATACGTACTTCACAATTTCACAGGCCGTTCGATCACAATGATGATTCCGTTCAGAGCGAAAGTCGGGTTACTCGCCTACCAGTCGGCGATCATCTTTTAGGTCGTGTACTCGATGCAGCTGGCGTACCTTTAGATGGCCTCGGCCCCCTTCAAGCAGATGTTTTTGCACCCTTGCAGTCTGAGCCGATCAACCCTTTAAAGCGTGCTCCAATCGATACGATATTAGATGTGGGTGTAAAGGCGATTAATAGCCTACTTACAGTAGGGCGTGGTCAGCGAATGGGTCTTTTTGCTGGTTCAGGTGTTGGTAAAAGCGTGTTACTCGGCATGATGGCCCGCTATACCGATGCTGATGTCATCGTCGTCGGCTTGATTGGTGAGCGTGGACGTGAGGTAAAAGAGTTCATTGAACATATTTTGGGGGAAGTTGGTTTAGCCCGTTCCGTAGTAATTGCAGCACCTGCGGATGCTTCACCTCTCATGCGTCTCCAAGGCGCGAATTATTCAGCATCGATCGCAGAGCATTTCCGTAGCCAGGGTAAGCATGTTTTGCTGATCATGGATTCATTAACCCGCTTCGCTATGGCGCAGCGTGAAATCGCCCTAGCTCTCGGTGAGCCCCCAGCAACCAAAGGGTATCCACCTTCCGTGTTTGCAAAACTACCGAAGTTAGTCGAGCGTGCTGGTAATAGTGATGTTGGCGGTGGTTCAATTACCGCTTTTTATACTGTCCTGACTGAGGGTGATGATCAGCAAGATCCAATTGCTGATGCTGCCAGAGCAATTTTAGATGGTCATATTGTGCTTGATAGGGTGCTAGCAGAAGCAGGCCACTATCCTGCAATTGACATTGAGCAATCGATTAGCCGCGTCATGCACAGTATCGTGGATACCCAGCACCAACAATCAGCTCGTAAACTTAAACAGCTCAGCTCAAAATACAGCCGCAATCAGGATCTGATCAATGTCGGTGCTTATGTACCTGGAGCAGATGCTGTTTTGGATGAAGCGATTCAGAAGCGTACGATGATTGAAAGCTTCCTGCAGCAAGATTTTGCAACACAGTGCAATACCCAAGACAGTATTGAGAAGCTTAATCAAATTATTACGCAGCAAGGCTAATCATGGCGAGCACTTTAAACGGTATGAGCACTCTCCTAGAGCTTGCCAGGCGCAATCTCGATAAAGCTGCAGAAAGATTGGCCAAAGCAAATCGAGATGCAGCCCAGGCCCGTGAGCAAGAAACACGCTTACAAACTTATCGCGATGAATATATTGCACAGCGCAATGCTTTGTCGCTGGAAGGCGTCACAGCTACTGATTTGCAAAATTACATCATCTTCTTGAAAAACCTAGACCAGGCAATTGTGAGTCAGGGGGGTGCCATTCATCAATATGAAGAAATTGTTAAGCACCATTTAGCCTATTGGCAAAAATGTCAGGCTAAAAAAAGATCATACGAAGTCATCATTGAAAGAAATCAACTACAAATGCAAAAGCTTGCGGCAAGACTTGAGCAAAAGCAAATGGATGAGTTCAGCAGCAATCAACGTCGCTTCTTAGCTGCCAATAACCATAGCGCCTAAATTGAGATTGCCATGAATATTGACCTCAAAGCCCAAACCCAATCTTTGCTCAACACGAATGTTGGGCAAGATACTATAAAGTCATCCAATTCTGGTGTTGGAGTGGCGACTTTACCCATTTTTAGCCAACTCCTTACTTCCCAGGTAAAAGTATTTCAAGAGCTTGACGCTAAAAATACGGTTAATACTGCCCAGCTTTTATCGCCTAATATTGTGCAGGCTAGCAAATTACAAGCAAAGGACAATCCTCATCAAGAGGAGATCAGGGCTGCGGTTTCAAGACAGGCCGATGCCTTTGTCAATATTGCCAAATCAGGTGAGGTGAATTCTGCTCAAGTATCTACACCTCAAGCAAGCACTCTGAGCCAGGGTCGTACTGAGTTTGCATATGCCAAGTTGGCCGAAATGCAAGCGCAAGCCAAAAATATGCGTGTTTTTTCTAAGGAATCTGGACCAAATACGGATAGTGAGGTTCTTCAGGCCCAAGCTCGCTCTCGTCTAGGTTCTTTCCAGGCAGTATTAAAGTCCACCAGTTTTGAAGTTCATGAGAAAGATCAGCTGGCGCCTAAAAAGAGCGTCAATCCAGAAACTGAAGCGATTACGGCTATGGGAATTTCTGCTTCAGAAAACCAAGGGCATGGCGGTGAAGCTGGTAGCAGTGGCGAATCTGAATTAGCTAATTTACCAATTCAGGGAAATACCATGCATGGTCAAGTGCATGCCCTATTTGGTTCCTTGCAGTGGAGTGAAGAGATCTCCCAGAGAATGATTTTGATGGTTGGTGCTAATATGCACTTAGCGGTTTTAAATCTAAATCCTGACAATCTTGGGCTTCTAAAAATTGTGATTACTGTGAAAGATCATCAGGTTAATGCCACCTTCGTTTCCAATAATGCTGATGTGCGTCAAGCCTTGCAAGATGGCTTAGAGCAATTGCGTAGCTCTATGAGCGAAGTGGATCTCATTTTGGAACAGGCAGATGTGCGCTCTGGAGCCAGTTATGAAGAAAGTGAAGCCAGCGCGCTTGCTTCTAAGGCGGAGTCTGGTGCCAATTCTAGCCTTTCAAATGAACATCATAGTGCGTTGAGTCAGCTGCTCAATGAGCAAGCACCCAAAGCTAGCAAAGCTCAGAGTCGAGCTTTGTCAATGCAGTACGATGGCACTGTCAACGTATTCGTGTAATTTTTATGGCCATCTATCAACTCATCTACGTCAGCTCTGCAACAGAGACTTTTACTCGAGAAAAGTTTCTGGATATGGCTTTTATGATGAGTAGCGACAATACTAAGGTTGGCATCACCGGTATGTTGGTGTTTAAAGATGGCAATTTCATGGAAGTTCTGGAGGGCGAAGAGTCAGCTGTGAAAGCCCTTTTTGCCAAAATTGAGCAGGATTCTCGACACACTTTGGTGAGCGTAATCCAAGAGGGTGAAATTAGCACCCGAGAATATCCTAGCTGGGCAATGACTTTTTATAACCCCAAAACTGAGGAATACGAGCATGTTGGCTCGCCGATTCAGTGGCAAGACAAGCTCTAAAAATGGACATCAATACCCAAAACTTGGAATTAAGGGTAAAAATCCCCTCTATTCTTTAATTTGAATCTATTCCAGCCCTCTAAAATCCAATCATGTCTAATCTAGCTAACCTTCCAAGTTCATTTGGCAATTCGCTGAACCCTGGCTTTCTAGCCAAAGGGGTTTCGGCTGAATTTCATGGCGTTTCAGGGGGGCAAAAATCCGCTATTACTGAGCCCTCATCTAGCTTTACGGATAGTCTAGGTAGCTTTTTAAGTAAAACTTTATCTGGGGGTATGGCAATTGCCTCTGTTGCTATGCCGGGCGCCTCTCTGGGCCTTTCTAAATTGGGCGATGCGGCAGCCGGCACGCTGTTACATGGCTTGCTGAATGCCCATACACCGAGCACCCCGAATAAGGAAATGTCTTCCCTGGCTGGTATCACTGCCGCAACCGGTCAAATGATGCCGCGCCATCCATATCAGGCCCAGCCAACCTCTTTCCCGGGCGCTAGCTTTATTACCTCGGCTTAATTTTCCTGAATAATCCCCCTGAAAAGGGATTGGCTGTTTCAAAGCATACCGCCTAGTACAACTCCAAAAGCAACATCTAAACGCCTTTATAAGGGGTGTTTCTCCCTCTTTTCTGAGTATCTAGTGTCATGATTTCCCCCGATAATGAGGAATAATTTTCACAATGGAGTGGTAAATGTCAGAGAATGAACAACCGGTTAAGCCCAAATCAAAAAAGATGCTATTCATCATCCTTGGTGCTGTGCTCGTATTGGCTCTAGCTGGTGGTGCAGCTTATTATTTCCTGGTAATGAAGGCTGATTCTCATTCAGCAGAGGCTAGCAAGCCGAAGGTTCCTGAGCTCCAAATTTTCGTACCTTTGGAAGTGTTTACAGTGAATCTGCGCCCTGAGAGTACTGAGCCGCAGCAGTATCTGCAAACTACATTGAACTTACAAGTACCTTCTGAAGAGATGAGCGCCAATTTAAAAGCGCATATGCCTGAGTTGAGAAGTCGTATTTTGTTCATTCTCACCAACAAAAAAGCCTCTGAAATTACTTCAGTAGAAGGAAAAAATGCCTTGATTGCTGAAATTACTGAGCAACTCCAAAAGCCTTTTAGTGGTAGCGAGTCAGAGCAAAAGATCACTGGCGTCTATTTAACTTCTTTCATTATTCAGTAAGTACGAGCCCATCATGGCAGATGAAAATCTCACCGAAGGCGAACTTAACGAGCTGTTAAAAGACGTTGAGTTAACTGAGGAGCAAAAAAATGCCCAAATGCAGGAGCAAAACCTGCAGGGCAATGCAAAGGCATTTAATTTAGGAACCCAAGAGCGCCTGGTTCGTGGCCGCATGCCCACGATCGAAACAGTGCATGAACGTTTTATACGTTTATTGCGTATTACTACATCAACTATGTTTGGCCAACTTACAGAAATTAAAGTATCACCAACAACAACCTGTAAGTATGGTGAGTTGCTTTCTAAGCACAGCCAACCAACAAACATTAATTTAATTAAGCTCAAGCCGTTACGCGGTACTGCTTTATTGATTATGGATCCGAGCTTTGTCTTGTATACCGTAGACAATCTCTTTGGCGGTGGTGGACGCTTTCCAGTAACCATTGAGGGTCGAGAGTTCACAACCACTGAGTTGCGGATTGTGAGTGAGTTATTAAATACTTTCTTCACTTCTTATCAGGAAGCATGGGCTCCAGCATACCCAATCGAATGTGAGCACATTAGCTCTGAAATGAATTTGTCATTTGTCAATATTGCTATGGCAAGTGAGCTGATGTCGACCACCACCTTCACCATTGGAATTGGTGAATCCTCTTATGAAATAGACTTGTGCATCCCTTACATGATGCTCGAGCCGATCATGGATATTCTGACATCACAGATGCAAAGTGTTGTTGCTGAGCATGATCATGTTTGGGAAGAGAGTTTGCTTGATCAAGTCCAGGCTTGTGAAGTTGAGGTGGTCGCTAACTTGGGTAGCAAAAGTATGTTGATGGAAGAGATTATTGCCCTGAAGGCTGGGGATACAATCCCTTTAGCTTTTTCAGCAGAAATTCCCGTGACGATTGACAACGTTCCAGTATTGTCTTGTCGCTATGGAATCTATAACAATCAGTACGCATTACGAGTTCAAAAGCTCTTAAAGCCTGACGCATCTGAATATATAAAAGGAGCCAATGATGGCAGATGAAATTGAATCCGGCAATCAAGTAGGAGCCGACGTTTTTAATGAATTAGACGGAAGCGATAAGTCCCAGCCACAGGAAAAGGATTTGGAATTTATTAAAGATATTCCAGTTCAGTTATCTGTGGAAATTGGCCGCACTAAAATTCCAATTAAATCTCTCTTACAGCTCACTCAGGGCTCTATCGTGGAGCTAGATGCTGCAGCTGGTGATTTGATGGATATTTTGGTCAATGGCACCATGATTGCTAAGGGTGAAGTGGTTGTCATTAATGAAAAGTTTGGTATTCGCTTAACTGAAATCATTACGCCAATCGAGCGTATTCGTAAATTAAATAAATAAGCCAGAAAATAGCACGATGACTCTCCTTAGAACACGTAACTTAGTAATGCTGGGAAGTTTCTTCTTTGCTGAAGTGGCTGTCGCTCAGATCACGCGTGTTCCAGAATCAGACGGCGGCCCTTTTCGAGTGATTTTTGGCTTGCTCTTGGTGTTGGGGCTAATTGCAGGTTTAGCTTGGGCGATGAAAAAACTCAATCATGCCAAGATTGGCAACCAATCTGTGGCTAAAATAGTTGGCGGTGTGAGTGTAGGCCCGCGTGAGCGGGTGGTTGTGGTTGAAATCGGTGGCAATTGGGTGGTTGTAGGAGTAGCCTCGGGGCAGGTGAATAGTCTGGCGAATTTCAAGGTTGCAGACCTCGATTTTAGTGAAGGCTACGAAGATGCTCCATTCTATGAAGATGAGCCAGCACCAGCCACTAAGCGTGGTGTTCGTGAGCAACACCAACCCGAGCCCCGTTTTAAATTCAGATCTGAATTTGATGAAGAGCAATCATTTGCTGCCACTCCAGATCAAGAAGATTCACGCAAGATGCAAAGTAGTTTTAGACCTCAAACCAATTCTGCCAAATTTCATAAAGAGAATGTGAAGCGTTTTTTGCGAAAAATCTTAAAAGTAGGTGATGGCAATGAATGATCTAACAGAATTGAAGTCCGTCACTCTCAATGCTAAGACTCTATTTTGGGCTTTGTGCATGGGCTTTGCTTTAGCTTGTATTTTCTATACGATTCCAAGTTATGCAGCGAATAATTCATCGTTGAATGTTTTGACTAGCTCTGCTGGTCCTGGTGGCAGTCAAAATTACAGCTTGAGTCTACAGACTCTGATTTTGCTGACTTCGTTATCTTTTTTGCCAACGCTTTTATTGATGATGACCAGTTTTACTCGCATCATTATTGTGCTCTCGCTATTGCGTCAGGCAATCGGTGCGCAAGCAACCCCGCCAAACCAAATTTTGTTGGGCTTGGCCTTATTTTTGACCTTCTTTGTTATGGGTCCAGTGTTTGATCGCGTTTATAACGAGGCGTATCAGCCACTCAATGAAAACAAGATCACCATGCAGCAGGCTTTAGATAAAGGTTCGGTTCCGATTAGAGAGTTCATGCTCAAGCAAACCCGGGAAACTGATCTTGCTTTGTTCTTAAATATGTCGGGCAAGAAAGTGGCTACTCCAGATGACATTCCAATGAGTGTTTTGGTGCCTAGCTTTATGACCAGCGAGCTTAAGACGGGCTTTCAGATCGGCTTCAGTATTTTTATTCCCTTCTTAATTATTGATATGGTGGTTGCAAGTGTGTTGATGGCCATGGGAATGATGATGGTCTCGCCGGCGATTATTTCATTACCGTTCAAACTCATGCTATTTGTATTGGTAGATGGCTGGCAACTTTTACTAGGCTCTTTAGCAGCCAGTTTTGCTTCTTAAGGAACGATCGTGACCCCGGAATCAGTCATGAACATCGGCCGATTGGCCATGGAAACAACCTTAATGGTTGCGGCACCACTATTAATCGTGGCCTTAGTGGTTGGTTTAATAGTCTCTATTTTTCAGGCAGCCACCCAGATTAACGAGGCAACCCTGTCTTTCATTCCGAAGTTGCTAGCGATTCTCGCCACGCTGCTGATAGTTGGGCCCTGGATGATTACTGTTCTAGTCTCTTATATGAGAGGGATGTTTAGCAATTTCTCTCTATTAATGGGCTGATCAAAAAAATCCCAGCTGAAAACATAAATAAAAACACAACATGCTAACCCTCAACAGTGATCTGATTCAGGCCTGGGTAGTCAGCATCCTTCTACCAGCCATCAGAATTTTAGGTTTTGTTTCTATCGCTCCATTTTTTGGCAATCTCGCGATTGCTATGCCCATCAAAGTAGCGATGGGGATTTTATTAGCAATCATTATTGCCCCAGCTGCCCCTCCTATGCCTGCGGTAGATTTGCTTTCGCTTGGCGGACTCTTAGTCGTTGCTGAGCAGTTAGTAATTGGATTGGCGATTGGTTTTATGGTGCAAATTATTTTTAGTGGCATTGAGATGGCAGGGCAGGTTTGCGGTATGACCATGGGTTTTGGTTTCGCAACGACTTATGATCCAGAATCTAGAGGTAGTACGATTGTGATTAGCCAGCTAATGGGTATCTTGGCTTTGTTAGTCTTTCTGAGTATGAATGGCCACTTGATGATGATTGCGGCATTATTGGATAGTTTTTATAGTTTTCCCGTAACCCTAGAGCCCCATCTGATTGATGGCATGATGATTGCAAGCTGGGGCGCAAAGCTCTTTAGTATTGGCTTGCAACTCTCCTTGCCAGTCGTTGCTACCTTGCTGATTACCAATATAGCCTTAGGTATATTGACTAGATCATCCCCCCAACTTAATATTTTTGGTATTGGCTTTCCGATTACTTTGACGGTCGGATTTTTTGTCATCATGTTGATGCTGCCAACCATGGCCGCTCCTTATCAGTTCATTCTTGAGCGGGGTCTGGAAGCTAGTAAAGCCATGCTGAAATTTAGATAATCAGCGTATTTGCATCTCATATTTGTTTCAAGGTTAAATTATGTCCGAGCAGAAAAATCGTTATGAAGAACTAAATGAGATAGCATTGTCTTTGCAGAATGAGGGAAAGTATGTTGAATCAGAGCCTTACTTGTTGGAATCATTATCAGTAGAACCTAATAATTATGTTGCATTACACTCTCTTGGAGTTGCCAAAACCTTTCAAGGTGAATTACCGCAAGCCTTAGAATACTTTACAGTTTTAACTCAGATCTATCCCAATGTTGGGTTAGGCTTCTCGGTGCTTGGTAAGTGCTTGCATGATCTTGGCCGCCTTGAGGATGCTCTTGTTTTTTATGATCAAGCCGTCCGGCTCGATCCGACACAGTCGGGTGTTTATCACAATAAAGCATGCGTATTACAAACTCTTGGCAGGCATAAGGATGCATTGCTGACTCTCATTCAGGCTGCAGAGATTAACCCTTTGGATACAGTGGCGTATGAAGGTCAAGGTATTTTATTTTCTCAATTTAAGGAGTACGAGAGGGCTGCACAGGTTTTTTTAAATCTTTTAAATATTGATCAAGATGCTCCATATGCGTTAGGGCGATTGATGGATTCAAAGTTACATATTTGTGATTGGGAAAATTTTGACTCTATTTGTGCTGCCATTGTTCAAGGGGTAGATCAAGGTCGGAAAGTATGCAATCCACTGAGTTTTATGGCTCTTACAGGCTCAGTAGAGCTGGCTAGAAAATGTGCCACTATATTCGGTCAGCATAAATTTCCACCGAATTTAAAGCCAATGAACGTAGGTAAAAAATACGCGCATCATAAAAAAAGAATTGGTTTTATATCAGGTGATTTTCGAGAGCACCCTGTTGGATATCTTTTGATTGGGGCAATCGAAAAATTTGATAGACAAAAATTTGAATTAACGGGTTTTTTCACTGGCACAAAAGATGGCAGCGTGATTTATCAGCGCTATGCCGCTAGCTTCGATCATTTTTTCAATTGTGCTGTAAAGACTGATTCTGAGATTGCTCAATTAGTTGACTTACTTGAAATCGATGTTTTAATTGATTTATCGGGGTACACAGCGGACTGCCGATTAGGTGTGCTATCCCATAGGGCGGCCCCTATTCAAATGACTTATTTGGGCTACCCGGGCACTTTGGGATTGCCCTATATTGATTATCTAATCGCCGATGAAAATACCGCTCCCCCTGTTTACGCGGCCTCTTATACTGAAAAATTACTGTATTTACCGCAATGTTATCTGCCTAGAGATGACAATATCAAGCAACCAGAAAAAATGGCAACTAGAGCTCAGTATGGATTGCCTGAGGAGGGCCTTGTCTTTTGTTGCTTTAATCACAACTATAAAATCACGCCACAAATCTTTGAGGTTTGGATCAAGCTATTACAAGAGGTAAGGGAGAGTTGTTTGTGGTTGATGGATCTGAATGAGACAGCAAAGAAAAATTTAATTGCTTATGCTTCTAAGTCTATTGATGCTAGCCGTATTATTTTTGCAAAACGTGTTCCCAGTATTGATGAGCATTTGGCAAGATACTGCCTAGCAGATTTATTTTTGGATACCTTCCCTTATAACGGGCATACCACTTGTAGCGATGCTTTATTCGCAGGTCTTCCAGTCGTAACTATGCGTGGCGAATCTTTTGCCTCCCGCGTATGCTCAAGCATGCTTTCAGATCTATCTTTGGGGGGGCTATCTGCAGTTTCGTATGATGGCTACTATGAAATAGCCCTAGAGCTAGCTCTTAATGATGAAAAAAGAGCTGTACTGAGAGAGCATTTACACCAAGAGGTTGTGATAGATTACTGGTCAGCCAAATCAAAAGTTTATGCTAATGATTTGGCTGATTTAATAAATACAGTAATTTAGCAAGCCCTTATCTAATCATTAGAGCTTCGTACTGACTATCTGTAAGTCCTGCCGTTTGTGTACTTGTTAAGGTCAGGACTCCTGCAGAACTTAATGCAGCAAGTCCAGATGTAGTCATTGAGCTAAGTTGAGCAACGGTAAGCCCAGCAAATTGTGCGCTACTTAACTTGGAAATATTTGCTGTTGTCATTCCAGCAAGGCCCGATGTTGATATGCTAGCGATGCTTGAACTTGTCAAGTTAGCAATAGTAATAGTGCTCAAAGCATTTAATTGACCATAGCTCAATTGAGCGATAGCACTAGCACTTAAAGCGCCAGCATTAGTAGAGCTCAAACCAGCAATGGCAGCAGTAGAGATACTGCTAATACCGGATGTGCTGAGCGCTGCAATCGCTGCGCTAGACAGTGCATTTAAGGTCGTAGAGCTCAAACCAGCAACTGCAGCAGAGTTTAAGTTACCAGTCAAAGTAGTACCCAAGGCTGCAAAGGCATTGGTTGTCAAATTGCTTAACTGGCTAGAGCTCAATTGAGCGATAGCACTAGCACTTAAAGCGCCAGCATTAGTAGAGCTCAAACCAGCAATGGCAGCAGTAGAGATGCTGCTAATACCTCTGTAGGCTAGCGCTGCAATCGCTGTGCTAGACAGTGCATTTAAGGTCGTAGAGCTCAAACCAGCAACTGCTGAAGAGTTCAGGCTAGAAAAATGAAGTACCCAAGGCTGCAAAGGCATTGGTTGTCAAATTGCTTAACTGGCTAGAGCTCAATTGAGCGATAGCACTAGCACTTAATGCACCGGCCTTCGCTGAAGTAAGTCCAGCAATGGCAGCAGTAGAGATACTGCTAATACCGGATGTGCTGAGCGCTGCAATCGCTGCGCTAGACAGTGCATTTAAGGTCGTAGAGCTCAAACCAGCAACTGCAGCAGAGTTTAAGTTACCAGTCAAAGTAGTACCCAAGGCTGCAAAGGCATTGGTTGTTACATTAGTTAACTGGCTAGAGCTTAGCTTCGCAATCACGCTGCCACTTAAAGCGCCAGCATTAGTAGAGCTCAAACCAGCAATGGCAGCAGTAGAGATACTGCTAATACCGGATGTGCTGAGCGCTGCAATCGCTGCGCTAGACAGTGCATTTAAGGTCGTAGAGCTCAAACCAGCAACTGCAGCAGAGTTTAAGTTGGCAAATCCAGCCGCATTTAATTTTGAAAGTTGGGTACTTGTAAGACTGTTTAGAGTGACAGAGTTAAGCGAGCCAAATATGTCAGTAGATAGATTTTGAATACCTGTGCTGCTGAGACTTTGCAATACTGATGTTCTAAGTGCAATAGTATTTAATTCAGTAGCTGTTAAGGCTGCTACAGAGGTGCTTGAAAGATTTGTAAATGCAGTTGTTGATAGACTCGCAATTTGTGCCGAGGACAACGATGCTACTTGTGCGGTTGTTAGATTACTTAGGACAACTGATGTGGCAGCAGCCAAAGCAGTTGTTGAAATATTAGTGACTTGAGCGGCGGAAAGAGTTTGTAATAGGGCAGTACTCGTCGCTAAGGCGGTAATATCGCTACTCGAAATCCTAGAGCCCGAGTAGCTACTCAGACTTGAAAGATTTGTGATTATGCTTGCTGTCATAATGCTGCCCTGAAATGTTAGTAGAGATGACCCCTTGTACTCTTATTTACGGCCCAGTATTTCTAATCTTTAATTCTATTAGTTGATTTAGGTGCTTTTGTAGGTATTTGACTGTACTTATAGCTATCTTTGGTCATGAGTCTCACGTTGAAGTAGTGCCGAATCTCATGAGAGGGGGCTCAATCAACCGATTCTAGAGTTTTTCGGTAACCTCTCGATGACTAAGTTGCTGGATTAGTTTTGCTATATGGCTCCAAAATGATCTGGATGGATTTTGCAACCAGTGGCAGATACTCTAAATTTCCAGTTTTCATTGCCCCATTTAGGATCTGTATATTGGTTCCGTAGATATTTTTGAGTAGAGTCCGATGTTGTGAATTCAGCTTTTCATTGAGGTTTTCTTGAACCCACTGAAGGCCTTCGCATATTTCAAGTAGCTTTTTATGCGTTTCAACGGCGTTGAATTCATTATTCATCACTCGATTAATCATCATCAAGACGGACTCGAACCACCTTTTTTCAAAACTAGCACCCTGCTGGTTGTTATCGATCGCCACATATGTGTTGATGGCATTGCGCGAATTAAACATAAAACAATACCTTTTAGCTTAAGTCCTTAAGCGTTCATCATAACTTATCTAAAAATAGTCAACACTGCTGCAGCTTCAGTATTCATCTGGCTGACAAGGTAGTAGTCAATACTTTGTTGAGTATTCATATTTTGCAACAAAGCCTGTAATTTAGTGGAATCCACATTTTGAATTGTGTCTACTACCTTAGCAAGTCCGTCACTCAATGTTTGAGCATTTGTCTGTTGGGCAACTAAAGCTCCATCAGACGCGCTTAAATTAGACTGAGCAGTAGAAACAGTCTCCAACTGGGTTGTGAGGCTTGCCATAGCTGTGCCTGCATCATCAGAGGTGGCGATGGTGAGATCCGCCATTGCAGTTACTATGGCACTAATGCTGGCAGCTGAAATTGTGGTTGTAGGAGTACCGGTTCCATCAATATCTGTGCGGACAGTAAGATCTTCAGTGCCCAGAAGATTATTGCCATTCACAGAAGCGCTAGTAGCCAAATTATCGATTTGGTCTTTCATATTAGCAAAAGTTACATCCAAGCTTTCTCTGTCTGAATCTTTCAATCCCACGCTGGCAGCCTGGGTTGCTAAGTTTTTCATTTGAGTAATGATTCCAGCAATCGAAGTAAGGCCACTCTGCGCTACATTAATCACATTTCTAGCAGCCACGATATTTTGTACAATGGCACCGTAACCTGACGATTGAGCGCTTAAACGGGTAATTACCCCATTTTCAGCCGGATTCAAGGTTTTCTTCCCTGAGGCTAACTGCTCATGGATGCCTACAATGGTTTTTTGAGCATCGTTCACAGCGGTTGACAAGGTTGATGCCAAGCCAGTAATTGCGTTATTCATATCAAATTCCTTTCAGAATTACATTGAGATAAACGAATACTAGGGGGTTGTCACCATATTCAAAGCATAAAAAAAGCCAGGAAAAACCTGGCTTTTCTTAGTTTAGAGAGAAACTTATCTAAAAATTGCCAAAATTGCAGCACTTTCAGTATTCATCTGGCTAACAAGGTAGTAATCAATACTTTGTTGGTTGTTGAGTGACTGAAGTTTTGCTTGAAGGGCGGTTGAATCTACATTTTGAATGTTATCAACTGTAGAATTTAGTCCCTGCGAAATGCTAGATGCACTAGAAGACAAGGCGTCCATAGTTGCGCTGTAGGCTGTCAAATTACCTTGGGCTGTAGAAATGTCACTCATAAACGACTTTAATTGGGTTAAACATGTCGCAGCATCTGTTCCAAGCGCGCCTCCTAATAAAGTTGTGCCATCCCAAGTGTCAGCTATTTTTAGGGCGGCATAGTATTCTAGGCCACTAGTTGCACTTGAGGATAAACCTAAAATGTCTTGCTGAGGAATTAGTGACCGGATAGTTGCTGTATCGTCATACGTAACTTTTAGATCGGTTCCAGTTGTTAAACTCTGGAGGACTGAGTTGCCGTTAACCGAAGCTGCATTTGCAATAGTTGTTAATTGTGTATATAGATTTGTAAATGTGGTGTCCATGCTATCTATATCTGTGCCGCCATTCGTTCCAGCAGAACTTGCTTGTGTTGCCAAGGATTCCATCGTCTGGACAATTGCTGCCATAGATGCCAATGCAGATTGGCCAACTGAGATAACGTTCTTTGCGGCAGTGATATTCTTTACTGCAGTATCGTATGATGCAGCTTGAGAAGATAAGCGCGTTACTATCCCGGACTCACCCGCATTTAAGCTTCGCTTTCCAGAACTTAATTGGTTTTGTGTGTCAATAATTTGTTGTTGAACACTTGATACAGCAGATGCTAAAGTGATTTGCAATGGGCTAAATGTAAACATGATTCTTTTCCTTGAGTTAAATTTACGCAATCAAAATAATTGCGATAAACGGTTTGTTCATGCACCATGCATAAACCAAACCAACTTACGAAAAAGCATCAGTGCGTAGTACTTAGACCACATCAACAGAGCTCTGCGCTAACTATGACGTTAGCTCATTTAAATACTTCCGCAGAAGTATTCGTTCTATGATTTCTTTAACGGCGGGATTTTGTAAAACTTGAATCTTGTTTATTTAACTTTAAATATTTAGCGTATTAAAAAGTTAAATAAAAAGACTAGGATGTCAGGCTCAAGAGCTTTAGGGTCTTGTAGGCCGTTGGGTCGAGCTGGCTAATGAGTTGGTAGTCGACAGCTTGCTGGTTTTGTAGTTGAATCAATTGTGCATTCAACTTCACTACATCTGCCTTTTGCAACGAATCAATTGTTTTTTGGGAATCACTTGCCAGGCCGGTAAGTTTTGTAGCTTGTGTGGCCAATCTAGTGGATGTTAGCTTGAGTGCAGCCTGTCCATTATTAATCTGGGCTAAGGCACTTTGAAGAGCGCT
Organism: Polynucleobacter sp. MG-5-Ahmo-C2; assembly: GCF_018687735.1. Classification (NCBI taxonomy): domain Bacteria; kingdom Pseudomonadati; phylum Pseudomonadota; class Betaproteobacteria; order Burkholderiales; family Burkholderiaceae; genus Polynucleobacter; species Polynucleobacter sp. MG-5-Ahmo-C2. The sequence continues at coordinate 1,102,910 of NZ_CP061304.1, read as the reverse complement.
CATAGCAGATTGTGCATTGGTTGGTGAATCAACTTTTATATTGCTTAAGAGACCCATTGTCATCATGCCGTAAATATTAAGGCTATTAACAAAAGATCGTGAGGCAGCAGTTTTGTCGGTACCGGTGATGACATTCATACCAGAGGTGCCGCTCAGTAGATTGGTGCCATTGAGTCCTGCACTAGTAGCCAACTTTCCGATTTCTGTAAACAATTGTTGAAAACGAAAATTCATATTCATGCTATCTGCTGAGCCAATAGATGAATCCGATGCTTGTGCGGCAAGTCGTTGCATCTGATTCATGATTGGCAAAATAGAGGCAATGGCTTTCTGCGCAACTCCAATAGTATTTTGTGCGGCAGTGATGCTGGCCTGTGGCGTACTATAACTTTTGATGGTTGCAGACAAGCTCGTAACAGTGGCTTGCTGGTCAGAAGTGAGCGTATTTTGACCGCTCGCTATTTCTGATTTGATCGTTTTTATTTTGGAGTTTAAGTCCTTTACATAACCTGTAAAGGTATTGACTAAGTTAGATTTAGCTATAGTCATGACAGATCGCTGGTATTAAGGATGGCGTGATGAAGTAAATGATGAGGGATCTAACTCAGCATTTACTTACCTATCAGCTTATTTAGGTTTGAAAAAGGCAACAGCATCTTTAATCATGCCATCGGCTACTTTGCCAGCATCAACAGAAAATTGACCGCTTTCAATTTCAGCGCGAATCGCATCTACTTTTTTAGCATCAAACATAGAGCTAGTGCCCAAGTTTTCTTGCAATGCTTGTAATGCCTGCAATTGATTAGACAGGGTCGTAATTTGTGCTGGTGAAGGGGCTACGCCAGAGTTAGATGTAACGGCAGAAGTAGATTCACCCTCACTGGCAGCTGGCTTTTCAACTGCAGTATTTAGTCCGGTCTTCAGGTTGTCGTTAATTTTCATAGGTTCACTCTGGCTTTAATTGGGTAAAAAATATATTTTCAGTAATCATTGTTCTGCTAGTCGTTTGATTTCATTCTATCTTGGATGCTGCTCATCAAACTCCAACTCGACACCTTCTTTTACGGTTCCATATTCCTTTACTTTAATGTTTCCCCAATTTAATTGCCTTTAAAGCTTAATTTTTACTACCGCCTACTTCAACTTGACCATCTTTTTTGACGACCCCGGTGACAACACTGCCATTAATAACCTTTACTTTGACCAACTCGCCTTCGGCAGCTTCATTTAGGGCCTGACCATCAGTACTAATAGCAAACCCCTTACCGCTGCTGGAAACTCTCACAGATTGTCCCTTTTGAATAAGGATGGGCATTTTGAGCATTTCTTTTTTCAGGACGGTGCCAGCTACTAAGGACATTCTGGCGGTTTGGCCAATTACCCCATTAAATTCAGTAAAAATACCGTTTGGTAGGATGGTTAAATCACCTTTTTGAAGCTGCAAGTCGTTGGCACTAATCGTTTGCCCTTGGCCAATGGGGTTTCCAGCGACAACATAGTTGGCAATGATGCTGACATTGGCCTGGATGTAAACCGTCCAAGGCTTGGGTTGGCCACAGCGCACACCTACGGTGGTTCTGCCCCAGGCGGCACTGTTGGGTGGGAAAAAGGCTTCAGGAGAAGGGCAATAAGTCAGTTGGGTACCTTCTTCCATAGGGGTCACCGTAATTTCTGGTTTGCCAGGTGAGCCTGCGCTTTGGGTCATCAAAAAGTCTTTTACCTTCTGATTAATGACTTTTAGGCTCTGAAAGGCGGGAGTTTGCGCCTGAGCCCAGCTAATTTTGGGGTATAGCACCAGAAAAGAGATCAAAACGCTGGCAATCATGCCAATCACGAGAGTCTCAAAACCCAGCAAAAAAGACCCAAAAAAGGGCTTTTTAGTGCTTTTTTTGAATTCTAAAGGCGTTTCATTTAAGGAATGCATGCTTAATTCCAGTCCAAAAGGATGGCGAAAACATGATTTTAGGATTTTGGGGGCAAGTCAATGCCTCAATTAGCCGAACTATTCCCCCTTTTATTGGCAAATCAAGTAAGAGGGCAGCAAATTACATTAGTGAAAATGCCATTAATAGGTATTTGCAATGCTTCAGAACCTATTACGGCTGACTTGAGGATTTCTTTAGGGAAATTGGAGAAATAAATGGATAAATTAGACGCGCTCTTTGATTTTAACGCAACTGCCCTGCGGGTGAGGGCTCAACGCCAAGAAATTTTAGCGGCCAATATCGCCAACGCGGATACCCCGAACTATAAAGCGCGGGATATCGACTTTGCCGCTTCTCTTAAAAAAGCCTTAGAGGCCAATATTGCTGGTGCTGCTAATAATGCAGCGGCTAGCTCAAACGGGAATATGTCGCTTTCCACTAGCCATGCGAAACATATCCCTGGGGGTAGTGGCGGCATTAATGAGGCCGATTTACTGTATCGCCCCTTGATTCAAGGAAGTGTGGACGGAAACTCGGTTGATGGCGAGGTAGAAAGAACTGCCTTCGTAGATAACGCGATTCATTACGAAGCGAATATTACGATGCTTAACGCCCAAATTAAAGACATGAACGCAGCACTCAGTCCTACATCCTAATTAATTGTATTTAGATAGAACGGTAAATTCAAATGGCCTCTTTACAAAACGTTTTTAATATTTCTAGTTCGGCGATGAGTGCGCAGTCTCAACGTTTAAATACAGTCGCCAGTAACTTGGCCAACGTGGATAGTGCTACGAGCGCTAACGGTCAACCTTACAAAGCCAAGCAGGTTGTGTTTGAGGCAACCCCAGTTGGTACATCTGGCCATCAAGGCGTCAAAGTGAATAAGGTAATTGAAGATCAATTGCCTCCGCGTATGGTGCACGATCCAGCAAATCCACTGGCAGACAAAGATGGTTTTGTGGCAATGCCAAACGTCAATGCAACACAAGAGATGGTGAACATGATTTCAACCTCACGCTCATATCAAAACAACGTTGAAACAATGAACGCTGCAAAGTCAATGTTGCAAAGAACATTAACCATTGGTCAAAACTAATAGGAATTCAATATGAGCACAATACAAAATAATGCAGTAAATAACAGCGCGAGCAATAACGTAAAAAACGCAGCGTTAAGTGGTAGCGCCAATGCCGCCTTGAATGCAACCGCTAGTTCTGCTGCGCAGATTCAGGATCAGTTTATGACTTTGCTGGTTGCGCAAATGAAATATCAAGATCCTACTGACCCAATGAAGAGTGCAGAGATGACTAGTCAGATGGCGCAGATCTCTACGGTAGAAGGCGTTAACAAGCTTAATGGCTCTATGAATTCTCTCTTAACGCAAATGCAATCGAGTCAGGCCTATCAAGCATCTAGTCTGGTTGGTAAGAGCGTTCTCGTTCCTGGAAACGCGCTCAATTTATCCAAAGGACAGGCTAATTTTGGTGTGCAGTTAGATGCGCCTGCATCTTCTTTGAAGGTCAATGTATTGAATGGTGCTGGTCAGTCCGTGGATGTGATTACCTTAGGCCCGCAACCTGCAGGCACAGTGCCATTAGCTTGGGATGGTAAAGATATCAATGGCAATCAATTGCCGGATGGACCATATCAATTTCAGTTAGCTGCCAGCATTGCTGGTAAGAACGTAAATCCACCAGGATTAACAGTAGCTAACGTCACCGGAATTCTGAATCCAACGGCTAAAACTAATACACAAATCATGTTGGATAACAACACGACTACCAATATATCTAACGTAGCTCAGATTCGTTAATTGCACAGAAAACAACTATTCAACATTAAAGGATTCATATGTCACTCATAGAAGGATTAAGTGGATTAAATGCTGCCTCTGAGCAATTGAGCGTATTGGGTAAAAATATTGCCAATAGCGCTACAGTTGGCTATAAGTCTGCGAGCGTCGATTTTACGAACGTTCTGGCATCGCATTTGAATTCAGCAAACTCCGGAATGTCTACGCAAACAGGAGGCGGGGTACTTGCATCGAATGTGACGCAATCCTTTACACAAGGCCCAATCACGACTAATACGACCCCCTTAAATGCGGCCATTAGTGGTCAAGGGATGTTTGCATTAATAGATCCAGTTTTTGGTAATACGGTATACACCCGTAACGGCCAATTTACAGAAAATAGTACTGGGTATTTGGTAAATGGTTCAGGCTATAAAGTTCTCGATAGTTCAGGCACTGCTATTTTGTTGCCGGTTTCCCCTGACGATACTAGTCCTACTTCAACGCAAACTTATCAAATTGATACTGTTGCTTTCACTTCATCATTGTCACCCTATGGCACTGTTACATTTGGTGGCTTGACGTATACCAATACAGATGGTTCAACGCTTACTGCTGAAGAGGTTGCCGCCATATTTACTGGTTTATATGCTGGCGACACTCCAACGACGATTGCTGCGCGCTCTGCATCTGATGTGGCGGATGGTGGCACAGCAAATCCAGCGCTCACGAGCGGAATTTTTGCCGGCGTTTTGGGTGATTTTGATACCACTACTGGCACCGTGCCAGATACTTATTTGGGCATGCAGCTATCTGCAGCTACTCAAGCAAACGCCGCAAACGCCGCAATTGCCGTAACTTATACCGGTTATGGTGCGCAACCCACTATTACTGTTAGTGCATCAGGTTTTTTAACCGGTTCAGATCCTATTGTAGAAACCACAACAGCTGGTACGGATACTGGTTATTTAAATTCAATGTCGATTGATGAAGAAGGCAACATTATTGGTTCTTATAGTGACGGTAGTACTGCCACTTTGGCGCAAATTGGTATTGCAATGATCCCAAGTAATACTGGTCTTAAGCAGGTTGGTAACGATACCTGGATGGAAACCGATAAATCGGGTGTGCCAGTCATTGCGGCAGCTAATACGCTAGGCAGGGGCACCATTGTTGGCTCGGCTTTAGAAGATTCCAACGTTAATCAAACCACTGATATGGTGGCTTTATTGGCTGCTCAACAGGCCTATCAGGCAAGCGCTCAAGTGGTCAAAATTGAAAATCAAATCTATCAAACCCTCATTGGTATGAACGGCTAAGACCAATAAACGAGAATAACAGAGATAGAGACTAAGGAGCATATATGGATCGTGTAATTTATACCGCAATGACTGGGGCCCAACATATCTTGGACCAGCAAGCAACGAACTCCAATAATCTGGCGAATGTATCTACCACTGGATTTAAGGCGCAGATCGATGCATTTTTATCTGTACCGATTCAAGGTGGCAGCCTAGATACACGCTCCTTTGTGGTGAACGCCTCTGGTGGAACAGACTTTTCTCCTGGCGCCATTAAACAAACTGGCCGTACTCTGGATGTGGCGATTGAAGGTAAGGGTTGGTTTAGTGTGCAACGCCCCGATGGATCAGAGGGTTTGACACGTAACGGCTCATTCAAGATTAGTGAGAATGGTATTTTGCAAACGGCTGGTGGGCGCAATGTATTAGGCGGTGGTGGCCCAATTACGATTCCTCCAAACGTCAATATTTCGATTGGTGCTGATGGCACGATCTCAAGTGTTGATCCTGCAATCAGTGGCGGTCCTTCGACCCCAATTGATGTCATTAAGCTTTCGAATCCTGATGAAAAAAGCTTAGTGCGCGGTGACGATGGCCTATTTAAATCTTCCTCTGGTGCCGGTTTTGTAGCAGATCCTACAGTCAAGGTTGTCAATGGTGCCTTAGAAGACAGTAATGTCAGCGTCATTCATAGCATGGTCAATATGATTTCTTTGGCACGGAGTTTTGATATTCAAATGCAGCTCATGAAGAATGCTGAGAATAGCGACCAACATGCCGCTCAACTCTACAATTTAAGTTAATACTTTATGTGTCAAGATGCACCTAAATTAAAGGAAACAAGATGATACGCTCGCTCTGGATTTCAAAAACCGGCCTAGAAGCACAACAAACCCAAATGGACGTAATCTCCAATAACTTGGCGAACGTCAGTACTTCTGGCTTTAAAAAGTCACGTGCGGTATTTGAGGATTTGCTATATCAAACTCTTCGCCAGCCTGGTGCGCAGTCATCACAGCAAACGCAGCTGCCTTCTGGTATGCAAATTGGCACTGGTGTAAAGCCTGTTGCTACTGAGCGCATTTTTACCCAAGGCAACTTACAGCAAACGAGTAACAACACTGATATTGCGATTAACGGCAGCGGCTTTTACCAAGTCTTGATGCCAGATGGCACGACGCAGTACACCCGTGATGGTAGCTTTCAGATTAATAGCACCGGTCAATTGGTTACTTCCAGTGGTTATACAGTCCAGCCCCCAATTACGATTCCAGCAACTGCCCAAACAGTAACGGTTGCAGCTGACGGTGTAGTTTCTGTGACTTTGCCAAATACGGTTGCACAAACCCAAGTTGGCCAAATTCAGTTGGCAACCTTTATTAACCCAGCAGGTTTGAGTGCTAAAGGCGAGAACCTTTATGCAGAAACGGCTGCCTCTGGCACGCCAAACCCATCGAACCCTGGTGCTAATGGCACTGGTGTCTTGGTACAGGGTTTTATTGAAACCTCAAACGTAAACGTTGTTGAAGAGATGGTCAATATGATCCAGACCCAACGCGCCTATGAAATTAATAGCAAAGCGATTACAACATCAGATCAGATGTTGCAACGCCTAGCGCAATTAGGCGGCTAATACAAATGCGCTTACCGTTAAATATCCCTTTTAACTCAGCCCTCAAGCTTGTGAGCGCCGTCTCGGCGCTATCGATCTTAGGAGCTTGTGCTGTAACGCCTTCAACGATTACTCAAAATCCAGGGCCAGGATCTACTCGTCTATATTCTGGACAAGCTGCGCCTGGAACTATTTATAGCACTGCTAACTACCGTCCCATCTTTGAGGGTAATCGTGCTCGAGCCGTTGGGGATATCGTCACTGTAATCGTCAGCGAAAGTACATCATCCAAAACAACTCTTAACAATTTGTCGTCCAAAACTTCTTCGTCTACCGCTACTGCGCAAGATCAGTTTGGTAATACAGTTAGTCCAACCTGGACTTGGGCCAACGATCTCTCCAATGAGAATAAAGGCGGGGGTCAGCAGGATAATTCCTTCACCGGAAGTATTGCGGCAACAGTGCTCGAAGTATCACCCAGCGGTTATTTGACAGTAGCGGGTGAGAAGCAAATTGGCTTTGATGAAGGTGCGCAGTTTATCCGATTCTCGGGAATCGTAAATCCAAAAATGATTACTGTAAATAACACAGTAGATTCTAGTACGGTAGCGGATGCACGTATTGAGTACCGCACGAATAACACTATGGATAGTGCTTATATGGCGAGTTCATTAACCCGTTTTTTCAAAACTATGATGCCTTTCTAAATGCTTATGTTATTGATCAACAGAACCCATCGTTTTTCACTATTTCGAGCAGATAAAACTCCTCAATGGCAAAAAAGCCTAGCGGTGTTTCTGTTAGTCTGCGCTGGTGTTTTAGCGGGTATAGTTGCCCCTTCTGCACATGCAGAGCGAATTAAAGATTTAGCCAATATTCAGGGCGTTCGTAGTAACCAATTAATTGGTTATGGCTTGGTAGTAGGTTTAGATGGTACGGGTGACCAAACCACCCAAACCCCATTCACGCTCCAAAGTACTTTGAATATGTTGCAATCCTTGGGCGTCACTTTACCCCCCGGCACGTATTCACAAATTCAGTTAAAGAACGTTGCTGCGGTAATCGTGACTGCCAACTTGCCACCATTTGCGCAAATTGGTCAAAATTTAGATGTCACGGTTTCAGCGATGGGTAACGCTAAAACACTTCGTGGCGGCACTCTTTTATTAACACCTTTAAAAGGTGCTGACGGACAGGTTTATGCGATGTCTCAGGGTAACGTGGTGATTGGAGGTGCAAGTGCCTCTGCTAATGGTAGCTCGGCAACCATTAACCAGCTCAATGCAGGCCGTATTTCTGCGGGGGCTACCGTTGAAAGAACTATTCCAAGTAATTTACTGGGCATGGAGATGGTTAGTCTTGAGCTGAGAAGCTCCGACTTTTCTACTGCCAGTATTGTGACTGCAGCAATTAATAAGCGTTTCGGCAAGCCGATTGCTTTTGCTCAAGACTCTAGAGTGATTCAGATTGACCCGAATACCGTAGAAAACGGTAATCGCGTCCAATTTTTGGCTGCTTTAGAAAGTATTGATGTTATTCCTGCTAAGGGTGAGGCAAAGGTCATTCTCAATGCGAGAACAGGATCGATTGTGCTCAATCAAACGGTTGAGCTAGAGAACTGCGCAGTAGCCCATGGTAACTTGACGGTCGTGATCAGTACAACACCAGTGATTAGTCAGCCAAGCGCATTCTCTAATACAGGCAATACTGTTGAGGCGAAGGTATCGCAGGTGAGCTTAAACCAAGATCCAGGCAACGTGATTCAATTGGCTGGTGGTGCATCCTTATCAGATGTAGTTCGCGGGCTTAATGCTGTTGGCGCCACACCACAAGACTTGGTTGCGATCTTGCAGGCCATCAAAGCGGCTGGCTCATTGCGTGCTGAACTTGAGATTATTTAAGTAAGAACATTATGGCATTGCCTAGCAACTCTATATCGGCTTTTGATGCTAGTAATCAACTGGCATTAGATGCCAATAGCCTTTCTGGGTTAAAAAAATCTGCTAAGGAGAACTCGCCTGAAGCCATTAAGGGCGTTGCAAAGCAATTTGAATCGATCTTTATCAATATGATGCTCAAAAGTATGCGAGAAGCTAGCCCACAGGATGGGGTCTTTAATACTGAGCAAAATAAACTCTATACGTCCATGTTTGACCAGCAGTTAAGTCAAAAACTGGCTTCAGGCAAAGGCATTGGATTGGCAGATGTATTAGTTAAACAGCTTACTAAAGCTGCAGGCATTCAAAACGATCCACTCAAACCAGGGGATGAGCCGATTAGTTCTAAAGCACTGGGCCTTAATCGATTTGATCCTAATACCAGCTCAAAAGTGGCTGCCTATACCTCAGCTGCATCCATGTATGGTGGTTCTAAGGCTAGCCCATCATTTATGGATAAGGTATCCAAGCTCTTTAATACGCTAGAGGATGCAGGTGATGCGATGGCTTCTTCTGTAGGAAATGCGGTTAAAGAAACCGTTAGCTCATTTACGAACAAAATGGCCAGCTATGCACAGCAAGCCAGTAACGCAACTGGGCTGCCAGCAAACTTTATGTTGGGCCAAGCTGCATTAGAAACAGGTTGGGGCAAAAAAGAAATTAAAGGTGCTGATGGAACCCCGAGTAATAATCTATTTGGTATTAAGGCAAGTGGGAATTGGACCGGTAAGACTGTTTCTGCTCTAACTACTGAATATATCAATGGTGAAAAGCAGCAAAGAGTTGAAAAATTTAGAGCCTATGATTCTTATGCAGACTCCTTCAAGGACTTTGCCAATATGATTTCAAATAATCCCCGCTACCAAAATGTCCTCAACAATCTCAGCAACATCAACAGCTATGCAGATGCAATGGCAAAGGCGGGGTATGCAACTGACCCTGAGTATGCTAAAAAGTTGGCTAGTGTGATTAAGAAAATTGGCAATCCTTCATAGCTTTTTAAATAAATACTCTCATGTTAAAAAAACTTGTAAACATTATCACCTCACACGATAAGTCAAATCTATTGTCAATACCTAAAACTGAATTACCAGTAAATTTGGAAGCTAACAAAATACGTCCAAAGGTTGTTTTTGCTGGGGCCGTACAAAATTGTGCTGAGCATTTAAACTCAGTTTTGCAGAATATTGATAATATTTCAGAGTTATTTTCAGAGGCAGGCTATATTTTTATTGAAAATGACTCTACTGATGCTACAAGGCAGATTCTTGAAGAGTGGGGCAGTAATAAATCTAATTTCCAATTAATTAATTTTGATGGACTAAAGAAAATTCAGGCTCGTACTGTTAGGTTGGAAATAGCCCGCAATGCTTATATTGAAGCTCTTAAATATCATGGCCAGTTTAAAGATTTTGATTACTTTATTGTATTAGACATGGACGAGGCTGGATCGTACCCTATTGATAAGCAGGCAGTTTTAAATGCACTCAAATTTTTAAGCGCATCTCCAAATAGGGCTGCAGCCTTTGCAAACCAAATAGGGACCTACTATGACATGTGGGCCCTTCGGCATGAGACCAGGTGTCCTGGTGATGTTTGGGAGGAGGCTTTGAACTATGCCTCGCAAAACAAGTGCTCTGATGATGTGGCCTATGCAGAAACATTGGCTAAGAAAATTTTTTCTATTGCAGAAGTTGATGAGCCTATGCAAGTTAACTCCGCATTTGGAGGTATGGGTATTTATAAGATGAAGTATGTTTTGAATAATCCTAATCCTTATCTTGGCTCTAAAACAAAAATTATTTCCTTAGGGGATGGTGGTGCTGGTTATGTTAAATGGCAAACGTGTGAGCATGTACATTTTCATGCCGGTATTAAAAGCCAAGATGGCGTAATGTATATTCTTCCGGCAATGATCAACGGGGCAAATGCTGGAATCATTCCTCAGCCATCGGCGTTTAGAGGCATGATTTCGGAGTTGCTTACTTAGTTCCCCCTTTTAAAATAAGAAGAGTGTAGTATTTTCTATAAGATACAAATAATACAAGACAGCATTTTGTTGAACCTATTATTTTAATAACTCTTAATTATTTATGGAAAATATAAATTATTTCGTGTCTAGTAGGGGGATTTTACGATCCACTACATATCACAATGCGCAACCGCGTTCTAGTAGTCCCAATATTGATATCGACCTGTTATTAAATTCTGATCAACTGGAGGCTATATATATATGCACAGATGCTCTAGAGAATTTTTCAAATAATTATTTAAAAAATGTTAAGAATAGATTTAATTTAGTTAGTGGCGATAGTGATCTTTGTATCAACCACGAATTTTTAAATAGTAAGTCAATTTCTAACATCATAGAAAGCCCTCTGTTAAATCATTGGTTTGCTCAAAATTTAAATGTAATTCACCCAAAACTGAGCCCTATTCCAATAGGAATGGATTATCACACCATGCATGAAATCCCAGGCTTATGGGGCTTAACGAAGCAATCACCCCTTGCTCAAGAAAGGGCATTAATAAATGTATTTTCGAATGCACCAAAAACATTTAGTAGATTTACTGTTGGGTATTGCAACTGGCAATTTGCAGTAGATCGTGGAGATCGTAAGGACTGTTTCGAAAAAATTCAAAAAGAATTTTGTTTTTATGAGGCTAACCGGTTACCAAGACTGAGCACATGGCAAAGGCAGGCAAATTGTATGTTTGTGATAAGCCCTGAGGGCGCTGGTATTGATTGTCATCGAACTTGGGAGGCTATGCTTTTGGGTTGCATTCCAATTGTAAAACGATCAGTTTTTGCTGAAATATTTAGCGATCTACCTGTAATCCTCATTGAGGATTGGTCAGAGTGTCATCGGGAAAATATAGAAAATATAGCGAGGCAGATGAATGTCATGAAATTTAATTATGCCAAGCTATTTACTCGCTACTGGGGCGCCATCATCAACCAAACGCAGCCTTTATTGATGGATCCAATGACTATGGATGAATTTCGAGATTATGTCTGCCATGATTCATATTAGATCGCTCGCAGTAATGCTTTCGCTTAAATTAACTTAACCTTTAAGGCTTTAAGTATGGATGAAAATACATTTAAAAATTTAGAGGCTCGTGTTGAAAATCTTCAGCAAAATCTTCTTGCTTCAGCACAAATTCAAAATGGTGCACTACAAAGTTTGACTCAGTTGAAAGATCTGATGCTTCACTTTCAAACTACCCAGCTTCAGGACTCTCATCCGAACCCCCTGAATGCATACGGAAAAAAATGTTTTTCTCAGGCAGATGAGGACGGTATTACTATTGAAATCATTCGGCGACTTGGCTTATCAGCTGGTACTTTTGCTGAATTTGGTGTGGGAGACGGCCTCCAAAATAACACTTTAATATTAACTGCGCTAGGCTGGAGTGGGTTTTGGGTCGGAGGTGAGGATCTTGCTTTTGATTACAGCAAGGCAACAAAATTCCATTACATTAAAAATTGGATAACGCTGGATAATATTATTGATCTTACAAATTTAGGATTGCAGTCTTTAAGCATAGAAAATGTTGATGTTCTTTCCCTAGATTTAGATGGAAATGATATTTTTTTGGTTGATAGGTTGCTATCTAGCGGTTTAATTCCAAAACTTTGCGTAGTTGAATACAATGCAAAGTTTATACCTCCTGCAAAGTTTCAAATTACTTACGACCCAGATCATCATTGGTCCGGGGATGATTATTTTGGTGCCGCCCTTACAAATTTTGTCGAAATGTTTGAGCGACATGGGTATAAATTAATTTGTTGCAATTCTCATACGGGTGCAAATGCTTTCTTTATCAAGAAAGATTTTGACTATTTGTTTAATGATGTTCCCAATAATATTTCGGATATCTATGTTCAGCCTAGGTATCATTTGTATACCAATTATGGTCACCCGCAGTCTAGAAAAGTGGTCGAGGAGTTGATCAATAAATAATGGCTGAAAGTTTAGTGTCTTAGCTCTCTATTTTTTACTCACCATAGCAGTGATGTTGTGGGCAGTTTTTTTCGCAGACTGTGCGTTATCTATGCTTAAGCTAATTAGCCTTTTCTGCATTCGGTTTTATGCACAACCATTTTTTTTTGTAAAAAACTGTTTTATTGGTATCTTACATGCTTGGAAATGGAATTAAAGCTTAACTGCTCTAATTCGTATGTTTAGGCCATGACTTATATTTCCTAAAAATGCCTCTCCACTTAGTGTTTCGATGTCGTCAAAAAAAACGTATTGCACTTCAAAGTTATTCTTGGTTAATATTTGACTTATCAACTCTTTTGTATAGATAGATTTATGCCAGTCATGTTCTGTAACTTTTTCGGAGCACCAGTCTGAGCGTCCTTCGGCCCAATTTACCCCTGCAAACATCAAGTAGTTGAGGTCCGACATTGACAATTTACCAACTCTGTAAGCCTCCGCCATCAATTCAAATGAGGTAGTTTGAATTATCAATTTCCCACCTGTTTTGATTAATTTTCCCCAGTGGTGCAAAGTCTTTATTGCGTCAGGAAGACCCATGTGCTCAATTACATCCTTTGCATAAATTTCATCAACGGAATTTTCGGGAAGACTTAGCTGCCTAATGTCCATAAGTATCACTTCGGGTGAATATTGGTACATGTCAATATTTTTGTATCCCTTGAGAATATTATTGCCACAGCCCACATTTAATCTCACTGAATCTTTCAGGATTTGGACATTTTCTTTTTTATGATATGAGTTTGATGAGTCTTGAGTGTATGAAGTATTGTTATCTAGGTGCTTAAAAGCTGCCAGCCCATTAAAATCAATGCCGAGCTGATTAACTTGATTCCCTTCCTCTACGTATTTCCAAACGGCATTTGTTAGTTGTATAGGAGCTGTAAAGTTAATAATTGCATTGTGCGCCGATGTAAATACTTTATTTATATAAAAACTGGATTGTTCAACTATATTATTAATAGCTATTTCTAAAATCCTATGGCCTTTAGAGAAAATTAAGCACCATTGAAGTACTGGATATTCTGCATGGCTCAATTCATCTTTTTTAAAATTCCTGATTTTAAAAAATTCGAAATTCGGAAGACTTTCATCAGTAACGAATAAATCTAGCTTGTTGCTTTCAAAGCTAATTAGTTCTCTATTATTTTCTGGAATAGAATTCATATCAAATAGGATTGCTGAGTCAAAGTCTAAATATATCCCTCCTTTGTGGTAAAGAATGCAATATCTCCATATATCTGCTTTAGATGCTCCATATACAGAATTCTTATACACCTCAAAAATTGGGTGATCGCGCCAATAATCAATCATGTATTGATCCATCGCGTCATCATCATAAAATTCAAATGTGAATTCTGGATGCAGCTCGCGAAATTGCTTCAAATAGGAAGCTTGCTCTGAATTTATTAAACTTGTTTTCCAGGTTGAAAAAAATCTTTTAGGAATTTTCTTAACATCTGGATCTTCTAATCCAGGTGTAAAAATGGTTTTAATATCCACCAAATCTATATTTGAACTCATGAATTTCCTTGATTGATAATTTTTTTATATGATGGATTGAGCGATGATCTTAAATTTTAATAGAAACCTAGAAAGGTAATTAATTTTCAATTTATTTTATCTGTAAATACTAAAATTTAGCAATTGTCTTGACGAGCTAACATTTTTCATTAGCGGTGCAACTAAGCCATTTAATATATGACTTAGTTCACCCACTCTTTAAGATCCAGCAACTGCTCATCAACAAACGCCTCTAACATGAAGCGGTCTGCACCATCTAGGTTTGGGTTGATATGTTTATTTAATAAATATGCAATCATCTGAATCGCATTTTTACGATATTCATGGGGGAACATCACATTTACCTGGAGGTTTGATGCTGCTAAAACGCTTTTAGAGTCCAGACTTCTGAGTTCTGAAATCTGAGATTTTTGGCTGTCGATCATCTTCATCAAGGCGGTTTTGTATTCAGCTCCGCCGTGCATTGCGTCATTAAAGGCCTGGCACAAGAGTCGGGCAGCTCTTTTATCTGCCATTCTGATTTTGGAGGGGTTACTTTTCATGGGATTTGAGCTTGTCTGGCCCATCAAGGGTGGGGTATCGCTTCATTTTAAAAGATGCCATAATGCCAAAATTATTTAGATTTATTCCAATCCTAGCCTATGAAAGCTAATTCAGTATGCCTGATTTGACCGAATCTGAACTCATCGAACGATTATGTAGAACGTTCAATACCCGTTTTTCTGGCAACAGGAATGCTATGCAATCACTGGCGGAGACGATTGAAAATTCAGAAATGTTGCACCCTGGATTGCGTGGCTTGGGTGGTAAAGCTTTTTTGGCTTCATTTAAAGACCGGATGAATGTTTGGCAGCCAGAGGAAATACGGGTACTGGTGATCGATATGCTGGTTAGTCTGATGAAAGAGAAGGTCACTACTGACTCATCAAAGCGTGAGCTCACAGCGGAAATCGACGGCTATTTACTGCCCATTAAGTTTTGGTAATGATTCTGTTGGTACCTATTATTTTTTTACTGCCATTTCTTTCATCTTTTCCCGCATACCCTTTAATTCAAACTCTACGCTATCCAATCGGGCGTTGATGCTAACTACTTTTTCACGGGTGGATTCAAAGGCATCAATTGCGGAACGGGCTTCAGCCTGATTTTCCTCAATGATTTTAAATAAAGTTTTAATCGTTCTTTCTTGCTTATCAATTGCATCGCTTAACTTAACGACGAAAGCGGCAACCGCAATCACCATCATGATTAAAAGAATAAAGAGCAGAGGGCCGAGTAATTCGAGTAAGGACATAAGGTCAGATTATAAGGTCAGTGTGTCTGCGGTATTACAGTGTGTTATTGGGTTTTATTTTCGTTGGGCTGGACTACCTTCGCGGGTGTAATATCGGAGCCCGGCTGCTGGCCAGAATCATTCATTAGCAAGATGGAGACTCTTCTATTTTTCGCTTTACCAGCCACAGTTTCATTTGACTCGATTGGCCTTGATGAGCCAAAACCTGTTGCGCTTAAACGAGCCTCACTGATCCCTTTTTGACTCAAGATATTCAAAACAGTGGTTGCTCTAATGGCTGAGAGTTCCCAATTGGAATTAAAGGCTTTTGTATTAATGGGTTGATTATCGGTATGACCCTCAATATCAATGGCTTGATCACTTTTTGCCAAAATGGGAGCAATTTGTGAGAGTGTATTGAGCGCTGCTGGGCTGGTGACATTGGCAGAGCCTGGACTAAACAAGTAGCTATCAATGATGTCAATGCGCACCCCTTTAGAGGTCTGCATCACTCCAATTTTGCCCTCTTCAATCAGTGGTTTTAATGCCTTGGTCAAATCCTTCTCAACCCGATTCATTTTCTCGCGCTTCTGAAATGCCATATCACGTTTCAGTCTGATGAGGCCTAGCGGATCAATCAAAATAGGGCTTTGTTCAGTTTGAGTGCCGGCAATGTCTCCGCTAGGTTTGATTTTGGCATCAAGCTTGCTGTCACCCTCTGTAGTTTGTATTGGAGCAAAGGCAGAAATCAGGGAATTGGATAAAGCGTCATACTTCTTTTCGTTAATGCTTGAGCTGGCATACATCACCACAAAAAAGGCAAAGAGCAGGGTGATGAAATCGGCATATGACACCAACCAGCGATCATGGTGCTCATGATCTTCTTGGCGTTTGCGTCGCCGCAGCGGTGGATTTTTAAAGGAGGTATCCAGACAAACGATCCTCTATTACCTTGGTGTGCTCACCATAGGCAATTGATGCTAAAGACTCAACCAGCATCTCGTATTTAGAAACCTCGAGTTGTAATAGAGTTTTGAGTTTATTGGCAATCGGAATAAAAACGAGATTAGCTAAGCCCACACCATAAATTGTTGAAACAAAAGCAATGGCAATACCGCTGCCCAGTAATGTTGGGTCAGAAAGATTTTCCATCACATGGATCAGGCCCATTACGGCTGCCAAAATACCAATCGTGGGTGCATAACCCCCGGCAGAGTCCCAGATCTTAATAGCGTTACGCTCATTCAGTTCGTATTGATAAATATCATTGGCGCCAATTTCTTTAATGGTTTGCGGTGGCGCACCATCAATGACTAAGCGGAGAATTTTTTTCACAAAAGGATCTGCCGTTTCCACCATAAAACTTTCTAACTTTAAAACACCTTCTTTTCTGACAACGATGCTCCAGTGAGAGATTTCCATTGCCAAAGCGGTGCGCTGATCAAGGGGTTCAACAAAGACATATTTGAGTTTGGCAATACCGCTACGAAAATTCAGTGGGCGACTTTGCAATAAGACCGCCCCAAAGGTGCCAAAGGTGACAATAAAAAAAGCGGAGGGCTGAAGGAGGGATCCAATTCTGCCACCATCAATGGATTGACCAATCAAAATTCCAATCAGTGCAAGTGCAATACCGCCTAGGCTGGCCCAGTCCATAATCTCTCTTTTAAGGTTGCGCGTATCCGAGCGACTGCTTGGCTATGCATTTGGGAAACACGGGATTCGGTGACGCTCATCACGGCGCCAATTTCTTTTAGGTTGAGCTCTTGCTCGTAATACAAGCCCATCAGCAATTTCTCTCTCTCTGGCAAATCTTCAATTGACTGTTTGAGCGCCTCTTTAAAGTCTTTGGAGAGCAAGCCATTGATGACATCGCTACTATTGTTCTGAATAAAGCGATCCAAGAAGTGATCTTCTTCTTCATTCTTATGAACATCTTCAAAATAGATGAGCTGATGTCCACTACAGTCAGTCAAGATCTGAAAATAGTCATCAATATTGACCTTGAGTTTTTTAGCCACTTCGCTTTCACTAGGGGCTCTTCCCAAGCTTTGTTGCAAACTGGCAATGGCTTTTTCGACATCACGCATTTGTTTGCGAATATTGCGTGGCAACCAGTCTGCATTACGCAGTTCATCCATGATGGCGCCATGAATGCGCGAAGTAGCGTAGGTTTTAAACTGTGCGCCTTGATTATCTTGGTACTTACCGGCCGCGTCTAACAGACCCATCATGCCAGCCTGGATTAAGTCATCAGCTTCTACGTTGGCCGGCAACTTAGCCTTAATTTGATAGGCCATCTTCTTCACCAAGTCAGCATATTGCTCAACGAGGTTCTCTTTTTGGTCTATTTTTCCGTCGGCCTTGTACATAGTTTTATAAAGTAGGGGCTATACCAAATTGGGGCGTAAAAATAGGGTTTCTTGTAATGATCGGTGATGAAGTAGGGCTGGCTATAACAACTGGGCACACCCAATTATTGCTTAGTGTACTAAAGCCAATGATCTCTAGTTGAATCTGTGAAAAATGGCGGCTAGCATGCCTTAGGTTGCGAAAGACTGTATTGGCAGTCTCTCCATTCTGCGCGCTCACAATGATGCCAAAAACCCGGTTTTCTGGGCTTTTAGCCAATAATTTGATGATCCCAAAAGCCCGTTTAATAGACCCGGAACTTTGAGCCAGTTTGAGTACGATTTCATGCTGGTTTAAAAGGGCTAATGGTAGATCCTGGGGTTGATCCAGACTCATGTCAATAAAGTGGATATTGCGCCCATGAATATCCTTAACCAATTCTTGCAATAGATGACCTTTTCCTTGGGCGAGCTTTGCACTCAAGGTTTTGATTGGACAAGCCTTGGTAGGCATCAAAATTCGTCTAAGACCTTCTGCTTGATCGCGGGGATTAAGCATATTGTGCATGACCTTGCTCCGTTACTACAGATTTGCTGAAAAAAGCAGGCAGATCTTCTGGCCTCACAATCGAGAGGTGATCATCAGAATCTTCTGGTTTAAATGCCGCTTCAATCAAGGTAATTTTATCAACCAGGGTAATGTCTTCTGGAACGCGCTGACCATTAGTAAGGTAGAGCACCTTGAGTTTATTTTGCAAAACGGCATTGATAACGCCACCTAAGCCAATTGCCTCATCTGCTTTAGTGATAATGCAGCCATCTAAGCCTCTGCCAGCAAAGGTCTTGCTGACATTATTGAGCGTATCTAAGGTGCCACTGGCGTTTAGACAAATGATTTTTTTAATATCATGTGAAGCCTCGCACAGCATATCGAGTTGACTGTTCACCATCTTATCTTTTTGGCTTAAACCAGCCATATCGATGAGGATGAGTTTCTTATCTTGTAACTTCTCTAAAGTTTGCTGTAATTCTTGGGCGTCTTTTGCGGCAAATACTTCAACGCCTAAAATCTTGCCATAAATACGCAATTGTTCATGGCCGCCAATTCGATAGGTATCAGTGCTCACCAAGGCAATATCTTGATTGCCATGCTTCAGAACAAAGCGTGAAGCAATTTTGGCAATGGTTGTGGTTTTGCCAACGCCAGTTGGTCCCAGCAGGGCATAGATGCCGTGTTGATTCATGATCTCCGCTTCATTTTCTAGCACCTGCATATTTTTAGCGAGTAAGTTCATCGCCCAAGGCTTTGCCTCTTTTGCTGAAAAATCCGAAGGTAGCTTGCCAATCACCCGTTTGGCTAAATCTAAGTTAAAGCCAGCAGATAGAAATTGGCTCATCAAATCTCGTTTATTGGGACTGAACTCAAGGGTGCTATTAGAGAGAGCCTCCAATTGTGCTTGAAACTGGTTGCGCATCTCGCGCATTTCTTTAAGCATCCCCTGAATCTGTGGATGGTTAATGATCTCTACCGGTTGCTCTTGAGCCGCCATGATTTCTGTTGAAGAAGAGGCTGTCTTGGGGGTAATCGCCTTATGAGTAGATCTGCCATTGAGCAAATCGACCGTTTCTTGCACTTTTTTGGCTTGTAAGGCTTTTTCTGCCTGTTGCTTGCTTGTCATTGCGCTATCGAGAAGCCTGGAGCCAGGAAGGGCGATGGATTCACTGCGCGCCAAAATTTCCGTCCAGCCGTTAATCGAGCGATTAGAGATAATCGTAGCGTCTTCACCAAGCTCCGCTTTGACTTGCATCAAAGCCTGACGAGTTGTTTTGGCAAGAAATTTTTTCATGGTCATACTGAACCTCCAATTAAGTTGGCAACGCGGATAGTTTTGGAATCGGGTAATTCTTCATGAGAAAGAACGCGCAGGTTGGGCGTCACTCTCTTCAAAAATTTGGCTAAGGTAGCGCGCAAGGGTGAAGCAACGAGCAAGACTGGTGAATGACCATTTCTTTCTTGCTCTTTAGCAGCCTCATTGGCTTCATTGGCAAGTGTTTTAGCAATCCCAGGCTCAATCGAGCTATTCTCGCCAGAGCCGCTGACTGCTTGCATCAACAAACGTTCAAGATTGTTCTCCAAAGAAATCACTGACATCTCGTCACTATCGGGGAAGAGTTGATGGGTAATCGCACGACCTAATTTAATTCTGACTTTGGCAGTCAGTTCAGCAGGATCTTGAGTGTGGGGCGCATATTCAATGAGCGTTTCCATAATGGTACGCATGTCGCGAATCGTGACACCTTCTGCTAAGAGATTTTGGAGAACCTTTTGCACGACGGCGATTGTGAGCAATTTTGGAATCAGATCTTCAACCAATTTGGGTGATTCTCTACCAAGCAAGGTGACCAATTGTTGAACCTCTTGATGGCCTAATAGCTCTGAGGCATGCATGCCAATAATATGATTAAGATGCGTTGCAATCACGGTACTCGCATCCACCACGGTGTACCCCATACTTTGCGCTTGCTCGCGCCAATCATTCTCAATCCAGGTCGCTTGTAAGCCAAAAGCTGGATCGGTGGTATCTGGTCCAGGTAATTGACCAATGGCGTTACCAGGATTAATGGCTAAGAATTGACCGTAATGGGATTCCCCCTTAGCAATTTCAACCCCTTTTAATTTAATGCTGTATTCAGAGGGTTTGAGTTCGAGGTTATCGGAAATATGGATAGACGGTGTTAAGAAGCCGATATCTTGAGCAAATTTCTTGCGCAATGCCTTGATCCGCTTAATTAGATCGCCGCCATGACGCAAATCTACCAATGGCACGAGGCGAAAGCCAATCTCGAGACTGAGCGCATCTACCGGCTTCACATCATCCCAGGTAGCATCAATAGACTCTTGTGTTTCTTCTTTCTTTGCTTGTGATTCTGACTCAAGCAATTTTTTACTTTGACTCTTTAATGAATACGCTACAGCGGCAAGGGTAATAGCGAGCAAGAGGAATGCCAGGTTTGGCATGCCTGGAATGAGGCCCATGCCACCAATAATCATGGCGGTGATATTTAGTACTTTTGGATTGGTGAAGAGTTGCTTGGTTAACTGGGTACCAATATCTTGGTTATTGGCAACGCGTGAAACTACGATACCCGCTGCAACAGAAATAATGAGCGATGGAATTTGAGCAACTAGGCCATCGCCAATCGCTAACAGAGTGTAATTTTTTACCGCATCACTAAAACTGAGATCATGCTGGAGCATGCCGACAATCAAGCCACCCAAGATATTAATCACAATTACCAGAATGCCTGCAATCGCATCGCCACGCACATATTTAGAGGCACCATCCATTGCGCCATAAAATTCTGCCTCTTGACTAATTTCAGCACGACGGCTGCGGGCTTCATCTTGACCAATTAAGCCAGCATTCAAATCAGCGTCAATCGCCATTTGTTTGCCAGGCATCGCATCCAAAGTAAAACGAGCGCCAACCTCAGCAATACGTCCGGCACCTTTGGTTACAACCGTAAAGTTAATAATGGTCAAAATAATGAAGACCACAATACCCACAGCGTAATTACCGCCAATGAGGAAGTGTCCAAAAGCTTCAATGACCTTACCAGCTGCCGCAGGGCCAGTATGACCTTCAGTCAATACTAGGCGGGTAGAGGCTACGTTTAAGCTCAGACGCAACATGGTAGTCACTAAGAGCACCGTTGGAAAGGCTAGAAAATCCAGCGGCTTGGCAGTCTGAAGGCCAATCATCAATACCAAGATAGACAAGGCAATATTAAAAGTAAATAAAAGATCTAAGCCAATTGCGGGAATTGGCAAAATCATCATTGCTAACAATAGAACAATAATGACCGGTCCTGCAATCGTTTTGCTATTGAGGTTTTTAAGAGAGTCTAAAAATTGCGTGAAGTTCATGATGCAAGCTCAAGTTGCTTGGTGCTAGATAAGGGATCCAATTCGTCTGGCACAAAAATATTGTGTGGTTGTGCTGGGTAAGCGCCGCTTCGACCATTGAAGTTTTTGACCTGGAATACAAATGCTAGGATTTCCGCAACCGCTAGGTATAAGGATTCTGGGATTTCTGAATCAAGCTCGGTATTGGCGTAAATGGCACGAGCCAGTTTTGGTGACTCGAGTACCAAAATCTCTTTCTCTTTAGCCAACTCACGAATACGTAATGCCAAGGTATCTGTACCTTTGGCGAGTAGCACTGGTGCACGCATATCGCCTTCTTTATATTGAATGGCAACTGAGTAGTGGGTTGGGTTGGTAATAACTACATCCGCATTTTGAACATTAGACATCATGCGGCGGCGAGACATTTCACGCTGTTGCTGACGTAGTTTTGCTTTAATTTCAGGGCTACCATTACCCTCTTTCGATTCTTGCTTGAGTTCTTGCCGACTCATCTTGTGATTTTCAGCATAACGATAGAGTTGATAAGGTACATCGACTAGAGCAATGGCAATTAAAGCACCTGCAATAAAAATAAATGATTTGATTAAAAATAAACCAGTCTTGGCTAGTGCTACCTCTACGGGTACGAGCGAGAGAGTAATCAGTTGGGCAAAGTCCGCTGAAATTACAAAGTAAGCCACTGCGCCAATTAAGATAGTTTTAGCGATTGATTTAACGAGCTCAACCAAAGAGTTTTTTGAGAAGAGGTTACCAAGCCCTTTAATCGGATCCATTCGCTCAAAATTGGGTACCAAGGCATTGGTATTGAAGTTCCAGCCACCTACCAGAATGGGTGCAGCTAATGCCGCAATTAACAATGCAAACCCAAGTGGAGCAAACGCGATCATCAGGTCAATACTTTGATCTGATAAGCGAACTAGGGAAGTATCGGTATTAAAAGCTAATTTACTATCGAAAGTTAGACCAGTACTTAACATATCCTTGAGAGCCGCACCAAGGTGACTGCCAAGGCCCCAAATAGATAAGCCAGCAGTGAAAAGTAAGACGCAAGTTGCCAGTTCCTTCGAGCGAGGAATATCGCCCTCTGCGCGCGCTTTCTCTAAGCGCTGCCCCGAGGCCTGTTCTGACTTTTCTAAATCGCTTTCTTCTGCCACCGCTGCACCTTAAAAAGGATTAACTTGCTGATAAGTGATTTTCAGCGAGAGGGGCTTAAATGAATTGCGGGAAAAGGGGGGTGAACCCCCCTTAATTCAATCTTCTAAGACTAGAACTATTGGCCCTGGAGAGTCAAAAATACTGGTTTTAGATAGATTTTGGGTAAATCGACTACCCGGAATTAGGTTTAAAACAGCTTCCAGTCAGGGTCTTTTTCAGCAGGGGTGACTGTCGGAGCTTCAAGCTCTGGACTCTTGGGGCTATCTAATAAAGTCGTACTTGGCAGGGTGGTGGCTGTTTTGGGTATCGATACTGTTAATTGACCAAAAGTCTGCGCCAATGCATTGGCATGCTGTAACAGCATCTCCCCGCTAAGGGCGGTATCTTTCATGGTCTCTACATTTTTCTGGGCAATTTTTTCTACCTGAGATACCGCGCCATTGACCTCATAGAGGTTCAGACTCTGATCTAATGCAGCGGTTGTAATATTGGCGCTCATATCAGAGACATATTGTGTGGAGCTGGCGATACGCTCAACCACCTTATTAATACTATCGATTTTTTCAACAGGAATTCCTGCTAGACCTACCTCAGTGGTGAGCGTATTGGCCATTTCAGTGGCCGATACTGCCATCAGACGTACTTGTTTGGCATTTTCAGCATTTTGTTTGGTGCTATCACCCAAGTTTTGCATCTTGAGGTTAGAGCCTTGCAGTACTTGAGCCTGCTCTTCGGCTCCCTTGATCAGGCTTGCATGGTACAGCGTTAAGTCTTTAGCCAACTTCTGAATTTCTACCCCTTGACCTTGGGCAAAGCTACCAAGCTCTTCCATTTTATCAAGGAGTTGATTCATGGTTTTATTGAGTAAATTCACTTCTTCAAGTTCACTATCGACCGAAAGTCGTTTGCTCAAATCATGATTATGTAGCGCTCGAGGTATTTCTTGGGCTTGTTCTAAGGCTTTTTGGAGTGCTTGTTGAACATTGCGTTGGGCAGACTCAGAGACTTGACCCTTTTGCATTGCCAGGTCAATGGTGGTGTTGAGCTCTTGTGCAAATTCATAGAAGGCACCGCGATGCTGATCAGGATCGCGGCGACCTAAGAGCTTGCCGTCTTGCAGGGCAGCATTCAATATGCTGGTATCGAGCATGAACTGCTTCCATTCACCTTGAATTGCTTTGATGGCAGCCATTGCGCTACTGTGGTCTCCAGCGCTTAAAGTAATGCGGTAATCCAATTGACCGCTGGCGATATAGCCCGCAGCCTTAGTTAATTCTTCAGGGCTAGCGCCTAGGCTATGTTTCAGGGTTCTTAGGATCAGTAGGGCCAAGCTCAGCATAACCAGCATACCGACGGCAATAATCATCAGCTTATCAGTGGGTAAGTCGCCAATAGAAGAAGGAGTATTTGATTTTGCTGGGGGAGCATCTAAAGAAGCTTCACTAGGCGAATTAACTGTCGCAGTTACAGGAGCTGAGGGTGCTGCTGGAGCAACTTCTGGCACACTTTTCTTTTGCAGGGCAATGAGTTTTGTGCTCGCCTGTGCTTTGATGAGCGCATCTAAATCAGCCATCACTTGTGTTTGCAGGCCTTGGGTGCGAGCAAGCAGTGCACTAGCTTGCGATAAGTAGTTCACCTGCAAAAGATCAACAGTGGGTTTGATAGATTGGTTAAGCAGTTTGTCAAAATCGCTTGTATATTGCGCAGCGAGAGTTTTTTCTTCGGCGCTTAATGGACCTGCTAAATAGGACTGCCATAGAGCATTCATATCTGCGAGATCTTGAGTAACACGGTCCGCTAGATTGCGCACCTCATCTGAAACAGGATCAGGGGCTTTTTTCTCTGCATAAGCGGTATTCAAGAAGATGCGATTTTGGGCAATCAACTCTTTGAGTTTATTTAAATCGACAGGTGCAGGTGCCTCAGTTTTCACAGATTCTGCAGAAGAATTAGCGGATGATGCAGAGCTCGACGGCTTGATCACTATTTTGAATTCAGGGGTCCAAGCTTGGGTATTCGTTAAGAGCAGGCCTGCCATTAGAAGGGCGGTCAATAACATCCCAATTAAGCCAACCTTGACTGGCAAGTAAGGGATTGTAGGAAGGCCGGTCTTGAGTTTCATCATGATCTACATTATTACAAATAAGCGAAAGGGTAAACACCTTCAGTTAAAAGAGCAGATCCTTAGGGTTTAGCAGCCGGCTTAACTTCAGGCTTCACATCTGGCTTGGCAGCTGGCTTTGCCTCAGGGGCAGCAGCCTGAATGCCCTTTTGGACTCCTTCAGCGTTGCCGGCTTCAATAGACATATTTCTCTCGAGGCGCTCTTGCGCTTTTTTGTTCATCACAATAATCGAAATACGGCGATTAATGGGGTTGAGCGGATCTGTTTTG
This sequence comes from Polynucleobacter sp. MG-5-Ahmo-C2, assembly GCF_018687735.1. Classification (NCBI taxonomy): domain Bacteria; kingdom Pseudomonadati; phylum Pseudomonadota; class Betaproteobacteria; order Burkholderiales; family Burkholderiaceae; genus Polynucleobacter; species Polynucleobacter sp. MG-5-Ahmo-C2. The sequence continues at coordinate 1,077,707 of NZ_CP061304.1, read as the reverse complement.
TCATAGAGAACGGCAGAAGATAGACCAATCACTTGAAGCAATTTGGTTTCATCCATGCCGCCACTGACTAACTCTCGTCTTGCGGCGTTTGCCCGGTCAGCAGAGAGTTCCCAGTTGCTATAAGACTTTTCTTTATTCGGAAATTGGTGTGCGTCAGTGTGACCAGATAAGGTAAGTTTATTTTCAACACCATTGAGGGACTTGCCAATCGCCTTCATAATCTCGCGAGCATAGGGTTGAAGCTCGTCATCAGATAAGGCGAACATCGGCCTTTTTAGGTTATCCACAATCTGAATACGTAAGCCGTCTTCAGTAATGTCGATCAAGATTTGTTTCTTAAAACTTTGGAGTTGTGGATTTTCTTGAACAACCGATTCCACTTTGGTTTTCAGTTGCTTGAGACCTTCTTCGTCAAGCATTTTTTGCGGCGCTTTATCGCTGTTGTCATCTGCCTTGGAAACCTCGCCATCTTTGCGAGTGAGATCTTTGCCGCCACCAACAAAAATGCCGCTTGATCCAGAGGCGCTAGGGCCAGTGGATACGATTTTTTCAATCGGCATCTTGAAGTATTCAGAGATGCCTTTTAACTCTTCTTTGGATACCGATGCTAAGAGCCACATCAGCAAGAAGAAGGCCATCATGGCGGTTACGAAGTCTGCATAAGCAATCTTCCATGCACCCCCGTGTGCCCCACCAGCAACTTTTTTAATACGTTTTACAACAATGAGGGGCTTATCTTCTTTGCCGGCCATGAATTAACGCGTTTTAGCGCCCTTAATATATTCTTCGAGTTCAAGAAACTCAGGACGCTCAGTTGAATTCAATACTTTACGTCCAAACTCAACGGCAATGGTTGGCGCGTAACCGTTTAAGCTCGCTAGCAAAATCACCTTAGCGGTTTGGAGCATCTTGGAAGATTCATTCAGTTTTTGTTCTAGGATGGTTGCCAGCGGGCCAACGAATCCATAGCAGAGCAAAATGCCCAAGAAGGTTCCCACAAGGGCGTGTGCAATCATGACGCCCAGTTCATTGTTTGACACTTGACCTACTGATGACATGGTGTGAACCACGCCCATCACAGCAGCCACAATACCAAAGGCCGGCATACCGTCAGCCATTTTTGCAACAGCATGACATACTGCGTGACCTTCATTGTGGTGGGTCTCAATATCCACATCCATAAGGTTTTCAATTTGAAATGGCTCCATATTGCCGGAGAGCATCATGCGTAAGTAATCGCATAAAAAGTCCATCAAATGATGGTCTTTCATAATCTTTGGGTATTTGGTGAAGATGGCGCTGTTCTCTGGATTCTCAACGTCTTTTTCGATGGCCATCATGCCGTCTTTACGAATTTTGGTCAAAAACTCAAACATCATGGCTAGCAAATCTAGATAGAGCGCTTTGCTGTAGCTCGATGGAGCCAGCACAGTTGGCAAGGCTGCAACCGTTGCTTTAATTGTTTTGAGATCATTGCCAACCAGAAAGGCGCCAAATGCTGCGCCGCCAATCATTAATAGCTCGATTGGTTGAAGTAGGGCTGCAAGATGGCCGCCGGCCATCATAAATCCGCCGAAGACTGAGAAAATAACGACTACGTAACCAATGATGACAAACACAAGAAGCCCCTTTTTGCCTGAATAACAGAAGAATACCTGTAATTACGACATTTAATTGCCTGAATAAAGCAAGATTATGGTGCCTGTCTTTCCGTTACGTGGGGCGATATTGACCCATTTGGTAGACGAAGCATTGGCGCTGATCGGAGCTAAAGCGTATTTTCTGGGATTCAGCAATGCCAGGCACAGGGAATTCATGGCTAATTAAGAGACTTTCACCATCCATCTCTATTAGAGCTTTTTCCCAAAGCTCAGGCATAGCAGCGGGTGAAAGATAGGCAAAAATCAGATCATAGTTAGCAAAATCCACTTTTTCATAGTTGCCAAGGCGAAAACGAACCCGTGAAGCGAAGAATTTAGACTGAATGACGCTAATCAGCCAGGGTAAAGGGGCTATTTCAATGCCTTCAACGCAAGATTCTGGTCGCAGCTGAGCCATGCGGATGGCAAAGTTACCTAGGCCGCTGCCAATTTCTAAAATTCTGAGCTGTTTACCCGGCAAAAGTTCAGAAACGGCATTCCAAACCTCTGGTTTGGAGGGGTAAAAAGGCACTTGAGTTAAAAAAACCGACCAAAAGAGGGCTCCAGTGAGAATAAAACCAAGCAAAAAGTAGCTAGTCGGAATTTGCAGAGCGAGCGCCGCCCAGATGGCCAAGGGAAAAAGCAGGTGAATATAGCGCCACCAGTGCGCCATTTTCAGTCGAATGCTTAAAAAATAGGCAAATATGCCTTGCGCTATGAGCAGGGTTCCAAGGCTAGGGAAAAAAAGAGGTAACAAATCTGGGAAATGAAGAGTTATCTGTATTAGTAGCCAGCACAGGCCGGCAGCCATTACAAAAGCGCAGCCTTGTATGAGCAGGGCGATTAGCGCAGGCGGAAACTTGCTAAATGAAAAATGCTTTGCCATCAAATCAGAAGCTTCTGAAAAATCATTTCGCTAAATCCTCATCAATCGCAATTTTGAGCCGTAAAGGGGATATAGGATCCATACAAGCGGGCTGTATTAATAAGTGCGGCATCTAAACGTTTGTGGGCATTGAAGTATTCAAGTGAAGCAGTGTAGGAATTTTGGATTAGGGTTATGTTGCGCTTAAATTATCTTTCATTATTGATTGTGAGTCTTCTGATTTGTTCGGGATGCACTCCTGCGAGCTCGCCTTACGCAGTCAATTGTGATAACTGCAACTCACAGCCTTACTACTCAGTCATGATTATTCAACCAGGGATGTCCAGTGATTTTCCGGTGAGTTATCGCGTTCGATTGCCAGAAAGCAATGCCAAACTCAATAAAATGGCGCCAACTGAGACCGTGAGCTCTAGATCGGTTGCGCAATGAAATTACATTTGAATCCTTTCGTATTTTTAGTTCGTGTTGCACTTACATGCGCCGTGTTTTCCGCAGTGTTTTCCTTTGGTGTGCATGCACAAACCCAAGCCGGCCAAGAAAAGACTGTCTCGCCTTACCCATTTCGTTATGAGACTATTTCTCTTGTGCCCAGCACCTCCTCGACAGGGGCACTAAATACAGCATCGATGTTTATTGCTGAGCAGTTAGAACGCAATCTTTCTCCAGAGATGAGAAGCCGCGCCTTAGTGGTAACTGATTTTGTGGCGCTCAATACTTTGAATGAGACTTCTCAATTGGGCCGACTCTTGGCGCAAAACTTAATGCATGAAATGCAGTTAAGAAATTGGTCTGTCACAGACATTACCTTCAGAAAAAATATTCTGATTGAGGCTAGCGGTGAATTTTCTCTGAGTAGGGATGTTAAGCAGCTGAAGCCCCCGGTTCAAACTGGCAGCATTATCACTGGTACTTATGTGAACACTGCCGAGGGCTTAATATTGAACGTCAGAATGATTCAAGTGATTAGCGGCGCAGTCGTTTCTACGGCACAAGTGAAGTTACCCGCTGATCGTCTGATCTCGCATTTGTTGGATGGCCCCCCAAGACCGCCAACCATGCCAGTTCTAAATCTTACTAATTAATTGTTCTAGCACTCACTAGTAGAATACGACTTTTATTGATATTCTGAATCGATATGTCTATTCGCCAACAACTTCACCAAGCCCATCGCTTAACCAATTTTCCACTCGCTATTGTTTTGCTCTGTGCGCTTCTGGGCCTTTCAGCTTGTGGAACTGCTGGCCGTGGTGATGCGCAGTGCCTTACTTTTGAAGATAAGCTGCAGGCAACTGATTTGACTGTCTTGGTATCTGGTATGGCAACCGAACTCAATACCTCCTTACCTAAATTTGATCCTAATGGCCCGGATGAATACGGGGTTCTGCTTGTTGCCGATTTTGTGAACGTCAATACCCTCAAAACAGAACCTAATGTTTTGGTGATGAGCGAGATGATGCGTAGTTATCTTGCGCGCATTCCTGGTAAGAAGGTGGTGCAGGTTGAATTTGGGAAAGATATTCGGATTAGTGATACCGGCATTGTGTCTTTGACTCGCAAGATTGGCCAAACTGGCAATACGAAAGTTGGTGCAAGTCAGGTGATTGTTGGAACTTACCTGAATCTGCCTAATAAGTTGGTCATTAATGTCAAGGCTATTGACCCAAGCAATCAAATTATTAGCGCAGCCATTGTGCGAGAGTTGAACTACTCATGCAGCGGCGGCAAATTAAGGCTAGATAAATAGTCTGCTATTTAATCCATTGAGAGAGCTGATTTATCAGCTCTCTAGGGTCAACAGTCTTAGAGATGCAGCCATTCATGCCATGATCAAGGCATTGCTGAGAGGTATCTGCGCATACTCTGGCACTCAATCCAATAATCGGTAAAGACTTTAGATGTTCTTGTGCTCGAATTTGTTTGCAGGCCTGCAAGCCATCCAATACCGGCATCTGAATATCCATTAAGACCGCATCATATTGCTTGGTCTTTAATAGCTCTAAAGCATCTTGGCCATTACTGGCAACATCGATACGCGCACCAAAGATTTCTAAAAATTCTTTGAGTGCTGCTTGAGCGATCACATTATCTTCAGTTAAGAGAATCATCCAGTCTTGCAAAGGCTTAGCTTGAAGATCTTGCTGTAGAGGTTTTCTATTTGGGTTTGATTCAGAATTTTCAAGGTATTGCCTCAAGCGAATGCGAGTTGATGCAAGCATCTCTAAAAAATCATGATAGTTCTGAGTTTGCAGTTGACCAAGCCTTAAGTCCGCTTCTAGAAATTCACTGGCGGCAAATAGTTCTTCGGCGCCGATAGCACTGGCAGACCCTTTAAAAGTATGAATACGACTTGATGCAGAATGGTAATCATTCATGGCAATGTCATGTTGCAGACCTGCGCTGCAATCGCGGCAATCCAATATAAACAGATTAAGTAGTTTATGAGTCAGTGGGATATCGGCCAGTAAATGCACTAGGTTTTTGAGCTTAAAGCCTGGCAAATCTTCCAGCGATGTACCGGTGGTGCTTTGCTCATGCGCAATATCCCGGAGGGAGATGTTTGAGTCAGAGCTAGAGACCTGCAATTGAAAAATCCAATTTGCTAATACTTGGTACAGTTTTTCTGGATCGATAGGCTTGCTAATGAAGTCATTCATCCCATGATCAAAGCATTTCTGAACTTCATCGGCAAATACGCCCGCACTCAACCCAATAATCGGTAAAGACTTTAGATGTTCTTGTGCTCGAATTTGTTTGCAGGCTTGCAAGCCATCTAATACCGGCATCTGAATATCCATTAAGACCGCATCATATTGCTTGGTTTTTAATAGCTCTAAAGCATCTTGGCCGTTACTGGCAACATCGATACGCGCACCCGCACGCAATAAAAATTGCTTAATTACTGTTTGGTTGATGAGGTTGTCTTCAACAATCAGAACTTGAGATTTTGCCAACACCAAATGGGGGTGATTTTTTAAATCTCCGGCAGATATTGTGTTGTTTATATTCACAGATTCACTCTAATTTCTTGTGAAATCAGCGCGGTACATCTTGATATCTTGATCTGCTGTGTCAGCAGTGGGGCGGTGTAATGGTTGATCCATGCCCATGACATCGCCTAATGTTTGAATGCTTTGCGGTGCTAACAAATCTAGTCTCCGTTTGTACTCAAGCCTTATAACTTGGGCTTTTGCTGGCCATTTGAATGGCTACTTTTGATTGCTTGCCAAGATCTACAGCAGGATTTAGAAGCTGAACAATTACTCTTTGAGAAGCATTCTATACGCTCTTGTAAGTAATTTCCTTACTAAATTTGTAGCATTTATCTCATTTAGAAAAAAATTGGGTCGGGCAAACTACATCCATCGCGAAAGTACTAAATCGCACAAATTAAGTGAGATAGAACATGCAACTGATTGATAAATCACAAGAAAGCATTATGACAGAAATTCGTGAAGCGAATCTGAATTATTTGATGCTGGCTCAACAGATGATTCAAGCAGACAAGGATCAGGCTGTTTTCCGCCTTGGTGTCAGCCAGGATATCGCTGATTTAATTGGGGATTTAAGCAATTCTCAACTGATTAAGCTGGCTAGCTCCAACATGATGTTGATGCGCTTTCGCTTTGATGATGCTGCTATGTTGGGTATGCTGACCAAAAATACTAAGGGTTTATCCCAATCTATCGTCCACAGTTCAATTTTGATGGCTGGCCAAAAAGCCGAAGCCATTGCCTAAGTTCTGCAATATCCAATATCTTTAGCGAAAGCGGAATTTAGAATATGAAAGTCAAAAGCATTGTTGGTGAAACTGAGCAGCTGCAATTAGCGATTCAGTTAATTAATTTAGGTGCCCGCTTACAGTTGCTGGAGTCACACACCTCTTTATCCCGCGAGCGTTTGACGAAGCTTTATAAAGAATTAAAAGGGATTTCGCCGCCAAAAGGCATGCTGCCATTCTCAACCGACTGGTTTTTGACTTGGCAACCGAATATTCATTCTTCTTTATTTCTCAATATTTACAATTTCTTAAAAGAGAATACTGGTGTTACTGGTATTCAGGCGCTGATTAAGTCCTACCAACTTTACCTTGAGCAGTACCACATCATTGAGCAGGCAGACGACCATCCGATCAGCGATGAGCCAGTTATCAGCTTGATTCGTGCATGGACGCTCATTCGTTTTGTAGAGCAAAAACTGCTCAAAACTGAAACGTGTTCTTGCTGCAAGGGTAAGTTTGTAGTTGATGTGTATGACCTACACGAAGACTACGAGTGCAATCTATGCAACGTCCCCTCAAGAGCAGGTAAGTACCAGAAGAACAAGAAGTATCTGCTAGCTGCCTAACTGCCTAAGATTTTTGAATTAATAGGCTTTACCAAGCTGTAAAGCCTTCTCAAAGCAGTATTCCTCGTGGAGATTTGGAAATAAGGCTATTAAGTGCCTTTTTTCTACCCATTAAAAAAACATAATTTAATTAATATGGATTAGTTAGCTAAGCCATTAATTTTATTGTGTTTTTTTGTTTCTATGAATAATTCGATCGCTACCTTAGCATCTAATCTGCAAAGTGCAGTCAATGATGTTCAGGCACGTCTTGTAACAACGCACACACAGATCGCTGATGGCAAGCGCACACTGTCCACGGAAGAAAGTAGCGTTGTTGCTAGATTATCTGCGCAAGCATCTAGTCAATCAGGGGTGCAAAGCAATATCACAAACGCGACAAACATTATTAGCGTTGCCCAAAGCGGCTTAAGTTCAATTGCATCGATTCTGACCCAAATGCAATCTTTAGCAACTCAAGTCTCGAACGGTCTTTACAACGGCACTGATCAAACAAATCTTTACAACACTTTTTCAAAATTAAATGCAGAGATAACAAAAATTGCCGCTACCACAGGAATTAATGGCAATAACCTCTTGTCAGGCAATGAAACTCTTTCTGTGGTGAGCTCATCGGATGGTGTAAATAATAAAACTATATCCGTACAGGGTATTGATATTGAGAGCTTGCAGGCAGATCTCAACGCTTTATCTTTTGCGGTTGCCAACATTGATACGACAACAATATCAACAGTAACAGGTATTGATGAGGGGGTGGGAACCTACGCCCAACAAAGTATCAGCTTTAACGCCATGGCCAATGGCGACTCTGCCACAGTAGGTGGTCTGACATTTACCGCCAACTCCGATTTAACTGCATCAGAAGTAGCAAATATCTTTTATCAAAAGATTGCTAATAGTAGTTACGTTAGTAGCTATGGATCATTTGGTGTCAGTAGTTTTCAGGGTGGCTATAACCTAACAAGCCCAGGATCGGGTAGTAGCGTTACGTTTACAGGCGCGACTACTGGACCCATGAGTTCTATTGCTGTTGGTGCAACCTTATCAGCAAGAACCCCGCTGAGTTCATCAAATGTATCCGGATCATTTGGTAGCGATTCTTCAGCAGCGCTGATAGCGGTATCATTTCCGCCGGTTGTAGCCGGGGATACTGCTACGGTAGGTGGTCTGACCTTTACGGCGAGCCGCAATTTAACCCCGACTGAACTTGCTAGTATCTTTGCTGCAAAAATTAACTCAAATACTGGCAGTGATTATGGTAGCTTTAGTGGTTCTTTTGTAGGGAGTTTTAGTGCAGTAGCATCTAGCGTTTTGACATTAACGGGAAGTTCTAATGGGGCTAGAACTTTGGACGTTAGTGGTCGCACTGCTAATGCAACAATTACCCAGGCCTCAGATGTCACTACTTCAGTAACTGGTAGTTCATCCACCTCAGGTACCAATGCGCAGCAGTTAATTCAGATGCGCGCTTTATCTGCTGGCGAAACTGAAACTTTAGGGGGGCTTACCCTTACAGCCAATTCAAATATGACAGCAACTGAGGTTGCTATTGCATTTTTAAATAAACAGCAATACAACTCAAATCCCCCATCAAGCGCAGGCTCCTTCAATGGAACTAGCTTTAGTTATAGTGGGCAGTTCTCTTTGAATGCCTACAACATAACCAATGGGCAACTTTATGCCTATGCTTCTAGTTCGGGGTCCAAAGATTTAATTCCTGCATCCGGTAGCGTTACTGGAGCAAGTGGAAATACTTCTTTAAGTGCGTCCGACGTTACCACGCTGGTAACCGGAACTGATAGTTCGGCTGGCGCTTATGCACAACAAACTGTGCAATTTCACGATATGTTCACTGGAGAAACAGTAAATCTTGGCGGTAACTTAACTTTCACAGCCACCAGTTTTGTAAATGCCACTACTGTGGCAAACAATTTTTCTGCTCGTATGAGTAACTCCTCCAGTTCGCCTTCGGGAGGGTACTTTAGTGGGTATTTTTACAATTACTTCACACCTGGAACTATCTCTAATGGCGCTTTATCAATTAGGGGCACTTATTACGGACCGCAAAGCGCAATATCGGTAAGCGGTAGTTCAGGTTCAATTACCAATAGCAGTGCATATTTATCATCCTCTAACGTTAACATTGTAGAAGCTGGTTCTGCCGGGACTGAAGGTGTGCTTGCTCGGCAGACAGTCAGTCTAAATAAATTAAATGCGGGTGATACTGCTACGATTGGCGGCTTAACCTTAACTGCAGCTGCGGATTTAACCAGCACACAAGTTGCGGAAATCTTTGCTAGCAAGATTGCAGGCGCTAATCCAGATTCTTCCTTGGGATCTTTTAATAGCACTTCATTTATTGGCGGCTTTACTGCTACCAGCGCTATCAATGTCCTGACCTTAACCGGTTCAACGAATGGACCGAAGGACAATGTGACAGTAAGTGGCGCTGTTACTAATAGAGTAGCCTTATCATCCTCTAACGTTAACATTGTAGAAGCTGGTTCTGCCGGGACTGAAGGTGTGCTTGCTCGGCAGACAGTCAGTCTAAATAAATTAAATGCGGGTGATACTGCTACGATTGGCGGCTTAACCTTAACTGCAGCTGCGGATTTAACCAGCACACAAGTTGCGGAAATCTTTGCTAGCAAGATTGCAGGCGCTAATCCAGATTCTTCCTTGGGATCTTTTAATAGCACTTCATTTATTGGCGGCTTTACTGCTACCAGCGCTATCAATGTCCTGACCTTAACCGGTTCAACGAATGGACCGAAGGACAATGTGACAGTAAGTGGCGCTGTTACTAATAGAGTAGCCTTATCATCCTCTAACGTTAACATTGTAGAAGCTGGTTCTGCCGGGACTGAAGGTGTATATGCCCAGCAGACAGTAACTCTGAGTGCTATGAATGCTGGCGATTATCTTACTATTGGTGATTTAGAATTTACTGCAGCGTCATCTCTGACGGCGACGCAAGTTGCTGCAATCTTTGCTAGCAAAATTACTTCAGGTACCGATCCATCTTCTTCATTAGGATCTTTTGTTGGCTCCACATTTAGCGCTGATTTCAATGCCACCAGCTCTGGTGACGTATTGACATTAACGGGTGCTTCTTATGGACCGATGGATGCTGTCAGCGTGACTGGGGTAATTTCCGGGGAGGACAATGCCTCAACAGCAATTACCTTGATTAATGAATTTATTTCGCATATTTCTGCTACTCAGGCATCTATGACGGCTGCCAGTACCAATCTGACTACTGCGTTTGATAGCAGCACTGCATTAGAGACAAGCTCGCAGGCTGCAGCGGATGAGATTCAAAATATTGACTTGACTGCTTTGCAAGCAGATCTACAGAAATTAAGTGTTCAGCAAAGTTTAGACTTTCAGGTAGTTTCACAGCTGAATTCTGCAGCCTCTTCTCTTCTGTCAATTTTTAGGTAATAACTTAGTCTGGGTTTTCTTCGGAATCTTCTTCTTGATGAGCAACAAATTGTTCCGGAAGGCCGGCAATCTTTAAAATGGCATTAGCAGTATGGTGCGAGAGTATTTTGCTATCAAATGGAAAATAAATCCCTGTAATTGGTGAGAACCAAATATCGTGGTTACCACGGTGAGCTGGCGCATGATAGTTGCAGCCAGCCTCTTTCAGTATTGCCAGTAAATCTGAAGAAAAAGAGTTGCCTCGATAAGATCCGATAACTTTAGTCATGATGACGCCTCAGATGGTATGTGAGCTATTGAGGATTTACGGGCTAGCACTTCATACACAATTTCAGCTTGGTCAGTCAGTTTATTCAAAAGCATGAGTTCTGGAATCATGGAAGAGAGCTTATTAAAGAGGATTTCAATCGAGTCAGCCTCGGTTGCTAATCCCTGCACATCATCTGAGGTCGCAGACCAGATACTCGCATCGTTGTCCCATTCTGCGCGGATAAAAAATACTTTTTGCATGTGCTCCTCCAGTAACCAGATTGGTGCGACTTCAAAACATTCAATAATGCTGCAAAGATAATATAATAGAATGAGGTGAAAATCGCCTATTCGGTCTAAATTTCCTATATAAATCAGTCACTAAGCTATGAAACCTACCAATATCCTAATTGTTGATGATACTGCCGAAAATATTGATTTATTAAAGGCTGTATTGGAGAGCCGTGACTACGCTGTAAAAGCGGCATCTAGTGGGGCCGAGGCTCTTAAGTCAATAGAGGAATCCATTCCAGATCTCGTGGTGCTAGATGTGATGATGCCGGAGATGTCTGGATATGAAGTGTGCCAAGCTATCCGTCAGAAACCACAAACTGCATTGCTGCCAGTGGTCATGCTGACAGCGCTTGATCCTTCCAGTGAGAAGGTCAAGGGCATAGAAGCTGGAGCAGATGACTTTTTAAGCAAACCGATTAATCAGGCCGAGTTACTGGCGCGCGTCGATTCCTTGCTGCGCATTGCCGGCTTGCAAAAAGAGATTGCTGATAAAAATAGTGAGTTACTGCAACTCAATCAAGATTTAGAGAAGAAAGTAGCGCAGCAAGTACAAGAAATCGAAAGCTTGAATAAGTTAAAGAGATCCTTGCCCACTGAAGTCGCCACCAAAATTGTGGCTGATAAACAAGAAGATATATTACAGCCGCATCGTAAAGAAATCACCATTGTGTTTTTTGAGTTGCGTGGCTTTGGTAATTTGGTAATGGAAAGAGAGCCTGAAGAGGTCATGATCATTCTGAGTGAGTTTCATCAAATTCTAGGCAAACTCATTAGTCAATTTAACGGTACGGTACAGCGTTTTTCATGCGATGAAATCGTTATCTTTTTTAATGATCCCATTCCAGTTGATAACGCCCCAATGCAGGCAATCAATCTTGCAAAACGATTTCAAACTGCTTTTAGTAATCTCAAAACTCGCTGGGTCCAAAAGGGCTACAACCCATCTCTATCACTAGGGGTTGGTGTTGCAACTGGCTTTGCCACCTTGGGTATGATGGGTTTTGAAGGGCGGGAGGACTATACAGCGATTGGCGCAGTCACTGAAATTGTTTCTCGGTTATGCCGTGAAGCCAGGGCTGGTGAAATCCTCTTGGATATGCGGACTCAGTCTCGCTTAAATGCAGATTCTGGTGTTAAACCCCGTGGGTCTATTATGTTTAAAGATATTGATAAGTCCATTGAGGCTTTCAAAATCGCTCAGTAGCAATCCACTTCAATCCATTTGATTGGGAGTAAGAAATGCAGACACCCGAAAATCCGCAAAATGAAGCAGAAAGACTTGCCGGCTTGCGCCAGTTAGAAATTCTAGATACTGAACCTGAAGAGCGTTTTGATCGGGTTACTAAATTAGCGCGATCCGTATTTAATGTACCGATTGCACTCGTTTCATTGGTTGATAAAGACCGGCAGTGGTTTAAATCCAGTTGCGGTTTAGATGCCTCAGAAACCCCGCGGGATATTTCTTTTTGTGGGCATGCGATTTTAGGTGAGGGTATTTTTCTGATCCCTAATGCACTAGAGGATAGCCGCTTTAAAGATAACCCTTTAGTGATTGGCAAACCATTTATCCGTTTCTATGCTGGAATACCGCTTTATCTACCCGGCGGTTTGGCCGCTGGCACGCTCTGCATTATCGATACTGAGCCAAGAATATTTTCTGAAAAAGAGCAGGAACATCTAAAAGATCTTGCGCTGGTAGTTGAGCAAGAGCTCATATCTCACTTTGCCGGCTAAGCGTGATAGTCCCAAAAAATCTCTGAATTGCAGGCGATCAATTGAAAAGTAACCGCTTAGTTATTATCGCCTCTGGTGTAGCGCTGGGTTTGTTAATTGTTGCGATTGCTATAGCCGCCAGTTTTTATTTGAAATTCAATGCGGAATCAGACTGGAAGAAACAAACAGATAATATCTCCCTGACATTATCAGAGCACGCGGCGCAAACGTTTATCTCGGCAGAAGTTGCGCTCAAGAGTATTTATAGTGCCTTGCCGCAAAGTAGTCTTACTAGTGAGGCAGCATTAAAGCAATATGCCTCCCAAAAAGCAGTGCACTTATTGCTTGCGGAAAAAATTAGTTCAAACCCCTTAATTGATGTGGCCTCAATTGCTCTAGTAGATGGAAGCGTGGCTAATTTCTCAAGATCTTATCCGCCACCATCAATTAACTTATCGGAGCGTGATTATTTTCAGTGGCTTAGAGACCACCCAGAAGCGAAAATTTATTTCAGTATCCCTGTTAAAAATAAAGGCACCGGTAAATGGGTATTTTATGTAGCTAAGAGACTGCAGTCTACCAATGGAGATTTTATTGGCACTTTACAAATTGGAGTCTCAGCAGAGAATTTTTCTGAATTCTATAAGAAGGTGATTAGCAATCTAGGGGATGGTGCCTCGGTTGCCTTGTATCGCGACGATTTCTCTTTAATGACCTCATATCCCTTTAAGGAAGATTTAGTTGGTAAACAAATTTTGACCAGTAGCACTAAGAAACTGATGTCAGAACAAGGGATTGATCACGTGGTTGCAGAAGTGAGTTCTCAGAGGGTCATTCAAGATGGACTTTCTGAGGTTCGCATCGTGGCTCCAAGGCGCGTAGCCAATTTCCCTTTTATTGTTACGCCCGTAGTTGCTGACACTATCTACCTCAAGACCTGGCTCAGAGCGCTCTATTCAATTTGGCTGATCGCCATTCTCAACTTAATCTTGCTATTCATTTTTATCAAAATGATTTTGAATCGGAATCAGCAAATTCATAATGAGCTGATTCAAATTAGTAAGGCTGAAAGTGCTCTAAGAGAGTCCCAGAAAATTATTGAGAATCAGAACTTGGAGCTTGATAGTAAGGTGCGTGAGCGCACTTTGGAGCTTGAGAAAAATCAAATTCGCTTACAAGAAAGTAATCTTTTATTAGAAAATGCAAATCGACATAAATCTGAGTTCTTAGCCAATATGTCGCATGAGCTGAGAACCCCCCTCAATTCCATTATTGGATTCTCAGAGCTTCTCAAAGAAAAAATCTTTGGTGATATCAATCCCAAACAGACTGAATATGTCAAAAATATTTATAACTCAGGCAAACATCTGCTGGATTTAATCAATGATATTTTGGATCTATCTAAGATTGAATCTGGTGAAGTCAATGTCTTCAGGGAAATTTTTTCACTCAATAAAGCCATTCAATCTTGTGTCGCGATTGTGTCTGAACGAGTCAAGAAGAATAAATTAAAACTCCATGTTTATATTGGCGAAGGTGAAAACCTGATCTATGCTGATGAGCGAAAAATGAAACAAATCTTGCTCAATCTTTTAACTAACGCTGTTAAATTTACCCCTGAAGGTGGTGAGATTGTGGTGCAAGCAGAAAGTACTGAGGCTGGCATCCATGTCATAGTTAAGGACTCTGGCATTGGCATTGCTCCTAAGGATCAAGAGAAGATTTTTGAAGAATTTAAGCAGGTTGAAAATAATTACACCAGAAAGCTTGAGGGTACTGGCCTTGGCTTAGCGATTGTGAAACGCCTGATTGATCTACAAAATGGTTGGCTCAAGCTTGACTCAGCATTGGGTGAGGGCTCGAGCTTTACATTCTTTATTCCTAAAGTGGAATCAAAGGCTTCAGAATGACCCATGTATTAATAGTCGATGACAGCCTGTTAAATTTGAGTTTGGCTAAAGACATTTTGCAGTCTTCAGGTTACGAGACCAGTGAAATTGACTGTGGCGAGGATTTACAAGGACAACTTGAAAAGCAAGTTCCAGATTTGGTATTAATGGATATTCAGCTGCCTGGTATGAGTGGTTTTGATTGTTTGAAGCTTATGCGCTCTGATAATCGCTATGCTGCCATTCCTGTGATTGCTTTTACTGCTTCAGTCATGCAAGAGGACAAGCAAGCCATTATGGATGCTGGTTTTAATAGCCTAATAGAGAAACCCATCGGGTTTAAAGACTTCCTCAGCACGATTGCATCTGCACTGCAAAAGTCCGCTTCCTAAATGATCAATTCCCTAGAATAAAGTTTTACCAAATTGATAGGCCAACCTATAATTTGACAGTATGACTAGCTCCAATCATTCTTCAGATATCACCGTTCCAGCGGCAAAGTTAGCCGAAGAGCAATCTTTTTCTATATTGGGTCGTGAGGAATTTGCAAAGCTAGCTGGTGTTGTTATTGCAAATACAAATGATATTGTTGTCATTACTGATATTCCTACTGACAGCCAAGAGCCACGGATTGTGTATGTGAATGAGGCTTTTGTGCGGGAAACAGGATATTTGGCAAATGAGGTGTTGGGAAAAAATCCTCGAATTCTTCAAGGCCCAAGATCTGACCCAGAGACTAAGGGCAGAATTTTTGCAGCTCTTAAGGAGTGGAAGCATATACGTGAAGAAATAATCAATTACAAAAAAAATGGTGAAGAGTTTTGGCAAGAACTCAATATTTTTCCCATTGCCAATGAAGCGGGTTGGTTTACCCATTGGGTATCAATTCAGCGGGACATTACTGAGCGCAAATTATCCGAGCAGATCATTATTGAAACCAAGAATCGCCTTGAACTGGCGGCCCGGGCTGGCGCTGTCGGTATTTGGGATTTTGACTTTTTTAATAACCGCTTGGTTTGGGATGACCAGATGTGCATTTTGTATGGCATTGCTCGAGACCAATTCGGTGGTTCATATGATGATTGGACAAAGAGACTGCATCATGACGATAGAGCGGCTGCCGAGTTGCGTATTACCAAGGCCCTCGAAGGCGCCAGTGAATTTAATACCCAATTTAGAGTTGTTTGGCCTGATGGCAGCATTCACTTTATCCGAGGCTTAGCTGTTGTTAAAAGAGATGCTGACAATAAACCACTACGCATGGTCGGCACCAATTGGGATATTACTGAACTGCTCAAGGCGAGGATGGATGCCGAAGCTGCCCTGAATGTCAAAACTCAATTTCTCATGAACATGTCTCATGAGATACGTACTCCTATGACTGGGATTATCGGTCTATCTGCTTTGGCCTTATACGAGCCATTAAGTCCAGTGGTGCGAGATTATCTTCTTGGAATTGAATCTTCCGCCAAGCTCTTGCTTGAAATTGTGAATGAGATCCTCGATTTCTCTAAATTAGAGGCTAATAAAGGGCATATCAATACTGCGCCATTTTCTATTGAAGATCTTTTCTCTAGAGTGCGCAGTCTGTTTTTAGAAGGTGCCAAGGCCAAGGGTTTGCAGTTGAATCTTACTTGCGACTTAAAATCCAACGCTCAACTAATTGGCGATTTTTTTAATCTGAGTTTGGTGATTAATAATCTGATTGGTAATGCGATTAAATTTACCGAATTTGGTTCAGTAGATTTATCGATTCAGAAACTCAAACTAGAAAATTCCACTCTAACGCTGCGCTTTACTATCAAAGATAGCGGAATTGGTATTTCGCCAGAAGCTCAGGAGCAAATACTAGAGCCATTTGCTCAAGCCGATGGCTCAATTTCTCGGCGTTTCGGTGGCACTGGATTGGGTCTGACAATTAGTAATCGCATTTTGGAGATGATGGGCAGCAAGCTCGATATCCAAAGCGTTGAAGGGCAGGGTTCAACATTTAGTTTTGATTTGGTGCTAGTTCAAGAGCGTCGCAATTAAACCATGGCCAACCAAGCTTAGCGGCTTATTTGGGGCGGCACAAATAATTAAACACTTTGAAATTTAATACGTTGGGTGGGATGCTCAGCCAATTTTCTGGTTTGTTGGATGAAAAGATTCGATCGCCCTGGCCATTTTTTTCAGTGTAGGCATATTTTTCTAGAAAACGCGCCTTATTCTCGGTGCAATCGTATTCATAAAACGCCACCCCAGAATACACATCTCGATCACCTTCAAAAATTTGTTGCGGTTTTTTAAGGTCAAATAAAACCCATGCTTGAATGGAGTAGGGGCCACGTTTAATCGTACTTGTATCAACTTTGACAACAGCAATATCATTGCTACCAAGTTCGAGCCAATTGGCCATAGCCACAGAGCTAAAGAAACACAGAATCATTGCAGCTAATTTTTTCATTGATGTACTTTCATTTACCGTCAGAGCGTACGACTAAAAATATTCTATTCTGTATTTTATGATGAATATGAAATACAGAATTCTCAATAGCTTGGGTTATCGTTAAACTTATACTCTTATTTTCCCCTATATAAAAAATGGGTATACAAGATCACCTAGAAAGACTCTCATGGGGGCCTTAGCGTCTCGTTTTGGTGCGGATCAGGGGTTAAAGCTGCATATAATTGTGGTAAAAATGATGCGATCGCATCACTTGTTTGACACCCCCTTTTGCCATGGCACTTTTTAAGAAAAAAGCACAATCTGCACCGATTCAGGCCCCTAGAGGTCCTGAGAAAATTGCGCCTGAAAATCCTTATCTTGGACGTGAGCCGATTATTAATAGAGAGCAGGCGATTATTGGCTATGAACTTTTCTTTCGGCCAGGCACCACTCTGAAAGCTAAACGACTGAACGATCGCGCTGAGGTCTTAGCGCAAATTGCTAAGCGCTTAGCGGATGACCCCAAGGCAGAAGTTAGCTATCCAGAAGAAGTGACTGATGTCAATCTCAGGGATGATGATGGCAAGGAAGTGACTCAAGTTACCCTCTCCGAAATCTTTTATTCTTTAAAGACCAAGGGGGTAACTCAATCCCTGGGACAACATTTGGGTTTTATCAATATTCGTGCAGACCAGCTGGGTGATGAGCTTAGAGGTTTTCCGGCAATGAAGTTTCCCTTGCAAATTGATCTTGCAGAAATTTTGGGTGCTATTGACGCTGAAGCGAAACAGACTGAAGAGACTGCTCAAGCTTCTGAGGCTAAAAAAGAACTTGACGACGCTGAGGGTCCTCCGGTTCCTGAAATTCTGCAAAAGCTTGAGAGATTGAGAAGTGCTGGCTATAAATTTGTTTTAACCGGCTTAACGGAAGTGGTTGATGGCATAGATGATATTTTGCCTAAATTTCGTTATGTCAAATTAGACCTGCAAAAGGTTGCTAAGCCATTTAGTCTGATTGATTACTGCAAAGGTATACCTTTGCCGCGCGATGAAAAATCAAAGGATGGTAGCAAGGTTTTGCAAATCATTGCGACCAATGTCCATGTGCCAGAGGATTTCCATCAAGCAAGAGATTTGGGATGCGATGCATTTCAAGGCTTTTACTTTGTGAAACCCGACCCTGAACTTTCTTTGCATCGGGGTGAGGAGTATCGCAAGTTATTGCAGCTATTAACTTTGCTGCTGTCATCCCCGGAACTTAAAGACTTGGTAGCCTCAATTGAGGCTAACCCAGTCGTCGCTAAGCATCTGATGGTTATTGCTGAGATTGATTCACGCAGGAAACGTGAAAAGCCTGAGAATATCCGAGATGCTGCAGTCATTTCTGGCATCAAGCGTATTACCCGCTGGACTCAGCTCTTGCTCTATGCGGATGCTAAAGCTAAGGTGGCTTTAGATGCGACCCCCTTGTTACAGCTCGTTTGTGTTCGAGCCTTCTTTATGGAGTCCTTATCCACCAAGTTGGGTGCGGGTGGGGGTTTGGGTTCTACTGATTTAGCTTTCTTGGTTGGTGGACTATCTTTAATTGACAACCTCTTTGATGAGCCAGCTCGCGAACTGCTATCCCACTTCAATCTCCCCGGTGTCGTCGTAGATGCGATTGTCGATCGTTCCGGTATTTTGGGGCAACTGCTATCCCTAGCTGAAGCTGCGGAAGTGGGCGATTTAGAGAAATGTCGCCATCTATGCTCTGATGAGTTAAAGACGGTGACCTTGGATGATGTCGCCCAAGATTCACTATTGGCAATTAAAAACTTTGTTTCCCAAACCCAGTTTGCGCCTGAAGAGGATGTTTGGGAGAGTGCTAATTCGGCAGATGAGGAGTTGGCTTAAGGGCTAGCGGGGCCCAACGCTTGTAGACGGCTGCTTAATTGGCCCGAAATTGTCATCCAATTGAAATACTTGCATTGTGATAATTAGTGTATACACTATCCTAAGTTCATGATTATTATGGGCAATGTCCAGTAGGCTAGTATTTCAGGGCCAACTATTCATCGTCGATACTGCTCATAAAAATGATTCGATATTGTTTGGTTAAGTAATGGCGTTGTTGGGTATGCAATTCATTTTTTGCTAACCCTTTTAGGAGATTTTGGTGTCCGACAAGCAGAATAATCCATTGCCAAAAATACTCGGCGAGAACTTTAAAGTTGCTAGAGAAAAGCGTGGCCTATCTATAGAAGAGTTAGCAAATCAAGCCATACTTTCGAATAGTCAAATTCGGCAAATTGAAGGCAAAGAGCAGGGCGCGTTTTATTCGCCGCTGATTAAATATTCAAGCGCTCAAAAGGTTGCCAAAATCCTGGGACTGCCTGATGACCAAGCATTTGATGCAAGCCAAGAAGTAGTTGATGATGACATTCAAGCGCTCAGGGAGCAAAAAGAGCTCAAAGAGATCGAAGCCATGCTGGCTCAAAAAATGATCAATGAGCTAAAGTTTGAAAAACCAAGCTTGATTCAAAAGATTATTCGCAAAAAAAGCTCTGCGCAATTACCAATTCAAGGTATTGAGCTGCCGCAAACTAGCCGACCCAATCCAAGCTTCAAGCGCATTGCTGTTTTATTGGTTTTGATTGCGGCGCTCGGACTCGGATATTGGCTGCTCAACCCATACCTTAATGTTGCTTAAAGTGAAGCTAAACTGAGATTTATGTCCAGCATCCTCAGTACAATGAATTCGCAGAAAAATTGCTGCATGATTAAGCAACTTGTTTTACTTTGGATGCTTTTGCTTGCTGGTCAGGCTAACGCTGATTGGACCAAGGTGACGGCCAATCAAGATATTTCTGTTTATATTGATGCTCAGGCTATTCAAAGAAATATAAGCCTTGTCAAGGTCAAGGTATTGGTCAATGAAAGCAAGGATTTGGTTGTTGATAAAGATCGTTACCCTTATCAATCCTTCAGAACTTATATTGAGTACAACTGCAAAAAAGAGCTCCAAAGAGCTCTTTCTACTAAGTGGTTTTCAGAGTCGATGGGTGAGGGCAATGTGGTTTATCAAGATAAACACCCCTATTCCTTTGCTCCGGTTGCAGAGGGCACACTTGGCCTGGTTGTGATGAAGCGCGTTTGTAAGGGCGCTTCATGACTAGCTTTATGCAAAATATCGCTCAAAGTTCACAATGAATCTATCTTGTAACATCTCTTTATTCTTTTAATTTCCGCTAAACCATGCAAACACCAGTCAATCTATACCTACCCATCGGCATTGCAATGGGTATTCTTCTTGTAGCTGCTTTTTTGTACTGGTCTTGGTCAAAAGTAATATACCAATCTAGTGCTCAAATTCAAGACATTTGTGGTGAGCTCAATGGCAAAGAAGCGGTTCACGGAGATATTTTTACAGCGGCTATTGGATCCACAACAAACAATCGAATTATCGATTTACTTCAAGAGAGCGCAAGAAACCTTATTACCATTCGAGGGGATTCGGGCTCTAAGCAATACTGCTTAAAGCCTTACTCAGATATTTGGACAGCCAGAAATATCCTGGCTGGCAAAATTAATCTCTCGCTGTATGAAACCATGCCGAATATTTTGATCGGTGTAGGTTTGATGTTCACCTTCATCTTTCTGGCATTAGCATTAAATGACGCAGGTCAGGCGATGACGGGTAATCAAGAGTCTCGCGATGCCGCTCTCAAGGGTTTGATTGCAACAGCAGGTGGTAAGTTCATTACCTCGATTGCTGGCTTATTCACTTCCTTAGTTTGGAACTGGGCCGCCAAACTCACGCTTGAAAAGCTAGAAGCAGCAATTGATGATTTACAGACTCAGCTCCGAGCAATGATTCCTGATAATGCTCCACAAGCAGTCATTCAAGCGCAGCTTGGAATGTTCCATGAAATGCTGTTGCAAAACCGTGAACAAGTTAATCAATTAAAACGATTTGAAACAGATTTTGCACTGTCCATCTCCAAGGCGATCGGCAATGCACTCGAGCCTTTATTTAATGATCTTAGCGTGAAGTTAATTGATGCATTCGATAATTTAACGGAGCGGATTAGTCGTATTAATGAAGAAGCCTTGAAAAATATCATGGAGAAATTCTTAGAAGCGATTAAAGGTGACTCTGCAAAAGAAATGGAACAATTCAGAAAAACCCTGGTTGAGGTCACTGAAAAACTCAATATTGCTGGCGTAGGGGCTGGAGTCTCTCTTGCGCATGCGGGCGATTCTTTTGGTAGTGCTATTAGCGCCCTAGAAAAGACAGTTACCAAGACCAATGAAACTATGCTTGGCTTAGAGTCTGGTTTGCAAAGGGCGAAAGAGTTCACCAGCGAAGGTGCTACCAAATTGGAGTTTGTATTGGGTGGATTGATTGGCTCTGTAAATGGTATTGATAAAGTGATTGTCAATGTTGATTCCTTTGTGCAAAAAATCCAATCTAGCACTGAGTCTCTTGGTTTGATAGCCCGCAGTTTGGATGGCACTGTGGCTTCACAAGAAATAATTAGCAAAGAGTTCGGGGTAGGCATTCCTGCAATGTCCAGCGCCCTCAAAGACGCTGTAAATGAAATTAAGCTTGGAACCGATGCTTCTCGTGCGGCGCTCAGTTCTTTAAGGGCCGAGTTTGAATCAACCAAGAGCTCGATTGATCAAACTGTCAATCATTTGACGACGGGTGTATCGGATTATTCCAATAAGGTAGTGCAATTGCACTTTAAATTAGATGAAAAATTAGCCCAGGCGATTTCCTCAATTCACACAACAATCACGACCTTAGAGCAAACCATGGATGATTTTGTTGAGTCACTGCCAAAGACTTAAACGGATATCTCCATCAAAGTTAGAACAGCACCATGATTTTTTTACCATCAAGCCACAATAAACAATCTGAAAAGGTTGAAGAAGCTGGCTATCTTGCTTCGGCAAGTGATCTGATGATTGGCTTATTGTTTGTTTTCATCATCATGGTGGTGATGCTCTCTCAGCGGGTCGATTCTATTCAAAGAGGCGAGAGTGTGAATGATCCCCTTGCTAGCGCCGTGTTGATCATCGGGCAAAAGTTTAAAGAGGCCGGCCTGAATGTGGTGATTGATCCACAATCGGGCGTCATTGGTTTACCAGCAGATGCTTTGTTTGGGTTTAACAGTGCTGTTCTGAATGACAATTCCACTCAGACATTAAAAAAGGCAAGAGAGTCTTTAATTAAGATTCTGCCTTGCTATGTCCACTCAGAAAGAGCGGCCAGACCATTAGACTGCCCACCCAATGATGAGGAGGCAGAGATTGAAACCATTTTTATTGAAGGCCATACCGATTCTAAGCCGCTTCAACAGGGTAATTACACCAACTGGCACCTGGGTTTAGATCGCGCACGTGCAGTTTACGAAGTGCTGACTGAGGGCAAGCCTCAGTCCTATCAAAATGAGCGCAAGTTAGATGTTTTTGGCATTAGCTCTTATGCCGATAAGCGGGTAGTCAAAAGCTTCGGCTTAGAAGATGCAGAAAAAAGCCGTCGGGTAGAGTTGCGCTTTATCTTAGCGTTCAAGCCGGATTCCAAAAAAGGCAAAGCGGCTAGAGAGGCTTTAGATGCTGCTAGCACTCCAACAGCCCCAACAATGCCTGCAGCTACTCCTACACCAAGCAGTAATGCAATTCAGGCTCCGAATAGCAAGCCTATATTGTCAAAATGAACTTAGCGGTATTACCAGAAGATTTTCCTCTGCTAGCTAGCGCTGCGCAAAGGATTGCTTCACAAAAAATATCGATTGAAAGAATGGGCCTCCCACCCGATATTTTTGCGGTAGGTGAGCGTACTTTTATTCGCTTCTCATTGGCGCAGCTTTCGGGTCATCAAGTAGATCAACGCTATTGGCGTTATTTTCCCTATGCCATTTGGCTTGAGCCAGAGCGCAGCCTATCCAATCGAGCTGATTATTTAAACGAATATTTTGAGATGCATCTGCCACGCTCTCTCAAGATCGCCAAGAGGGCTATGAAATGGGCTGAGCCCCTTTTCTATGTTTATCTCTATCACTTTAAGCCCAATGACCCTGTGTTTGAAAAGCTAGCGCACGTAGCGCAAGGTTTTTTTACCGGTGGTGCCATTAAATCTGGCACTGCCCTCAACTCCTTGACCCATGATTTAAATCTCTTCAGTACTGCGGATGGACCTAAATGCATTGCTGAATCCATCCTCAAAACAAAACGGGGGTTGATGGGGTGGATTAATCAATTTGATCTATGGCCAGGATTTCCAGCAACTGTCTTTGCCCAAAGTGCCTTGATTGAATTGTTGAAGTTCCCTAAAGAAAAAAGACGACAGACAGACTATATCCACCTGGCATTTGATTGGGGCATTCAAGCCCAAAATCAATTTCGCCATCCCGAAACCAAAATACTTTTTACCGATGCCTTGCTGCTGGCCTGGAAAGGGGTTAAGCCACCAGAGGACCTCAAAACAGCTATGAGCGCAAAACTGACGAGTGTCCTTGGTGACCCCAGGGTTGATCAAGAGCAGTGGCAGGGTATCAGTAGTGAAGCGGTTCAGGTGCTGGTGGGCTGGCTCAATACAAAATCTAGTGAGTAATTTTCTAGTGATTTAAATCAAATCTTGACATGTTTTTTCCTCATAGCAGGAGTATGCTGGCCCAGTAGCTTATATATTAATAAGGCCACAATTAGGATCACCCATAGGAAGAATATGTCATTAAATCATGCAGTTATTTGGATCGACCATCAAGAAGCGCACGTGATGTTTTTAAGTGAATCTGCTAGCGAGGCAGAAATCATTCACAGCAAATCAACGCATACCCACTTACATCACAAGGCAAATGAGATGGGTAGCGGAAAAGTAGCGCTAGATTCCAAATATCTTCACTCGGTGCTTCAAGCCGTAAACGAATCCAAAGAAATTCTGATTCTCGGACCAGGCTCTGCTAAGCTAGAATTAATCAAGTATGCACATCAACACGACGCCATAATTGCTGAAAAGATTGTTGGCGTAGAAACCGTTGATCATCCTAGTGATAAAGAAATTCTGGCATATGCACGAAAGTTTTTCTACAAAGTAGATCAGATGCTTTAAGCAAGCTATACAGGGGACAATATGACTAAAGAATTAAATACAGAGCTGGGTCCAGATGGTCTTCCGGGTCACGACTATTTCTTAGATGCTGTGAACCATATTGATGAGGCGGTTTCCAACAAGTCAATTGCCATTGGTGCAGCAAAAGGCATTGTCTATAGTCTAGTAGAGACGCTTGGGACTATGGTGGGCGACCCTGATTTGCCAGCCCACCTGAAGTCTGGCTACATGGGAGCTCTTGATCTAGCCGTGGAGTTAGAAACAAAGCTTAGTAAGTTTTAGTAAGTTCTGAAAGTCGCATCTAGTGATGAGCCACTAAGGCACAGATCTCTAAAACCTAAACTACTCTTCAGGCGGGTATTTAGGGATGAATGAGACATCACCTTTTTAAAATATAGATAGCATCATCACTCGAAATATCGACTAAAAAATATCCGTGAAAAATAGTCCAAAGAAACGCCTAGCAGTCGCTCCCATGATGGAGTGGACAGATCGTCATTGCCGTTCTTTTCATCGGGCACTCACTACAGAGGCAGTTCTATACACCGAGATGGTGACTACAGGAGCGCTGATGCATGGCGATGTACCGCGACACTTAGATTATTCACAGGATCAGCATCCCGTTGTATTGCAGTTAGGTGGTTCAGAGCCAAATGATTTGGCAAAATCAGCAGTGCTGGTTCAGCAGTGGGGCTACGATGAGATTGATTTAAATTGCGGTTGCCCCTCAGAGCGTGTGCAACGCGGTGCTTTTGGAGCTTGCCTCATGGCTGAGCCTACTTTGGTCGCTGACTGCGTCAAGGCAATGAGGGATGCGGTGGATATTCCGATCTCAGTAAAGCATCGCCTAGGCTTAGATTCTATGGATGCCGCTAACTCTGAACAAGATTATCAATTTGCACTCAACTTTATATTGGCAGTAGCTGATGCTGGTGCAAGTCAAGTCACCATTCATGCACGTAATGCCGTGCTCAAGGGACTTTCGCCGAAAGAGAATCGTAGCAAACCACCACTGCGTTATGAAGTTGCTGCCAAGCTAAGATCGGATGCGCAAAAACAATTTCCGAATCTTAAAGTCTTGCTCAATGGCGGCCTAGAATCTAATGAGCAAATTGCAGGGCATTGGAACGATTTTGATGGTTTTATGGTGGGTAGGGCCGCATATCATTTTCCAGCGATGCTGCTGGGCTGGGATGACTTGATCAATACTCATGGTGATGCAGCTGGCTATCTATTTAGCGAAACTGAGTGGCACAGAATTCAGATCGCCTTGGTGACTCAAGTACAGAACTGGTTTGATGAATGCCAAGCAAAACAAAAACCGTTTTATATAGGCGCATTCACAAGACACATACTGGGGTTAGCTCACGGTAGAGCAGGTTCACGATATTGGCGCCAGCGCCTTTCAGATCACCACGCTCTGGCCAAAGTTCAGAGTAAAGCAGCGATTGTGGATTTCTTCATCGATGCCAGCCTTACCCTGGGAGATTGGGCAGCCTTTGACTATGAAGTCGCTTAAGAAAAGCCCAAAGTGAGCAAACAGGCCATTTTTGACAGGTTTTTGAGCAAAAAGCTATAATGTCACCTCTACAACGGCGGACGTAGCTCAGTTGGTAGAGTCCCAGATTGTGATTCTGGTTGTCGCGGGTTCGAGCCCCGTCGTTCGCCCCACCAAATTCTGTAAATCAAAGCTCCCAATGTCAATTGAGGGGCTTTTTTTCTTGGATATTTTTTGTTCTTGCGCTGCGAGCCGACTCAGCCGCAGCATTCGACATTCTGACTGCTTCTGCTGCGGCTTCAGTTGCTCGCTTTGTTGCTTCTGATGCCTCAGCTGCTGCCTTGATGGAAGACTCTTCCGCATGATTCGCTACTGCAACTGCTGCAGTAGCCGCCGCAGCAGAGGATGCAGCCGCCGCTTCAATAGAGGCTTCAGCGGAAGCTGCCGCAGCTTCCGCAGCCGCTTCAGCTGCCTCAATAGCATCTTTAGAGGCAGCAAGATGTGCAGCTTTTGCGGAATTACGCGCTGCTGATAAGGCCTTTTCTGCAGCAATAGCTGCCCGCTTGGAGGCTTCCAGAGCGCTTATCGTAAGGGAATTCAGGGTGCTGACTGCGGCAGCATATTGCTGGTTCAGTGTGACATAGCCTTGGCGTAAATTCTGAACTTCAGTTTCTAGGCTCAGCAGTTTTGCATAAATCTTGTCTATATCTTCTTTCATATCCTTTGATAATCTACCTCATGGCACTGAATATCAAGCATTTCTCATAATGTATGAATTCGCCAATCTCTTTAAAATAAAAGCCATTCAATTGAGTCACTTGGAGCGCTCCTGTCATGAAAAATTTTGATTTCACGGCCATTCTGTTTGGCCTGCTGCTAACTGCTATTGCAGCTTATTTCATGTTGCGCCCATCTACTGGTCAAAGTACCCCTGCATCCTCTATTCCAACAGTGCAAATTGGCAATCTCATTTGGGATCAAACTGAGATGAATATTGCTGATGTCAAAGGCTTTGCTGCTACTGGTTTTGTGAGTGCTGCCGAGAAAAAGGGTGGCGGCCTTTCTTATGAAGGCGGCTTTGTGCAAAAGCCGGGTTGGACTTGGAAGACTCCTTACGGAGTTCCTGCAGGAGATTCTGAGCCTGCAGCCCATCTCAATCAAAAGGAAGCAGAATCCATCTGCCGTTACTATGGCAAACGTTTACCAACGGATGCTGAGTGGACTTCCGCTGCATTCGTGGAGCAAAGATCCAATCCTCCTGCTGGGTATGCCAAAGGACAGCGTTATCCATTTCCGGGTGGGAGCGCTCCCACGGTTTCTCATTGCTTAAGCGGCTGTGGTGACTATCAAGGTTTAGCGCCCGCGGGCGCTCTGAATCGTGGCACAGGGCACGTCACCACAAAGACTACTAAGCCAGGGGTCAATGGCATGTATGACATGGGTGGCAATGTCTGGGAGTGGACGGCTACTGAGCGTAACGGCGGCTATATTACTCGCGGCGCTTCCTGGTGGTATGGCCCAGAACGTCAGCAAGAGTCTGATGTGGAATCTAAAGCAGGTGATATCGCGGTGGTGTATATCGGATTTCGGTGTGTTGCCGATGCCGTGAAACAATAGGGGATGACTAGTACTGCAATAGATTCATCTGAGATTGAAGTCACCCCTGATTACCAGGCGGTGATCGAGGCCATTGAGCGCCATGATCCCTATATCTTTGTCAGCGGCAAAGCGGGCACTGGCAAAACAACCCTCATTGGTTATCTTCGAGACACTATTCCCGGTAATGTTGTCGTTGTAGCGCCAACTGGTGTAGCGGCATTACAAGTGAAGGGCGTTACCATTCACTCTTTCTTCAGATTGCCGCCTCGGTTGATCTTTCCAGAAGAGGATATCAAGCCATTACGCGATAAGCGCCTTTATAAAGATATACGTCTACTCATCATTGATGAGATTTCGATGGTGCGCGCAGACGTAGTCGATGCAATGGACTTGTTCTTGCGCGAGAACGGGCCACAAAAAGGTAAACCCTTTGGCGGTATTCAGGTGATGTTTGTGGGGGATTTGTTTCAGTTGCCACCAGTAGTGTCGAGCAGTGATATGCAAGTACTTGCTGATCGTGGTTACGAGGGGCCTTATTTCTTCTGCGCCATGGCTCTGCATCGTAAAGATGTCACCATGGTGGAGTTATCCAAGATCTTCCGTCAAAAAGATGAACACTTTGCTGATCTTCTCAATCGTATCCGTATTAATCACGACGTAGATGAAGCCATTGATATTCTGAATGCCCAGTGTTATCGCAAAGATATTGAGGCAGATGAAGAAACCATCACACTCACCACTACCAATGCCAGAGCAGATCAAATCAATGGTGCTGGATTGCGTGCTATTACGAATGAAGTCAAAGTATATGCAGGCAAAACGACTGGTAAGTTCAATGTCGATGAGCGTAACTTACCTTCAGCCAATAATCTGGCCCTCAAGGTGGGCGCAAAGGTGATGTTTACCGCCGCAGATCCAGGTTTTCCGAAACGCTGGGTGAACGGCACTATTGGTGTTGTGCGAGAGATGCTCCCAGATAAAGTAAAAGTGATGGTAAAAAACGGCCCTTATTCCAATACCGTTGAAGTCACCGGACATCAATGGGAATCCTATCGTTACGATCACGACATGATGTCTGGAAAGATCTCGCCTAGCATTATTGGTACTTATGTGCAGATTCCCTTAATGCTAGCTTGGGCGGTTACCATTCATAAGAGCCAGGGCAAGACGCTTGATAAAGTCAAAGTAGATCTATCGTCTGGTGCATTTGCCTCAGGCCAAGTCTATGTGGCGCTGAGTAGATGTAAAACCATTGAAGGCATATCATTGCAAAGGCCGATTGAGCCTAGGGATGTGAGCTGTGATCAAGAGATCAAGCGTTTTTATATGAATTGCTTGCCAGCCAAATAAAGCTTAAGCAGCCTTTCTCATTTTTCTAATCGGGTTGACTCTTGGTTTGATCCCCTTTTGCTTTTCAAGCGCTGCGCTAGCAATTAACTTAAATTCACCTTCAACAAATCTTTTTAAAGCCTCACGCATGAGGGGTTGGTATCCCATGTCATATTTTGTACCCAAGAGCTTATATGACTCAATTAAGTCTTTTTCAAGTCGAATGGAGATCATTTGCAAGCCTAGTGCATCATCGATTTGGATGCCAATTTTTTTGTCTACAGCTTTGGCGTACTTGATGTCCCTGCCAACTTCACCGCTTTCCCAGGAATCAGCAGTATTTTGAATCTTTACCTTCTTCATTTTTTTTGCGATCATCGCTTTCCTCGCTTGTAAGCTTTAATATTTCGTCAATTCCACAGATATGACACTGTTAGTAAGGTATTGATATTGTATTGTATATACGAATTTCTGATGAATTTGGTGTAAATGCAGTTTTTAGATAGATCATTCCATCGTCGAATAGGAAAACGACCTTAATCAATACTCCACGATCATTTTCTGAGATAAACCATTCGGTTGGAGGCTCTGTTTGATGATCTAGCCTATTATCTATCAGGTATGAGCGGGTTCTATTGCGAAAACACTGCTCAACATCGCTACGGCTTATGCCGTGCTTTAGTGCCAACTTTTCTTGAATCGCTGGACTGATGATCAGATTTTTCATGCACTCACCTTAAAATAGTATATACAAATTTTATCAAACAGGTGGCCCAATACATGGATAAGCGCTTTAATCTCCCCAAGCGAAACAGTGGAATTTATTGATGAACTTTTAAGTAGAGTTATTTACAAAATGAACTCTTTACTGCCCAGTCCTGCTCTGATGAAAAATGATCTCACTCATGTGATTGAACACATTAGCCAGATCAATAAACAAGTACTTCGTCTACAGCGATCTAAAAAGGAGGTCAGAGTAGGGTGGCGAGAATACACTCAGCGCATAGAAAAAGATGGCGCTGATGATTTGCTACCGTATGAATTTCTCAAGATTCATGACAAAGATTGGGTTTGGTGGGTAACTAAATTAACGGTTAGTTTTTGACTTAAAACCCAGCCGCCAATCCATCTCTGCGGTGATCACTACCAGCAATATAAGCAGAGTCAGCTTCATCACTAATTTTGGCAATGGCCTGGGCACTACCAAAATCTAAGCTGTTCGCAGGCATCACCATGACTTCGTGACCCATATTTTTGAGGCCCTCAACAATATTCGCTGGCATTCCTGCTTCTAAAGTGAGCTTGCCTAAATCATCGATTCGCCAGCGTGGCGCATCTGAACAAGCTTGCGGGTTGAGATATTCATCTACAAAGCGCATGACTACTTGAATATGGCCTTGCGGTTGCATATTGCCACCCATCACTCCAAACGCCATAGTGGGCTTTCCATCTTTTGTTAAGAAGGCCGGTAGTATGGTGTGGAAAGGACGCTTACCAGGAGCAACTTGATTGGGATGTCCTGCTTTGAGGCTAAAGCTCATGCCGCGGTTGTGAAAGGCAATGCCACCAGGGGCAACAACACCAGAACCAAAGCCTTTAAAGTTCGACTGAATATACGAAATCATCATGCCAGATTCATCTGCGGCGCAAAGATAGACGGTGCCACCAGAGTGCGGATCACCAGGCCCATAAGTGCCGGCTTTAGTGTGATCAATGAGAGCAGCGCGGCTGCTTAAGTAATCTCGATCTAATAAGCTGGATACAGGAACTTGCATTGAGTGCGCATCGGATACATATTCATATACATCAGCAAAAGCAATTCTCATCGCCTCTACTTGCAAATGAATACGCTGTGCAGAATTGGCTGGATATTGCTTAACATTAGCAGCCTCTAAAATGCCTAATGCGATTTGTGCAGCAATGCCAGAGCCGTTAGGCGGAATTTCATGAAGGGTGTAGTCGCCATAATCAAACGCTAGTGGCTCAACCCAGTCTGGTTTGTTATCTGCAAAGTCTTGCATAGAAAAGCAACCACCAGAGATTTTAGCAAAGTCAACCATGCTTTGGGCAAGAGCACCTTTGTAAAAAGACTGTCCTTCAGTGGCAGCAATCTCTTTGAGTGTTTTTGCTTGCGCAGGGAATTTCCAGATTTCACCCGCTTGAGGAGCCTTGCCATCAATCAGAAATGATTCTGCAAACCCCGGTTGATTTTTGAGAACTGGAATTGCTTCACGCCATTGACGTGCAATCACCGGAGAAATTGGAAACCCATTTTCTGCATAATCGATTGCACGTTTAAAGAGTTGCGCAAACGGTAGCTTGCCAAATTTTTTCGATAGTTCAACCCAGCCGGCCACCATACCAGGAACAGTGACCGTATTCCAGCCAATTAAATCCATCGCAGTCTTGCCGGCAAAATATTCTGGTGTCCAAGCAGCAGGCGCTCGTCCAGAAGCATTTAAACCATGGAGTTTCTTACCATCCCAAAGAATCGCAAAGCCATCGCCACCAAGACCATTCATGGTGGGCTCAACAACCGTTAAGGTAATGGCAGTAGCCAGCGCAGCATCAACGGCATTGCCACCATTTTGTAGCGCCTCAATGCCCGCTTGCGTGGCAAGGGGCTGTGAGCTAGCAACGGTATTCCTGGCAAGAACAGGGGCGCGACCGCCACCAAAGGGAGGGGAAATCAACATAGGGACTTATTTATTGGGTTATTGAATGCGTCAATCAACTTTGACATTCGCTGACTTTACTACTTTCTCCCATTTAGCATGCTCATCCGTTGTGATCTCTGCTAATTTCTGTGAGTTAGCAAATTGCGGATGAATACCTTGATTTGCCATACGCGCCTTGAAATCAGGATTGGTTAAAATCTTGCGAATTTCTTTTTCCAATTTACTAACAATCAATGGGGATGTGCCTTTAGGTACGTAGACTGCATAAAAGTTTTCTACATCAAACTGCTTCATGCCATCTTGCCCCAGTGTTGGAACATTAGGCATCAGTGGTGAGCGCTCTGCTGCTGCAATCGCAATAGGGCGCAACTTACCGCTCTGAATATGTGGTAAAGAAGCCGTAACACTATCAAACATCATTAGCGTATTACCAGCAATTAAATCGGGGAGGGCAAAACTACTGCCCTTATAAGGAATATGAGTGCCAGTGGCGCCGATTCTTTGCATAAAGAGTGTGGACTCTAAGTGCGAGAGGCTGCCATTACCTTGAGAAGCATAATTGAAATCCCCCTTTTTAGATTTAATGAATGCAATTAACTCGGGTAAGTTTTTTGCTGGAACGGTTGGATTGACAACAATGAGGTGGGGAATGGTTCCTACTAAGGCAACTGGTTCAAAGTCTTTCCGTAAATCTGCTGGTGGATTTTTAAATAAGGCCTGAGAAATCGTTTGATTCGTTAAGGCGCTGAAATGAATCGTATAACCATCTGGCGCAGCCTTTGCTGCAGCTTGTAAACCAATCATGCCGCCAGCACCCGGTTTATTTTCAACCACAATGGATTGACCTAAAGCTTCGCCAAGTGGTGCCATGACGGCCCGCGCAAATACATCGGTTGAGCCACCAGCAGGGAATGCCAGAATAGCGATGATGGGTTTCTTGGGCCAATCCGTATCAGGCGCAGCTAATGCGGATGCAGCCAGGAGGAGGCCAATAAAACCAGATAGTAGGAGTTTTAGTACTTTCATTGCGGGTTCCATTCAGTATCTCAAAGGTAATCAGTTATATAGTATTAGATATTCATCATCGGTTCATTGATATCAGCAGAAAGATTTATGGCAGCTTCCGGTTCAAACAATATTGATATGTCAGCCTATTGGCTGCCCTTCACTCCCAATCGTTACTTTCATCAAAATCCAAAGGTAATGCAGTCTGCCAAAGGAGCTTACTACTTCGACAATCAAGGGCGTAAGTTGTTT
This sequence comes from Polynucleobacter sp. MG-5-Ahmo-C2, assembly GCF_018687735.1. NCBI lineage: Bacteria > Pseudomonadati > Pseudomonadota > Betaproteobacteria > Burkholderiales > Burkholderiaceae > Polynucleobacter > Polynucleobacter sp. MG-5-Ahmo-C2. Next base: position 1,045,364 of record NZ_CP061304.1, on the reverse strand, counting down.
GATGGTCTTTCTGGGCTCTGGTGCTCCCCATTGGGGCATGCTGATCCACGTATTGGTGCAGCAATTAGTAAGCAATATGAAACCATGGACTATTGCCCTGCGTTTCAGATGGCAAGTGAAGCTACTTTTAGTCTCGCAACTCGAATTGCTAAGATGGCGCCTAAGGGACTGGATAAAGTATTTTTCACAAACTCTGGTTCTGAGGCGGTAGACACAGCACTTAAGATTGCCATTGGATATCACCGCGTGATGGGCAATGCTTCCCGAGTTCGCATGATTGGTAGAGATCGCGCATATCACGGCGTAGGAATGGGCGGCATCTCAGTGGGGGGCATGGTTGCCAATCGTAAAATGTTTACGAGCCTAATGATTCCTGGCGTTGATCATTTGCCGCACACCTTAAATCTTTCTCAAATGGCCTTTTCAAAAGGGCAGCCCACTTGGGGCGCTCATCTGGCGGATGAATTAGAAAAGATCGTCGCTTTGCATGATGCCAATACGATTGCCGCAGTGATTTTGGAGCCGGTACAAGGTTCAACCGGTGTGATCGTGCCACCAGAAGGTTACTTGCAAAAGATTCGCGAGATTTGTACGAAGCACGGCATCCTTTTAATTTTTGATGAAGTCATTACTGGCTTTGGTCGCTTAGGCGCTAACTTTGGAGCCGATCGTTTTGGTGTGCTGCCAGACATGATCACTTTTGCCAAAGCAATTACCAATGGCGTGATCCCCATGGGCGGCGTACTTGTGCGAGGCGATATTTATGACAATATCATCGGCAATGGTGGGCAAGAACAAGCGATTGAGTTCTTTCATGGTTACACCTATTCAGGCCATCCAATACCAACTGCAGCAGCCCATGCAGTCCTCGATATTTTTGAATCAGATGACTTAGTCAAGCGCGCCAAAGCGTTAGAACCAGTTCTCGAGAATGGCCTACATGCCCTAAAGGGTAAGGCAGGAATATTAGATATCCGAAACTTTGGTTTATCTGGCGCGGTCGATCTAGACCCTGTACCAGGAAAGCCTGGCCTACGTGCTTTAAAAGTTCTAGAGGCTTGCATCGAACGCGGAGCACTTGTGCGTGTAGCGGGTGACTGCATTGCAGTAGGTCCCCCATTTATTTCAACACCAGAAGAAGTCGAGTTCTTGTGCAGCGTGCTGGGTGATGCAGTAGATGCTGCGATGAAAGTGAATTAACTACTGATTAAATAAGTGATAGATCACTGGTATTGCAACGGCACTGATTACACCGTTCATACCCATAGCTAGGCTTGCATAAGTTCCTGCTTCAGGATGGATGCTAAATGCCCTGGAGGTGCCAATGCCATGAGCGCCTATACCAATCGCAAAACCTCTTTGCCACCACGCCTTCATACCCAGTACATTCAAAACAAAGGGCGCCAAGATTGCCCCCAATATTCCGGTGCAAACAGCAAAGATCGCGGTTAGTGTTGGCGATACACCAATGCGCTCTGCAATACCCATGGCAATTGGTGCCGTGACTGATTTGGGATACATAGCCCCAGTAATATTAGAATCCGCTCCCAAGAGGGTGGCAATGCCAACAGCGCTCGCTATCGAAATCAAGCCGCCTGTTGCTAAAGAAAAAATCAAAGGAATGGAGCGGCCCTTTAGGCTAGCCAGCCCGCGATAAATCGGTATCGCTAAAGAAACGGTTGCTGAGCCTAGTAGGAAGTGAATGAACTGCGCACCCTCAAAATAGGTGGAGTAGGGCATTTCAATGAACTGAATCATGCTGGCAACCAAGATAATGGCAATGGCCACAGGATTGGCCAATGGATTTTGCTTTGCATGCTTATAAATAGTCAGCCCCACCTGATAGGCGGCCAGTGTCAGAAAGAGTGCAAATAGTGGGCTGCCAGATAGATAGACCCAAATCTCAACAATAGAATGCTGCTTAGTCATGAGTATCTTTGCTACTCAAAAGACGGACAACCAGAGCGCTAGAGCCTATAGTCAAAATCACGCTGCCCACAAGCGCGCCAATAATGGCCAATGCATTAGCCTGCAATTGAGGCAGAAATAGCACTACGCCAACAGCAGCAGGCACAAACAGCAAACCTAGATACTGGCTAAAGCCATCTGCGACCATCGCGAGTTCAGTATTGATGCCTTTGCGTAGAACTAGCCATAGAACCAATAGAACTAGTCCAATCACTGGGCCAGGCAAGGTGGGCAATAGAAATTTGGAAACTAGCTCACCAATGCTTTGGAAGAGCAGAATTTGTACAAGGCCCGAGATCATGATCTGATCTTACAGGCTCGGATTTATGTTGCAAAGCAATATATTCATTCTTGTTTAATATAGGCACAACAAAAGTAAGGTATAAAAACCATCACAAGGGACCCCTTCCAGAAGGAAGAGTCCCTGCATAACAATATCTTTAGGAGATCACTCATGGCTGAGTTAAATGTCAATGGCAAGAAATACAAGGTGGACGTTGATCCAGATACCCCATTGTTATGGGTGATTCGTGAACAGATTGGCTTGACCGGCACCAAATATGGTTGCGGCATTGGCGCATGTGGTGCCTGTACGGTTTTATTTGAAGGTCAAGCGATGCGGAGCTGTTCATTGCCAGTTGCAGCAGCAGAGGGTAAGAAAATTGAGACGATTGAGAGCTTAGAAAAGAGCGGTCAACTCTCGAAAGTGCAAAAAGCATGGGTTGATAACCAAGTGCCCCAGTGTGGCTACTGCCAATCTGGCATGGTAATGGCAACAACTGCTTTGTTACGCAACAATCCAAAACCAAGCGATGCGCAAATTGATGAATCCATTACCAATATTTGCCGTTGCGGAACATTCCAACAAGTGCGCGCAGCAATTCATGCTGCTAGCAAGGCATAAGGGGATAAAGATGACTACAAATACAAATACTTCCCGTCGCCACTTTATCGTCGGCTCCAGTGCAATTGCTACTGGTCTAGCTATTGGCTTTGATTTTTCACTCATGTCCGACGCAAATGCTGCAATGGGCACTGGTACTACCGCAATGACACCTCTGGCCTCACCAGAAATTGGTGTTTGGGTAGTCATTAAGCCAAATGATGATGTCGTTGTTCGTATCGTCCGTTCAGAAATGGGTCAAGGCACGATTACTGGTTTATCACAAATGGTTGCAGAAGAATTAGAGTGCGACTGGAAAAAAGTTTCTTATGAATACCCATCACCAGCTGAAAGCTTAGCGCGTAAACAGGCTTGGGGCAGTTACTCTACTGGCGGTAGTCGCGGGATTCGCACTTCTGAGCAATATGTTCGTAAAGGTGGTGCAGCAGCACGCATGATGTTGATTCAGGCAGCTGCAAACCAATGGAATGTGCCTGCTTCTGAGTGTGTGGCGAAAGATAGCATCATTACTCACACACCGTCTGGTCGTAAAACGACCTTTGGTAAGGTTTCTGTTGCCGCTTCCCAATTAGAGGTTCCAAAAGAAGTTCCACTGAAGGATCCAAAAGAGTGGAAATTAATTGGTAAGTCAGTCAATCGTATTGACGGAGTTGCAGATAAGGTTACTGGTCGCCAGATCTATGCAATCGACTTGAAAATGCCTGGTATGTTGGTTGCTAACATTAAAGAATCTCCCGTATTTGGTGGTAAGGTAAAAAGTTACGATGCTGCTAAAGCCCAGAGCATGAAAGGTGTTAAAAAAGTAGTGCAGGTGGGTGATTCTGCAGTTGCTGTCGTCGCGGATACATTCTGGCAAGCCAAGACTGCTTTGGAGCAAGTGAATATTGTTTGGGATAATGGCGCCAATGGCAACGTCTCTAGTGCCTCAATTAAGAAGATGCTGGAAGAGGGTTTGACTGCGGATGACGCATTTACACACAACACCAATGGCGATGTGAAATCTGCACTTTCGAATGCATCGAAAAAAATCGAAGCTACTTACTTCTACCCTTACCTGAACCATGCCACCTTAGAACCGCAAACGGCTACTGCAAAGTGGACAGCGAATTCTTGTGAGGCGTGGGTTCCAACACAAGATGGTGAAGCATCCTTGGCGGCAGTAATTGCAGCTTCAGGCTTACCTGCTGATAAATGCAATGTTTATAAAGTAAACCTTGGCGGTGGTTTCGGTCGTCGCGGTGCATTCCAGGACTACACAACCCAAGCGGTCAACATTGCTAAGCAAATGCCTGGTACGCCGATCAAATTGATTTGGACGCGTGAAGAAGATATGACTCAAGGTCGTTACCACCCGGTAATGATGTGCAAGATGACGGCAGCCATTGACGACAAGAAAAATGTCACCGGTCTCAATATGCGTTTATCTGGCCAGTCTATTTTGGCAGCGGTTCGTCCTGCTGTGGTTGCGGCAAACAAAGGTAAGGATCCTTTGGCTTTCCAGGGCGTTGAACCCTTGGGTGAGCATGGAATTACATATAGCTTCCCAAATCTGAATATTGATCACGCAATGCGAAATACTCATGTTCCACCAGGATTCTGGCGGGGGGTGAATGTAAACCAAAATGCCATTTTTATTGAAACCTTTATGGATGAGTTGGCTGAGGCTACAGGTATGGATGCGGTGGAGTTCCGTCGCAAGCATATGCAAGAGTTTCCGCGTGCAGTAGCAGTATTAAATGCGGTGGCTGATGGTATTGGATGGAATAAACCTGCTGCACCTGGCGTATTTCGTGGTGTGGCACAAATGCGCTCTTTCGGCAGCTATGTTGCTGCGGCGTGTGAACTCTCCGTTAAAAATGGAAATGAAGTGAAGATTCATCGTATCGTCGCTGCTACCGATCCTGGCTACGCTGTGAATCCTGCGCAGATTAATCGCCAGGTATCCGGTTCCTTTGTCTATGGCCTATCTGCATTATTTGAAGAAGAGATCACGATCGAAAAAGGCGCTGTTGTTCAGAAAAACTTTGATACTTTTGGCTCGATTCGCCTATCTCAAATGCCTCCTGTAGAAACCATCATCATCCAAGGTGGCGGCAAAGAATGGGGTGGTGTAGGGGAGCCAACGATTGCGGTAGCGGCGCCTGCAGTGCTCAATGCGTTTTATCGAGCAACCGGTAAACGCTTGCGTACAGTGCCATTGAAAAACAGCGGCATCAAGTTGGTTTAAAGTGCAATTGTGAAAATGCAGGAATGAGAATGAGGTCTGTATTAGCAGCATGCGTGCTAGTCTTCCTCAATCTCAGCTGCGCAAACGCTCAAATGATAGTGGGGGATTCGGTTTTCGAATCCCTTTCTTCTGCTCCCGGTGACGCAACTCGAGGTAGGGGAATCGTCGCCAGTCGTCAAACTGGTTTGTGCCTCTTGTGCCATAGCGGACCATTTCCTGAGGAGCGTTTCCAGGGTAATCTGGCGCCAGAGTTAGGGGTCAGCGTTGCTCGCCTTACTATCCCTCAATTGCGGGCGCGCATCGTTGATGCGAGTCACTTTAATCCGACTACGATCATGCCGGCTTATTTCAAAACTGAACACTTAAATCGAGTTGCACCAAAATTTGCAGGACAAACCATATTGAATGGCCAAGAAATTGAGGATGTTGTCGCTTTCTTGGCAAGCTTAAATAAGTGAAACGCATCATCATGATCAAACCTCATCTCCCCTTCGCAATAAAACGCCGTGCTTGGATAAGGCAAATCCAACGGATTAGCCTTTTCACTTTGGGTGCTTGGTTTAGTCCCTCATTTGTGTTTGCTAAAAAGGAAGAGGCTGAAGAGGCGATTAAGAAAATCGCTGGTAATGCAAAAATTCAGGAGGGACGCGTAACTTTGACCATCCCACCCTTAGTTGAAAATGGTAATCTGGTTGTGCTAAAAGTCAGTGTCGATAGCCCGATGACCGCTAATGATTATGTAAAGTCTATTCATGTGATTGCCGAAGGTAATCCGTTGCCAAATATCTTTACTGCTTATTTAACGCCTCGATCAGGTACTGCCAACATTACGACGCGAGTGCGTTTGGCCGATAGCCAACGTGTTTGGGCTATTGTCCAAATGAACAATGGAAGCTTTTGGCAGGGATCAGCTGAAACTTTGGTAACGCTTTCAGCTTGCACGGAGATGGTATGAGTAAAACATCACGTACCCAAGTGACAGTCCCAGTAACCGCGAAGAAGGGATCCATTATTGAAATTCGCGCCATCGCTCAGCATGATATGGAATCGGGCTTTCGATACACCGAGTCTGGAAAGTTAATTCCAAGAGATATTATTCGCACCTTTACTTGCAGCTATAACGATGTCGAGATATTTAAAGCAGACTTTTATCCTGGTATAGGCGCCAATCCTCTGATTATCTTTACAACTATTGCAACGGAATCAGGAGTCCTCGAATTTAAATGGCTTGGTGATGATGGGTATGAGGCTGTACATCAAGCGCGTATCACTGTTTCATAGGGGTCTTGTGAGCAAGGGTATTTATCTCCAACTTGTAGCACTTGCTTATTCATCATTGTTGCTAGCATCAAACTGCTTCGCTGCTCTAAACGAAGCTGGTAATAAAAAACAATCTAGTTACGAACTAATGTCTGCTGAGACTAAAGCGATGCAGGATGACGCATCGCTAAACCCTGCCATGTTTTGGGTTGCCGAGGGCGAAAGCTTATGGCAATCTAAAGCGGGCTCAAAAAATATTGCCTGTGCTAGTTGTCATGGTGATGAAAAAAAGTCGATGCGCGGTGTAGCAACACAATACCCCAAGATGGTCAAAGGAAAGTTACAAACTCTCGAAGGACAAATCAATCAATGTCGGTCAGGAGCTCAAGGCTCGCCAGCGCTGGCTTATGAGAGCAAAGAATTGCTAGCAATCACAGCCTACATTGCCCTTCAGTCCAAAGGCATGCCTATCGCCGTGAGAGAAACCTCAGCTAATAAAGCAGAGTTAGAAAAGGGGCGACATTCATTTAACGAAAGAATGGGGCAACTCAACTTGTCCTGTGCTCAATGCCATGAGGATAGGGCAGGATTTAAGCTTGGCGGCAGCCCAATACCACAAGGCCATCCTAATGCTTATCCCATCTACCGCTTAGAGTGGCAAACCTTGGGATCACTACAGCGCCGCTTACGGAATTGCATGAGTGGAGTCAGGGCGCAGCAGTTTGAGTATGGTTCGCCAGAAATGGCCCAACTAGAACTCTTCCTCATGTGGCGAGCCAAGGGCATGCTCCTGGAAGCCCCAGGGGTCAGGCCTTAATACCTTTAGTCGGAGAAGACAACTGAGGTTGCGCCATTAATTAAGACGCGATCATGCAAGTAATAGCGCAGGGCTCTAGAAAGAACGGTGCGCTCAAGGTCTCGACCTTTGCGGACTAAATCGTCAGGTGTATCGCCGTGAGTAACGCGAGTCACATCTTGTTCAATGATGGGCCCTTCATCTAAATCGCTAGTCACAAAGTGCGCAGTAGCGCCAATTAATTTAATGCCACGTGCATGAGCCTGGTGATAGGGTTTAGCGCCCTTAAAGCTTGGCAAGAAGGAGTGGTGAACGTTGATGCAGCGACCAGATAACTTGGTGGATAAGTCATCCGACAAAATTTGCATATAACGAGCCAGAATCACCATGTCAACCTTAGCGTCAGCAACGATCTCCAGAAGCTTGGCTTCTTGTGCAGATTTCGTTTCGGGGGTGACTGGCAAGTGGTAGAAAGGAATGTCAGCAAAATCAATACTGGCATACACCTCGCGTGGATGATTAGAGACGATGCCGCAGATGATCATTGGTAATTCACCAATACGCCAACGATAGAGTAAATCGACTAAGCAATGATCTAGCTTCGACGCCATGATCAAGACGCGCTTGAGATCTTTAACGGCGCGCAAATCCCAAGTGAGCTCAAAGCGTTTAGCGATTTCTACAAAGCCTGACTTGAGAGTCTTACCCTCTGTAGGGCAGCTAAAGCTAACGCGCATAAAGAATCGCTTCGAAGCTTTGTCATCAAACTGTTGAGCTTCTTCAATATCTCCACCCGCCTGAAAAATATAAGTTGAAACTGCAGCAACAATGCCTGGTTTGTTCGGGCAGGTCAGTGTGAGGTAATAGTTTTCTGTGCTCATGTCTAATCAAAAAATGCTGATAAATACAGATTTTAGTCTCTTGGGAGCAAGAGGCGGTATGTTTTACTGTTGAGCGGTATCAACAGCTTTATCCGCAGGACCTAATAAGGGGGTGCTGTTATCAGTCACCGTGGGCACTGCAATCTCTATGCAGATTGGCTTTGATGAGAGCGGGTTAAAGAAGTTGCATTCTTTTTTAGTGGCGGCCGAGGCAGCATGCTCTAAAGGTGATTTGCCCGTAGCGGCAGTGGAGGCCAGACTCGTGGCGGTTACCGGGTTAGCGGCTGCCATACTCACCACGGCACCACCTGCCGAGCTAGCGGCAGCAGAGCCTGATGCGCCAACAGCGGCAATCGGGGCAAAGCACCCTTGTAAACCTAGACAAGAATAGATGATGAATAGACAAACCCAAAGATTGAGCTGGGTTTGCGTATGCAATCTACCGTTTCTGGCAGACAACATTAAATACTCCAGCTGTCCAGGATTCATTAATGACAGGTTCAAACTTACTGTCAGGGGTATTGTTATCAGAAACTACTTTGCCTGTACCTTTTTTGCCTGAAAATTCTTTAAAGGCAATCGGACGGTAACTAATATCAGGACAGTTGTATTCATTTAAGCCAACAATAGAGTTCACGGTTTGTTGGTTGCTTGGATTTTTGCCAGGTTTTTTAAAATCTAGCATTGACATGATTTGGGCTTTCTCGCCGCTGTCACGAATCGTTTCTAAGTCTACATAAACAACCATGACTGCGTTAGATCCTAACTCTTTCCATTCGGCATAAGCACTGCTGATTGGTAACATCAGAGACGTTAGTAGGGCGGCAGTAATAAGCGGATTTATTTTTTTCATAGCTATAGTCCTCAATAGTGACTGTTTTATATCAATAAGACATTCTAAACGCCTTCATGTGACTATTTAGAAGTGCTATTTGCTAACAAGTTCGAGCTGGCGTTTGCTGTTCTCTGGCTTCATCTGCAGGGGAAGGTATTCGTTCTTGGCCCAAAGAGGGTTCATATTTCTATATAGCTTGCTTTGCACCCAACCTGATTGGCCGGTTTGATAGATAAAGAGGGAATTTTCTAAATCAGATAAGTCGTAAATAGTTCTCAGACTGGGGGCTTGCTTAGTCTCGTAGGGGTTACTTGTACGCAATAGCTCTAATCTACCAACGTTAACGGTGTTACTGTCACCGGGGAAGGGCGCTTCTAAATTAAATAGCTTCCTAAGCAAAGGAACCTTACTCATCGGTCGATGTTCTGAAATGGCAATATGAGCATTTCCCCAGGACCATTTTTTAGGGTCATCGCCATATTCCTTGCTCAGATATTGGAGGGCCTTATCAAAGGCATCGTTGGAAGCGTCAAGACAGGTTTCTACAAGAGCAGTTTTTGGGTTGTCACACCATGGGCTATTGGGATTGCGAATCTGTGCCAGCAGCGCGCCTCGATAATTTCGGTCTCCATAGGTTTCAGAAAATATATAACCGAGCCGAGAAAATAGGTTGCGCGTCAGCTGGTCTGCCCAGGCATTGAAGACGAGAGCGGCGGCACTATCCACTTTCATATCGCCATTGAAGTCTTTGGCAAGCTCTAAAGCTTTAGCCCCCAATGGATGACTTGGGGTGCTCGTTTTAAAGAGCTCAAGCAGTGGAATTGACGAGAGAGACAGGGTATCTGCTTGCATTGTTTTCATGTATTCCAAATCATGAGAATCTCGAGATTTGATGAGATCTACAATGCGGTCATAGCGTGCTGATAAATCCCAATCAGCCGTTAGGGGGTTAGGGTCGTTGCTGGCAATAATTCTCTGATTGGCTGTGGCGAGCCATCCTTGCTCTGGATTATTGCTAGCTGGTAATTGCTCAAAAGGCACATAGCCGTTCCAGTCGTACTGCTTTTCCCATCCCAGTGCGGGCGCAGTACCATAGAGTCCATGGTGTAAAACGCGTTTAGGGGCAACACCAGCGGCTTGATATGCAATATTGCCGTCGGTATCGGCCATCACCACATTTTGCATTGGGGCATAGTTCTTGCGGAGAGCCTGTTTAAATGAGTCGAGGTCCTTGGCGCGATTCATCTCTAGCAAACTGACAACGGATTGGTTTTCAATATCCAAGGCAGTCCAGCGAAATGCTAGAGCAAATCGATCCGTATTAATGGCGCGTTTAGCGCGCTCGTAGGAGTCTGAAATTACTGGCCCATGACGAGTTTCTTTAACAATAAAATTGATTGATGCCGCGCCTTTGATATCGATAATCTCTTGGCGAACTTTAAACGGTAACAAGCCATCTGGCCCACGGTACATACCAGGATTGATTGTGTCAATTTGCTCTATGTAGAGATCTTGTACATCAGGATTGGTGTTGGTAAAACTCCAGGCAAATTTGTCTGTTCTACCCAGAATGACTGCCGGAATCCCGGGAAGGGTGCCGCCAATGACATTCATGCCCGGGGCATCTAAGCGGGCAAAATACCAAATTGCTGGCGCAGATAAACCCAGATGGGGGTCATTCGCCAATAATGGCTTGCCACTCACGGTGAGTTTGCCGCCAATAGCCCAGTTGTTGGAGCCAATGCCATCCTTGCCACCTGGAAGATCCATTGCCAAGTGTTCGGTTACAGGCATTGCATTGGAGTGGCGATTACTGGAGTCGGAGGGGGGATTAAAGAGATTGATATCTCGATAGATTTTTGCAAAATCTACATTCGTGACAGGTTCATCGGGTTCAAAAGGTGGCAATACTTCCCAAACTTGCTTAGTCGTTAAAAATTGAGACAGCTCAAGCCTTTGTAATTCTTTATGCCAATTACCGCCGAGATCGAGCGCCATCATCAGCATCCAGGCAACACTATCCGTTGGCGACCAATGCCCTGGTTTAGAGCCGGTTAAAAAATACTCAATTGGTAGAGCCCAGCCCAAATTAGCGTTACCAGCATTGACGCCATCTGCATAGGCCTGCAATAAACGCTTAGTAGAAACCGGATATTTGTCGAATTGTTGTTCGGCAGCGTGTTTAATGCCAAGGGTTCGAATAAAGCGATCAATTTTGAAGGTCTCATTACCTAAAATTTCGGAGAGGCGACCACTGGCAAGGCGACGATTGATTTCCATCTGCCATGAGCGCTCAGATGCATGCAAATATCCCAGGGCAAATAATGCATCAGATTGGCTATTGGCTTTAATGTGCGGGATATCAGCCTCATCAAATGTGATGACTACCGAGTCCCCAATGCCTTTAATAACGCGCTTACCAGAAGGGGAGCTTTGTGCTGAATATAAATAGGCAATAGTGGTAACTAGGCAGATGGCTAGGGTAATGCCAATAAGCAAAACGAGCGGGCGCAAGAGTTTGCCGAGTCTGACCAATTTGCGATTCAATTTCATGGCAATAGTTTAGTGGTTTTGGGCTATCCAAGCCCCAAGTCTGCCCAAGGCCTCCATCCTGGGGCTTTCTGGGCTTGCATGCTAAAATTTCAACTGTCTTGATTTATTTAGCGCAGCAGTTTCTGTTTGTGCGAGCCCGAGTGGTGAAATCGGTAGACACAGCAGATTTAAAATCTGCCGACTCAAAAAAGTCGTGCCGGTTCGATTCCGGCCTCGGGCACCATCAATTCAGTCTTTTCCTCATTAAGATCTTGAGAAAAATATATTCAATCCTCTTCTTACTGCTTTCTGGTTCGGTCACTCCGGTGCTGGGGCAATCTATTTTCTTTGATTGCAAACGATCCGAAAAAGATTATGTTGAAGAGTATGCAATGCAACTCACGCTAGCCTCTAAGACTCAAAAAGCAAAGATGTATTTAGATGAGCGAGACTTAGATCAGTCTGATGCTTACGGAACGCAAGTTGTTAAAAGTGTCACTCTGGCTCGCCCAAATATTTTCATCGTGGTAGAGGCCAGTTTTGCTCCTGAAGAAATCATGGGGGTTGCTTATCCTGCAGGGAGCGTATCAACGCACATCACCCTTGACCCGGTAACGGGTAAGCTAAAAAAAGTGGAAAAAATTCAAGGTGGCATTCTGGGCGCATCCCTGGGAAACGGAACTCACGTCAGTGAAGAGACTTGCTTCCCAGCCAAAATACCTTTCAAGCCACAGTAGCGCAGAGGTTTGCGCTAGGCAATGTTTAATCAGGCTCGGTTACAAAGCCCAGTTTCGTCAGTCCAGCACGACGTGAGGCTGCAAGGACTTGAGCGACATACTCATATTTAACAGACTTATCGGCGCGTAAATTGATTTCTGGCTGAGGCTCTTTTTGAGCCGCTTTCTCTGCATAGCCATGAAAGGTCTTTAAATCAATTGCGGTGCTATTCCAAAAGATTTGCCCCTTGCCATCAATGGTGAGTTGCACAGATTCTGGCTTAACCTCATTACGTACGCTATTGGCTTTTGGAAGTTCAATCTTCACTGCTTGCTGAATGACTGGTAGGGTGATGATAAAGATGATCAATAAGACCAACATCACATCAACCATCGGCGTCATATTGATCTCAGACATGATGCTGTCATCACTCTGATCATCTTGGATATGAAAAGCCATACTTATTCTCCAGATTTCACACGAGCGCCAGTGACGAAATAGGCAAGAAGGTCATTGCCAAAGCGATTGAGATCGGCAAGCATTAATTTATTAGCGCGGTTAATTGCATTAAAAGCCAGTACCGCAGGGATTGCTACTGCCAGACCCAGAGCAGTCATGATGAGCGCCTCACCAATAGGACCTGCAACTTGATCAAGCTGGGCGCTACCAGAGCTGCTGATAGCGATGAGGGCGTGATAGATACCCCAGACGGTTCCAAATAAACCAATAAATGGGGAAATCGCACCAGTAGAACCTAGAAATGTCAGCCCCTTCTGAAAACCTGCAGCAATTCCATCAACGCTATTCTTCAAGCTTCTGGCCATCCACTCAGAGTAGTTGAGTGTTTGCAATAGTTCACGATGATCATGAGCCTGGTTCTGGTGATGGGCTGAAGCAGTGGCGGCTGATTTGGCAAGTAGGTAGTAAGGGTTGAGGGTATGGTCACTGAAGGATTGCAGACCTTGCTCATACGATGTGGCGCGCCAGAATACATCTAATTCAGGCTTGAGTTTGCGAAGATTGCGTAGTTCCCAAAAGCGCGTCAGCAAAATTACCCAGGTAATGATTGAGCAGGTAAGTAGTGCGATGGCCACAAAGCGCGTAATGAAATCGCCCTCCATCCAAAGATTTGCTATGCCAAATGGTGTATTCATAATGAGTATTTACTTGAGATTAAATTTAATTAAAAGATTAGTGGAAATTCTTTGTGGTGAACCATTTACTACAAAAGGTTTGAAGCGATAGCGTCTTCCGATTTCACTAGCAGCACGATCAAGCCTTGGGAAGCTGCTCGATTGCAGAAGAGCAATATCTTCAACGTTACCAGCCTGGTCAATAATTAAACGTACTATTACCGTGCCTTGCTCACCAGATCGTTTCGAAAATGATGGGTAATAAGCATCTGCATCAGGTTGGTAGAGTACTTCCAGTTTACCAATGTCGGTCTGAATTGGCGTGCCACTAACTCCGCCAGCACTTGAAGGCGCAACAGCAGCGTTTTGGGCTTGAGACTCACTTTTAGACTCAGCTTGCTTCTGGGGGGCGCTGGATTGTTTGGGTGGTGCAGGTGCTGGTTGCGGAGTTGTCTTTTCCTCCACCTTTTTCTTGAGCTCTTCTTTGGGTTTTGGTGCTGGCATTTTAGGGGCAGCTGGAGCTTCTTGGCTTTTGGCTGGAGAAGGGCTAAGCAAGTTTGCCATCACACGATCATCATCCATCTTGGGTGGGCGTGCACTTAAATGAATGAACTCTAAAGCGGGTAGAGCGTGCAAGAGCAAAACAATGCCAATGATGATTCGCTCTGATTTAGTAAATGGTAGGCGAGAATCCAGTTTTTGCAAGAAAGCGCTCATGACACTTTACCCAACAATGATGAATGAATCGCATGTAAATTCAGATCACTAGACATAAGGTCTTTTGCCATCTCGAGAAGTGATATTTCATTCTTGCTACTGATAAATAGCACCGCACCGCGATCATCGGAATTGCCTGATTGATCTAAAGACTCTAACTGTCGCTTCAGTTGTCTTACTACTGCATCACTAGTGTCGATCAAGGTGATGGTGTCACCTAAGAGTTTGCGGATCGCTTTTCTAAGAAAGGGGTAGTGTGTACAACCGAGCACCAAAGTGTCTGAGCCCTCATCCAAAATCGGTGCAAGATGTTTACCCAAGAGATCTAGAGCTTCTTCGCTATCTGCTTTGCCAGCTTCAATTAAGGGTACAAGACCTGCGCCAGCTTGTTTAATGAAACGGCAGTTAGGTGGTAAGGTTGCCAATAGCGCATTGAACTTATCACTCTTAAGGGTTGCTTCAGTAGCGAGTACGCCAACAATGCCATTTTGAGACTGCATTGCTGCTGGCTTGATTCCAGGTTCAACCCCAATAATCGGAATACTTAACTCGCTACGGATTTGTTGAATTGCTTCGGCAGTGGCAGTATTGCAAGCTACAACAATCGCATCACAACCCTTGCTTGCTAGATATCTGCATAAGACTAGACTACGCGCTGCAATCCAAGCACTAGATTTTTCTCCATAGGGAGCATTCGCAGAGTCTGCAAGATAAATATAGTCGTGCTGGGGAAGCTGACGCAGAGCCTCATCCAAAACGGATAAGCCTCCGACGCCAGAATCAAAAACTCCTATGAGTGACAATGCGGTGCCAATGTTTGCTTAAAGATGGCGTATCAAATGATTAGGCAATGTTGACTGGAATGCCAGCAATTTTTGCTTGCCATTCTTTAGGGCCAGTATCGTGCATTGAGATACCTTCAGAGCTCACGGCAACAGTTACTGGCATATCTTTGACATCGAATTCATAAATCGCTTCCATGCCGAGATCAGCAAAGCCAACAACCTTGGCTGTCTGAATTGCCTTAGATACCAAGTAGGCAGCGCCACCGACCGCCATGAGATAAGCTGATTTATGTTTCTTGATTGCTTCAATTGCAACAGGACCACGCTCAGCTTTACCGATCATCGAAATCAGGCCAGTCTTCGCAAGCATCATTTCGGTGAACTTATCCATACGGGTTGAAGTGGTTGGGCCTGCAGGTCCAACAGCTTCTTCACGCACCGGGTCAACTGGCCCAACGTAGTAAATGACACGATCTTTAAAGTTGACTGGTAACTCTTCGCCTTTGGCCAGCATATCCTGGATACGTTTGTGGGCAGCATCACGACCAGTCAAAATTTTGCCATTCAATAACAAGGTATCGCCAGGTTTCCAGCCTGCAACTTCTGCTGCTGTGAGGGTATCTAAATTAATGCGTTTTGATTTTTGAACATCGGGTGTCCAGGTAACATCCGGCCAATCAGATAAGGAAGGCTTTTCTAATTTAGCAGGACCATCACCATGCAAATGGAAGTGGACGTGACGGGTTGCTGCACAGTTTGGGATCATGGCTACAGGTAGAGATGCAGCATGCGTTGGGTATTCCATGATCTTAATGTCGAGCACTGTTGTCAAACCACCAAGCCCCTGCGCACCGATGCCTAATTTGTTTACCTTGTCATAGATTTCGAGGCGGAGTTCCTCGGCGCGTGTTTTAGGACCGCGAGCGATGAGCTCCTGAATATCTACTGGGCCCATTAAAGATTCTTTTGCCATCAACATGGCTTTTTCAGGAGTGCCGCCAATCCCAATGCCAAGAATGCCAGGAGGACACCAACCTGCGCCCATTGTAGGAACGGTTTTGACAACCCAATCTACTATCGAGTCCGATGGATTTAGCATCACCATCTTTGCCTTGTTTTCAGAGCCGCCACCTTTGGCTGCACAAATCACTTCAACGCCATCGCCTGGAACGATTTCGTAATGGATTACGGCAGGGGTGTTGTCGCCAGTATTTTTACGTTTGCCGGCAGGGTCAGCCAATACTGAAGCACGGAGCGTATTTTCTGGATTAAGGTAAGCGCGACGCACGCCTTCATTGACCATTTCAGAAACGCTCATCGTGGCATCTGGCCATTGCACATTCATGCCAATCTTTAAAAACACCACAGCAATACCAGTGTCCTGACACATCGGGCGATGGCCTTCGGCACACATCCTGCTGTTAGTCAAAATTTGTGCTAAAGCATCTTTAGCAGCTGCCCCTTGTTCAAGTTCGTAAGCCCTGCCCATAGCGTCAATAAAGTCTTTAGGGTGGTAGTAAGAAATGAACTGGAACGCATCTGCAACGCTTTGAATGAGGTCGTTTTGTTTGATATTTGTCATGGTTTTTTAGTTAATTTGGCGGGTTTGGCTTATTTTAAGGGTTTGCCATAGAGCAAATCCCGGGTGTTTTCACTTATCTTCTAAGGTCTTGAGGGTCTAAACCCATTATTTTGCGACATTTTGGCAAAAATAGATTATTGATTATTTGATAGAGGGCTGTGAAGCATGGAACCATTAAAGCAAGAAAACCGCGTTTTTAACCCGCCAGCTGAGTTTGTCAAGGGTGCTGCGATAGCGGGTATGGAAGCCTATAACAAGCTCTGTGAAGAGGCTAACAAAGATTATGACGGTTTTTGGGGGCGTCTTGCTAAAGAAAATATCTATTGGAAAAAGCCATTTACCAAAGTGTTGGATGAGTCCAAAGCTCCCTTCTACAAGTGGTTTGAAGATGGAACGACCAATGCTTCATATAACTGTTTGGATCGTCAAGTAGAGGCTGGCTTAGGCGATAAGACCGCCATCATTTTTGAAGCCGATGACGGCACCGTTACTAAGGTCACTTACAAAGAGATGCTGGAGCGCGTTTGCAAAATGGCAAATGCATTGCGCAAGATGGGTGTCAAGTCTGGTGATAGCGTCATTATTTATATGGCGATGACCATTGACGGCATTGTTGCCATGCAAGCGTGTGCCCGCATCGGCGCAATTCACTCTGTCGTGTTTGGCGGCTTTTCTGCTCAAGCATTGCGCGATCGCATTATGGATGTTGGTGCAGTTGCAGTGATTACTTCTGATGGACAGTTCCGAGGTGGCAAAGCATTGCCATTAAAAGCAATTTGTGACGAAGCACTTTCCACTGGTGAGTGTCCTAAGGTGAAGCATGTGATTGTTAGTAAGCGTACTGGCGCTGATATCACGATGACAGCTGGCCGCGACGTTTGGATGCAAGAAGTTGTAGCTAATGAAGCTACTACTTGTGAGCCAGAGTGGGTCAGCGCAGAACATCCTTTATTTATTCTCTATACATCTGGTTCAACAGGTAAGCCAAAGGGTGTTCAGCACTCAACTGGTGGTTACCTCTTGTGGGCGATTCTCACAATGAAGTGGACTTTTGATATCAAGCCAAATGATGTGTTCTGGTGTACCGCCGATATTGGTTGGGTAACTGGCCACTCTTACATTACCTATGGCCCCCTCGCAGTAGGCGCCACTGAGATTGTATTTGAAGGTGTGCCAACCTATCCAAATGCTGGCCGTTTCTGGGACATGATCCAAAAACATAAAGCCAGTATTTTCTATACGGCACCAACTGCCATTCGTTCTTTGATTAAGGCATCAAGCAATGATGAAGCAGTGCATCCAAAAAGTTACAACTTATCTTCCTTGCGTCTTTTGGGTTCGGTAGGTGAACCAATTAATCCTGAAGCATGGATGTGGTACTACGAGAATGTGGGCGGATCACGTTGTCCAATTACCGATACTTTCTGGCAAACCGAAACGGGTGGCCACATGATTTCACCATTGCCCGGTGCGACACCCATGATTCCAGGTTCATGCACATTGCCATTACCTGGTATTCAAGCGGCCATTGTTGACGAAGCTGGTGTAGATGTTCCAAATGGCCAGGGCGGTATCTTGGTTGTCAAACGTCCATGGCCCTCCATGATTCGTACGATTTGGAATGATGCTGATCGTTTTGTGAAGTCTTATTTCCCGGAAGAATTGGGCGGCACTTTGTACCTAGCGGGCGATGGTGCAATTCGTAACAAAGATACTGGTTACTTCACAATTACTGGTCGTATCGATGACGTGTTGAACGTTTCAGGTCACCGTATGGGAACCATGGAAATTGAATCTTGCCTAGTTGCTAATCCGTTGGTTGCTGAAGCGGCGGTTGTAGGTCGTCCAGATGAACTTACTGGCGAAGCGATTTGCGTATTCGTGGTTCTGAAGGGCGGACGTCCAACAGGTGAAGAGGCTAAAAAGCTTGCGACTGAATTGCGTAATTGGGTTGGTAAAGAAATCGGTCCAATCGCTAAGCCAAAAGATGTGCGCTTTGGTGATAACTTGCCAAAGACTCGCTCCGGCAAGATCATGCGCCGTCTCTTGCGAGTGATTGCTAAAGGTGAAGAGGTGACTCAAGACACCTCTACCTTGGAAAACCCCGCGATTTTGGACCAGCTGAAGGAGTCTTTGTAGGCTTTTGAAGCTAAACCCTTTTAGGAACCGTATAATTGTGGGTTCCGGAAGGGTGGATGAGCGGTTTAAGTCACACGCCTGGAAAGCGTGCGTAGGTTAATAGCCTACCGCGGGTTCGAATCCCGCCCCTTCCGCCAAGCAGTATCTAAACCACCTTCGGGTGGTTTTTTATTGCCAGCCTACCTGCTACTTGATGTAATCAAAATCACAGTCATCATCAAATATTTTGTACTCCAGGTAGATTTCTTTGCGAGTATGGTGCTGCCAAACCAGGCGATCTTTTAACAAAGGGTACTTCAGCGAATCAGCATACTCATCAAAATACTCATCATCTTCAGCAACGTAATGGTGGATCTTCATCATTACCTCCAAGGAGTTTAGGTTTTTGGCCCAAGGACTCAGAGAGCGATTTCATTGATGTGGTGATTAACTATGTCGCTCCATTTATCCGTAAGTTGTGCGCAGTCTGATGAATTTCATTTGACATGTCTATCGCCAACGTTAAAAAAGCTGCAATTGATGGGGAAAAGCAACAGCCTTATTGCTTAGCGTAATATCAACAAAACTGATTAATGAATGGAGGCAGTATGATTTTTGCTATCTTATTAATGGACCGTCCAGGTACATCTGAGTTGCGGGTGCAAGTCAGGCCAGAACATCGTGCTTACCTGGCAAAACTTTCTCATCGTATGGCCTTTGCTGGTCCTTTGACATCGGAGGATGGACTCACTGTCGTTGGCAGCTTATTGGCAATCGACTTTCCAAGTAGAGCGGACGCTGATGCTTGGTTAAAGGATGAGCCATTTACCAAGGCAGGGGTATATGAAAAGCCTGTCATCCATGTCTTTAATAATATGTGGGAACAGAAGGTTGGATTTCCACCGGAAAAATAAGTCAGTAATTTAGAATTAAAAAGCCACCGATCGGTGGCTTTGTGTTTAGGTATTCGTAAATTAAAGCGGCTTAATTTGGAGTTTCCTAAATTTCACTACGCCGCCTGCCGATTGAATGGCAATAGGGCCACTGGCATATTTACTGTCTTGCCCGTCGGCCACAGTAACCTCACCATTGAGGATGACCTTAAAGTGCGAACCATTGGCAACAATCTCCATTACATTCCACCGCCCACCAGCCTTGGGCACAGGATTTACCTTAGCAAGGTCTACGATCGCACCAGTAGCATAGGCTTGCTCTGGGCGCGTATCCCAGATATTGATTTCATAGCAGGTGTATTGAGAGGGTTTATTGGGGTCTTGGCAGCGTATAAAAATACCGCTGTTGGTATTTGACTCTGCCCAAAATTCGGCTTTGATGATGAAGTTTGTATAGGTCTTATTGCTTACCAAAAAGCCCGATGGTTTATTTCCCACAATGAGCCCGTTACCAATAGTCCAGCTTGCAGTGCCAACAATGTTCCATCCTTCTAGGCTAACGCCATCAATCAGATCTACAAAGCCATCTGCATTTTGGGCAAAAGCAGAATTTGTGCTCAAGAGGGCGGCGCAACAGATGCCAAGGGCTGCGATAGATTGTTTTAGGTTTTTCATAAAGTCTCCTGCGGGTATATGGAATGTTCTCTAATCTTTTTGATTGTTATGGATATTGCTCGATCAACACAAGTAGATATTTCCCAGGGTTGGCTAAGGGGTGCGCTCCTCTCGATGTTGAGGTCAGAATCTAGTAGACTTGAGCTATGAATTCAAGAAAACAACTCATTTTCATTGCTGCTATTACTTTGACCATGCTTTCAGGCTGTGGCTCTGTTGAATCTGCAGCCCAAGACGACTGCACCTCAATTGGCTGGCAGATTGGTAGCAAAGGTTATCAAGATTGCTTTAAAGCCCGCGTGTATGAGCGTAAGCTGGATTACTCCAACCCTCCAGGCGACAAACCTTCCCCATCGGTGATTTAATACTAGGGTAAACCCTTAATTCATTCCCTTGAGCGCCGTCAAGGACTTGAGGGGTGAAATAACCCAAAATCAAAAGATTATTTGCATGTCTAGCAGGGCAAAATCTTTCTTGTCCGGGTATTCAACGCATAACCCCAAATAGCATTACAAGCATAAAAATTAGAGACTACAAACTATGAATCACCCAAAGCCTTCCGGAGAAGTCAAAGCAGTTGCTATCGCTACTGCAGATGATTTGAGGGAGACCATTCGGCGCAAGAGCAAACTCAAAGGTCGTCAAGCGGACGATGCTTCATTGGCAGAAGTGCGACAACTCATTGGTGCCGCAGCAGAACGTCGCGATTTGCTCATCGAAAATCTTCATAAGTTAAATGATGAGTACCGCGCTTTGCATGATCGTCATTTAGTAGCCCTGGCAAAAGAGATGAATTTGCCGATGGCTGAAGTATATGAAGTAGCCACTTTCTATCACCACTTTGAAGTGGTGCGCGGCAATGATGCAGTTGCGGATATCACTGTCCGAGTTTGTGATGGCATTGCCTGTGAGTTAGCTGGCGCCCAAAATCTATTAGCAAAGTTGCCGGCTATTTTGGGCAACCCAAATGTCAAAGTGATTGCAGCACCATGCGTGGGTCGCTGTGAGCAGGCTCCTGTAGCGGTAGTGCACCAATATCCTGTGCTTTTTGCAACAACCGACAAAGTGCAAGCGGCAGTGAACAATAAAATGACTACTCAGCCGATGGCAAAAGATGATGCCATTTTTGATCCAGCATCTCTAGCAGAGCAGGGCGTTTCTCCACAAGGCGTAAATCAAGCATTATCCCCTGACTATGTTGGCTATGAAGTCTACCGTGCTCAAGGCGGTTACGCGCTTGCAAAAGAAATTGTCGAAGGTAAGCGTGATGCAGAGAGCATCATTAAAGCTATGGAGAGCTCAGGCTTGCGTGGTCTTGGTGGTGCAGGCTTCCCAGCAGGGCGCAAGTGGCGTATTGTGAAAGATCAGGTGGCGCCTAAACTGATGGCCGTCAATATTGACGAAGGTGAGCCAGGCACATTTAAAGACCGCACCTATTTAGAGCGTGACCCACATCGTTTCTTAGAAGGATTATTGGTTGCCGCTAATGTTGTGGGTATCGATGCTTGCTATATTTATTTACGCGATGAATATCACGGTTGTCGTGAGTTGCTTGAAAAAGAATTAGAAAAACTCAAAGCCGATCCTCCATTTAAGTTGCCCACGATTGAATTGCGCCGCGGTGCAGGTGCCTATATCTGCGGTGAAGAGTCCGCGATGATTGAAAGTATTGAAGGTAAGCGTGGTGAGCCACGCATGCGCCCTCCGTATATTGCACAAGTTGGTTTATTTGGACGCCCAACCTTAGAGCACAACTTTGAAACCTTGTACTGGGTGCGCGATATTGTGCAGCGTGGACCTGAATGGTTTAGCTCCTATGGCCGTCATGATCGTAAGGGCTTGCGTAGTTATAGCGTTAGTGGACGCGTCAAGAAGCCTGGAGTCAAATTGGCCCCAGCTGGTATTACGATTCAAGAGCTGATTGATGAGTATTGTGGCGGCATGCAAGATGGCCACCAGTTCTACGGTTACTTACCAGGTGGCGCATCGGGCGGTATCTTACCTGCCACTATGAATGACATTCCCTTGGACTTCGATACTCTGCAACCCTATGGTTGCTTTATCGGTTCAGCGGCAGTGATGGTGTTTGGTGATCAAGACAAGGCGCGCGATATGGCGCTGAATGTGATGCACTTTTTTGAGCACGAGAGTTGCGGTCAATGTACTCCATGCCGTGTTGGCACGGGCAAGGCAGCAAAACTCATGCAAGCCAAATCTTGGGATCAAGATATCTTAGAAGATTTAGCGACCGTAATGGTCGATGCGTCCATTTGTGGTCTAGGTCAGGCAGCACCAAATCCGATTCGTTGTATTCATAAATATTTCCCGAATGAAGTTGCATAAGGAAGTAGCTTAAATAGGGAAACACGAGAAAAACATGAACGCACCAACTAATCCAAAAGAACTTGAATTGCAAACTGTCGAGTTCAAGCTAGACGGCAAGACTATCGTTTCCTATGAAGGTGAGACGATTCTGAAGGCGGCTAAGCGCCATGGCATTGATATTCCACATCTTTGTTTTAAGGATGGCTATCGCCCTGATGGTAATTGCCGTGCGTGCGTAGTAGAAATCAACGGCGAACGTACATTGGCTCCGAGCTGCTGCAGAAGCGCCACTCCAGGCATGGAAGTGAAGGCTAATAGTGAACGCGCTTTAAAGAGTCAAAAGCTAGTTCTGGAAATGTTGTTATCGGACATGCCAGACGAAGGATTTAAGTGGGTTGGAGACAGCAAAGAAGAAGAGCAAAAAAATCAACATGGCGAACTCAGCACCTGGGCAGCACGACTGGATGTGGCGGTTCGACCAGAGCTCAAAGCATTACGTCGTGAGAAAGTAGCAAATGACGTATCGCATCCGGCGATGGCTGTAAATCTGGATGCTTGTATTCAATGTAATCGTTGCGTGCGCGCTTGTCGTGAAGAGCAGGTGAATGATGTGATTGGTTACGCTATGCGTGGCGGCCATAGCGAAATCGTGTTTGACCTTAATGACCCAATGGGTGATAGTACCTGCGTTGCTTGTGGTGAGTGTGTGCAAGCCTGCCCGACTGGCGCATTGATGCCCAAAGGCCTAATTGGTTCGCAGACTGTTGATCGTAAGGTCGATTCTGTTTGCCCATTCTGTGGTGTGGGTTGCCAGATCACTTACAACGTTAAAGATGAAAAGATTGTGAGCGTAGAAGGTCGTGATGGACCCGCTAACCATAATCGCCTATGCGTGAAAGGTCGCTTTGGTATGGATTACATCCATAATCCTCAGCGCTTAACAAAGCCACTGATTCGTAAGACCGGTGTTCCAAAAGATGAGGCTCTCCTCGAAGGCAAACAAGATTGGTCCAATATCTTTCGCGAGGCAACTTGGGAAGAGGCGCTTGAGATTGCTGGTGGTGGCCTGAAAAAACTCAAAGACAAGCATGGCCTAAAAGTGTTGGCTGGATTTGGTTCTGCTAAGGGCAGTAATGAAGAGGCTTATTTATTCCAAAAGCTAGTTCGCACAGGATTTGGCAGCAATAACGTAGACCATTGCACCCGTCTGTGCCATGCCTCATCTGTAGCTGCGCTTTTAGAAGGCGTTGGTTCTGGTGCAGTAAGTAACCAGGTAAATGATGTTGAGCATTCCAGCTTAATTATGTTGATTGGATCCAATCCAACGGCAAACCATCCGGTGGCTGCAACTTGGTTTAAGAATGCCGCTAAACGTGGTGCGAAAATTGTATTGTGTGACCCGCGTATGACTGAGATTAGCAAACATGCTTGGCGCACGATGCAATTTAAGCCAGACACTGATGTAGCAATGCTGAATGCCATGATCTATACGATCATTGAGGAAGGTTTAGCAGACCAAGAGTTTATTCAGAACCGCGCCAATAACTATGAAGCTTTAAAAGAAAATATTAAGGGATATAGCCCTGAAGCCATGGCGCCAATATGCGGCATTCCGGCAGAGACATTGCGCGAGGTTGCTAGAGAATTTGCCACTACCAAGTCAGCAATGATTTTATGGGGCATGGGTGTTAGCCAGCACGTTCATGGCACTGATAATGCGCGTTGCTTAATTGCCCTTGTCAGCATTACAGGTCAAATTGGTAAACCAGGTTCTGGCTTGCATCCATTGCGCGGTCAAAATAACGTCCAGGGCGCCAGTGATGCTGGATTGATTCCGATGATGTTCCCGAATTATCAGCGTGTTGATAATCCAGAGGCACATGCTTGGTTTGAGAAGTTCTGGGATACACCGCTTGATAAAAAGCCTGGTTACACCGTTGTAGAAATCATGCACAAGATTACTGCGCCCGATAGCGATCCCGATAAGATTCGTGGCATGTATGTCGAGGGTGAGAATCCTGCAATGAGTGATCCAGATCTGAATCATGCTCGTCATGCTTTGGCATCTCTTGAGCACTTGGTGGTGCAAGATATCTTCATGACTGAAACCGCTTTACTTGCTGACGTTGTATTGCCAGCGAGTGCTTGGCCAGAAAAGGTTGGTACTGCAAGCAATACTGACCGCATGGTACAGATGGGCAAGAAGGCCATCAATCCTCCGGGTGATGCCAAGCCTGATCTGTGGATCATCCAAGAAATTGCTAAGCAGATGGGTTTGAATTGGAATTACCAAGGCGCTGATGATGGCGTTGCTGAGGTTTATGAGGAGATGCGCCAAGCCATGCATGGTGCAATTAAGGGAATCACTTGGGAGCGCCTCGAGAAAGAATCTAGCGTCACCTATCCATGTCTTTCTGCAGAAGACCCAGGTCGTCCTATCGTCTTTGATGATAGTTTTGCCACACCAGATGGTAAGGTGAAGCTGGTACCGGCTGATATCATCCCTGCCAATGAAAGACCTGATGGTGAATATCCATTTGTTCTCATTACCGGACGTCAATTAGAGCATTGGCATACCGGCAGTATGACTCGCCGTGCGACAGTGCTTGATGCGATTGAGCCAATGGCTACTGTATCCATGAATGGTGAAGATATGACTCAACTAGGCGTCATTGCAGGTGATGTCATTACCGTTCAGTCTCGTCGTGGTGAGGTAGGTATTCATGTGCGAAGAGATGATGGCACTCCAAAAGGGGTAGTCTTTATTCCATTTGCCTACTATGAAGCCGCAGCAAACTTGATTACCAATCCTGCTCTAGATCCGTTTGGCAAGATTCCAGAGTTTAAGTATTGCGCAGTGAAGCTCGCTAAGGGCGGCGAGGCGGCAAAGATTATGGGCTATGGAACCAATGCTCCAGGTGGATCGAAGCTAAGCGTTAATATCTAAGCGCGATTGATCACAGTAAAAAAGCTTCCAAGATGGAGCCTTTTTACTGTTGCCTCACCAAATTGATTTGCCCAGTAGAATCAACCCTCTATGGCCAGTTCAAAACCAACCCCTTCCCAGGCGCAAGCTGAGTTACCCGTCCTCATTATTGGAGCAGGACTTGCTGGCTTAACAGTGGCTTTGCACATGGCTGAATCCCAGCCGGTGATCTTGATGGCTAAGCGTGGCTTAGGAGAGGCTGCTACCGCATGGGCGCAAGGCGGCATTGTTGGGGTGGTAGACAAAGAGCATGACAGCATTGATTCTCATGTGGCTGACACTATTGACGCAGGCGCTGGTCTTGTTGTTGAATCAACCGCACGCTTTATCGCAGAAGAAAGTGCTGACGCGATTAAATGGTTAGTAGAGCAGGGCGTGCCATTTACAGCAGATGAGGCGGGGCCAATGGGCTTGCATTTAACTCGCGAGGGTGGCCACAGTCATCGTCGTATCGCGCACGCTGCTGATGCAACCGGTAAGGCGATTCATGAGGTGTTACTAGATAAGGCGAGAGCCCATCAAAATATTCGTATTTTGGAACATTGGATTGCTCTGGATCTCATCACAAATCGTCAACTTGACGCGAAGATACAGCGTAATAAACCCAATCGTTGTTACGGCGTGTATGCCCTAGATATTAAAAATAATCGCGTTGAAACCATCCAGGCGAAGTCAGTAGTGCTAGCCACAGGAGGCGTAGGTAAGGTCTACCGTTACACCAGCAATCCCGATACCGCTACGGGCGACGGTATCGCGATGGCCTGGCGAGCGGGCTGCCGTGTGGGCAATATGGAATTTATTCAATTTCATCCAACCTGTTTGTATCACCCTAGTGATCGCACCTTCTTGATTACTGAGGCTATGCGAGGTGAGGGTGGGTTATTAAAATTACCAGATGGCACTCGCTTCATGTCAGAGCATGATGAGCGGAAAGAATTGGCGCCACGCGATATTGTTGCTAGAGCAATCGACTTTGAGATGAAAAAACATGGCCTAGATTACGTTCATCTCGATGCAACCCACTTAGGTACAGACTTCATCAAAGAGCATTTCCCAATGATTTATGCGCGCTGCTTAAGTCTCGGTTTGGACATCACAAAAGAGCCAATACCAGTGGTACCTGCTGCGCACTATACCTGTGGTGGTGTTGTCACTGATTTAAAAGGCAGAACCGATCTACCAGGCTTATATGCCGTTGGTGAGGCTACTTATACCGGTTTACATGGCGCTAACCGTCTAGCAAGTAATTCATTGCTGGAGTGCGTAGTCATTGGCAAGGCAGCAGCAGAAGATATCTCCGAACTTAAAACACCTGTGATGCCGACATTACCGCTTTGGGATGAGAGCCAAGTTGAGGATGCCGATGAGCAAGTTGTCATTGCTCACAATTGGGATGAGTTGCGCTCCTTGATGTGGAACTATGTTGGCATTGTGAGAACCAACCGCAGACTGGAGCGTGCTTTACATCGCATCAAACTGCTCAGATATGAAGTGCAAGAGTATTACGCTAACTTTAAAGTGACGCGAGATCTGATTGAATTGCGTAACTTACTAGAATGCGCCGAGCTGATTGTGAGATCAGCACTAATGCGAAGAGAAAGCAGGGGGTTGCACTATAGTCGCGACTATCCAGGCACTTGGGCAGTTTCTTATCCGACGATATTGACTCCTCAGGCAGAAGGAAATTCTGAAAACCCAGAAACCTAGATTGATCTAAAGAGCTTCCTTTAACACTGCCTCTTTGATGTGTTTGCCTAAACGAGTTCGCTAGCCTTTACCACTCGCAAATAAAGTGATCTCGCGTTTTGCTTTATCAAACTCACTCAACAATCCACCCAATTAATGTAAATACATCAATAATTAATGTCAATACATAAATTGAGAAAAAAGTGGCATTTAACCCAATCAATATATGGGTTTGAGTCTAGAAACAAAAAACCCCACTGAATATCAGCGGGGTTTGAAAAGTTTGTCAGCCAAGTACTGGCATGGAGAGCGTTACAAAATGCGCATTGAAAAATCTACAGCATGGACATCTTTGGTAAGCTTGCCAAGAGAAATGCGATCCACCCCAGTGGCAGCAATGGAGCGCATCTGATCAAGATTAATGCCACCAGAAGCCTCAAGTAAGGCGCGGCTATTAGTCATTGCGACTGCTTGCTTCATTTGATCATTGGTGAAGTTATCAATCAGAATACTCTTCGCTCCAGCCGCTAGCGCTTCTTCCAGTTCAGCAAAGTTTTCGACCTCAATCTGTATATCAACTCCAGCATTCAGAGCTTGAGCATTTCTCAGGGCAGCAGTCACGCTGCCAGCTGCGGCGATATGATTTTCTTTAATGAGAATGCCATGCCACAATGCAAGGCGTTGGTTCTGGCCGCCACCAACACGTACAGCATATTTTTGGGCCTGTCGTAAACCCGGAATGGTCTTGCGAGTATCTAGTACAGCACAACCTTTGGAGTTAGGGCTAACACCTGCAATTGCCTCCACATGTTGACGGGTAATGCTGGCCGTCCAAGAAAGCGTCTGTAAAAAATTGATACAAGTACGCTCAGCAGAGAGTAGGGCTTGTGAGTCAGCTTCAATATCGCAAACTTTGGTATCGGCTTTCATCAGATCGCCTTCTATGTAATGCCATGTAACTTTAGCATTGGGGTCTAACTTTTTCAAAGTCCCCTCAAACCAATCTACCCCACACAGTACCGCATCTTGGCGTACGATCAATTGTGCTTGAACTATTTTATTGGGCACCAGCTTTGCAGTCCAGTCACCTTTGCCAATATCTTCCATTAGGGCATCATGAATGTTGCGCTGACGGGCCTGCTCTAGAGATTCGTTGTATTCAAACATGCAAGACCAATATAAAAAGATATTTTCAAGAAGAGGCTATCAAAAAGAGACTAAGCGGCACCAATATTTTTTACAAAGCCATGCTGTGCTTTGGCAAGGAGATCGGGGTGACTCTTAGTGAAGTCGAGCATGCGATCAATGCAGGTTAATGCCTTTGCTCGAACAAGCTCTTCAATGAAGATCTCACCAGAGGCATTCTCAAGACAATCTAAGATCCCTTGTAAACCATTCATGGCCATCCAAGGGCAGTGAGCGCAACTCTTGCAGGTAGCGCTATTGCCAGCTGTGGGTGCCTCAATCAATTTCTTGTTTGGGGCTAATTGACGCATGCGATGCAATATTCCATTGTCGGTAGCAACAATATATTCAGTGGCGCTACCTTCAACGACTGCTTTGATCATGGCTGAAGTAGAGCCAACAACATCAGCCAAATCGACTACTGCTTGTGGAGACTCCGGATGAACTAACACCATGGCATTTGGATGTGATGCCTTTAAGACTTCTAGTTCAGCAGCTTTAAATTCATCATGAACAATACAAGCGCCGTTCCACAACAGCATATCTGCGCCAGTCTGTTCTTGAATATAGCGACCCAGATGGCGATCAGGTGCCCACAAAATCTTTTGACCTTCGACTTTAAGTTGATGCACGATGGCAAGTGCACAGGAACTAGTTACCATCCAATCAGCTTGTGCTTTCACTGCAGCGCTTGTGTTGGCATAGACCACCACTACGCGATCAGGATGCATAGATCTAAAAGCAGCAAATTCTTTTGCATCACAACCTAAATCTAAAGAGCAAGTGGCTTCTAGGTCGGGCATGAAAACACGTTTTTCTGGACTGAGAATCTTAGCTGACTCCCCCATGAAACGGACACCCGCAACGATTAAATTCTTGGCGGGGTGATTCTTGCCAAAGCGTGCCATTTCTAAGGAGTCAGCAACAAAACCCCCAGTCTCCATGGCTAGGTCCTGAATATCGCCGTCGACATAGTAGTGAGCAACCAAAGTAGCATCTTTCTCTACTAGCAATTGCTTAATACGGGTAATCACAGCTGCTTTTTCAGGGTTGGCTAAGTGGGGCGGGACTTTTGCCCAGGCTTGGGCTGTACAGGTTATCCCCGCAGAGTCTTGCTGAGGGTAATCAAAGGCTATTGGACTGCTAACGGTTGAATTCATACGAAATCTTAATCGAACCTTCGTATTTATGTGGAGGAGCTAAAACGGCAACTTCGCATCTGGCTTGGCAGCCAACAGAGCAGCTTTAAATTCCGCCTGAATGCGCGCAATCGCTGCTTCACTATCTGCTTCAAAGCGCATGACAACAACAGGTGTGGTGTTAGATGGCCTTGCGAGGCCAAAACCATCGGCATATTCAACGCGCACGCCATCAATGGTATTGATGGATTCCGAGCTGGGGAATTTGGCGTTGGCTTTAATGCTCTCCAGTAATGCAAAAGGTTCGCCCTCAGAGCAAGGCAGCTGCAATTCAGGGGTGCAAATGGCATTAGGTAAGTCATTCAAGGTTTTATTTGGATCTCTCTCTTGAGAGAGGATCTCCAATAAACGCGCTCCTGTATATAGCCCGTCATCAAAACCAAACCAACGGTCCTTAAAGAAGATGTGGCCAGACATTTCCCCAGCAAGTGGAGCACCAGTTTCTTTGAGCTTGGCTTTAACTAAAGAGTGGCCTGTTTTCCACATCAGCGGCTCGCCACCGTGTTCTTTAATGTAAGTTGCTAGATTACGGGTGCACTTGACGTCATAAATAATCTGCCCGCCAGGGTTGCGCGAGAGTACATCTTTGGCAAAGAGCATCATTTGGCGGTCTGGGAAAATCACTTGACCATCTTTGGTCACAACCCCTAGGCGATCGGCATCGCCATCAAAGGCAAGGCCTAACTCATTATCTGTAGTCCGCAGGTTCTGAATCAGATCTTGTAAGTTCTCAATATGTGCGGGATCTGGATGGTGATTTGGAAAATGACCATCGACTTCACAAAAGAGCTCTTGCACTTCGCAGCCTAAAGCTCTGAATAGTTTACCGGCAAATGCGCCACCCACACCATTGCCACAATCAACTGCAATCTTCATGGGGCGGGCTAATTTCACATCGCCAACAATCCGTTCTAGATACATTGGGAAAATATCAAAAGTAGAGCGACTGCCAAAGGTACTAGAATCGCCATTTACAAATTGCTTAGCTTCAATGCGTTTTCGTAAAGCCTGAATCTGATCTCCGTAAATCGCGGCGCCACCTAAAACCATTTTGAAGCCGTTGTAATTTGGTGGGTTATGGCTACCGGTAATCATGATGCCGGACTTGGGCTTTTTGCCATCTAGGGTTTGGTTGGCGCCAAAGTACACCATAGGCGTCGCAACCATTCCTAAGTCAATGACATTAATGCCCGTGGATAGCAAACCTTCGGTGAGGGCTCCGATTAAAGATGGGCCAGATAGGCGACCATCTCTACCAATGACGACCTCGGTTTCACCAAGCTCGCGCATCTCTGAGCCAAAAGCTTGCCCAATGAGTTTCGCAATCGATGGATCTAAAGTCTCATCGATAATGCCGCGGATGTCATAGGCCTTAAATATGGATGGTGATAGTTGCACGGTAAATCCTAACTGTTCAATAAATTAATACGCGCGGCGGTGACAGCATCAATATTGTTATTTGCTGCCACAGGAGAGCCATCAAGCAGCGCCTTTTCAATCGGCTTCGCTAAGACCTTGCCGTACTCAACACCTGGTTGATCAAAACTATTGATATTCCAAAGAGCACCAAGACTCACAGCACGGTTTTCATAAAGAGCTAGCAATGCTCCTAAATAGAACGCATTGAGTTCTGGCAGAAGCAGTAAGTTGCTTGGTCGATGACCAGGGTAAACATCGTTTGGATTTTCAGCTTTTTTGCCATGCGCTAGAGCCTGGGCTTGAGCCAGGCAATTGGATAGCAAGATACGGTGATGTGCAACAGCCTCAGCACGATTGCTCATCGGTTTACGTACCGCAATGAAATCAATCGGAACGACATCTGTTCCTTGGTGCAGAAGTTGAAAGTAGGAATGCTGGGCATTGCTGCCTGCGCTACCAAAGACTATTGGTGAAGAGTGCTTGACTGGCTTGCCTTCACGATCAACAGACTTACCGTTACTCTCCATATCAAGCTGTTGCAACCACTTCGGAAACCAATCCAAGGCATCCGCATAAGGAATGGCTGCATACGCCTTGATATTGCAAGTTTCTTGTTGATGTAATAAAGCCAAAGCCATAATGACTGGCAGATTTTGTTCTAGCGGCGCATTCTTAAAATGCAAATCCATTGCATGAGCACCAGCCAAAAATTCTTCAAAGGCCTTAAAGCCATATTGCAAAGCGATGGGTAGACCAACGGCAGACCATACTGAATAACGACCGCCAACCCAGTCCCAAAAAGGGTAAATATTGTCAACCTGGACACCAAACTCTTTGGCAGCAGGAACATTAGCAGTGACTGCAAACAAAGAATTGGAGATTTGACCCTTGGTGCAGTCATTATCTTTTAACCAGTTGACTACGGCCTTGGCATTCATGGTCGTTTCTAAAGTGGTAAATGATTTAGAAACAATAATGACGCGGGTGCTGTTGGGCTGAGCGCGATCCAGAATACGTGCTAGCTCAGCAGTATCAATATTGGCTAAGAAGTGCATCCGCATACCGCGGCTTTCAATACCGGGAACGTGGGCTAAAGCCTCTATTGCTAAACGCGGGCCAAAGTCAGAGCCACCAATGCCAATATGAATGACATCAGTGACACCCAGCCATTTGTTGCAAAGGGCTTCAATCCGGTGCCACACATCCGCAACAGCCGGCATGACATCTTTGCCATCCAACATGACTGGTGACTTGGAAAGATTGCGTAATGCAGAGTGAAGCGCAGGGCGATCCTCGCTGAGATTAATATGCTTGCCGGCAAACAGATCAGCAATAAACCCTTCAAGCTTGGATTTGCGAGCAAATGAGAACAGCTCATCCCACTGTGCCGTACTGATATTTTGATAAGCGGTATCTAGCACCACATCAACGGCCACATGAACACCTTCTGGGGTGTTTTTTAATGAATTTACTGGTCTTGAAGACATTCTTGGATTTTATCAAGAAGGACCCCCTAAATTCCTCAAAACACTGAAAATGCCAGGATTTCGGTATATTCCTAGTAATGAGTGGAAAGCAAAACAAATAAATGGAGCAAGTTGACTGTGTCGTGATTGGTGCCGGGGTGGTTGGCCTGGCTGTTGCGCGAGAAATGGCCCTTCAAGGCCGTGAAACGATCCTGCTAGAGAGAGAAGGCTCTTTTGGGACGGTTAGTAGTGCTCGTAACAGTGAAGTCATTCATGCTGGTATCTACTATCCAAAAGACTCTCTCAAAGCAAAGCTATGTGTTGAGGGCAATCGACTGCTCTATGAGTATTGTCGTAGCCATCAAGTAGCAACGCAGCCTTATGGCAAGCTCATCGTCGCTGATGATTCTCAGATTGATGATCTTCAAGCAATTCTCTATAAAGCACAAAATAATGGTGTACCAGAAATTAAGATGATTTCCGGTGAAGAGGCAAAGCAACTGGAGCCCAAGCTCAAATGTTCTGCGGCAATACTCTCTTCAAGTACAGGCATTATTGATAGTCATGGCTACATGCTCTCGCTCCTGGGTGGCTTTGAAGATGCTGGTGGCATGATTGCCTATCACTCACCGCTGATCAGTGCAAAGCCGATTGGGCCTGGTGCAGAAGGTGGTTTTGAGTTGGAAATTGGCGGTCCTGATGGTATGAAGCTGCAAACCAAGCTCTTCATCAATTGCGCGGGCATGAGCGCGCCGGCAGTTGCCCAAAAAATTGCAGGCCTAGAAGAAGGTCACATACCCAAAGCTTACTTTGCAAAAGGGAATTATTTTTCACTTTCGGGTAAATCGCCTTTTACCCATTTGATTTATCCGATTCCAGAACCTGGCGGTCTTGGTGTGCACCTCACTTTAGATATGGGTGGGCAAGCTAAGTTTGGCCCTGACGTCGAATGGCTTGATATTGAAAACGAAGAGCAAATTGATTACACCGTTGACCCTAAAAGAGGTGAAGATTTTTATGAGGCAGTCCGCCGCTATTGGCCAGAACTCAAAGATGGTTCTTTGCAGCCCGATTATTCAGGGGTGAGGGCGAAAATAGTGCCGCCAAATACCCCGGCTGGAGACTTTTGTTTCAATTCACCCCAAGACCATGGCCTCCAAGGCCTCTATAACTTATATGGCTTTGAGTCCCCAGGTTTAACCTCCAGCATTGCCATAGCTAGGTATTTAGAAGAGAAAATCAAAAGTTCTTTATAATCTAGGGCTTGGATCCAACCGAGATTCACACTAATGGAAGAGTGGCAGAGCGGTTGAATGCACCAGTCTTGAAAACTGGCGAGGATGAAAGTCCTCCGTGAGTTCGAATCTCACCTCTTCCGCCAAAATAAGTATCCAAAACCACCTTAGGGTGGTTTTTTCTTTATCTGTGTTTCATTAGCCTAAGGGCTAATTGACTGGCTCCAACTTGGGGCAGAGGATAGAGGCCTGTATTTGTTGAGGCTTTTATGAACTTAGCAGAAATTCAATCCTTCAGGGCGGTTGGTAAGCATCTTCGTAATGCACGAGAGAGGCGTGGTCTGACTTTGGCCGCACTTTCAGTTTCAAGTGGATTAGGTATTCATGATCTCGTTCGCATTGAGAGTGGTGAGCTGCTTGGATTTAAGCAGGTAGCAGCAGATACATTAAGTCATGCTGATAAATATGCAAAGGCCTTAGATGTTGAGTTAGAAAAATTGAATAGACCTCATTCTGCTTCGACAAGAATTGATCACCATGAAGAAGATGTCTACATCCCAGTCTTTTTAAGAAAAAAATAATTGTGATTGAGGTATTACAGCAAGGTTTAAAGCTTAAAGTGGTTTTTTCTTCAGAGTCATCTTTTCACCATCAGTATCAAATGCACCATTAAATCCTGGTGGATACTTGCTCCATTGATAACCTTTCAGGCCATGCTCATAGCCATATTGAAATAGAGCATTCATATACTTAGTATCGAACTCTTCCTGATGTGGCTCATTAAAGTCCGAACCAATGTATGCAAGGTTAAAGCCAACATGATCGAACTTGGTCATGGCATAAATACGATAGAGGTCGCCAATACCTTGGGTCTGAATCAGTTGAGAGATCGCGCGACCTGCAACGCTTAAAGTGCGGCGTTCAGTTTCATTCCAGCGAGGATCTAATCTCGAATTTCGAATGATGTAGGCCTGTCGATTGCTGCGGCGCTTGAGGCCCAACTCATTGGCTCTTTGCACTGCTGCAGAGGGGTATAAAAATACCTGCGTGCTTGCGCCTCCATCTACATGCATTTCTTGAAATGCTTGTGAGTCCACCAGGAAATCAAACATCACTGGAGAAAATGCTCCCGGGATTGATGCAGATGCCAACATAATGCGGCGAAAGAGTTCGATGGCTTCTGGTGTACCTACGCTAGCAATACGCCCCATATTCCAGGCAACAGGTACACCAGCGTCAATATTCGTTGTACCAATCAACAGCCAGCGACCATTCGTGTTGTATTCATAAGCAATTTTCTTGAGAAAATTTGCATCAACATATTTGGCTATCAATTGATAGAGTGGAGTGGAGTCCGCTAGGCCATCGCTAAATATTCCCGATATGATGCCGCGATTAATAAAGATATCTTGGGGGTTGATGTTCGTGTAAACCTGCTTCAGGGCCGGGTCATAATCTTTGCCAAGATAGGCAAATGGGGCAATTAATGCGCCAGTACTGATGCCGGTGACTAAATTAAAAGACGGTCTAGATCCTTGTTTGGACCATCCAACTAAAAGACCAGCGCCAAAGGCTCCATCATCACCGCCGCCAGAAAGAGCCAAGTAGTTGGCATCGCCCTGGAATGCATTTTTACCTCGACCGGCCTCAACTTGAGTGGCATCAGCCACTAGCGCATCTACACCCGCCTGTGTTGATATCAGGTAGCGAACGCTTGGTAAACCGGCTATTTCAGCTTTGCTTAAGGATTGGGCTGGGACAGCAGATTTGCGTTCCAGAGCAGAGCAGCCCAAAAGACTAAGAGACACTACGATGCAGGCTGCAAATGAAGATAAACGCATATATTTTTCTAAAATAAATTGATTCTCTTTATTGTAAGGGCTTCTTATTTCAGAAAGGTCATATAAGAATCTATAAGTATTTATCTCGGAATTAGGCTAGTCGTTGTACGATTCGGTTATGAAGACCTCAAAATTTGGTTCAGCTAAGTCATAGGCTTGCCATTTACCAATCCTATTATTGAATCTATATTGATCGCTAGGCTTACAAAATGAAAACTACCTTTACGAAACTCGCTCTTGTAGCATCTCTTTTAACTTCGGGATTTGTTTTTGCTGCTGGTGGCGGTGGAGTGGTGGCCGATCCAGGTGCAATGCAAGGCAAGCATTTTGATGCTAAAGGCATGGCGCCATCAAGCTATACAGTAGAGCTTCAGAATGGCTTGCGCAAGTCATTACCTTTTGATGATCAGCGTGACTTTGAGGAGTCTAAAAAAGGGTTCATAGCTGCTCCTGCCTATAAGACCATCATGGCGGACGCTGGGAATGTTGCCTGGGATATGGGTAGCTATGAGTTCTTATTGCAAGGCAAAGATTTTGATAGCGTTCATCCATCATTGCAACGCCAGGCGATCCTCAATATGGGCTACGGTCTCTATGAAGTGGTGCCCGAAAAGATTTATCAAGTTCGCGGCTTTGACCTGGCAAATATTAGTTTTGTTAAAACCAATACAGGTTGGATTGTGTTTGACCCACTCACCGCCAAAGAAACTGCTAGAGCTGCGATGGAGCTTGTAAATGAAAAGCTTGGTAAACGTCCTGTAGTGGCTGTGGTGTATTCCCATTCCCATGGGGATCACTTTGGTGGCGTGCGTGGAGTAGTGGATGAGGCTGATGTCAAAAGTGGTAAGGTTAAAGTAATTGCACCTGCTGGATTTATGGATCACGCCGTTGCTGAAAACGTGTATGCCGGTAATGCAATGACCCGCCGGATGTACTTTCAATATGGAGTGTTGTTGCCCCGCAGTCCCTTTGGGCATGTGGATCAATCGATTGGTAAGAATACTGCTGCTGGCAACTTAGGTTTGATTGAACCAAACACCTATGTTAATCAGCCATTTGAAAAAATGATGGTTGATGGCATTGAGATGGAATTCCAAAATACGCCAGGCACTGAAGCGCCCGCGGAGATGAATACTTATTTCCCCCAATTTAAAGCATTCTGGGCCGCTGAAAATATCACTGGGACGATTCACAATATTTACACCTTACGTGGCGCATTGGTAAGGGATGCCTTAGCTTGGTCTAAAAATATTAATAACGCTCTATATCGTTACGGCAACGAAACTGACGTGATGTTTGCTTCACACAGCTGGCCGCGTTGGGGCAATGAGCGCATTCAAGAAGTGATGCGCACTCAACGGGATAGTTATGCCCATTTAAATAATGAAGTACTACACCTTGCAAATAATGGCGTGACTATTAACGAAGTCCATAACATTTACAGGCAACCAGAAAGTCTAAAGTCGCAATGGGCTGCTCACAGCTATCATGGCTCAGAGGAGCACAATAGTCGGGCAGTGATAAATCGTTATCTCGGTTACTGGGATGCGAATCCTGCTACCTTGATTCCTTTATCACCTAAAGACTCTGCCCCGCTTTATGTTGAGATGATGGGTGGATCGGCCAAGATCATGGCCAAGGGAAAAGAGCTCTATAAACAAGGCAAGTATCGCCAAGCCATGGAGATCGTTAACAAGTTAGTTTATGCACAACCCAATAATGCTGCGGCAAAAGATTTGCTAGCCGATATCTTTGAGCAAATTGGCTACCAAAAGGAAAGCCCTAGCGTACGCAATAGTTTCCTTGGTGCTGCCTATGAATTACGTCATGGTATGCCTGGCGGCGCCTCTCCAAAATCCAATGGTCCGGACATGATTAAGGCAATGACAACAGAGCTGTGGCTCAATTCTTTGGCCATTAGTATGGATAGTAAAAAAGCCGCTGGTATGAAATTCATCATTAACCTATCCACACCAGATAATGGCGAGCAGTTCGTCATTGAGATGAGTAACTCCACCCTTACCAACATCAAGGGTCAACAAGCTAAAAATCCCAATCTCAGCATCACCCTAAACCGCAGTGATCTTGAGCGTGTGATGGGTGGCCAAACTACTTTTGAAACTCTGCTGTCCGAGGGTAAGGCGAAGTTTGATGGCGATCGCAAATCCTTTGATCAACTCAAAAGTACTCTGACTATCTTTACCCCCGATTTTGAGTTAATGCCTGGTACTAAGGCCAATAAACCAGAGGCAAAGCCCTTGCCAAAGACAGCAAAAGATCCTTTTGCCGCTCAAGAGATGGCGATTACTGCAGGTGAATAGTCTGCGGTAAATTAGAAGCGCTTACGGTGCAAACGCACCACCAGCCTCTAGTGCCTTCAGCTCATCGCCTGAGATTCCCATTTCCGCCAACACTTCGCTGGTATGTTCGCCCAATAGAGGGGGATGTTTGCGTACTTGCTGTGGCGTACCCATCAGCTTGACTGC
The DNA here is from genome assembly GCF_018687735.1 of Polynucleobacter sp. MG-5-Ahmo-C2. Taxonomy (NCBI): domain Bacteria; kingdom Pseudomonadati; phylum Pseudomonadota; class Betaproteobacteria; order Burkholderiales; family Burkholderiaceae; genus Polynucleobacter; species Polynucleobacter sp. MG-5-Ahmo-C2. Next base: position 1,007,513 of record NZ_CP061304.1, on the reverse strand, counting down.
AAAGCCAATATTAGGAACAGTTCCTTCAATCGGATGATCAATTTCCATCCGCATTTTTCGATGACGACCATGTTCGCTATCAAATGCCTCTGGGTAGGTGTTAATAGGACCAGCCGGAATGCCTGCCGCTAGAAGATCATCAACCCACTCATGACTCGCTTTAGTAAGGAAGGTTTTCTCTAGTTCGGCTGCAAGCTCTAATCGATTGGCCAAGCGCAGCGGATTGGTTTTGAAACGCGCATCTTCAAATAATTCGGGGCGGGCAATCTTGTCACAAAGAAGTTTCCATAACTTCTGATTGGTAGCACCCATCACAAAGTAGCCGTCAGAGGCCTTCATGGCTTGGTAGGGTGCGCTCATATGATTTGCGGTACCTAATTTGTACGGCTCAACTCCAGTCCCCCAGTATTGCGCTGTATCCCAGATTGAAAATGCCAAAGCAGAGTCAAATAAAGAAGCGTCAATAAATTGACCTTCACCGGTTTTGGTTTTGCCAATATACGCAGATAAGATTCCGTAAACAGCAAAGAGGGCGCAACCAATATCCGCTACTGGAACACCCGCTTTTACTGGGGGCCCATCGGGATAACCAGTCACACTCATTACGCCTGACATTGCTTGGGCCATTAAATCAAAACCAGGTCGATCTGCCCACGGACCTGTTTGACCAAAGCCGGAGATACTGGCATAGACTAAGCCAGGATTAATGGCTTGCAGAGAAGGGTAGTCAATACCCAGTTTTTTCATGACACCTGGTCGATAGTTTTCTACTAGGATGTCTGCAGTCTTTACCAACTCAAAGAAGACTTTTTTACCTGCATCGGTTTTGAGATTAAGCGTTAGACTCCGCTTATTGCGGTTCATGTTGAGAAAGCCCATGCTATCTGAGCCTTTCATCTTGAATCCCATCGCTCCTCGGGTTTGATCACCCGTACCGGGGGGCTCTATCTTGATGACATCGGCACCTAAGTCGGCTAGAAGCATGCAGCAGTAAGGGCCAGCCATGACTTGACTAACGTCCAACACACGCACGCCAGCAAGAGGTAGGGGTCTAGTGGATCCCGTTAAATCAGGTTGAGTAGGTGTTTTCGTCATTGTCTCGTTTGTTTTTATATGTTTAGAATGAATGTCTAATAGTATCAAAGACAATTAAAACTAGATTTGGAGACTGTATGTTGCTTCGATTGCCAAAGTGGGCCCTTCAAGGTCTGATTGCTACTGCGCTTTGCTGTGTGCCATTCTTTGCGTTAGCTCAACAAGCTTTTCCTACTAAGCCAATCCGTCTCATTGTGGGCTTTGCTCCAGGTGGCGGCACCGATATTGTGGCTAGAGCCATCGCACCAAAGATGGGCGAGCTCTTGGGTCAAAGCGTGATCGTAGAAAATAAGTCTGGTGCTGCGGGTACTATTGCTGCCGATCAGGTTTCTAAATCCAATCCCGATGGCTATACCTTGCTAATGGGCCACTCCAATTCAAATGCGATTGCACCCTTTGTATTAACCAACGTGCAATACAATCCTGCGACAGATTTCACACCGATCACTTATTTGGGTTATGTACCAAACGTATTGGTTGTAAAAGCATCTTTGCCTGTGAACTCCGTTGCGCAATTAATTTCACTGGCTAAAGCAAACCCGGGGCAGATGACTTATGGCTCATCGGGTATTGGTAGCACACAACATTTGGCTGGAGCACTCTTCTCAAAAATTGCTGGCATTTCAATGAATCACGTTCCTTATAAAGGTAGTGGCCAAGCTATTATTGATTTGCTCGGCGGTCAGATCACAATGAACTTTGATACTTTGCCACCCAACTTGCAGCAGATTAAAGACGGCAGCTTAAAAGCATTGGCGATATCGACCCCAAAACGCTTGGCAATTCTTCCGAATGTGCCGACCTTTAATGAAGTGGGTATCACAGGGTTTGACGTAACCAACTGGTATTCCGTCATGGGTCCAAAAGGCATGGATCCAGCGGTAGTGAATAAGATTGATCAAGCTGTGAAAGCAGCGATGGCCGATCCGCAGATTAAAAAGACTCTAGATGCACAAGGTTTACAACCAGAAGGCCCCGCAACTCCTGCCGCATTCAGTCTGTTCTTGGCCGGCGAACTTGCTAAGTACCAACGCTTGGTTAAAAGCTTGAACATTAAGGCGGAATAAGTTTTAACAATGACGCAAATAGATCAAGAGGCTAAGGTGGCCCAAGTAACGATAGAGCTTCAGGGTAAGTTTGCTTACGTTACTTTCGACCATGTTGCGGCACGCAATGCCATGACTGTTGGCATGTACGAGAGCCTTAAATCTATTTGCTTAGATATTGCCAATAATTCTAATATCCGCGTTGCAATCTTTCGCGGAGCAGGTGGCAAGTCATTTGTCTCTGGAAGTGATATTGCGCAATTTTCTAGCTTTAAAAATGGCGAGGATGGCGTGCGTTATGAAGAAGCTATACACGACTATTTAAATCCTTTGGCATCACTCCCAATTCCAACGATTGCGGTCATCGATGGCATGGCGGTGGGCGGTGGTTTGGCAATTGCAACTTGCTGTGATTTTAGGATTGCTACGCCAGAAGCAAAGTTTGGCGTACCTATTGCAAGAACCCTCGGAAATTGCTTATATCCTGGCAATATCGCTTGGTTAGCTGCTCACATGGGTATGAATATTATGAGGCGCATGCTGCTCTTGGCTGAAATGATTCCTGCCAGCGAGTTACTCGCTCAGGGTTATTTACTGGCTACATATGATCAAGAGCAACTCGGCAAAGAGGCGGATGCTTTGGCTGAGCGTTTAGGAAAGCTGGCTCCAATTACGCAAAAAGCCAGCAAGCTTACAATGGCCAGAATGATTGCAAGCCAATTACCGGATTGCCAAGACCTCATCCGTGAAACCTATGGCAGTGACGATTTTAAAAACGGAGTTGCTTCTTTCTTAAAAGGTGAGCCACCGGTTTGGAGTGGCAAGTAATAGCGAATCAGTAAGTACCAGCAAGCTACCTAGTCCAAGAACATTTCTTGAAGATTATTTAAGTAGCGCAGCCCCAAAGCAGTCGCCTTGAGCTTGCTTGGGTTCTCATCTAATAAACCCTTTTTACAGGCTTCATCAAGGCCTTTACTGATAACGCTCAAGGGTAAGCCAGTCCGCTCACTAAAGGTATTGGTATCAACACCATCAGAGAGTCTTAAGGCATTGAGCATAAATTCAAAGGGAAGATCTTTGGAAGTAATTTCACGAGACTCAATCAGGGCTTTGCCTTTAGTCTCCATCGCCTGCATATAGGTTTCTGGATGTCGTTCTCGAACCTGGCGGGTAATTTTTCCCGGATAAGAAATCTTGCCATGGGCGCCGGCACCAATACCGATGTAATCACCAAAGCGCCAGTAGTTCAAATTATGTTTGCACTCTTGATCTTTCTTGGCATAAGCAGAAACTTCGTAACGCTTGTAGCCTGCCTTGGTAAGCAGGTCTATGTTTTGCTCGAAGATGGCATCGATCTCATCATCGCTGGGTAAGCTTGGCGGAAAGTTAGCAAAATAAGTATTGGGTTCAAGCGTGAGGTTGTAGAAAGAGAGGTGAGGAGTCTTAAATGAAAGTGCAGTTTCAACATCGGACCTTGCAGCCTCAAGACTTTGATTGGGCAATCCGTACATGAGATCTAAATTCACAGACTTAAAGTGATCTAAGGCAATCTGGACAGCGCGCTTAGCTTCAGCACCACTATGAATGCGGCCTAGCGCTTTAAGTTGTTCATCCTGAAAGCTCTGGATTCCCAAAGAGACCCGATTGATTCCCGCTTTGGCAAAGCCGGCCAATTTGTCTGCTTCAACAGAACCAGGATTGGCTTCCATCGTAATCTCAGCATCGGGTTCTAAATTGAGGCGGGCACGAACAGCGCACAATAATTGATCCATGCCTGCAGCTGACAGCAGGCTAGGCGTACCACCGCCGATAAAGATGCTATGAACTTGACGTCCCCAGATATTGGGTAATTCAGTTTCAAGATCAGCAATTAAGGCATTGATATAACGCTGCTCATCAAAGCCGTCTGCAAGGTCCGAGGAAGGATCTTTCGTTTGATGTGAGTTGAAGTCACAGTAAGGACACTTTTTCTCACACCAAGGAAAGTGAATATATAAAGCCAATGGAGGCAATGCAGTTAAGGAAGGTTGATTCAGCACGGCAATGAATTACGAATCTTCAATTGACTAATGAGTTCGCACAAGGCTTGACCGCGATGACTGATGAGATTCTTTTGACTGGGATCGAGCTCTGCGGCTGTCTGATTCAGTTCGGGTAAGAAAAAATGGGGGTCATAGCCAAATCCATTGCTTCCTCTTGCTTCGTTGATGATGACGCCATACCAGCTGGTTTCGACAATCAGAGGATTGGGGTCATCAGCGCTATTGACGAGGGCTAAGGCACAAACATAATGCGCGCTGCGATCAGATTGATTGCTTAATTCAAAGATCAGCTTTTGATTATTGGCAGCATCATTTGCATGCTCACCGGCGTAGCGCGCAGAGTAAACACCGGGCCTATTGTCTAGAGCATGAGCACAAATACCAGAATCATCCGCTAGGGCTGGTAAGCCGCTAGCACTACTGGCATGACGCGCTTTAGCAAGGGCATTCTCAACAAAGGTGTGGTGTGGCTCCTCTGCTGCAGGAATGCCGAGCGTGCCTTGCGGTATGACTTCAAAATTCAAAGGCGCCAAGAGCGCTTGAATCTCTTTGACCTTGCCAGCATTATTGGAGGCGAGAACGAGCTTTTGCATGAACTGTTAATTAAGGCAATAGTTACTTCAATGCTTCAATTTGCAATTGGGTCAACTCACGAATACCTTCTTCTGCTAAATCAAGCAGTGCAGTGAGCTCACTTCTTGAGAATGCCGCCCCCTCTGCAGTGCCTTGTACTTCAATCATGCCGCCCTTACCAGTCATCACGACATTCATATCGGTATCGCACGATGAGTCTTCTGGGTAGTCCAAATCTAAAACAGGGCTACCCTGATAGATGCCAACCGAAATCGCGGCTACGCTATCAATCATTGGGTCTCGAGTGAGTGCGCCACTCTTGAGTAATTGATTAACAGCATCACGAGCAGCAACATAAGCGCCCGTAATGGAAGCGGTACGTGTACCACCATCAGCTTGTAAGACATCGCAATCTAAGTGAATCGTGCGCTCACCCAAAATTTCTAGATTAAAAATACTGCGCATAGCCCGACCAATTAGGCGTTGGATTTCTTGTGTACGACCAGATTGTTTTCCACGTGCAGCCTCTCGATCGCTACGAGTATGGGTAGAGCGAGGGAGCATGCCATATTCCGCAGTAACCCAACCTTCGCCTGAGCCACGCTTATGCGGCGGCACCTTATCCAGGATGCTGGCAGTACACAGTACTTTGGTATCCCCAAAGGCGATCAGCACAGAACCTTCAGCATGCTTGGTAAAAGCCCTAGAAATCGTGACGGGGCGTAAGTCTTTGGGCTTACGGCCGCTTGGACGGGTGATAGGTTGGTTGCTCATCGAATTTTGCCTAAAGGTTTGGGTTGGAACAAATAAAGAATCTACAATGTCCATATGATATCGAGCATGACTGGTTATGGCAGCGCTTCTCGCCAAGTCTCCCTAGGAGCTGGTGTAGTTGCTGATCTGCAGGTGGAATGTCGGGCTGTTAATAGCCGCTTTCTAGATTTGGGTTTTCGTCTTCCTGACGAATGCCGTGGGGCTGAGCCCGCATTACGGGAGCTGGTGACCCAGAATCTTTCCCGGGGCAAGCTTGAATTTCGGGCGGCTTGGCGTATTAATAACAGTGGCGGGACAACAAAAGCCAACCCCCAAGCCTTGGGCACCCTAAATCAGGATCGTCTAGTTGCGCTCAAAGTTTTACAGGCCAATACCCAAGAAATCTTTCCCGATGCTAGAGAGTTCAGTATTTCGGATGTGTTGCGCTGGCCGGGTGTAGTTTCTGAGCCGCGCGGCGAGGAAGAAGGGTGGATTGCAGCAACTTTAGAAGCTGGCAAAGCAGCTTTGGCTACTCTGATGGAAAGCAGGCAGTCAGAAGGTAAGGCTTTGGTTGGTATCCTTACCAGTATTACGAGCAAGATGCGTGAGATCGTCAAGACGATTGAACCCAAGGTTCCAGAATATGTTGCGCAGTATCAAGCAAAACTCACGGAACGCTTATCAGAGGCTTTGGCAGCCCAAGAGCAAGGAAAAAATTCTAGCGGGTCTGGAACTGAGTTGATGGAGCGTATTCGTCAAGAAGTTGTTCTGTATGCAGTGCGTATTGATGTAGCTGAAGAGTTTGCGCGTCTCAAGACTCACTTACAGGCTGTAGACACTGCTTTGCTTGGTAAGGGGCCTGTTGGTAAGCGTTTAGACTTTCTCATGCAAGAGTTGAACCGTGAAGCCAATACCTTAAGCTCTAAATCCGTTTCTGAAGAATGTACGCAAGCTGCTTTAGAACTCAAGCTCTTCATTGAGCAAATGCGCGAGCAAGTACAAAACCTAGAGTAATCCGTACAATTGATTTATGACTAGCCCAAATCACAATTCATCCTACCAAGGCAGCATGTTAATGATTGTCGCCCCATCAGGTGCAGGGAAGTCTTCTTTGGTGGATGCGTTGTTACAAGATGACCCAGGCTTGAAATTATCCCTATCAAGCACAACACGTGCACCGAGGCCTGGTGAGGTGGATGGCAAAAATTATCGCTTTGTATCTCAAGAAGAATTTATTCGTGAGAAAGATCAAGATCTCTTTTTGGAGTGGGCACAAGTGCATGGTCATTTTTATGGCACATCTAAACCTTGGATTGAATCTCAAATGCAAGCTGGTAGTGATGTCGTACTTGAAATTGATTGGCAGGGTGCACAACAAATTCGCAAACTCATTCCATCAGTGCAGTGGATCTTCATCTTTCCCCCTTCAATTGAGGCCTTGGAAGAGCGTCTGCGCAAACGGGGGCAGGATGATGAAGCAACAATCCAAAGACGCTTGGCTGCAGCCCACGTCGAGCTCCTGCATGCCCATGAGGCAGATTACATCGTCGTCAATGATTCTTTTGATCAGGCCCTGGTGGATCTAAAGCACATTTTGGCCTCCAGCCGCCTTCGTTCTGAGCCTAGCATGGCAAGAAATCCAGCCCTTTTAAAGCGGCTTGGGGTCTAATCAGTTATCCTATAGGTATTGAAGCTAAATTTAAGTGAGTTCAGCATGGCCCGTATTACTGTAGAAGATTGTCTTAAAACCATCCCAAATCGTTTTGAACTAGTGTTGGCTGCGACTTATCGTGCTCGTCAATTGGTTCAAGGTCACTCCCCACGTGTTGAGTCCAGAGATAAAGCGACTGTCGTTGCATTACGTGAAGTTGCTGCTGGTGTAACTGACCGTGACATGTTGACCAAAGTACCTTTGTAATTTAGGAGTTCCGGTGTGGAGCTCCCTTTAGGAACAGCCAAAGCATCGGAATTAGTAGGAGGACTTTCGTCCAGAGAGACCTCCCTTGGAAGCACTGCAGTTGATCTGTTGAGTACACCAACAGATACCTCAAAGCCATTCAGTAAAGATAGCGGTAAAAAATCGATCCTAGCGTCATTGCTAGCGCAATCGAGCCGTCATTTGTTTGGGCCAACCTCTGCGCCCAGTACACCGTTAAAACACCAAGTAGTTTCGATAGAAAACTTACTTTCGAAGCTGGCTTACCTTAAACCTGATGAAGTTGCGTTAGTGAAGAAGGCGTTTCAGTTCTCGGATGCTGCGCACTTAGGTCAATACCGTCATAGCGGCGAGCCTTACATTACTCATCCTGTCGCTGTCGCTGAGCTCTGCGCCACTTGGCGCTTAGATGCACCCTCGATTATGGCTGCCTTATTGCACGATGTTATTGAAGATACCGGATCAACCAAAGCCGACTTGGTAGAAAGGTTTGGCGCCAAGGTGGCTGAGTTGGTAGAGGGCTTAACCAAGCTTGATAAGTTAGAGTTCCAAAGTCACGCCGAAGCGCAAGCAGAGAGCTTTCGCAAAATGTTCATGGCAATGGCGCGCGATGTTCGAGTCATCTTAGTAAAGCTGGCCGATCGTACGCACAATATGCGCACCTTAGATGCAGTTCCCATGGAGAAGCGTCGTAGGGTTGCCGCAGAAACGATTGAGATATATGCCCCAATTGCGCATCGCTTAGGCTTAAACATTATTTACCGCGACTTACAGGACCTCAGTTTTCGCTACTCGATGCCAATGCGCTTTCGTGTCATTGAGGGTGCAGTAAAAAGGGCGCGCGGTAATCGCAAAGAAATCATTGAAAAGATCTTGCAAGCATCACGCATGTCCTTCGCTAAGGCCAATCTCGATGTGGATCTGCGTGGTCGTGAAAAAACACTGTACAGCATCTATAACAAGATGCGCACTAAGCATGTCAGTTTTTCACAAGTCCTGGATGTTTACGCTTTTCGTGTCACGGTGAGCAGTATTGACGAGTGTTATCGGGCATTAGGTATTTTGCATGCTCTTTATAAGCCAATGCCTGGCAAGTTTAAGGATTACATTGCGATTCCGAAGTTGAATGGCTATCAATCACTTCACACAACACTGTTGGGACCATCAGGTGTCCCGGTTGAGTTTCAGATTCGTACTGCTGATATGCATGCCGTTGCGGAGGCGGGTGTTGCTGCACACTGGGCCTATAAGGACGGTTCGCCAGATATGAGTGAGGTGCAAAATCGTGCCCATCAGTGGCTGCAATCTTTGATTGATATTCAGGATAGCAGTGGTGATTCCCAAGAATTCTTAGAGCACGTCAAGATTGATCTTTTTCCTGATGCAGTTTATGTCTTTACGCCTAAGGGACAAATTAGGGCGCTACCAAGAGGGGCAACTGCACTTGATTTTGCATACTCTATTCATAGCGATCTGGGCAATACCTGTGTTGCCGTGAAGATCAATGGCTTACAACTACCGCTACGCAGTGAACTGAAAAACGGCGACATTATTGAAGTGATCACTTCCGCTAATTCACAACCAAATCCTGGTTGGCTCGCCTTTGTACGCACTGGTAAGGCACGTGCCTCCATTCGACATTCTTTAAAAACTAAACACTATGCCGAGTCATTACAACTGGGTGAGCGTTTATTAGCCAATGGCCTGCGCCAGCAGGGGGTTGATGCAGCATTGTTATCTCCTGAGATCTGGGAGAAGCTCATGCATTGGACTGGTGATAAAACCCGTGAAGAAGCCTGTGTCAATATTGCTCTAGGTCGCCGCTCACCTCAAGAGCTGGCTATTCGTTTGAAGATATTGATTGATGATGAAGGTGGCGGCGATCAAATGCGTTTAGGTGCTGCCGACTGGATTGCATCCACACCAGAAGTGAGTCACCATCAGCGTCAGGCTATTTTGGTCGACGGACGTGAAGGTAACTCGATCAGTTTTCAGACTTGTTGCCATCCAATACCGGGTGACAATATTATTGGCTACCTAGGTAAGGGTGAGGGACTTCAAGTTCACACCAATGACTGTCCGGTTGCCTTGCGCATGTTATCCAAAGATGGTGAAAAGTGGGTTGAAGTCGAGTGGGGCAAAGAAGTTCATCGTGAATTTGAAGTAGATTTAGCAATTGATACCCGTCAAGGTAAAGGAGTGTTGGCAAGGGTTGCTAGCAGCGTTACTTCTGCAGACTCAAACATCATGAATGTATCGATGGATGATCGCTATAAGGAAGACTCTGTCACCATTCGTTTTACGATCCAGGTATACGATCGCTTGCATCTATCAAAGGTCATGCGCAGTCTTCGCACTAATCATGATGTGATGCGAGTGACCCGAATCCGATCGCTTTAAAGATATTGAACGTCCAGTATTTCAATTTCACAAGGTCCAGTTGGCGTTTGGATTGCAACACAATCTCCCAGTCTTGCTTTGATTAGTGCTTTAGAGATTGGTGATACCCAGCTCACGTGACCCTTGTCAAGATCTACTTCGTCGACTCCTACGATAGTGATTACAGTCTTCTTTCCAGCCTCTAGCCCCTCGACTGGCGAGTAGGTTACCGTAGCTCCGAAGAAGACTTGTTCGGCATCGCTATCCCCATTTTTTCGGGCTAAATTGTCGACAACTACGGCAAATTCAAGGCGCTTGTTCAGAAAGCGTATGCGGCGGTCTATCTCCCGTAGACGCTTTTTCCCATAGATATAGTCCCCATTTTCTGAGCGATCACCGTTGGAGGCAGCCCAGTGAACTACCTTTACGACCTCGGGCCGATCAAGGTTTAAGAGCTGTAGAAGCTCGGTTTTGATGCGTTCGTGACCAGCAGGTGTAATGTAGTTTTTCTCTTCCATGGCATAATTATGGCTGTTGCGGCTGTAGCTCAGCTGGATAGAGTACTTGGCTACGAACCAAGGGGTCGTGGGTTCAATTCCTGCCAGCCGCACCATCATATTGAGGGCCTAGTTGAGAAACTAGGCCCTTTTCACTTTCTACTGCCCTTCATCAAGATCCCTTATAGTTGGGATAAGATGATTTTGAGCCCTTGGTTGAAATCCTATCATCACGAGTATCAGCACTTCACAGGCCTGCCAAACATTTTTTGATAATGACCATCAGTAAAGATAACCCCAGCGCAGATGCTTCCATTGCAAAGTGGGTACCGGTTAATGCAGAAACGGCAAAAGTTGTTATTACTGGCATGGTGGATGTCTATTCATTGGCAAGTGTATGGACCCAGGTGCGTGAACAGCAAGATAACTGGTTAAAAAGCTCAGGCAATCATTCTTTGATATTTGATGCTTCCAACATCTCTTCGCTTGATGGTTCGGGCATTGCATTTTTAATTGATATTGAAAAAGCCCAACAAACAGCTGGCGGTAAATTTTCAATCGTAGGATTAAATCCTCGCTATGAACCTTTGCTCAAAGAGTTTGATCCAATCACTGATTTATTCCCGCTACCAGTGGCTAAGCCTAAGAGAAGTTTTGTGGTTAGCACTGGAATGGCTGCGCAAAACTTAATCGATGACGCAAAAGGCTTGATTACATTTACAGGGCATTTATCTGACGATCTTTTTTGGTCCTTGCGACATCCAAGGGAAGTGCGTTGGGGTGATTTTGTTGATGCCGCTGTCCAGGCTGGCATCGCTGCCTTGCCAATTGTCGGGCTAGTTTCTTTCCTGATTGGGGTCATTCTGTCCTTCCAGGCAGCGATTGGTATGCAGCAATTCGGCGCAGTTTCTTTTGTCGGCCCATTAGCAGCACTTGGTATTGTGCGTGAGATGGGCCCCTTAATTACCGCCATCTTACTTGCGGGTCGTTCCTCTGCAGCATTTGCTGCGGAGATTGGCACGATGACTGTGAATAGTGAAGTAGATGCTCTGGTAACCGGAGGTCTTAGTCCAATCCGTTTCTTGGTTGTTCCTCGCGTACTCGCCGGAATTTTGGTAATGCCAATTCTTACCTTGTTTGCTGACATCGTGAGTATTTTTTCCTCAATGGTGACTATGTTGGCTTATGAGGTTCCATTTATTAACTTTTGGAATGGCATGTTACAGACAGTATCCATTGAAGATATCGGCTCTGGACTCATTAAGGCTACCTTGTTTGGAGTTGTGGTCTCAGCTGTTGGCTGCCTTCGTGGCATGCAAACAGGTACTGGTGCTGCAGCAGTAGGCATCTCTGCTACGCGTGCCGTAGTCAGTAGTATCGTCATGATTGTTTTGGTCGATGGCATCTTTGCGTACATCTCTTATAAGACGGGCTTTTAATGGATCAGAACGCACTCGCGATTGATGTTCAGAATCTGACTGTTGGGTACGGTGCAAACATTCTTTTGCAAGATCTTAATTTCTCAGTGAATTATGGCGAGATTTTTGTGATTTTAGGTGGCTCTGGTTGTGGCAAATCTAGTCTGCTCAAGAACCTTTTTGGTTTGTATCAGCCCATATCGGGGAATGTTTTAATCGAAGGGGAAAACATTACTACTGCGCTTGGCGCAGAGCGCCAAAAGATCATGACGAGTTTTGGGGTAATGTATCAGCAGGGCGCTCTGTTTGGATCCATGAGTCTCTTAGATAACGTGACGCTGTTTATGCAGGAGTACACCAATCTGACCCAAGATCAGATGGACTTATTAGCGCGTTGTAAGTTGGATTTAGTGGGACTCTTGCCTTACGAGACTTATATGCCCAGTGAAATTAGTGGCGGCATGCAAAAGCGTGCTGCGATTGCTCGGGCCATGGCGCTAGATCCTAAGATTTTATTCTTGGATGAGCCCTCAGCAGGTCTTGATCCTATTACTTCAGCAGATCTCGACAGCACGATCCTCGATCTCTCTAAAAATTTAGGCATTACTTTTGTGATTGTGTCGCATGAGTTGGCGAGTATTTATGCCATTGCAGATAAGGTAATTATGTTGGATAAAAGCGCAAAGGGCATTATTGCTCAAGGCGACCCCAAAGTATTACGAGATAGCAGCCCTGACCCACGAGTACATCAATTCTTTAATCGCATGATGAGCAAGGAAGTAGCATGAGCAATAATTCAAACCCAAATTATTTCCGTTTAGGCGTTTTTGTCCTTGCCGCAGTCGGAGTGCTGATAACCATTATTTTGATCTTTGGATCAGGGCAGCTGTTTGAAAAATCCTTTATGGTCGAAACCTATATTAAGCAGTCCGTGACTGGCTTAGATACAGGAGCTGCAGTCCGTTTTAGGGGGGTGAAGGTTGGCCAAGTAACCATGATTGGTTTATCTGGCGATATTTACGAAAAAGACGTTCCCTTTGAAAAGCGTCTGCAGTATGTGGTTGTGCGTATGCAGATTTTTGGTGATAAGTTAACCGAAGATCAGATCGAAGAGTTTGTAAAAAATAATTTGCGCGCGCGCGTTAAATCTATGGGGATCACGGGCGTTAATTATGTAGAGTTCGATTTCTCCACCGGTGCTTCAGGCTACACTCCGCTGCCGTATAGCTGGATACCTGCTGAACCAGTTATTCCGTCTCTCCCAAATCAAGCCGATGAAATCATTTCAGGCGTTCAAAAATTTGTTACCGCTCTCAATAATGCCAACATTGATGAGACTCAGAAAAAATTCGATCAACTTCTGGCCAATCTAAACTCATTAATGGCTGGTGATGGCAAGGGCAATCAGGGTCTGATACGTTCAGTTCAATCCTTGAATGTCATTATCGAGCGTATCACCAAAGTAACAGATCAGGATGAGCTCAATATTTTGATGCGAGAGTTAATTGGCACTATGGTGGCCTTACGGCAAACAGTTACTAGTATTCAAGGGGACACTAGTGCGACGATTGAAAATCTCAGGCAAACCACCGAGAATCTAAATGAATTTAGTCGCATTGCCAGTCAATCGCCATCGAGTTTGATTTGGGGCGAACCCCCTCCAAAAATAGTGCTGCCCATGAATGGCACGCAAGGACAAGCTGGAGTTCAAAAATGATCAAACGCATTCTTCTATCTTTTGCGGTCTTAGCTTTATTCGCCTGCGCATTACCATCCCGCGCTCCTGTGGTCCCTAACAGTTTTATGGTGAATCCTGAGCGCAGCGGAGTTGCTCTCAAGGCTCGCACTGCCTATTGGCTGAAGATTGGCTCTGTTTCTGTAGCGCCACCATACGATGGCCGGTCTTTGGTTTATCGTCTGGGTGATCAACGTTTTGAAAAAGATTTCTATAACGTATACACGACACTACCTGCCGACATGATTTCAAATGCGGAGCGTCAATGGATTAATAAGTCTGGCATTTTCTCGGCGGCAGTTGGGCAGAGCAATAGCTTTTTCCCTTATTACACATTGCAAGCTACAGTAAATGAGTTCTACGGCGACTATCGTGTAAGGCCTGAGGCAGTTGTCAGTATTGAATTTTTCCTCACCGTAGAAAACGGGGCTAAGGTCAATCCACTAATTGGCTCTAATCGTTACACTAAGCGCGTGGTACTGAAAGACAATACACCCGAGGCGCTGGTATTAGGTCAACAACAGGCATTGGCTGAGATTTTTAAGGAATATGAAGCTCAGTTGGATCAATATGCAGCCAATCTACCCAAGCCTTTAGGACATTAAGGCTAAGATAAGCTGTCTAGGAGAAAAGATGGATTTAGGAATCAAAGGTAAAGTTGCATTAGTTATGGCATCAAGTCGCGGTCTAGGCCAAGCCATGGCTGTATCGTTGGCGCGCGAGGGTGTCAAGGTGGCAGTGACGGGACGCAATCCAGAGGGCCTACAAAAATCAGTTGAGTTGATTCAAGCTGCTGGCGGTGAAGCCCTAGCGCTTAACTGGGATCTTTCTGATGCATCTGTCATTGATGGTTTGGTCTCTCGGGTTGAGCAAGAGTTGGGTCCAATCGACATCCTAATTAATAACACTGGTGGCCCGCCTCCTACCTTGGCTGCCGGACAAGATCCTGCGCTCTGGCAAAAAAGTTTTAACGATATGGTTCTTTCGCTCATCGCTATTACCGATCGTGTTTTGCCCGGCATGCGCCAGCGTAAATGGGGCCGCATTATTACTAGCACTACCTCAGGCGCAATTGCCCCAATCAAAAATTTAGCAATCTCTAATACTTTGCGGGCTGCACTACTGGCATGGTCAAAAACATTGTCTGCTGAGGTTGCTAATGACGGTATTACAGTCAATGTCATCATGCCGGGTCGGATTGCTACTGATCGTCTACGTCAATTAGATGAAGCGAAAGCAAAGCGTGAAGGCGCCAACTATGATGATGTTGTTAAAGAGATGCTGAAGCAAATTCCGATGGGTCGTTATGGTGACCCTAAAGAGTATGGAGATGCTGCAGCCTTTTTGGTTAGTCAAAATGCATCCTTTATTACGGGAACCGTCATGCGCGTTGATGGCGGTCAGATCCAGGCAATTTGAAGCGCTTAATCACAAGCTTCTTTAGGGGTTTGAGACAAGAGCTACGCTCTCAAGAGCTGGTCTGGTTGTTTGTGGCGCTTGCACTTTCAGTAACCGCCTTATCTAGCGTGAGCTTTCTAGCTGATCGAATGCAAAGAGCATTTCAGTTTGATGCCCGCCAATTACTTGCTTCAGATATTGTGATTGCTGCAGATCAGCCAATACCAGAAGACTTTCTTCTAGAAGCGCGCGGCAGAGGACTGCAAATAGCGCAAACGATTGTGTTCCCGAGTATGGCAACTGTTGGGACCCTTAGCAAGCTGGCTTCACTGAAGGCGGTGAGCCCATCATATCCATTGCGAGGTGCGCTACAGGTTCTATCGGGCAATGTAAGGTTTCATTCCGGGCCGCCTCCTGGTTCTGTTTGGCTTGACCCAGTCATGCTGGCAAGTTTGCAGGCAAAGCTCGGTGATCAAATGGTGCTTGGGCAGAAAACATTTCTGATTGCAGGCGTGATCGAGCGTGAGATTGACCGCGGCGCAGGCTTCATGAACTTTGCACCTCGCGTCATGATGTCATTGGACGACTTACCCACAACAGGCTTAATTGGTCTTGGTAGCAGGGTAACTTATCGTTTACTGCTTGCTGGTGCTGACGAACAAGTCCAGTCTTATGAAAAGTGGGTAAAGACCTATATTGATTCAGAAGGACTGCGGGGCTTACGGATTGAGACGCTAGAAAATGCCCAGCCCTTGATGCGCAAGACCTTGGAGCGGGCAGAGCGCTTCTTGTCTTTAATTGCTGTATTGACGGCTATGGTTGCAGCAGTAGCGATTGCGCTATCAGCACGGCGTTATGCCATTAAACAAGCAGACGGGTGTGCCGTCCTGAAATGTTTTGGTGCTACGGCTGCTACTATTCTCAAAAAACAACTCATGACTTTACTGAGTTTAGGGATCCTGGCGGCCGCCCTTGGTTCAGTGTTGGGTTACCTAGTGCAGCTGGCCCTCACTTTTTTATTAGGCAATTTAATTCTTACTACTCTGCCCGGCGTCTCGATATGGCCGGTTATCTGGAGCTCACTTTTTGCCTGGTTCTTATTAATTGGATTTGCTGGACCCCCGCTGTATGCATTAGTGAAAGTTTCACCGATACGATTGATTCGGAAAGAGTTTGAGGCTATCAATCGCTCCGCAATCTGGATAGCGATTATTGGTTTGGGGACCGCCGCCATTTTAATTGCACTAGCAGCACGCGATTGGAAGTTGGCCTTTTGGGCTGGCCTGAGTTTTGGCGGGGCAATTATTCTCTTTTCTGGATGTGCTTGGATGATTCTGAAGTTATTGTCCAAAATTCAGACACGGAACTTTGCCATTCGCTTTGCGATTACTGTACAAAGCAGGCGTTCAGGCTTTGCGGTGATGCAAATTACCGCGTTAGGCATAGCCTTAATGGCGCTATTAATGATCTTGTTGCTGCGTCAAGACTTGCTGAGTACCTGGCAAGGCAATATTCCACAAGATGCCCCGAATCGTTTCATGATTAACGTCCAGGGCGAGCAAAAGTCTGCCATTACCCAATCTTTGGTAAATGCAGGAGTGCCAACCCCAGACTTTTATCCCATGATACGAGGTCGCTTAATTGCAATCAATCAGCGTGACATTTCTCCTAGTGATTTCGTAGAAGATAATGCTAAGCGTTTAGTAGATCGGGAATTTAATCTCTCTTATACAGAGCAACTGCCGCCAGGCAATCGCATTACTGACGGTAAATGGATCGCAGGCGATAGCCCACAAATCTCGATAGAGACCGGCATTGCTAAAACGTTAAAACTGAAAATGGGTGACCAGCTCACTTTTGAAGTAGCAGGAGAAAAAATCACAGCACCCATAACCTCGCTGCGTAAATTAGACTGGGGATCAATGCGGGTGAATTTCTTTGTCATTATGCCGCCTGCCCAATTAAGTGTTTTGCCACAGTCATGGATTACTTCTTACTATCAAACGCCAGATCAAGAGATGCTTGATTTTCAAATGAGTCAAGCTTATCCCAACCTTACGGTTGTGGATGTCTCGGCCTCATTGAGGCAGATACAAGATGTTTTAAATAAACTTTCTGCTGCATTGGGTTTACTTTTCACATTTACGATTGCTGCAGCGGTATTGGTTCTGATGGCTGCTATTGCGGCAACTCAGGATGAGCGATTTAGAAACGCTGCCTTGCTAAAGGCTATCGGGGCCTCAAGAAAGACCTTGGCAAGTATTGCGCGTGTTGAGCTTCTCGTCATTGGTGTCGTTGCGGGTACATTGGCAGGGTTTGCAGCAGGTGCGGCTGCATGGGCCTTAGGCCGCTATGTCATGGAGATTGAATTTAATGCCTTTGCGCAATCACTCTTCATGGGCATTTGTTTTGGGATGACTGCTTGCCTAGCGGCGGGCTATCGATTTGGCCGAAGAATTCAGACTGCGACTGCAATCGAATGCTTAAGAGAGAGTCACTAATTGCTTAGGTAGCTCTACTAGGCGAGTGCCTGCAAAGCGATCCGCTAAACCTTGTCTGTGCATCGGCTCTCTTCGATCTAAATAAATGGTGAGTGGCCAAAAAAAGAGGGCTACTGTAAAAAGCATTTCAATGATTTGCCACTTCTCCAAATGAAATGCCCACTGCAATAAAACGCAAGGGATGATCCACAGAGAGCCATAAATGTAGCGCCACAAGGCTTGACGTCTATTGAGGGTATTACCCTGCTGATCAATCATTCGAACGCGCCAGGTTTGCATGGCTAGTGTTTGGCCTGATTTTGTCCAGTACCAAACAAAGTAAACGCCTAATACTGTGTAGAGATATAAAAAGGTTAACCAGCTTGGTAGTGAGACGCCGAATAAGATGCCAAGGCCAAGATTAGGCAATAAAAAAATGAATGCGATAACTCCAAGAAGTACGAGTTGCTCATATAGAGAGCATGAAACGCGCCGCCAAAACTGGGGGGAGGGTAATGCACTGAGTTCAGCAGGCGTCATAGTGCTGCTTCAGAGTAAAGAAGACTAGTTAGTAGGCGCAGTTGTCTCAGCAGCTGGCGCAACGCCTTCGGCTGGAATGCTTCTGGGTTTTGGCGCTGGAGGTGGTGGTGTGGTGTTTGGGTTAATTGCATGCTGTTGAAGTGTAGGCGCATTAATGGCATTAGGTTTTTTCTTGGCTTCCGTGTCAGCCAATTTTTTCTTTTGTTCATCACTGAGCTTTTGATATGCAGTCCAGGCCTCAGCTTTTTTCTCTGCAGGGAACTTTAGGCTACTAAGGTAGTTCTCCCGTGCAATCCGACGCTCTTTCTGAGATAAGTTTGACCAGCTGGTCATGCGGGATTGCAAACGCTGTTGGTCTTGCGTACTCATTTTTGGGTAGATGTTAGCAACCTGAGTCCATTTTTTACGACTATCGGGAAGCATATAGTCCCAATCACTCTCGAGTGGTGCCAGAATTTGTTGTTGTGCAGGCTTTAAGTTTTCCCAAGTGCCATCTGGTTTTTTTTCTGGAATCGCGGCTGCTTTTCCATGGGCAGCAGTAGCTGCCGGTTCCGCCTGCGCTTGAGAGCTAACCAAAAGAGAGGTGCACGTTAGCAGCGCTATGGAAACGCTAGCAATGAATAACTTGGGTATACGTGACATCTATAAGGGTGTAGTTATTTGCTTTGAACTGAGTCTGAAGCGTTGTCACCAGAATCAGATAGGGGGCCATTTTTAAGAAAGGCCAAAAAGCCGCTATCTGCATAAGCATCTGGTGGCACATCATCGGACAATAGCGCCGCATCTACCTCTGCAATGTCGTTAATGCGCGATTCATCCTGCCATTGAGCAATGCCAATGAGCCCAAATACTAGGACTGCTAAAGGTGCTACCCAACCCACTGTGTCCCAAATCCCATTAGATCCAGAACTCCAGCTACCCGCTGTGCCTGCAAATACTGGTTTTTGAACAAGTATTTTTTCTGCTTTTCTAACAGAAAGCGCTTTCATACGGGCCGCATGGAGGCGACCTTGAATGCCGGTAGGCAGATTCTGGGCTCCCTGACTAAGTAAGGCAGCGCTAGCACGACCAAATTGGTCTGCTTGGGTCTCGGTTAGCGGGTCATTTAGGTATTTCACAGCGTAATTCCTTTTAATTTCAATGCTTTAGCTAGAGTCTGAGTGGCTCTAGAACAATGGGTTTTGACACTTCCTTCGCTACAACTCATTGCTTTAGCGGTCTCAGTAATGCTTAGCTCATCCCAATAACGCATCAGGAAGGCTTCTCGTTGACGTACAGGTAATTTAGCAATTTCTGACTCCAAAGCCTGTAAAAGCTGACTTTGTTCAAGCTTTTGGGCCCCGTCTTGGTGAATTTCGCTGTCATCAGGCGCAGCAAGAGACTCCAGGGGGTCAAAATCATCACTTTCATCGCTTTTCTTGCCCATATTGGAGAAGAGGGTCACCCAGGTGTTTCTAACCTTTTGTCGACGAAACCAGTCATGGATTCGGTTTTGCAAGATTCTGGTGAAAACTAAGGGAAGCTCTGCAGCTGGACGATCGCCATATTTTTCTGCCAACTTAATCATTGCGTCCTGAACAATATCCATCGCTGCATCATCATCACGCACGGCATACACCGCTTGCTTGAAAGCGCGCTGCTCGACACTACTCAAAAAGTCAGATAGTTCTTGGGCTGATGCCATGCAATGGATTAGACCTGAATCGGTAAGAATTGGGATATTTTAGGGGATTGCTATAGAATATAAGGCTTACTACCTAGATTCTCATTCAAGAAGTGGTTTTTCCGGTAGCAGCGCCGTTCGAACTCAGGCCACAAGCAGGAGATAGAACAGACCAAACAATTTTTTGCCGAAAATTGCAAAGGACTAAAGAAAATGAATACAAGCAGCGCCGAATTTTTAGCTACTAAAGCTAACAAAGACACAGTAAATCCAAATGCCGTAGCGGCACCTCTAGAAATAATTGGTGCAGAGATGCTTGTGCAAGCTTTGCACAAAGAAGGAGTTGAATTTGTTTGGGGTTACCCAGGCGGTTCTGTTCTTTTTATCTACGATGAAATTTTTAAGCAAGATAAGTTTGAACATATCCTCGTTCGCCATGAGCAAGCAGCAATTCATGCGGCCGATGGTTATGCGCGTGCAACCGGTAAGGTTGGCGTTGCATTAGTCACCTCTGGTCCTGGCGTAACCAACGCGGTTACCGGAATTGCTACGGCTTATACCGACTCGATCCCGATGGTGATCATCAGCGGTAACGTTCCAACTTATGCAATTGGTGAGGATGCATTCCAAGAGGCTGACACTGTTGGTATTACTCGCCCAATTGTGAAGCATAACTTTTTGGTAAAGGACGTTAAAGATTTGCCATTAGTTTTGAAGAAGGCTTTTCATATTGCGCAGACAGGTCGTCCAGGCCCTGTGTTGATCGACATCCCTAAGGATGTGTCAGCAGCAAAAGGCCCATTCGCTTATCCCGAAACTCTGGAGATGCGCTCATACAATCCAGTAGTAAAAGGTCACAGTGGTCAGATTCGTAAAGCGGTAGCTTTGCTGCAAGAAGCAGAGCGACCATATATTTATACCGGCGGCGGCATCATTCTGGCCGATGCAGCACCAGAGCTCAAAGAGTTTGCTGACCTATTAGGTTATCCAGTCACCAATACCTTGATGGGTCTTGGCGGCTTCCCGGGCACAAGCCCACAGTTTTTGGGCATGCTTGGTATGCATGGCACATACGAAGCCAATATGGCAATGCAACACAGCGATGTATTGATTGCCATTGGTGCGCGTTTTGACGACCGCGTAATCGGGAATACGCAACATTTTGCAAGTCATCCGCGCAAAATCATTCACATTGATATTGATCCTTCCGTCATTTCTAAGCGCGTGAAGGTTGATGTTCCGATTGTTGGTAATCTCAAAGAGGTATTGGTTGAGATGACCGCGCAACTTAAAGCTGCTGGTCCACGCAAGAACGGTGAAAAAGTTGCCGCATGGTGGGAGCAGATTAATGAGTGGCGAAAAAAGGATTGCTTGAAATACGATGAAGCGTCTCAAATTGTGAAACCACAGTATGTTGTTCAGAAGTTATGGGAACTGACAGGCGGTGATGCATTCATCACCTCTGACGTTGGTCAGCATCAGATGTGGGCCGCTCAGTTCTATAAATTTAATAAGCCACGTCGTTGGATTAACTCGGGTGGTCTTGGTACCATGGGCGTTGGTTTGCCATACGCTATGGGTATTAAAAAAGCATTTCCAGACCAAGATGTTTTCGCCATTACTGGTGAAGGCTCTATTCAGATGTGTATTCAGGAACTTTCTACCTGTAAGCAATACAACACTCCAGTGAAGATTGTTTCGTTGAACAACCGTTACCTAGGTATGGTTCGTCAATGGCAGGAGCTCACCTATAACAAACGTTATTCCAGCTCTTATATGGATTCATTGCCTGACTTTGTGAAGTTGGCTGAAGCCTATGGTCATGTTGGTATGCGCATTGAGAAGAAGTCTGATGTTGAGGGCGCACTCAAGGAAGCCATTCGCTTGAAGGATCGCACTGTGTTTATGGATTTCCAAACTGATCCAGAAGAAAACGTTTGGCCTATGGTTCAAGCGGGCAAAGGAATTACAGAAATGCTTTTGGGTAGCGAGGATCTCTAATGCGACACATTATTTCTGTATTGATTGAGAACGAACCTGGCGCACTATCGCGCGTAGTGGGCCTGTTTTCAGCTCGCGGTTACAACATTGAAACCTTAAGTGTTGCGCCTACCGAAGACTCTTCTTTGTCACGTATGACGATTGTTACCATTGGTTCAGATGATGTGATTGAGCAAATCACTAAGCATTTGAATCGCCTTGTTGAGGTAGTGAAGGTGTTTGATCTCAGCGAAGGTCCTCATATTGAGCGTGAGCTCATGATGATTAAGGTTCGTGCCGTTGGTAAAGAGCGTGAAGAGCTAAAACGTACGACTGATATTTTTCGAGGCCGCATTATTGATGTGACGGATAAGAGCTACACCATTGAATTAACTGGTGATAGTGCTAAGTTGGATGCATTTATTGATTCGATTGATCGTGCATCGATTTTGGAGACTGTTCGTTCAGGCGGATCTGGTATTGGGCGCGGCGAACGCATCCTCAAGGTTTAATTTTTTTAACTGATTCATTAAGCAATAAAATACATTTTCAACACAAGGAAAGAGCATGAAAGTTTTTTACGATAAAGACGCTGATTTGTCCCTGATTAAGGGCAAGAAAGTCACCATCATTGGATATGGCTCACAGGGCCACGCACACGCATTGAATCTTAAAGACTCTGGCGTTAATGTGACCGTCGGTTTGCGCAAAGACGGCGCTTCTTGGAGCAAGGCTGCTAATGCCGGTTTAACAGTAAAAGAGGTAGCTGAAGCCGTTAAAGATGCTGATGTTGTCATGATGTTGTTGCCAGACGAGCAAATTGCTGATGTGTATAACAAAGAAGTACATGGCAATATCAAACAGGGTGCAGCCCTTGCTTTTGCACACGGCTTTAACGTTCACTACGGTCAAGTTCAGCCACGCGCTGATTTAGATGTGATCATGATTGCTCCTAAAGCACCTGGCCATACTGTGCGTGGTACTTACTCACAAGGCGGCGGCGTTCCGCATTTGATCGCTGTGTACCAAGATAAATCTGGCTCTGCACGTGATGTTGCCCTCTCTTATGCAACAGCCAATGGCGGCGGCCGTGCCGGCATTATTGAAACCAACTTCCGCGAAGAAACTGAAACTGACTTGTTTGGTGAACAGGCTGTTCTTTGTGGTGGTGCAGTTGACCTTATCAAAACTGGCTTTGAAGTATTGGTTGAAGCTGGATACGCTCCAGAAATGGCTTATTTTGAATGCTTGCACGAGCTTAAGTTGATCGTTGACTTGATCTACGAAGGCGGTATTGCTAACATGAATTACTCCATCTCTAACAATGCTGAATACGGTGAGTATGTCACTGGTCCGCGCGTTATTACGGCAGAAACTAAAAATGCGATGCGTCAGTGTTTAAAAGATATTCAAACTGGCGAATACGCAAAGAGTTTTATCTTGGAAAACAAAGCAGGTGCCCCAACCCTGATTTCTCGTCGTCGCTTGAACGCAGAGCACGAAATTGAAATTGTTGGCGCTAAGTTGCGTGCGATGATGCCTTGGATTGCTAAGAACAAATTAGTTGATCAAACCAAAAACTAAGCATTCAAACAAAAGCAGTTAAACAAAAGGCTCAGAACAAAGATGATGTATCCGCACCCCATTATTGCGAAAGAAGGTTGGCCGTATTTAGCGCTAGTGGGGGCTCTGACTTTGTTGGTTCACTTTCTAGGTGGCATTGCATGGTCATGGCCACTTTGGATCATTTTTATCTTTGTTCTGCAGTTCTTTCGCGATCCACAGCGCATTCCTGCTTTAGGTCGTGATTTGGTTTTATCGCCAGCTGATGGACGGATTGTTGTGGTCGAGAAAGCCAATGATCCGTATGCTGGTCGTGAAGCGCTCAAAATTAGTGTTTTCATGAATGTATTTAATGTCCACTCTAATCGCAGTGCAATTAATGGCCTGGTGAAAGAAATTCAATATTTCCCAGGTAAATTTGTTAATGCGGACTTAGATAAGGCATCAACCGAGAATGAGCGTAACGCCGTTGTCATTGATGCTAATGGGCAGACTGTGACCTTAGTTCAAGTCGCAGGCCTTATTGCGCGTCGTATTCTTTGCTACATCCATGTTGGTGATCGCCTTAAAGCGGGCGAACGCTATGGCTTTATTCGTTTTGGTTCAAGGGTTGATGTTTATTTGCCGCTGACTGCTGTGCCAATGGTCAGTGTTGGTGATAAAGTATTTGCAACAAACACTGCCTTAGCCCGCTTGCCAGGCTTGGACTGATTAGAACTTATCACCAGGACACTCATTGACAACATTTCGCCGCCGTGGCCGTATTGATCGCAGTCGCCTTTCGCAGAGACGTTTAGGGTCTGCAGAAGAACAGTGGGCCGAAGATTTGGGCGATGGGATTGATTTTGATGTAGAAGAGTTGCATGAAAAACCTCGCCCCCGCGGTAAAGGTATTTACTTGCTCCCGAATGCGTTTACAACAGCTGCCTTATTTAGTGGCTTCTTCGCTATCGTAAACGCCATGAACCACCAGTTTGAAGTTGCAGCAATTGCCATTTTTGCTTCTTTAGTATTGGATGGTATGGATGGCCGTGTAGCGCGCATGACAAATACACAGAGTGCGTTTGGTGAGCAATACGATTCATTAGCTGATATGGTGTCATTTGGCGTTGCACCTGCCTTAGTAGCATACGAGTGGGCTTTAAAGGATTTAGGTAAGTGGGGGTGGTTGGCTGCCTTTACTTATTGCGCTGGCGCAGCGTTGCGCTTAGCACGTTTTAATGTGAACACTGGTGTTGTCGACAAGAAATTCTTCCAGGGTTTACCAAGCCCGGCGGCTGGTGCATTGATGGCTGGGTTTATATGGTTGGCTGATGACAACAAGATTCCGGTGCGAGACACCGCAATTCCTTGGGTTACCTTCTTTATCGCGGTTTATGCTGGTTTGACTATGGTTTCAAATGCGCGTTTTTATAGCGGCAAGGCGCTTGATGTTCGCTACCGCGTGCCATTTGGCGTGATGGTCTTAATGATTCTGACATTTGTTTTAATTTCCTCGAATCCGCCATTGACCTTATTTGGTGTATTTGTGGTGTATTCCATCTCCGGCTATGTCATTTGGGCCTGGGAACACCTCAGTGGCAAGCGTTTTAGCTAATTTTAGAATTTTCGGGTATATTAATTCTATGTTGATGAACTTCTCTTTAAACAGCCTCCTTCTGCTAGCACTAAGCCTAAAGCTTGGGGCGGGTAAGGCCTGAGTTAATGAGATCAAAATAATTCATTAACCACCACATACCAGCCCCAGCTAATTGCTGGGGTTTTTTGTTTTTAAGATTTAAATTGAGTAGTTGTTAATAAAGCATTCAAAACCGGAGAGTAGTAATGAGCGATAAAGTAATCATTTTTGACACGACCTTGCGTGACGGTGAGCAATCCCCTGGTGCTTCTATGACCAAGGATGAGAAGGTTCGCATTGCTCGTCAGTTAGAACGCCTTAAGGTAGATGTGATCGAAGCAGGTTTCGCTGCCAGCTCTGAAGGTGACTTTCAGGCGATCTCTGCGGTAGCTGCTGCAGTAAAAGACTCTATCGTCTGTTCATTAGCTAGAGCAAATGACAAAGACATTACACGTGCTGCTGATGCATTGAAGGCCGCTAAAGCAAAGCGTATCCATGCATTCTTGGCTACCAGCCCTTTACACATGGCCGTCAAATTGCGCATGTCTCCAGAAGAGGTTCTAGAGCAAGCTAAACGCTCCATTCGGTTTGCCAGAAACTTAGCGGAGGACATTGAATTCTCCGCTGAAGATGGCTACCGCTCTGAGATGGATTTCTTATGCAGGGTGGTTGAAGGCGTCATCAATGAAGGTGCTACTACTATTAATATCCCTGATACCGTAGGTTATGCAACGCCTGAGTTGTATGGCGAGTTTATTAAGACCTTGCGTACCCGGGTTCCCAATTCTGATAAGGCCGTTTGGTCAGTGCATTGCCATAACGACTTAGGTATGGCGGTTGCGAATTCATTGGCAGGCGTGAAGATTGGTGGAGCACGTCAGATTGAGTGCACTATTAATGGTTTAGGTGAGCGCGCTGGCAACACTGCATTAGAAGAAATTGTGATGTCCTTGCGTACCCGCAAAGATTACTTTGACATGGTCTGCAATATCGATGCAACCCAAATTGTTCCTGCGTCTAAATTGGTTTCTCAAATTACCGGCTTTGTTGTCCAACCCAATAAAGCAGTAGTTGGTGCAAATGCCTTTGCCCATGCGTCGGGCATTCATCAGGATGGTATTTTAAAGAATCGTGAGACTTATGAAATCATGCGTGCAGAGGATGTGGGCTGGTCTACTAATAAGATTGTCTTGGGCAAGTTGTCTGGCCGTAATGCTTTTAAACAGCGCCTACTAGAATTGGGCATTACTGTCGAAGCCGAGGCAGATTTGAATGAAGCATTTGCGCGTTTTAAAGCCTTGGCTGATCAAAAATCCGAAATTTTTGATGAAGACATCATCGCCATCATGTCTGATTCTGCGGCTGCAGAAGAGGGTGAGCATTACCATTTTATTTCTTTGAGTCAACACTCTGAAACGGGTGAGCGCCCTAAATCACGGGTGACTTTCCGTATGGGTGAAAAAGAAGTGAGTTCTGAGGCAGAAGGGAATGGACCGGTGGATGCAAGTTTGAATGCCATTGAAGAAATCGCCAAGAGTGGGGCTGAACAATTGCTCTACTCAGTTAATGCGATTACTTCAGGCACACAATCCCAGGGCGAGGTAACAGTACGCTTGGCGAAAGGCGGTCGGATTGTGAATGGCGTTGGCACAGATCCAGACATTATTGCTGCCTCTGCTAAGGCCTATTTGTCTGCTTTAAATAAGCTTCACGACCCTAGTCAGGTCAAATTAAACGCCCAAATGACCCCATAAATACTATAAGTTATTGATTTATATGAAAATATCTAGAAAAGCTACCTTGCGGTGGCTTTTCTGCCATCAAAGCCTTGGCGATTCTCAATCTGCTACAATTCGAGGGCTTTGATTTATAAAGCTTTTTTGTTTTATTTTGTAAATTTTGTTAACAACGCACGACACTAATTGGGTGAAAGCTCAAGTGTTCGCAAGTAAGGAGTATTAAAAATGGCAGTTGCTGATATTAAAACGGCGGAAATCGTCAAAGAAAACGCGCGCAGCGCAAACGATACGGGTAGCCCTGAAGTTCAAGTTTCATTGCTAACAGCCCGCATCAATGAATTAACCCCCCATTTCAAGGCTAACGCTAAAGATCATCACAGCCGTCGTGGCTTGTTGAAGATGGTTTCACGTCGCCGTCGCCTCTTGGATTACCTCAAGGGCAAAGATTTGGATCGCTATCGCGCATTGATCGACAAATTAGGTCTCCGTAAGTAATTCTTATTAGTATGCAATGCCATCTTTCTTAGGGTTGTTTCTTCGCAGAATCAGTCTTAAGCAGATGGCATGTTTTTTGGGCTTTTCAAGTTCACTTGTGTAGGGGATCGTGTCATTCCAATGAGTTTCTGAATGGATCAGAGCCTCCCTGGAATGGCATCCCTTGTGACCTTAAATCGCTCCAGTGTTGTCGTGACACTGCTTTATCCCACGACAAGCGCAATGCTCATGTGAGTTTTGCGTGAACAATTTGGAGAAGATCAGAATGACTATGTTTAATAAAGCAGTAAAGAGTTTTCAATGGGGCAACCATCAAGTAACGATGGAAACAGGCGAGATTGCTCGCCAATCTGGTGGTGCTGTCATTGTGAACGTTGATGACACCGTTGTAATGGGTACTGTAGTTGCCTCTAAGTCTGCAAAGCCAGGTCAATCCTTTTTCCCATTGACAGTTGACTATTTAGAGAAGACCTACGCTGCAGGCAAGATCCCTGGCGGCTTCTTCCGTCGTGAAGGCCGTCCTTCTGAAGGTGAGACATTGATCTCCCGTTTGATCGATCGCCCATTACGTCCTTTGTTTCCAGAAGGATTCTTGAATGAAGTTCAGGTTGTGGTGCATGTGTTGTCTATCAACCCAGATGTGCCTGCCGATATTCCTGCTTTGATCGCAGCTTCAGCAGCCTTAGCTGTATCAGGCATTCCTTTTGCTGGCCCAGTTGGCGCAGCCCGCGTTGGTTACGCAAATGGTCAATACCTCTTGAATCCAACCCGTACAGAACAAGCTACTAGCGAGCTCGATTTAATCGTTGCTGGCACACAAGCTGCTGTGTTGATGGTTGAGTCCGAAGCAAATCAACTTTCTGAAGAAGTGATGTTGGGCGCCGTTGTCTATGGCCACGACCAAATGCAAACTGCGATCAATGCGATTAATGAATTAGTGCGTGAAGCTGGTAAACCAGAATGGGATTGGGTTGCCGCTCCTAAAGATGAGCCATTTATTGCCAAGGTAACCGCCTTGGCTGAAGCGCCATTGCGTGAGGCATATCAGATTCGTCAAAAGGGCGCACGCTCAGACAAGCTTAAAGAGATTTCTAAAGAAGTCATGACTAAGTTATCTGAAGAAGGTGACGTTGATGCAGTTGCTGTGAGCGACATCATGTTTGAAATCGAAGCGAAGATTGTTCGTAGCCAGATTTTGAATGGCGAGCCACGGATTGACGGTCGCGATACTCGCACTGTTCGTCCAATTGAAATTCGTAATAGCGTATTGCCACGTACACACGGTTCCGCATTGTTTACTCGTGGTGAAACACAAGCCTTGGTAGTTGCTACTTTAGGTACTGCCCGCGACGAGCAAATTATTGATGCTCTTGAAGGTGAATACCGCGATCGTTTCATGTTCCACTACAACATGCCTCCGTTTGCTACTGGCGAAACAGGCCGTGTAGGTAGCCCTAAGCGGCGTGAAATTGGTCACGGTCGTTTGGCTAAGCGCGCATTGATCCCAGTATTGCCAAGCCCAGAAGATTTTGCATACAGCATCCGTGTTGTTTCAGAAATTACTGAGTCCAATGGATCCTCATCTATGGCTTCTGTTTGCGGTGGCTGTTTAGCAATGATGGACGCTGGTGTTCCAGTAAAAGCTCACGTTGCCGGTGTGGCAATGGGCTTGATTCTGGATGGTAATCGTTTTGCTGTGTTAACCGATATCTTGGGTGATGAAGATCACTTAGGTGATATGGACTTTAAAGTAGCAGGTACTGCAAACGGCATTACTGCGCTTCAGATGGATATTAAAGTTCAAGGTATTACGAAAGAAATCATGCAAGTGGCTTTGGCGCAAGCTAAAGAAGGTCGTTTGCATATCTTGAGCAAGATGCAAGAAGCGATGGGCTCAGTTCGCACAGAATTGTCTGCTCATGCTCCACGCATGGTGTCATTCAAGATTCATCCAGATAAGATTCGTGAAGTTATTGGTAAGGGCGGTGCAACTATTCAAGCTCTGACCAAAGAAACGGGATGCAGTATCGATATTAAAGATGACGGCACCGTAACCATTGCATCTACTAGTGCCGAAGGCATGGCAGAAGCAAAAGCACGTATCGAAGGCATTACTGCAGAAGCCGAAGTAGGCAAGATCTATGAAGGCCCAGTGGTGAAGTTGCTCGAGTTTGGCGCTTTGGTAAATATTCTTCCAGGTAAAGATGGACTCTTGCATATTTCTGAAATCTCTAACGAGCGCGTTAAGGAGGTAAAAGACTATTTGCAAGAAGGCCAAGTGGTTCGCGTGAAGTTGCTTGCTGCTGATGAGCGTGGTCGTTTGCGCCTCTCTCTCAAAGCTGCAATGGCTGATGAAGGTGGTACGATTGCTCCTTTGGCTAGCGTTTCTGAGGCTGCGGCTGAAGTTGCTCCAACTGACGAAACAGCTTAAGTCATACACGTCTACTACTGCGAGAAGCTCTTATGCGCGTAATGGAAATCAAAGAATTTGGCGCACCAGAAATGTTGGTGGCTGCCACTCGTCCGGATCCAGTGGTGCCAACTTCTGGTTCCGGCGAGATTTTGATTAAGGTGATTGCTGCTGGTATTAATCGCCCAGACGTATTGCAGCGCAAGGGTCATTATCCAGTGCCTGCAGGCGCATCTGATATTCCTGGTCTTGAAGTTGCTGGAGAAGTTGTTGGTGGCGATTTATCGCATGCCGACAATCTGTTTGGTCTCAAGCTTGGCGACAAGGTTTGTGCTTTAGTGCAAGGTGGTGGTTATGCTGAGCTCTGCACGGCACCTATTGCTCAATGCTTGCCATACCCAACAGGTTTTACCGATCAAGAAGCCGCTTCCTTGCCTGAAACGTTCTACACCGTATGGAGCAATGTCTTCATGCGTGGTGAACTATCTGAAGGCGAAACACTGCTGGTTCAGGGTGGCTCTAGCGGTATTGGCGTCACCGCTATATTGATTGCCAAAGCTTTGGGTCACAAAGTATTTGTGACTGCCGGCACCGATGAGAAGTGCGCCGCTTGCCTTAAGTTAGGCGCTGATCTGGCTATCAATTACAAAACTCAAGACTTTGTTGAAGAGATTAAAAAGGCAACTGGTGGTAAGGGCGTTAACGTTGTGCTCGACATGGTTACCGGTAATTATGTCCAAAAAGAAATTGACTGCTTGGCCGATGATGGCCGGATTGTGATCATTGCCATCATGGGTGGGTCTAAAGCCGAAGTAAATACTGGACAAATTTTGCGTCGACGCTTGACCATTACTGGTTCAACATTGCGTCCACGCCCAGTCTCATTCAAAAAGCAGATTACTCAGCAGCTGCATGATCGTATTTGGCCGTTGCTCAATGCCGGCAAATTAAAGCCAGTAATTTACAAAACATTCACACTGGATCAGGCCGCAGATGCCCATCGCTTGATGGAATCCTCTGAGCATGTTGGCAAAATAGTTTTAACAGTCTAGAAGCTTCTCCTGAACATGCGCCCACTCATCGTCATTGGCAACTGGAAAATGAATGGCAATCTTGCTAGCAATGAAGATTGGATCAAAACTGTTGCCCGCGGAATGGAAAGTGGCATGCCTTCTGGTCGTCAGTTTGCAGTGTGCCCACCGTTTCCATATTTAATTCAATGCGCCTCATTGATTAAGGAGCATTCTTTGGCCTTTTTGAGTCTTGGTGCGCAAGATGCATCAGCTGATGTTTCTGGCGCTTACACTGGAGAGGTTGCTGCTTCCATGCTCAAAGAAATGGGTTGCAGTTACGTTATCCTTGGCCACTCGGAACGCCGTCAGTTTCATCAAGAGGTTGATGAACTAGTGGCGGCCAAAGCATTGCAAGTCTTAGACAGCGGGATGACGCCCGTAATATGTGTTGGTGAAACTGCTGATGAACGAAATTCTGGTAGGGCCGTTGAGGTAGTGCGTGGTCAAGTGGCAAAGCAATTAACGGTCTTGCAAGATCGTTTGGCTGATTGCCTAATTGCTTATGAGCCAGTATGGGCAATTGGTACCGGAAAGGTTGCTAGCGCTCAAGTTGCCCAGGATATGCATCGTGCTATACGTCTGCAATTGGCTGAATTTGATGAGGATGTTGCTTCCCACGTTGGAATTTTGTATGGCGGCAGTGTCAAACCTGACAACGCCGTCGAGTTATTTGCAATGCCTGATATTGATGGTGGATTGGTTGGGGGTGCTTCTTTAGATCCCCAAGACTTTTTGGCTATTTGTAAGGCATAGATTTTTTATTTGGAGATGAATTGTGGAATGGCTTAAGACTTTATTGATCGTATTGCAGGTGATTTCAGCATTGGCTGTGATTCTGCTAGTCCTTTTGCAGCAAGGTAAGGGTGCTGATATGGGCGCTGCTTTTGGCTCTGGTGCTTCAGGTAGCTTATTTGGTGCCAGTGGTTCTGCTAACTTCTTGTCTCACGCAACCGCTATTTTTGCCGCAGTTTTCTTTATATGCACCCTAGGCATTACTTGGCTTGGTAATCAGAGGGAAGTAAATCCTGGGGTTCTCTCTGGAACGGTCGCACCTACGGTAGCGCCAGCTGTTCCTGCAGCCCCAGTCCAAGACCCTACTAAACCTGCTGTTCCTAAGTAAAAAAGTAGGTTTTTACAGATTTACCTGCCTCAAATTTGGGGTGGTTTAGTGGTGCAATGCAGTAGAATTGACGAGTTTTGCAAGATGCCGACGTGGTGAAATTGGTAGACACGCTATCTTGAGGGGGTAGTGGCTTAGGCTGTGCGAGTTCGAGTCTCGCCGTCGGCACCAATATGTAGAATTTGTAGGGTTTTTGCTTTATATCAAGAGTATTTGTAGTGGAATAATTGACAATTCATAGCTGTAAGAATCACCAGACGAACGACTCAGGACCATTTTGAATCTTGCTAATTACTTTCCTGTTCTGCTTTTTATCCTCGTAGGTATTGGGGTGGGATTAGTCCCCATGTTCCTCGGAAAAATTCTGGCTCCTTCGAAGCCTGATGCTGAAAAACTTTCTCCATATGAGTGTGGTTTTGAAGCTTTCGAAGATGCGCGTATGAAGTTCGACGTGCGTTACTACCTGATTGCCATTCTTTTTATTCTGTTTGACCTAGAAACTGCATTCCTATTTCCATGGGGTGTTGCTCTACGTGATATTGGCTGGTTTGGCTACGCCTCTATGGTGATCTTCCTTTTGGAATTCATTGTGGGATTTGTGTATATCTGGAAAAAGGGCGCTCTCGACTGGGAGTGATAGATATGGCATTAGAAGGCGTTCTCAAAGAAGGATTTGTTACCACTACTGCGGATCAGTTGATTAACTGGACGCGCAATGGATCTTTATGGCCGATGACCTTTGGTCTGGCTTGCTGTGCGGTCGAGATGATGCATGCAGGCGCATCCCGATACGACTTAGACCGTTTTGGCGTTGTGTTTCGTCCATCTCCGCGCCAATCTGACTTAATGATTGTTGCCGGCACCTTGTGTAACAAGATGGCGCCAGCACTTCGTAAGGTTTACGACCAAATGCCAGAGCCACGTTGGGTTATCTCGATGGGTTCTTGTGCCAATGGTGGTGGTTATTACCATAACTCCTATTCAGTAGTGCGCGGTTGTGACCGTATCGTGCCAGTTGATATTTATGTTCCTGGCTGTCCTCCAACCGCAGAAGCCTTGATTTATGGAATTATTCAGTTGCAATCCAAGATTGCGCGTACCAGCACGATCGCGCGGAAGGCATAAGCCATGTCATATCGTTTAGTCCAATTAGCAGCTAACCTCGAGAAGGTTCTTGGTAAGCGTATTCAATCTGTTCAAATTGCCTTAGGTGAAGTAACGGTGGTTGTGAATGCAGATACTTATTTTGAATCTGCCATGCTATTGCGTGATGACCCATCGCTCGCATTTGAGCAATTGATTGATTTGTGTGGCGTTGATTACCAAGACTTTCGTGATGGTGCCTGGAGCGGTCAGCGTTTTGCTGTTGTGAGTCACTTGTTGTCATTGCAACACAATTGGCGTTTGCGTCTACGTGTTTTTGCATCTGATGACGGTTATCCTTTGGTAGCTTCAATTACCCCAGTATGGAACTCGGCTAACTGGTTTGAGCGCGAAGCATTTGATCTCTACGGCATCTTATTTGAAGGTCATGATGACTTACGTCGCATCTTGACTGACTATGGCTTCATTGGACATCCATTTAGAAAAGATTTTCCTATCAGTGGCAATGTAGAAATGCGTTATGACCCAGAGTTAAAGCGCGTTGTGTATCAGCCGGTGACGATTGAGGCTCGAGAGATTACCCCACGTATTGTGCGCGAAGAGCAGTACGGAGGCCCGGTTTAAGTCATGACAAAAATTAAGAACTACACCCTCAATTTTGGCCCTCAGCATCCTGCGGCGCACGGCGTGTTACGCCTAGTGCTTGAACTTGATGGTGAAGTGATTCAGCGTGCTGATCCGCATATTGGTTTATTGCACCGCGCTACAGAAAAGTTAGCTGAGACTCGAACTTGGATTCAAAACGTTCCCTATATGGATCGCTTGGATTACGTCTCAATGATGTCCAATGAGCATGCTTATGTGATGGCCATTGAAAAGCTGTTGCAAGTGGAAGTTCCACTTCGTGCTCAATATATTCGTGTGATGTATGACGAGTTGACTCGCTTGCTTAACCACTTACTCTGGATTGGCTGTCATGGTCTGGACGTTGGTGCAATGGCAGTGTTCTTGTATGCATTCCGCGACCGTGAAGATATTTTTGATATGTACGAAGCCGTTTCAGGCGCTCGTATGCATGCTGCCTACTATCGTCCAGGCGGCGTTTATCGTGACTTGCCAGATCAAATGGCTCAATTTAGTAAGTCCAAGATTCGCAGTACATCGGCGGTTAAGCGCTTGAATGAAAATCGCAGTGGTTCTTTGCTGGATTTCATTGAGCAGTTTGCAAATGGCTTTGATGCGAACGTAGATGAATATTGCAATTTATTAACTGATAACCGTATTTGGAAACAGCGTCTAGTAAATATCGGTATCGTGACTCCTGAGCGTGCATTGCAACTAGGTTTTACTGGACCAATGTTGCGCGGCTCTGGAATCGAGTGGGATTTGCGCAGGAAGCAGCCGTACGAAGTCTATGACCGCCTTGACTTTGATATTCCGGTTGGCGTGAATGGCGATTCCTATGATCGCTATTTGGTCCGCATGGAAGAAATGCGTCAATCCAATCGAATTATTCAGCAATGCGTGGCTTGGCTAAAAGCGAATCCGGGTCCTGTAATGAGTGATAACCACAAGGTTTCTCCGCCCAAGCGTGTGGACATGAAAACCAATATGGAAGAATTGATTCACCACTTCAAACTCTTTACCGAAGGTATACACGTTCCCGATGGTGAGGCTTATTCTGCTGTTGAGCATCCAAAGGGTGAGTTTGGTATTTACTTAATTTCTGATGGTGCTAATAAGCCATATCGCATGAAGATTCGTGCACCGGGATTTGTGCATCTTTCAGCAATGGATGAAATGTCACGTGGTCATATGTTAGCTGACGCAGTGACTATTATTGGCACGCAAGATATCGTGTTCGGGGAGATTGACCGCTAATTAGGCGCGCCAAGGATTATTTAATGACAACAACTCTTCAACTATCCGATAAAACGCTGGCAGATATTGCCCGCAACGTTGCAAAATATCCTGCTGAGCAAAAGCAATCTGCCGTGATGGCTTCTTTAATTGCCGCTCAGTCCGAAGTAGGTTGGGTATCGCCCGAAGTGATTGCAACCGTTGCTCAAATTCTAGAAATGCCAACCATTGCAGTAGAAGAAGTGGCCACTTTCTACAATATGTACAACACCAAACAGATTGGTAAGTATAAGTTAGTGATTTGTACTAACTTGCCTTGCCAATTGACGCATGGTGAGACCGCAGCAAACTACTTAAAAGAAACTCTGGGTATTGGCTTTAATGAAACAACCCCGTGCGGCACCTTTACTCTGAAAGAGGGTGAGTGCATGGGCGCTTGTGGTGATTCACCAGTGATGCTTGTGAATGACAAGCGTATGTGTAGCTTTATGAGCAAAGAAAAAATTGATTCAGTCTTAAGTGAACTCCGTGCAGAAGGGAAAGTGGCATGACCAGCTTGCACGATCGCCACATTAAACCTTTGATCCTCGCTGGATTAAATGGCAATAACTGGCGTTTAAAAGATTATGAAAGTCGCGGTGGCTATCAACAGCTCCGTCGTTTAATTGATGACAAAGTAGCGCCTGATGCCATCATCGCTGAATTAAAGGCTTCATCGCTTCGTGGGCGAGGTGGTGCAGGCTTCCCAACAGGATTGAAGTGGAGCTTTATGCCGCGTCAGTTCCCGGGACAAAAATATTTAGTTTGTAATAGTGATGAAGGTGAGCCCGGTACTTTCAAAGACCGCGACATCATGCGTTACAACCCACATGCGCTGATTGAAGGCATGATTATTGGCGCATACACCATGGGCATCACCACTGGATATAACTATATCCATGGTGAAATATGGGAAGTGTATTCACGCTTTGAAGAGGCTTTAGAAGAAGCGCGTGCTGCTGGTTACCTGGGTGACAAGATTCTGGGGAGTGATTTCTCCTTCCAATTGCATGCTTCGCCAGGTTGGGGCGCATATATTTGCGGTGAAGAAACTGCATTGTTGGAATCTTTAGAGGGCAAAAAAGGCCAACCGCGCTTTAAGCCCCCATTTCCAGCTAGTTTTGGTTTGTATGGCAAGCCGACAACCATCAATAACACCGAAACATTCGCTGCTGTGCCCTTCATCTTGGCTATCGGTGGTCAAGCTTATTTAGAGCTCGGTAAGCCGAACAACGGCGGAACCAAGATTTTCTCTGTTTCTGGTGATGTAGTTCATCCTGGTAATTATGAGATCCCATTGGGCACGCCATTTGCTGAGTTATTAAAACTCGCCGGCGGTATGCGTGATGGCAAGTCCTTGAAGGCGGTTATTCCCGGTGGTTCATCTGCGCCAGTAGTTCCTGGTGCGCAGATGATGGATCTGACCATGGATTACGATAGCATTGCCAAGGCAGGCTCTATGTTGGGATCTGGGGCTGTGATCGTGATGAATGAAACGCGTTGCATGGTTCGTGCATTAGAGCGTTTGTCTTACTTCTATCACGAAGAGTCATGTGGTCAGTGCACCCCATGCCGTGAAGGTACCGGCTGGTTATATCGTATTGTGCATCGCATTGAACATGGTCAAGGACGTCCTGAGGATTTAGATTTACTCAATGACGTAGCGGCAAATATTCAAGGACGTACGATTTGTGCCTTGGGTGATGCTGCTGCAATGCCAGTACGTGGGATGTTGAAGCATTACATGGATGAATTTGCATATCACGTAGAACATAAGCGCTGCTTAGATTCTGCGCAACCTTTATAAGTTATTGAGCACGGGACATCTTAAAGTGAGCATGGTAGAAATCGAATTAGATGGTAAGACGGTAGAAGTTCCGCAAGGTTCGATGGTGATGCACGCTGCGAATAAGCTCGGCACCTACGTTCCTCATTTCTGCTATCACAAGAAATTATCTATCGCTGCTAACTGCCGTATGTGCTTGGTGGAAGTTGAGAAGGCGCCAAAGCCATTGCCTGCTTGCGCTACTCCTGTTACTCAGGGTATGAAGGTGTTTACCCATTCTGCTAAAGCAGTAGAGGCACAACGCTCAGTGATGGAATTTTTGCTCATTAATCACCCATTGGATTGCCCAATTTGTGACCAGGGTGGTGAGTGTCAATTGCAAGACTTGGCTGTTGGTTACGGTAAGTCAAACTCACGCTACAACGAAGAGAAGCGTGTTGTATTCCACAAGAATGTTGGCCCATTAATCTCTATGCAAGAGATGACCCGCTGCATTCATTGCACCCGTTGCGTCCGTTTTGGCCAAGAAGTTGCTGGCGTGATGGAGCTAGGCATGATCAATCGTGGCGAGCATTCAGAAATTACTACTTTTGTTGGGCAAACAGTGGATTCAGAGCTATCTGGGAACATGATTGATATTTGTCCTGTGGGTGCATTAACAAGTAAGCCATTCCGTTACGAGGCCCGTACCTGGGAATTAGGTCGTAAGCGTTCTGTCAGTCCACACGATAGCTTGGGTGCTAACACCACCGTGCAAACCAAGGCTAATAAAGTAATGCGTGTTGTTGCTTTGGAGAACGAAGCGATTAATGAATGCTGGATTAGCGACCGTGATCGCTTTTCATATGAAGGTTTGAATAGCGCCGACCGCGTTACTACACCAATGGTGAAGCAGGGTGGTCAGTGGCTAGAAACAGACTGGCAATCCGCATTGGATTACGTAGCCCATTCATTGAAAACAATTGCTGCTGAAAATGGTGGGGAGTCAATTGGCGCTTTAGCTCATCCAATATCCAGCATAGAAGAGCTACACCTCTTGCAAAAATTAGTTCGCGGTTTGGGTTCCCATCAAGTTGAAACACGTTTACGGCAAATAGACGTCAAGGCTGCCGCAAGTGCGCCTTGGCTAGGTATGCCAATTACCAAGTTAAGCGAACTAGATCGCGTTCTCATCATCGGCAGCTTCTTGCGTAAGGACCAACCTGTTATTTCAGCGCGTATTCGGACTGCTGCTAAGCGTAGCTTACAAGTGATGCGTATTGATGCTGGTGGCGATGATTGGCTCATTCCAAGCGGCGGTATTTCTACTGAACCAAGTATTTGGCTAAATGCCTTGAGTGAAGTCGCTCTAGCCGTAGCAAATGCAAAATCGGTTTCCGCTCCTGGAGGTACTGCTAATTTGCCAGTTTCCCCAGCAGCACAGAAGATTGCTGATAGCTTAATTTCTGGCTCAAGCAAAGCCGTGCTCCTAGGATCAGCCGCAATTGCACATCAACATTCCTCAGATTTGCATGTCATGGCGCAATTTATTGCTGAACAAACTGGTGCTACTCTCGGTTTCTTACCTGTGGGTGGTAATGCTGTCGGCGCTGCATTAGTCAATGCAAATGGTGCCGGGGTCGAAAGCGTTCTGTCTGGTGATCGCCGTGCTGTCTTCTTGATGAACATCGAGCCGGATGCTGATTTACCTGATCCCGCCAAGGCGCGAGCAGCCCTAGCTAAAGCCAATACAGTGATTGCACTGAGTGCTTACAAGAATTCTGATTTGCTGGAGGTAGCGGATGTCATTTTGCCGATCACACCATTTACTGAAACAGTTTCAACCTTTGTGAATGCTGAAGGTAGAGCGCAAACGGTACAGCCTTCAGTGAAGCCTTTGGGCGACTCCCGTCCAGCATGGAAAGTCTTGCGTGCACTTGGTAGCCTCTTAAATCTGGATGGTTTCTTATTCAACTTGCCTGAAGAGGTTTTAGGTGAGGCTCTCAGAGAAAACTATTGCACTCTTTTAAACAATAAAGCCACAAGTTACTCTATTGTGAATGGCAACCTTGCACCATCTAATTGTCTTGAGCGCTTAGCTGACGTGAATATTTATGCTGGCGACTCAATTGTGCGTCGTTCAACTGCATTGCAATTAACGCGCGATGCAAAACGTGGCAATCAGGCCGGTTTAAGTCAAAAGTTATTTGCAGAACTGGGTTTGAACGAGGGTGATGCAGTACGCGTCACTCAAGGTAATCATTCTGTGGATATGCCAGCAACATTAGAGGCGAATCTAGCACCTGGTGCCGTCAGAATATCTGCTGGCACCATGGCTAGCGCGAAATTGGGATCGATGTTTGGTCCTATTACTGTTAGCAAGATATAAGGTAAGAGATGGATAATTTCTTGAACCTCATCACCACTCAGGGAGAAGCTTTCTTTGGTTCTCTATGGCCACTGGTTTGGGCATTAGTACGCATTGTGATCATCGTATTACCCATGTTTGCTTGTGTAGCCTATTTAACCCTCTGGGAGAGAAAGTTAATTGGCTGGATGCATATTCGTCTTGGACCAAATCGTGTTGGTCCATTAGGTTTGTTGCAGCCGATTGCCGATGCATTGAAACTCCTGATGAAGGAGATTATTGCTCCTGCTCAGGCTTCAAAGGTTCTGTACTTTATTGCACCAATTATGGTGATCATGCCTGCGTTTGCAGCATGGGCGGTAGTTCCTTTCCAGGCCAAAATGGTTCTTGCAGATGTGAATGCTGGCCTGCTTTACATTATGGCGATTTCATCAATTGGTGTTTACGGCGTCATTCTTGCTGGTTGGTCCTCTAATTCAAAATATCCATTCTTAGGCGCAATGCGTGCATCAGCGCAGATGATCTCTTATGAGATTGCGATGGGATTTGCTTTGGTCACTGTATTGCTGACTTCTGGCTCTTTAAATCTGAGTGCGATTGTTGCGTCCCAAGAGCAGGGCCTATTTGCAAGTATGGGATTGAATTTCCTATCCTGGAACTGGTTGCCATTGCTGCCAATGTTCTTGATTTACTTCATTTCTGGTGTTGCAGAAACCAACCGACACCCATTTGATGTGGTTGAAGGGGAGTCTGAAATTGTTGCCGGGCATATGGTTGAGTATTCAGGAATGTCTTTTGCGATGTTCTTCCTGGCTGAATATGCCAATATGATCTTGATTGCAGCAGTAGCTTCAATTATGTTTTTAGGCGGTTGGTTGCCGATTCTGGATTTGCCTATCTTGCGTGATATTCCTGGTTTCTTTTGGTTATTTGGCAAAACCTTCTTCCTCTTGTCTTGCGTTATTTGGTTGCGCGCGACTTTACCGCGCTATCGCTACGATCAAATCATGCGCTTGGGCTGGAAGATTTTTATCCCCATCTCAGTATTTTGGGTGGTTGTTGTTGGCGCATGGGTTGTTTCTCCATGGAATATTTGGAAATAAGTTGATCAATCATGTTTAAGAAAATTTCCCAATTCCTCGATAGCTTGATGCTCAAAGATATCTTGACTGGTATGTCTATTACTGGTCGCTATCTCTTCAAGCCAAAAATCACTATTCAATACCCAGAAGAGAAGACTCCGCTTTCACCACGTTTTCGCGGGTTGCATGCCTTACGTCGCTATGAAAATGGTGAAGAGCGTTGTATTGGCTGTAAATTGTGTGAAGCCGTATGTCCTGCTTATGCAATTACCATTGAAACAGCCCAGCGCGATGACGGAACCCGTCGCACAACCCGCTATGACATCGATTTAACTAAATGTATTTTCTGCGGTTTCTGTGAAGAGGCTTGTCCTGTTGATGCAATTGTAGAAACCAATATTTTTGAATACTTTGGCGATAAGCGTGGTGACCTTTACTTCACAAAAGATATGCTTTTAGCTGTAGGTGATCAGTATGAAACTGATATTGCAGCCAATCGTGCAATCGATGCACCTTACCGCTAATCGGATAGAGCACACATCACTATGACATTTGATCCAGCCACTTTATTTGCTATCTTTTTTTACGGATTTGCAGGCCTATTGGTGATTTCTGCGATTCGGGTGATTACCGCTCGTAACCCTGTGCATGCCGCATTGTTTCTAGTCTTATCTTTTTTCTGCGCTTCTGGCCTTTGGATGCTGCTGAAGGCTGAATTTTTAAGCTTGGCACTTATCTTGGTTTATGTTGGCGCTGTGATGGTTCTGTTCCTCTTCGTCGTCATGATGTTGGATCTTGATTTAGAACATTTACGCCGCGATTTTAGAAAATTCTTACCAGTGGCTTTCTTGATGGGTGCTGTGATTGTCCTAGAGTTATCAATTGTGATCATACGCAGCTTTATCGGCACCAATGCGCCTGTGCAGCCAATGCCAGAAGAGGTTGCCGCTAACAATACTTTGGCTTTAGGTAGATTAATTTTCGTTGATTATGTTTATGCCTTTGAAGTGGCTGGCGTGATTTTATTGGTTGCCATTATTGCTGCTGTTGCTCTGACCTTGCGTAATC
The DNA here is from genome assembly GCF_018687735.1 of Polynucleobacter sp. MG-5-Ahmo-C2. Taxonomy (NCBI): domain Bacteria; kingdom Pseudomonadati; phylum Pseudomonadota; class Betaproteobacteria; order Burkholderiales; family Burkholderiaceae; genus Polynucleobacter; species Polynucleobacter sp. MG-5-Ahmo-C2. The sequence goes on along the minus strand of NZ_CP061304.1, from coordinate 966,674 downwards.
GCAAAGATTCCAAATCGCAAAACATCCATGAGCAAGTGAATGTGGTTGCCGCTGACCGGATGCGTGTTGTCAAAATGGACTCCGATATTGCTGCAAAGCAAGATACTAGAGGGGAGAAGAAATGAATATCACCCTAGCTCACTACTTAGTACTTGGTGCAATCCTATTTGCAACCAGCGTGATTGGTATTTTCTTGAATCGTAAGAACGTCATTGTGCTCTTGATGGCAATTGAACTGATGTTACTTGCTGTCAATATGAACTTTGTTGCCTTCTCTCATTACTTGGGTGATATGGCAGGTCAAGTATTCGTATTCTTTATTTTGACTGTGGCAGCTGCAGAGGCAGCTATCGGTTTGGCAATCTTGGTTGTGCTCTTCCGTAAGGTTGACACCATTAATGCCGAAGATCTTGACCACCTAAAAGGCTAGTCATGCAATTGACCTTAAACATTCCCGTTCTCTGTGCCATTCCTTTGGCGCCATTGTTTGGCTCCATGATTGCTGGCTTCTTTGGTACCAAATTAGGCGGTAATCGCATTGGTCATGGCGCTTGCCAATTCGTCACCATCTTGGGTGTGGCAATTGCATTTGCTTTGTCTTGCAATGTATTGGCCCAGGTAATGGATGGTTTCTATTTCAACGGGACTGTATATCGCTGGATGCAGTTAGGCGAATTAAACCTGGATATTGGTTTCTTAATTGATCCATTGACAGCTACCATGATGTGCGTGGTGACCTTTGTGTCTCTCATGGTTCATATCTATACCATTGGTTATATGCGCGGTGAAGAGGGCTATAACCGTTTCTTCTCCTATATTTCTTTATTTACCTTCGCCATGCTGATGCTGGTAATGAGTAATAATCTCTTGCAACTCTTCTTTGGCTGGGAAGCGGTGGGTGTGGTCTCATACCTCTTAATTGGTTTCTACTTTGAACGCCAATCTGCTGTGTTTGCCAATATGAAGGCCTTCCTGGTAAACCGAGTTGGTGATTTCGGATTCATTTTAGGGATTGGCTTGTTACTGGCTAGCACAGGCTCTATGCAATACGATGTGATCTTTTCTCAAAATACGGCTTTAGCGGCACAGACATTGCCAGGTACTAGCTGGAACTTAGTCACCGTAGTTTGCATCTGCTTATTTATTGGTGCGATGGGCAAATCAGCACAATTCCCATTGCATGTTTGGCTGCCAGACTCCATGGAAGGCCCAACCCCAATTTCTGCATTGATTCACGCGGCAACAATGGTTACCGCAGGCATCTTCATGGTGTCACGCATGTCCCCATTATTTGAACTTTCTGATGTTGCTCTGAGTTTCATCCTGGTAATCGGTTCAATTACAGCCCTATTTATGGGATTCTTAGGTATCGTGCAAAACGATATCAAACGTGTAGTTGCTTATTCGACTCTGTCTCAATTAGGTTATATGACGGTAGCGCTTGGTGTATCAGCTTATCCAGTAGCGATCTTCCATTTAATGACTCATGCATTCTTTAAGGCGCTGCTGTTCCTTGCCGCTGGTAGCGTGATTTTGGGTATGCACCATGAACAAGATATGCGGAAGATGGGCGGACTTTGGAAATATATGCCACTTACTTGCCTCATGATGTTGCTGGGTAATTTGGCCCTAATCGGAACACCGTTCTTTTCGGGTTTCTATTCCAAAGATTCTATTATTGAAGCGGTTGCCGCTAGCCATATTCCAGGCTCAGGTTTTGCTTACTTTGCGGTGATGGCTAGCGTCTTCGTCACAGCGTTGTATTCATTCCGTTTGTACTTTTGGGTATTTCACGGTAAAGCCCGTTGGGGTCACGCAGATTCGCACGCACATGATCACCATGCTCACGCAGAACAGGGTGACGACCACGCTCATCATGGTTTAGCACCAGGCGAAAAGCCACATGAATCCCCAGCGGTGGTAACCATACCCTTGATTCTCTTGGCGATCCCTTCTGTGATTATCGGTTTCTACACCATTACTCCTCTCTTATTCGGCACATATTTCGGTGACTCCATCTTTATTGATGTAGTGCGTCATCCGATCATGAAAGAACTCGAAGATGAGTTCCATGGCCCTATAGCTATGGCAATCCATGCATTTACATCACCAGTACTTTTATTGGTTGTGCTTGGTGTATTGACTGCCGCAATTGGCTATCTTTGGGCTCCAAAGCTGCCGGCCAAGTTTGCAGAAGCTTTCGCTCCAATTAAAAAATTATTTGATAACAAATACTATCTCGATGATTTGAATCAAGCAGTATTTGCCAAAGGCCTGATTTGGATCGGTAGTTTCTTATGGCACCGTGGTGACCAGAAGGTGATTGACGGCTTCTTTGTTAATGGCAGCGCCCACATAGTAGGGCGTTTTGCCGGCGTAATTCGCCATTTGCAATCCGGTTATCTTTATCACTATGCCTTTGCAATGATTGCAGGCTTAGCGTTATTGTTAGCTTGGGTTTTGTATGCTTACCTGCCTTTTGTTCGCTAGGCCTTTGTTACTTAAGTAGCCATCATGATTCTTTCTTACGCCATCTGGACCCCGATTGTTTTTGGACTCATTATTTTGTTCTATGGGTCTGAGAAACCTTCAGCGGGAGTCCGCTGGTTAGCCCTGATCGGCTCAATCATCGGTTTCATTGCAACACTACCTCTCATCATTCAATTTGATATTGCCAATCCAGGCATGCAGTTTGTTGAGAAGCTCAGTTGGATTCCACGTTACGACATTAACTATTACCTCGGTATCGACGGTATCTCAGTTTGGTTCATCGTACTCACTGCATTCATTAATATTTTTGTGGTGATTGCAGCATGGGAAGTAATTGATACCAAGGTATCGCAGTACATGGCCTCTTTCATGATCCTTTCAGGCTTAATGATTGGCGTATTTTGTGCGCTTGATGCTTTATTGTTCTATGTCTTCTTTGAAGCAACTTTGATTCCGATGTACATCATCATTGGCGTATGGGGCGGACACAACCGCATTTATGCTGCATTTAAATTCTTCTTGTACACCTTGCTTGGCTCACTACTCACTTTGGTCGCCATGCTTTATTTGTACAACGTCACCAATAGCTTTGATATCTTGGTCTGGCAAAATGCCCGTCTTGATATCGTTGAGCAAATTTTATTGTTCTTCGCTTTCTTCATGGCATTTGCTGTGAAGGTACCAATGTGGCCATTACACACTTGGTTACCAGACGTTCACGTGGAGGCGCCTACTGGTGGCTCCGTTGTCTTGGCAGCGATTATGTTGAAGCTAGGTGCTTATGGCTTCCTACGCTTCTCCTTGCCGATTGCTCCAGATGCAAGCCAATATCTTGGCCCGTTTGTAATCTTCTTGTCTTTAGTGGCGGTCATTTATGTTGGTGCAGTGGCCTTAGTCCAAAAGGATATGAAAAAACTTGTAGCGTATTCATCTGTTGCCCACATGGGCTTCGTTACACTAGGTTTCTTCCTTTTTAGCCCATTAGGCATTGAGGGCGGAATTGTGCAAATGATTTCACATGGCTTTGTAGCTGGCGCCATGTTCCTGTCGATTGGTGTGCTCTATGACCGCATGCATACTCGTCAGATTGCGGATTACGGTGGTGTAGTGCATCGCATGCCTGCGTTTACTGCGTTTGCGGTATTGATGGCAATGGCGAACTGTGGTCTACCAGCTACCTCAGGATTTGTTGGTGAGTTCATGGTCATCTTGGCAGCCGTGGATTATGACTTTTTGATTGGTATCTTGGCTGCAACTGCTTTGATTCTTGGTGCAGCGTATTCGTTGTGGATGGTCAAACGTGTTTTCTTTGGCGCCATCGCCAACGCTCATGTTGAGGCATTAAAAGACCTCAATGCCCGAGAATATTTCATGATGACTGTATTAACGATCTGTGTGATTGGTATGGGTGTTTATCCAAAACCATTTACAGACATCATTCATCCTGCCGTGATTAATCTGCTACAGCATGTTGCTGTGAGCAAACTCTGAGTAAAAGCAAATGCAAGCATTCGACCTATACGCCGTCCTGCCGGAACTCGTTTTACTTGTTGTAACCTGCTTATTGTTGGTTGCTAGCGTTTATGTTCCCGAGAGAGTGATATCTACTCCTGGTGTAGAGCAAGATATTTTCCACACTCCGCGTGGAGTTGGCTTTGTATATTTCTTCTCGATTATCTTGTTGGTTTATTTGATTTTTGCATTCATTGGTCGCATGGGAGATCCAGCGCTCATAGCAATGAATGGCCTGTTTCAATCTGATCCATTTTCAAATTTGCTTAAAGCGTGTTCTTGCGTTGCAGTATTGGTCAGTTTGATTTACTCAAAGCAATACCTCACTGATCGCGCGATGTTCCGCCCAGACTTTATTGTTCTGGCCTTGTTGGCGCTCTTGGGCCAAATGGTCTTGATTTCTGGGGCAAACCTCTTAACCTTGTATCTTGGTTTGGAATTGATGGCTTTGCCAACCTATGCACTAGTAGCGATGCGTCATAGCAATGAAAAAAGTGTAGAAGCAGGTATTAAGTATTTTGTTTTGGGTGCCTTGGCCTCAGGATTCTTGCTCTATGGTATGTCTATGCTTTATGGCGTTACTGGCTCTTTAGACCTAATCGAAATCTTTAAAACAGTTGCTGATCCTCGTGTAAATCATTTGGTGATGGCTTTCGGCTTGGTTTTCATTGTTGCTGGTTTGGCTTTTAAGCTTGGCGTAGTCCCTTTTCACATGTGGGTTCCGGATGTGTATGAAGGTGCGCCAACGGCAGTGACCCTCATGATTGCTGCGGCACCTAAGCTCGCTGCATTTGCATTGTTATTCCGTTTATTGGTTAACACCTTATTGCCACTCTTAGGTGATTGGCAGCCCATGCTTGTATTGCTAGCGGTATTGTCCCTGGTGCTTGGTAACGTTACTGCAATTGCGCAAACAAACGTGAAACGGATGCTGGCATACTCCGCAATTGCGCAAATGGGCTTCGTCCTCTTGGGTATGTTATCTGTATTTGATGAACACGCTTTTAGCGCCTCGATGTTTTATGCTATTACCTATGTATTAACAACCCTGGGTACATTTGGTCTATTGATGGCGCTCTCTCGCAAAGGGTATGACTGCGAGACTTTGGATGGGCTTAAAGGTTTGAACAAGAGGCATCCATGGTTTGCATTTATTGGCCTTGTGATGATGTTCTCTTTGGCTGGTATTCCGCCAACCGTTGGTTTTGCTGCTAAATTGGGCGTACTAGAAGCATTGGTTGATGCTGAGCATACATTCTTGGCGGTCATTGCCGTTATGGCTTCTTTGATTGGCGCCTTCTATTACCTGCGAGTAGTGAAGGTAATGTACTTTGATGAACCATTGCATGAGACTAGCGTTAGTGGCTCTGGCTTTGCTAAGGGAATCCTAAGTCTGAATTGCATCTTGGTATTGGCGCTCGGTATTGTTCCCTCGGGATTAATGAGCCTTTGCCTTGATGCGATGCGCCGGACATTGTTGGGCTCTTAAATTGCTAAGCTAGCTCTAATAAAGGCTCCAATATGGAGCCTTTATTGTTTTAAGTTTCCTGGCTAGACAGCAATCTAAATGACACGTAACTTTTGTATGATTAGCCAGTACTCATAGATGAAAGCTTGATTCAATGACCGAAAAATCATTTAAAGATTTGCCAAGTAGCGATCAACATTTGCGTGAAGAGCGAATTTCAGGGGAAGATATTTACGGCGGTATCTTCCTGAATATGAAGAGGGACAAAGTTTCATTGCCCGATGGACAAGAAGCGGTTCGAGAATATTTAACGCATCCTGGAGCAGTAGCGATTCTAGCCATATTGGACGATGGTAGAGTCCTCTTGGAGCGTCAATACCGTTACCCAATCGCTAAGACTTGTATCGAGATTCCTGCAGGTAAACTGGATCCAAATGAAAACCCTTTGGTTTGTGCGCAGCGAGAGCTTGAAGAAGAAACTGGCTACTCAGCGAAAAAATGGAGTTATATACGTCGCATTCATCCAGTCATTTCTTATTCAACAGAATTCATTGATATCTATTTAGCTGAAGGTCTTGAGCCGGGTTCCAGTCACTTAGATGAAGAAGAGTTTTTGGACGTCTTTGCAGCACCCCTGGAGCAGCTTCTCTCCTGGGTAGAAGAAGGTGAGATCACAGACGTTAAAACCACCATTGCTGTTTACTGGCTAGATCGCTATCGTCGCGGTTTAATTAGCCCTGAGCCGATTCAATAGGATTTGTGCAAACCCGATTAAAATAGGGGTATTGAATTTAGCACTTTTGCCCTTATATAGGTTTTATGAAAGTTTACAACCTCGCTTGCCCTTTGGATCATCGCTTTGAAGGGTGGTTTGCCTCAGAAGAAGATTGTCTTGCTCAACAGGATAAGGGAATGCTTGCCTGCCCAGTGTGTGACAGCACAGAGATTACTCGGATGCCGTCTGCCCCTCATATTGCCAAATCTTCCTCTACAGAGCTAACAGTATCTAAGGCGGATACTGTTAGCGTCAGCGGTGATGTTGTTGCTTTAACTGGCTCAGACCATTCTCATTTGGAAGCCCAGGTTCAGGCCGCCTTCTTGAAGGGTATGCGTGAGTTAATGGGTCGCTCCGAGGATGTTGGCAATTCTTTTGCTGAAGAGGCCAGAAAGATTCACTATAAAGAATCTCCCGAGCGCAGCATTCGCGGTCAAACTACGCTTGATGAAGCTGAGGCTTTAAGGGAAGAGGGTATTGATATTTTGGCCATGCCAATGATGCCTGCATTCAAAAACACACTGCAATAACAAGAGCTGTAAAAATTACGGTTAAAAAAATAGCGATCCGAAGATCGCTATTTTTATTGGCACTGAAGCAGGATGATTATTTTGAAGTTGGCATCACAAACTCTGCGCCTTTGGCAATGCTCTCTGGCCAACGTTGCATCACACTCTTTTGCTTGGTGTAGAAACGAACACCTTCTTTGCCGTAAGCATTCATATCACCAAAGATGGATTTTTTCCAACCACCAAAGCCATGCCATGCCATGGGTACTGGAATAGGTACGTTGATGCCAACCATGCCAACTTGTACACGACGCGCAAATTCACGGGCGATGTTGCCATCACTGGTAAAGCATGCGACACCATTGCCAAATTCACAGGAGTTGACTAGATTCAGTGCGTCAGTAAAGTTTGCGACTCGCAAGCAGGAGAGCACTGGACCAAAGATTTCTTCAAGGTAAATCTTCATGTCTGGTTTAACGTTGTCAAATAATGTGCCGCCAATAAAAAATCCATCTTCATTGTCAGGCACCTTTAGACCGCGGCCATCCACTAAGAGTTTTGCGCCCGAAGCCACGCCACTGTCGATATAGCCGGTAATACGCTCTAAAGCTGCTTTGCTCACAATTGGACCCATTTCGGCATCCAGCTCCATGCCGTTCTTGACCTTCAGCGTCTTGGTGCGCTCAATGAGTTTTGGCATGATCTTATCGGCAACGTCGCCAACCAAAACAGCAACTGAGATTGCCATGCAGCGTTCGCCTGCAGAACCGTAGGCAGCGCCAACGAGGGCATCAATTGCTTTATCAATATCGGCATCTGGCATGATGACCATATGGTTCTTGGCACCACCTAAAGCCTGAGAGCGTTTGCCGAAGTGTGCGCAACGTTCATAAATGTAATTGGCAATCGGGGTAGAGCCAACAAAGCTGACCGCTTTAACATCTGGGTTCTCAATCAAGGCATCCACTGCTTCTTTGTCACCCTGAACGACGTTAAATACACCATCCGGTAAACCAGCCTCTTTAAGGAGCTTAGCCATAAATAATGATGCTGATGGATCAGTAGGGCTTGGTTTTAGGATAAAGGTATTGCCACAGGCAATGGCCACTGGAAACATCCACATTGGTACCATGACTGGGAAGTTAAATGGCGTGATGCCAGCAACTACACCCAATGGCTGGCGCATGATCCAGTTATCGATATCAGTAGACACTTGTTCGGTGTAATCACCTTTCAACAGCTCTGGAATGCCAGTAGCAAATTCTAGTATTTCAATACCACGGGTAACTTCGCCCTGAGCATCTGTAAATACTTTGCCGTGTTCTGCAGTAATAATGGCTGCTAACGCATCGCGATTGGCATTGAGCAACTCTAGGTATTTGAAAAGGATGCGTGCGCGGCGCAATGGGCTGGTTTGCCCCCAGGTTTCAAAAGCCTTTTGTGCAACCGCTACAACTGCGTCTACTTCTTTTCGGCTTGCTAAAGCAACACGTCGTGCTACGGCCCCTTTGGCGGGGTTATAAACATCAGCAAAGCGACCATCTTTTGGGTTCACTACATTGCCGCCAACATAGTGGCCAATATCTGCTTTTGAATCAAAGGCTTGGGGTGCGTTCATAGTCTCTTGAGTGGTATAAATTCTTCGGTTTTAAGTTACTAAAGCTAGCGGACCGATGGGTCAGCGGGCCTTCCTTGTCTTGTATATTCAGCTTTTTGAGTATTCTATCGCTTAACAGCAATTTTCGTATTTTTGACCCCTTTTGGGTCTCTAAAGGCATCCTAATGAGTCTCTTATTTTCTAGCTATATCTTAAATGCACCACGCGGCCCACTAGAGCTGGCTAATCGGATTTTGGTTGCTCCCATGTGCCAATATTCAGCTAGAAATGGTGAAGCCACCGACTGGCATTTGATGCACTGGGGCAATCTTTTAAATAGTGGTGCTGCCTTATTTATCATTGAGGCAACCGGCGTTACTCCCGAGGGCCGAATTACGCCAGCCTGTTTAGGTCTATGGGATGACCGGACGGAAGCTGCGCTTCAGGATAAATTGCATCGTGCCCGCGCTCTGGCACCAGCAACCCCAGTATTTATTCAGCTTGCACATGCAGGACGTAAGGCATCTAGCGCCACACCCTGGGATGGTGGCCAGCTTTTAGCTGCCGATAAAGGTGGTTGGGAAACCTTGGCGCCTTCAGCAATTCCCCAGTTGGATGGCGAACGTCTGCCGCATGAATTGTCAAAGTCTGAACTCAAGCAATTAATCGATGATTTCGTGATGGCAGCAAGGCGTGCTGACAGAATTGGTATAGATGGTATTGAGCTGCATGGCGCCCATGGTTATCTCTTGCATCAGTTTTTATCGCCGATTGCGAATCAGCGTAAAGATGAATATGGTGGTTCGTTTGAGAACCGGATTCGTTTTCCTTTGGAGTTATTTGCTGCTGTAAGAGCGACTTATCAAGGAGTTCTGGGTATTCGTATTTCTGCAAGCGATTGGATCGAGGGCGGCTGGACTCCAGAAGAGACTGCCGACTTTGCAAAACAACTAAAACCTTTAGGATGCAACTTTGTTCATATCTCTTCTGGTGGAATTTCACCACAACAAAAAATAGCACTTGGGCCTCGTTATCAAGTTCCATTTGCAAAAATTGTTAAAGAAGAATCTGGTTTACCAACGATGACAGTTGGTTTAATCACAGACCCACATGAAGCTGAAGCGATTTTGCAAGATGGCGACGCTGATTTAATCGCTATGGCTAGAGCCTTTTTATATAAACCGCGTTGGGGGTGGGAAGCTGCTGCCGCCTTAGATGGTAAGGTGACAGCTAACGAACGCTATTGGCGCTGCCTTCCTAGAGAGGCTCAAGCTGTATTTGGAAGTGTCAAAATAGGGCAGAGATGAACTATGCAAATCCATCAAGAACAAAAATATTTTTAGGAGACCATTATGACCAGATTGCACAAAGTCTGTAAATTATTCGCGACGCTTGTATTCGCTGCGATAACCCAGTTTGCTGGTGCACAAGCCTTTCCAGATCGCCCCATTACACTGGTAGTGCCTAATCCACCAGGTGGTCTGGTAGACACTTCAGCGCGCCTCCTAAGTGAGCCTCTAACACGCGTCATTGGGCAGCCAGTAATCGTTGATAATAAGCCTGGTGCTAGCGGTAATACAGCATATCAATATGTTGCAAAGGCTAGGCCAGATGGCTATACCTTATTGATTTCTTATTCTGGTTATCACGTTGGTAATCCAGCCTTGATGGATAAATTGCCTTGGGATCCTATTAAGGATTTTTCACCGGTAGCTTTGTTGACGGTTTCCACCAATGTGATCGCTGTTCATCCTTCAGTGCCCGTGAATAACCTAAAAGAGTTTATTGCTTACGCTAAAGCCAATCCTGGTAAATTAAATTACGCTTCACAAGGCAATGGTTCAGTCTCTCATATCGGTACAGAGATCTTTAAACAGACTACTGGTGTTGATATGGTCCACGTGCCTTACAAAGGCTCTGGTCCCGCAGTTCAAGACGTACTTGCAGGGCAGGTGCAGGTTTTTATTAGCACGCCACCATCTTTGATGCAACATGTGCAAAGCGGCAAGCTGAAAGGATTGGCAGTAACCGGAAAAAATCGTCACCCTGGTATGCCTAACGTGCCAACAACGGCAGAGGCTGGTCTACCTTCATTTCAGCTGGAATCATGGGTGGCTTTGTATGCGCCTACTGCTACACCTAAACCGGTTATTACTAAACTAACCGATTCTGTAAAACAGAGTTTGGCTTTGCCGGAAATTAAAGAGCGTGCTGATGCAGCTGGTGTTGAGTTGCGTTATTACAATCCTGCACAAATGGATGCCTTGCTCAAGAAAGAACTGCCTTATTGGCATAAGGCAATCAAAGCTGCCAATATCACTCTCGACTAATCGTGTTCTTAGGCCTGATCTCGCAACACGGGGTCAGGCAATGCTAGTGCAAACGCTCTAGCAGCACTGAGTAGGAATTGATCTTTGCCTGGGCCTGCAATCAACTGTACACCTACAGGCAATCCACTGGGTCCGCTAGCGACGTTGATGTTAATGCAGGGTAAGCCTAGCATGCTCCAGTCTCTACAAAAAATAGGATCGCCTGTTCCATCTTTTATTAATGGGGCTTCACCAGTGGCACTGGCTGCTATCAGGATATCGACTTCATCATTAAATAGATCTGCTATTGAAGCTTTAGCGCGCTGAACCATTAATAAATCTTTGGCATATTGTTCATAGCTTATTTTGCCGCCCTCATTGAGCAACTTGCTAATTTGAGGGTTAATTTGCTTTGGGAAATTCATGCGCTCAAACATAAGGCTGCGAGACATCTCCGACAGCATAATATTAGTTTGGGCTTGCGTTAAACCATCGCATGCCTTTGGCAGCTTTTGATTGCCAACGCTGCCTTTGCAAATCGACTCGGCTGCATGTCGCGCTACTGCCAGGGCTGCAGCAGTTTCTTTTTGTGCGCTTGACCAATTAGCGGTTTTGCAAAGTCCAATGCGAGGTTTGTTATGCAGATCAATGACTGTAGCTAATCGATGGTCACCGCTCATGGCGGCAATCCCTAGAGCAACATCCTCTACGCTGCGGCCAAAGCATCCCAATGTATCCATCGAGATCGAAAGGCTTTTGGCGCCAGCAATGCTGACTTTTCCAAGACTGGGTTTGAAGCCAACAACGCCACAATATGATGCAGGGCGAATAATTGACCCAGCAGTTTGACTGCCTGTTGCCAAGGGCACCATGAAGTCAGCAACTGCAGCAGCTGAGCCACTCGATGATCCCCCTGGACTATGTTTACTGTTATGGGGATTGGTAGTCACACCACCCTTAAAGGTAGCAAATTCTGTGGTGACTGTTTTTCCTAGAATGATGCCGCCAGCTTGGCGCATGAGGGCGATTGAAACGGCATCAGCGCTGGGATAGTTATTTTGATAGATGGGTGATCCATAAGCGGTCGGCAGGTCATAGGTATCGAATAGATCCTTTACCCCAATTGGTAGGCCATGTAATAGCCCCTGTATTGGCCCTTTATCAAGCGCTTTAGCTCTGGCTAAGGCATTTTCTTTGCCAAGGCTGACCCAGGCTTTTATAGAGCTCTCTCGCTGGCCAATTCGGTCTAGACAGGAAAGGAGTAAATCGGTTGCCTTAATGTCTCTTTTGGACAAGGCTTTTGCAGCTTGGGAGGCGCTCAGGCTTTCTAGATCTTTCATAAGTTCTATTCTACGTTTGGTGGCGTATGATCGCAATTTACCGTTTTACCATTCCTAATTAGTCAAGATAGATCAATGAAGCAACATTCAGTCCGTGAAGCATGGCTGGAGGACGCCGTTAGGCACCTTGAGCCCGTATTTTCAAAGGCAGGCTATGCCATCCCCCCAGTAAGAGTTTCCTGTGGATTTCCGGCCTCTAGTAGCCCTAGAACCACCTTGGGGCAATGTTGGCCTCGTGAGCGCTCAGGAGGCGGGGTCAATGAGATTTTTATCTCACCCAAATTAGACGATCCAGTGCAGTTATTGGATACCTTGGTTCATGAGCTCTGTCATGCAGTCGACGATTGTTTTAGCGGCCACGGCGAGGATTTCAAGGGCATTGCTCAAACAGTAGGTCTAGAGGGGCCTGCGAGGATGGCTCATGCCACTGAAGAGCTAACAGTGAGACTGATGATGATTAGCCAAGAACTCGGTCCATATCCTCATCAGGCGATTGTCTTTCCACCGCCCAGACCCAGCAATGCGAGTCGTAACAAGGCAAAGTGTGGCCAATGCGGTTATGAGGTTACTCTACTAAAAAAAATGGGCTAGTTATGGTGCACCCATCTGCCCAAAGGATAATGTTCGAATGGAGGAAGCCGTTCCAGAGACAATCGAAAATACCAGTGATTACGACAGTGAGTCAGTTGCTAAGGGTGGCAAGTCAGCCCCAGATGAAATCCGGCGCGCTATCAGCTAGTGTATAAATCAACCTAATTGCAGTAAACAGAACCATTCATTATTTGAGACAAAAACCATGAACGCAAAAAAAATATTTAAGAATCCAAAAATCGCAGTGATCCCTGGTGATGGTATTGGCAAGGAGGTCATGCCAGAGGGTGTACGCGCATTAGAAGCTGCTAACCGCAAATTTAATATCGGAATGCAGTTCGACCATTTTGATTTTGCGAGCTGTGACTACTACCTTAAGCATGGCAAGATGATGCCGGATAACTGGTTCGAAACGCTTATGCAATACGACGCCATCTTTTTTGGCGCTGTTGGTATGCCAGACATTCTTCCGGACCACGTCTCTTTGTGGGGCAGCTTAATTCAGTTCCGTCGTGGCTTTGATCAATATGTAAACTTGCGTCCAGTGCGTTTATTGCCGGGCATTCCATGCCCCCTGGCAAATCGTAAGCCTGGCGATATCGATTTTTTTGTGGTCCGTGAGAACACTGAAGGTGAGTATTCTAGTGTTGGCGGCAAGATGTTCCCAGATACTGACCGCGAGATCGTCATTCAAGAATCTGTCTTTACAAGACAGGGCGTTGATCGTATCTTGCAATATGCATTTGATTTAGCGCAAAGCCGTCCTAAGAAGCATTTAACTTCAGCAACAAAATCCAATGGTATTGCCATCACAATGCCATACTGGGATGAGCGTGTTGAAGCGATGTCAAAGAAATTTGCTGACGTGCGTACCGATAAATATCACATTGATATTTTGGCAGCACACTTTGTGATGAATCCCGATCGTTTTGATGTTGTTGTTGCAAGCAACTTGTTTGGAGATATTCTTTCTGATCTGGGCCCAGCATGTACTGGCACTATTGCGGTGGCACCATCAGGAAGTATTAATCCAGAAGGTAAGTTCCCATCATTATTCGAACCGGTTCATGGCTCAGCTCCAGACATCTTTGGCAAGATGATTGCGAATCCGATTGGCCAAATTTGGAGCGGGGCGATGATGTTAGATCACCTCGGTTATCCAGAAGCGGGTAAAGCCATCTTCAATGCCATTGAAAAGGTCTTACTGGCGGGTCCTGGCCATGCGCCTCTGACACCAGATGTTGGTGGTACTGCGAAAACTGATGATTTGGGTAAGGCGATTGCAGCTGCAATCTAAATTGAATTAAGGGGTAGCATTTAAAGGACTCCATACGGGGTCCTTTTTACTTGCCTTAGCAATTTCCGCAAGAATCTTTTTGTGTTGGGCGATGTCATCATCGCTGGCAGTCAATATCTGTAGATCTGTTGGGAGTGCCCTGGTATGTCCTGACGCATCTGCACCAACGGTATAGTCAATGAGATCAATCGAGAGATCTTCTTGACCCCTTGTCATCGCAACATAAACCTCGGCTAGGAGCTGGGCATCTAAAAGCGCGCCGTGCAAGGTGCGGTGTTGGTTGCTAACAGAAAAGCGTTCACATAGTGCATCTAAAGAGTTACGCTTCCCAGGAAACATTTGGCGAGCATCGAGTAATGTATCGGTAATCTTTGCTGCTAGATTGCGGAACGGTGGACGTTTGAGAAGTGCAAATTCATTATCTAAGAAGCCTAAATCGAAGGCTGCGTTATGAATCACAATTTCAGCGCCGTCTACAAACTCAATCAGTTGTTCAACAATATTTGCGAAGACGGGTTTGTCAGATAGAAATTCGCGTGACAGGCCATGAACAGCAAAAGCGCCAGCATCGATATCACGCTCTGGATTGATGTAGTAATGAAAAGTTCTGTCAGTCAGGCGACGACCAACCATTTCTACGCAACCAATTTCAATAATGCGATCACCTGTAGCTGGATTTAAGCCAGTGGTTTCAGTATCGAGAATAACTTGACGCATTAGGTTCCTTCGAGCACTGACGGCGGTATATCCATTGGACCATTGCCTGCATATTTATCGAGGTAGAGATAAATCACTGGAGTAATAATCAAGGTCACGAATTGAGAAAAGATCAGGCCGCCAGCGACGCTAATACCAAGTGGTTGGCGTAATTCAGCGCCGGCACCTAAACCAAAGGCGATTGGAATGGCGCCCATCAGAGCAGCAAAGGTCGTCATCATGATTGGGCGAAAGCGCAAGATACAAGCTTCACGAATAGCCGCTTCTGGAGACATGCCTTGATTCCGCTGAGCGTCTAGAGCAAAGTCAATCATCAAAATCGCATTTTTCTTGACGATACCAATCAGCAGCAAGATACCGATAGAGGCAATGATGGTGAGTTCAAAGCCAAAGATCCGCAGAGCCAAAATAGCGCCAATGGCTGCAGACGGAAGTCCAGCCAAGATTGTCAGTGGGTGGATATAGCTTTCGTACAGAACACCGAGCAAGATATAAATAACGCCTAGCGCCGAGAAAATCAGGATTAACTGACCCGATTGATTGCTCTTAAATACCGCAGCATCACCACCATAGCTGGTGATGATGGATGGCGGCAAATCGATCATCTTGGTGTACTCCTCAATTTTCTTGGTGGCATCACCCAAGAAAATATCTGGGGCCAAGTTGAACGAAAGGGTAACCGCAGGAATTTGACCTTGATGGTTTACCGCAGTAGGTCCAACAGTACGAGTAAAGCTAGCAACACTAGATAAAGGAATAAGCTTATCTGTAGCGCGTCCGCGCACAAAGATCTTATTAAGATCCGTTTCGTATTGACGGTCTTCAACGGCAGCTTCCAAGATGACGTAATAAGTATTGACTGGTGTGTAGATGGTCGAAACTTGCTTTTCACCAAAGGCAGAATAGAGCGCGGTTCGTATATCAGCAATAGTCACCCCAGCACTGGCTGCTTTCTCTCGATCAATATTGATTTTGACGTTCAAACCTTTAAGCTGAGAGTCACTGGTGACATCTCTAAACATGGGGTCAGCACGCATTTTTTGCATGAGCTTATCGGCCCATTCATTCACACCTTCAAAGCCAACGCTTTGTAAAGTAAATTGATAGCGACTCTTACTGCTTTTGCCGCCCAGTTGTAGGTTTTGCACAGGGCGCATGTACACCTGCAGGCCAGGGATCTCTTTAAATTTAGTACGCAGCCCTTCCATGATTTTGGCCATCTTGGCCCGATCACTTTTGGGCTTCAAGATGATGAAAATACGGCCAGTGTTGTAGCCGGAGCTATTGCCACCACCAATGACTGATATTGAGCTGGCAACGTTCGGATCGGCATTGACAAGTTCAGCTGCTTGATCTTGTAGGGTTAGCATGGCCTTAAAAGAAATATCTTCAGAAGCTTCAGTGGTTGCTAGAATTTGCCCAATGTCTTCCTCCGGGAAGAATCCCTTGGGACTGCTTACAAACAATGCGATAGTGATTACGAATGTTGATACAGCACCCCACAACACAATCTTGCGATTTTTTAGGGCAAGATCAAGGTAATGAATATAAGTCTTGAGCATCCAATCAAAGAAGCGATCAAACTTTTTATTGATGGCATATTCTTTAGCATGCTGACCAGGTTTAGGTAGGAAGCGACTGCATAGCATTGGTACTACCGTAAGGGACACCACCGCAGAAACTAAAATGGAGAGCGAAACAACGACAGCAAATTCTCTAAAGAGCAAGCCAATAGGGCCCGGCATAAAAAATAAGGGGATAAATACCGCAACCAGCGAAATGGAGATCGAAATAATGGTGAAGCCAACTTCTTTACTTCCTTTTAATGATGCTTTGAGCGGATCCATGCCTTGCTCAACGTAGCGCATGATGTTCTCGAGAACAACGATTGCATCATCCACCACTAAACCAACCGCCAAGGTAATGCCCAGCAAGGAGATGTTGTCTAGGCTATACCCCATAAAGTACAGCAGAAAGAATGCGCCAATCAATGAAATCGGCAGGCTTATAGACGGAATAATGGTTGCTGAAATATGCTTCAAGAACAGGAAGATCACAAGCACTACTAGCAGGACGGTTAGCCCTAAGGTGAGATTGACATCATGAATCGCTTCAATGATGGAGAGGGAGCGATCATTTAACAAAGTAAGCCGTATAGATTCAGGCATTTGTTTTTGCAGTTGCGGCAATAGTTGTTTTACTGCTTTAACAACTTCTACAGTATTAGCACCTGGTTGGCGCAAGATGGCAATTGCAATTGAACGTTCGCCATTTGAGCTAGCGAGAGTTTTGACATCCTCGTATGACTCGATTACGTCAGCAACATCCTTGAGATAAATTGGTAAACCATTTTTTTGACTCACAATTAGGTTGCCGAATTCTTCGGCACGGACTAATTGGGGATTGGCATAAATTGTGATTGCTTGTCGGGGCCCATCTAAAACGCCCACTGGACTATTAGAGTTCGCTTTATTAATTGCAGTTGCGACATCGTCCACCGTCAGGTTGCGATTTGCTAAAGCATCAGGGTGAACTTGTACTCGGACGGCATAACGCTTTGCTCCATAAACCAACACCTGTGCAACACCGCTAATGGTGGATAAATTTGGAGAAAGTAAATTCTCGGCGTATTGGTTGATGTCAGATAGGCTAATAGAGGGTGAACTCATGCGCACCACTAGTACCGGGGTATCGGAAGGATTAATCTTGCGATACGAAGGTGGCACGGTCATTTCGATTGGTAGACGCTTTTGCGCGCGTAGTAGAGCGGCTTGAACATCAACTGCAGCTTTATCAATGTCTCGATCGTTATTAAATTCGAGCGTAATGCTGGTGCTACCTAATGAATTTGTAGAGCTAATGATGGTGATGCCATCAATCGTTGAAAATTCCTTTTCTAGCGGCAGAGCAACCGCTGACGCCATATTTTCGGGCGATGCACCTGGCAATGAGGCGTTAACGGAGATGATTGGAGTGTTAAAGCTCGGTAGAGCAGCTACTGGAATCTTGACATAAGCAACTGCACCAGCAATCACGGTGGCTACTGACAGTAGCACCGTCATTACCGGACGCCGAATACATAATTCGGAGAGCGTCATTTTTTCTCTACGGCTGAAGGCGTTGCAGGAGCGGGTGCTGGTTGTGCATTCGCAGTGCTCGCTGGAGTAGATTTTGCTTCGCGCACTTTGCTACCAGGACGTAAGTTTTGCTTACCTTCAATAACTACTCTGTCTCCAGCTTCTATACCAGTCACTACAGAAGAACCTTGATACTCGTAGATCACCTTCACTGGTTTGGATGCTGTTTTGCCATCTTTATCGACAACATATACTAATTTTCCACGAGGATTGATCACAACAGCCTGCGATGGAATCGCTAGGGCATCTTTTAGTGTGTTGGCAATGAGCGATACGCGGGCAAACTGACCTGGTAATAGTGTTTTGTTTTCGTTCGGGATTTGTGCTTTTACACGGACAGCTGCAATAGAAGGATCCACTTGGTTATCAATGACGATTACCTTACCTTCATAGGTTTGCTTGCCACTCTCACCGACTGTGACCTTGACAGCCATGGCATCGCCATCCAATTGATTCTCAAGCATCACTGGGATATCTTTTTCAGGAATGACGAACTGAACGTTGATCGGGTTGAGTTGTGTAATCGTGACCATGGAACCTACGCTGGAGGTTGCCGTGGAATTAGTGGAAGTAGAAACTACATTACTTGCTTGAACCAGTGAACCGGGGAAAACATTTACGATACCCGCACGCCCATCAATAGGTGAGCGAATGTAGTCAAAAGATAATTGAACTTCAGCAGCCCTGGCTGCGGCTTGAGCTGATTTGGCATTCGCTAAAGAAGTTTCGAGTCCCGCTTTGGAGATGAAGTTCTTATCTACCAGTTCTTTGGCTCGCAAATATTGCTTCTGGGCATCGTCAGCTAAAGCCTTGAGTTTTTCATAATTGGCTTTGTCATTGCGATCGTCCAAGACAAACAGGAGATCGCCCACTTTTACTTCTTGACCATCTTTCACTTCAATTTTGGCAACGGTATTAGTCACCATCGGGCGTATATCCACTATGCTCGCAGAAACAATAGTGCCAGTAGCTTCAATAATGAGGGGGATATCTTTTTTCTCAACTACGAGGGTGGTCACTGTTACGGGGCCACCAGCTTTTTCGGATGCTGGGAAAAAGTAATCATAGGCTTTAGATCCAGCGTAGAGAACGAGGAGCACTAGCAGAATGCGCCACTTAAACCGAATTACGAAAGATTTGGCTGTTGCGTAATCAATTTTCTTGAGTTGACTCATTCTCTGCATTGCTTGGGGAGAATACTTTTGCCAGAGAGCGCAAAGACGCGCCTTAACCGTATCTTTGATTTGCACTAATTTGGCAAATAATTTGTCGAGCGTAGATTCTATTTTTGACACAGTCTCGTTTTCTTGGTTTTATAGGGTTCTAGTGCTGTTTTAGCGCTTTTTTGATCAAAGCCATTCTCTCATAAGACTGCCAAAATAGTGCTTTTGCAACGATATTGGCTCTAGGGTAGAAACTCTTCAACACCCTTATTTGCAAGCTGGTCTGCCAGCTCATTACCAGGGTGACCGTTATGACCTCTTACCCAATGCCAAGAAATATTGTGATCAGGCAGCAGGGCGTCTAATTCTTGCCAAAGATCGGCATTTTTTACAGGGTCCTTGCTGGCAGTCTTCCAGCCCCGTTTTTTCCATCCCTCAAGCCATTCTGTGACCCCTTTTTGGACGTATTGAGAGTCGGTCCAAAGTTCGACTGTACTTCTTTGTTTTAGGGCGCGGAGGGCAAAAATCACGGCGCAAATTTCCATGCGGTTATTCGTGGTGAGTTGTTCCCCGCCATGAATATGTTTTTCATGGCCGCCTGAGCGCAATACTGCACCCCAGCCACCGGGACCGGGATTGCCTTTGCAAGCGCCATCGGTATAGATCACGATATGTGGCGTAGGTGAGGTTGAATTAGTGTGCGACATTGCTTTAATTTACCGTGTCCTGAACTTCTTTAAGTTGACTACGCTCTGCAGCAGGGGCAAGTTGTTGTATAGCAGGAATACGTACCGGTGAAATTTGCCCAATCAAACGGATGCCTTGCTGACGCTTGATGGCTGACACTAAGAAAACTGCACCAAATATTGGCCACCAGCGGTTACCCATGGATTCTAAGAAATCCATGCGGCCCATAGAGGAATGCCCTTGCAGGGGAAATTTATAGCAGCCAAAGTGACCGCGGTCTAAGGAAAAGTTTAGTAATTGCAACCAATCTTTAACGCGTATCAGGCTGATAAATTGACCGTCGCGAGGCAAATAAGGGTTGCCAATCAGCCTGCTGAGATATTGGCGTGCCCCCCATAAGCTTGCTGGATTAAAGCCGAAAATAATGAGGCGGCCCTCGGGACGTAAGACGCGATCAACCTCTCGCAAAATCTGGTGAGGATCAGTCGCAAATTCGAGAACATGGGGAAGCACCACTAAATCCAGACTTTCACTTGCAAATGGCAATTCAGAATAATTACCTTCAATCAGATGCCAATTAAAACGGGCTGCATATTCATGACTGTCGTTGGGGTGCATTAGGAGCGCTTGCAAAGGCATGCGATTCTCGGTCAAGGTATTCATTTGAGGCATGCCAATTTGAACCGCATGGAAGCCAAAGACATCGGCAACGATCTGGTCGCAGCATTTTTGCTCCCAGCCCAGCACATAGCGTCCTGGTGGGGATTGCAGCCATTTCTCCCATGAGCTCCATGGGGGTGCAGGCATCTGCGAGGGGATGGGTGGGGTTGGTATCATCGGTTTATGGATAAGAATACTTTATTGCAAGTTTGGCCTATTCCGGCCTTTGATGACAACTACATCTGGTGCATCCATGATGGTAGGTCGGCCTTAGTCGTTGATCCGGGTGATTTTGCCCCGGTAGAAGACTATCTTTTGCAAAACGACCTGGTGCTTATGGGCATCCTGATAACCCATCATCATGCCGACCACACTGGCGGAATACTCAAGCTATTGAATAGCTTTGGTAAGCATATTCCGGTTTATGGGCCAGCTGGCACTGATATTCCGGGGCGCACAGTAATCGCTAAGGAGGATGACAAGCTAGAAATCACGTTGCCCAGAATTAGCCTTAAGGTTATCGAGGTTCCAGGGCATACGCTGAGTCATATTGCCTACTTCGCCAATATGCAGGCCAATGTCGTGGAGCCGATGCTGTTTTGTGGTGATACCTTATTTGCATCTGGATGTGGTCGCTTGTTTGAAGGCACCCCAACACAGATGACGCAGTCATTAGCCAAGTTTGCAGCCTTACCTAAAAACACCTTGGTGTTTTGCACCCATGAATACACTTTATCCAATATTCGTTTTGCTTTAGCCGTGGAGCCGAATAATTTGAACTTGATTTCTTGGTCAGAAAAAGCTCAGGCACTCAGAGCGCAAAATCTTCCGACATTGCCAAGCACGATTGGGCAAGAGCTTCAGGTTAATCCCTTTATGCGCTGTGATCAGGCTGAAGTCATTGCAATGGCCAAGGAAGTTTCAGGTCAGCAAGAATTGCCAACGCCAGCCCATGTTTTAGCGGTAGTGAGGGCTTGGAAAGACCGATTCTGATGCGTTTGTATGCAGCGGCAATTCTGCTTGCCGTTTTTCTATCTGGTTGTGCTGGAACCGGTGATTGGTCATCTGATACCCCCACCAAGGCAAATCCGAAATCATCCAAGGCTGCGCGCGTCAATCTCAAGAGCCAATCGGTTAGCAAGGTTTATGCGCCATCCGATAACCTATGGTTAAGGATTCGAGATGGATTCCAGATGGAGCCCATGAATACTCCCTTAGAAATTGAGCAGGTACGTTGGCTCAGTGCAAGGCCAGATTATGTAAATCGCTCTATGGCGCGCTCTTCACGATATATGTTTTACATCGTTCAAGAAGTCAATACCCGCAACATGCCAACGGAGATTGCATTGCTACCATTTGTGGAAAGCGCTTTTGTTACTAATGCGAAGTCCAGTGCAAAGGCAGTGGGGTTATGGCAGTTCATGCCAGCGACGGGCAAAGACTTTCGTTTAACACAAAACGTTTTTAGGGATGAGCGGCGCGACGTAGTGCAATCTACGGATGCTGCCCTAGATTATCTGCAGCGTTTACATAATCAGTTTGGTAGTTGGGAGCTAGCATTGGCGGCATATAACTGGGGCGCTGGAAATATTTCTAGGGCGCAGAAACGCAACCAAGCCGCAGGCTTGTCTACGGATTACGAGAGCCTCACCATGCCAAGGGAAACTCGTAACTACGTACCCAAACTTATGGCTTATCGTCAAATCGTTCTTGACCCAGAAGCTTACGAAATTGTTTTACCAGAGCTTGAAAACCATCCATACTTTATAGCCTTGGATATTGATAGTGATATTGATGTGGCACTCGTGATTAAGCTTGCTGAAATTCCGACAGAAGAGTTTCACAATCTCAATCCTTCTTTTAACAAGCCAGTCATATTAAGCAATGCTAATCAACAGATCCTCTTGCCATTTGCCCATGCTGAGATCTTTCAAGCAAATCTCAAGGGTTACAACAAACCACTATCTTCTTGGACTGCAGTGAAGGTGGCAAAGACCGAAAATGTTGATCAAGTTGCTAAAACTTTGGGCGTAGATGTTGATACCTTAAGAACTGTGAATGGCATTCCTAGGGGCATGCGTATTAGGGCTGGCTCAACAGTACTTATACCGAAAACCAGTCGAAGGCCCGGGGATGTTTCCACAGCAATGGCTGAAAACGCCAGCTTGAGCCTTGAGAAGCCTCCACCTCCAGCCTTAAAGTGTGCAAAGCCAGCTAAGGGTGGAAAAAATACTAAGTGCCCTATCTCAAAAAGCGGATCTAAGGGTAATTCTTCTGCAAAAAATGCTGCATCTCAGCATAAATCCGCATCGACAGGCCTTGCAAAATCTGCGAAAAATGGTAGCTCAGCGACTTCTGCAAATAAGGGGGGCGCTAAAACACCGTAATTTCAGTAACTTTTTTATTAGGTTGACTATGTCCTATAAAGCCCATCATGAACGCTCAGTAAAAGATCCAGATGGTTTCTGGGGTGAGCAGGCAAAGTTAATTCATTGGGAAAAACCATTTAATCAGGTTCTAAATTACGATAACCCGCCATTTGCAAAATGGTTCCAAGGGGGTCTTACTAATCTTTGCTACAACGCAGTCGACCGTTATGCAAAAGATCAACCAAATCAAATTGCCCTGGTTGCGGTTTCCACTGAAACCAATTTAGAAAAAGCATATACATATCAAGAGCTCTACGAAGAAGTGAATCGTATGGCTGCTATTTACCAGGCGAACGGCATTCAAAAGGGTGATCGTGTCCTGATTTACATGCCAATGATTGCTGAGGCTTGCTTTGCAATGCTTGCTTGCGCTCGTATCGGTGCAATTCATTCGGTCGTGTTTGGCGGCTTTGCTTCCCATAGCCTGGCATCGCGCATTGATGATGCAAAACCTAAAATGATTGTGACTGCAGAGGCGGGCGCGCGTGGCGGTAAGGCCGTTCCTTACAAGCCCTTATTGGATGAAGCAATTAGTTTGGCCGGCTATAAGCCTGAAAAAGTATTGATTGTGAATCGCGGTTTAACGGAGTTCACTACTGTTGCAGGTCGAGACTTGGACTATGCGGCTGAGCGTCAAAAACACCTGAACGATATTGTTCCAATTGAATGGGTAGATGCAACCCATCCTTCATACATTCTGTATACCTCTGGTACTACTGGTAAGCCGAAGGGTGTCCAACGAGATACCGGTGGTTATGCGGTTGCTCTAGCTTCGTCCATGAAACATATTTTTACTGGTAAAGCTGGTGAAACTATGTTCTGTACTTCGGATATTGGTTGGGTAGTTGGTCATAGTTACATCATCTACGCACCATTGCTCAGCGGTATGGCTACGATTATGTATGAAGGCACACCATTACGCCCTGATGCAGGCATCTGGTGGGAATTGGTTGAGAAGTACAAAGTTTCAGTTATGTTCTCAGCGCCAACTGCCGTCCGCGTTCTCAAAAAACAAGATCCTGCTTTCTTAACTAAATACGATCTATCTTCATTGCGTGCATTATTCTTAGCAGGCGAGCCATTAGATGAGCCAACTGCAAGCTGGATTCATGATGCAATTCAGAAGCCGATTGTCGACAACTACTGGCAGACCGAAACTGGCTGGCCAATGCTGGCAATTCAGCGCGGCGTAGAGGTTATGCCGCATAAGTTTGGCTCACCTGGTGTGCCATCCTTTGGATACAACATGAAGTTGCTCGATGATGCTACTTCTGCAGAATTAGGTCCTGATCAAAAGGGTGTTATCGCCATTGAAGGTCCACTGCCTCCAGGTTGCATGCAAACCATTTGGGGTGATGACAAACGGTTTATCAGCACTTATTGGGAAACCATTCCTGGTAGATTGATTTACTCCACATTTGATTGGGGTATTAAAGACAAAGATGGATACTTCTTCATCTTGGGTCGTACTGACGACGTCATCAATGTAGCTGGTCATCGCCTTGGAACTCGCGAAATTGAAGAAAGCATTTCTAGTCATCCCAATATTTCTGAAGTGGCTGTTGTGGGAATTGAAGACAAACTCAAAGGTCAGGCCGCCATTGCATTTGTAATACCTAAGGATGCCTCTAAAGCAGAAAATTTAGAAAAAGAGTGCATGAAGACAGTGGACTCCCAGTTGGGCGCAATTGCACGTCCCGGTCATGTTTATGTTGTGACGGCTTTGCCTAAGACTCGCTCTGGAAAAATTGTGCGGCGCGCATTGCAGGCTGTTGCAGAAGGCCGAGACCCAGGTGATATCAGCACTATGGAAGACCAGACTGTTTTGGCTCACATTAAGACCATTATTGAACAAGGTAAGCAAACCTAAGTCTGGATAGAAATCCTCCTCCGGCTAAGAGCCTGAGGAGGAAATCCCGCCTGGAGCGCCAATTGGCTGTTATTTAAGGGTTTACGAGCAAAACTGGTATCATTGCAAGGTTCGAAACTTAATAAATACCCTAGCGCTTAAAGACACTCACCTCCCGCATAAACAAGCCCCGGGTTGGTCTTTTTGGGGGTTTTGAGCGTCGGATGGAGCAGGGACTGGAGATGGTTTGTCACCCTTGCTTCCTTCTTTTCCTCCTGCCGTGTTGGCCCTAGCCGACGGCACTATATTTCCCGGTTTTAGTATTGGCGCCCCAGGCGAAACTACCGGCGAAGTTGTTTTCAATACCGCTTTAACTGGCTATCAAGAGATCATTACCGATCCTAGTTACTGCCGTCAAATTGTTACGCTTACTTATCCCCATATCGGCAACGTTGGCGTTAACGCTCAAGATGCAGAGTCTGATCAGATTCATGCCGCTGGTTTAGTAATTAAAGATTTACCCAAGCGTGTCTCCAGCTTTCGCTCAGAAGGAAGTCTTGATGCTTATCTGACTAAAGCGGGTGTCCTTGGCGTTGCTGGAATTGATACCCGTAAGTTAACTCGCATCCTGCGCGACAAAGGGGCTCAATCCGGAGCAATCGTGGCTGGCAAATTGGGTGATAGCTCTGAAGCTTTGGGCAAGAAAGCCCTAGAACTTGCAAAAGCTTTTCCAGGTATGTCTGGCCTAGATTTAGCTAAAGTAGTTACTACCAAAAAATCTTATCCATGGCGTGAAGCAGAGTGGTTATTGCACGGTCCTGAAGACAGGTCTGCTTATAAAACCTTGGATATCAGCAAGCCGACTAAGAAAGTGGTCGCTTATGACTTCGGCGTAAAACATAATATTTTGCGAATGCTGACTGAGCGCGGTTGCGAGTTGACTGTGGTACCAGCGCAAACCAGTGCCGCAGAAGTACTTGCCATGAATCCAGATGGTGTATTTTTTTCAAACGGCCCTGGAGACCCTGGTCCTTGCGATTACGCTATTGCGGCAGCAAAAGAAATCATTGAAAAGGGTATACCAACGTTTGGCATCTGCCTAGGTCATCAAATTATGGGTTTAGCAGCTGGAGCCAAAACTTTAAAGATGAAGTTTGGTCACCACGGTGCTAACCATCCAGTGAAAGATTTGGATACTGGTCGTGTAGCGATTACCTCGCAGAACCATGGCTTTGCAGTCGATGCAAACTCTTTGCCGGATAACATTCGCGTAACGCATGTTTCTTTATTTGACGGTTCCTTGCAAGGTCTTGCCTGGAAAGACAAGCCAGCTTTCTGTTTCCAGGGTCATCCAGAGGCCTCACCTGGGCCCCATGACATTGCCTATTTATTTGATCGTTTTGTGGAGCTCATGAATGCTGCCAGCCAGAAGGAGGGCAAATAATGCCTAAGCGTAGCGACATTAAGAGCATCCTGATTATTGGTGCAGGCCCCATTGTGATTGGTCAAGCCTGTGAGTTTGATTACTCTGGCGCACAAGCCTGTAAAGCTTTGCGTGATGAAGGCTATAAAGTCATTTTAGTAAACAGCAATCCAGCTACCATCATGACCGACCCTGAGATGGCGGATGTGACTTACATCGAGCCGATTACCTGGGAAGTAGTTGAGCGCATTATTGCCACTGAAAAACCTGACGCTATTTTGCCAACTATGGGCGGACAAACCGCTTTGAATTGCGCATTAGATCTTCATCGTCACGGTGTATTAGAAAAGTACGGGTGCGAATTGATTGGCGCCTCACCAGAAGCAATTGATAAAGCGGAAGATCGTCAGAAATTTAAAGAGGCGATGACCAAGATTGGCCTAGGCTCCGCCAAGTCTGGTATTGCTCATTCAATGGATGAGGCACTCGAAGTGCAGCAGCATATTCAGCGAGAATCCGGCAGCTCAGGCTTTCCTGTGGTTATCCGTCCTTCTTTCACCATGGGTGGATCAGGTGGTGGCATTGCTTATAACCGTGAAGAGTTTGAAGAGATTTGTAAACGCGGTCTTGATTTATCGCCAACGCGAGAACTCTTGATTGAAGAGTCTCTTTTGGGGTGGAAAGAATTTGAGATGGAAGTGGTGCGTGATCGGAACGATAACTGCATCATTGTTTGCTCAATCGAAAACTTGGATCCAATGGGTGTCCATACCGGCGATTCCATTACTGTTGCCCCGGCACAAACGCTGACCGATAAAGAGTATCAAATCATGCGGAATGCATCGATTGCCGTTCTGCGTGAGATCGGTGTAGACACCGGTGGATCAAACGTGCAGTTCTCGATCAATCCCGTTGATGGCCGCATGATTGTCATTGAGATGAATCCGCGGGTATCTCGCTCATCGGCATTGGCTTCTAAAGCAACGGGTTTCCCGATTGCCAAAATTGCAGCCAAGTTAGCGGTTGGCTACACCTTAGATGAACTGAAGAACGATATTACTGGCGGTGCTACACCGGCATCATTCGAGCCTTCGATTGACTATGTTGTCACAAAGATTCCACGCTTTGCTTTTGAGAAATTCCCGCAAGCAGATTCACGTTTGACAACTCAAATGAAATCGGTTGGTGAAGTAATGGCGATTGGTCGCACTTTCCAGGAGTCTTTCCAAAAAGCCCTGCGAGGTCTAGAGGTTGGAGTTGATGGCTTGGATGAAGTATCTACTGATCTTGACGACATCATTAATGAAATCAATGAGCCGGGCCCTGATCGTATTTGGTATCTAGCAGATGCTTTCCGAATGGGTATGGGCTTAGATGAGATTTATGCTGAAACTAAAGTTGACCCATGGTTCTTGGAGCAAATTGAAGAGCTCATCACCATTGAAGCTGAACTGAAGCAACGCAAGATTGATAGCCTTTCAGCAGCTGAGCTGCGTGCCGTTAAGCAAAAAGGTTTTTCTGATCGTCGCTTGGCCAAATTACTGGGTGTTGATGCCTCATCAGTACGTGCAGCACGTCACCGGCTCAAAGTGCTTCCTGTCTACAAGCGTGTTGATACTTGCGCAGCTGAGTTCTCTACTAATACTGCCTATTTGTATTCCACCTATGAAGCAGAGCATGGCGAATGCGAATCCAATCCAACCAATAGAGACAAGATCATGGTCTTAGGTGGTGGCCCTAACCGTATTGGCCAAGGTATTGAGTTTGACTACTGCTGCGTTCATGCTGCTTTAGCAATGCGTGAGGATGGCTATGAAACCATCATGGTTAACTGCAATCCAGAAACGGTCTCGACTGACTACGATACATCTGACCGTTTGTACTTTGAGCCACTCACTCTTGAAGATGTCTTAGAAATTGTTGCCAAAGAGAAGCCAAAAGGTGTAATCGTTCAATACGGCGGTCAAACCCCTTTGAAACTGGCCTTGGATCTTGAGCGTAATGGCGTGCCGATTATTGGCACATCACCAGACATGATTGATGCTGCTGAAGATCGAGAGCGCTTCCAAAAACTTCTGCAAGATCTAGGTTTGCGTCAGCCGCCTAATCGGACTGCGCGTGCTGAGGATGAGGCTTTAAAGCTTGCTGAAGAAATTGGCTATCCATTGGTAGTACGTCCTTCCTACGTGCTTGGTGGCCGCGCAATGGAAATCGTTCATGATGGCCGTGATTTAGAGCGCTATATGCGTGAGGCCGTGAAGGTATCTCATGATTCACCAGTGTTGCTAGATCGCTTCCTCAATGATGCGATTGAGTGTGATGTTGACTGTATCAGCGATGGCACTAAAGTCTTTATTGGTGGAGTGATGGAGCATATTGAACAGGCCGGCGTCCACTCGGGTGACTCAGCGTGCTCATTGCCACCATATTCTTTATCTGATTCAACCGTTGAAGAAATTAAACGTCAAACTGCAGCGATGGCTAAAGGCCTCAATGTGATTGGCTTGATGAACGTACAGTTTGCGATTCAGAATGTTGATGGCAAAGATGTCATCTTTGTATTGGAAGTGAATCCGCGTGCTTCACGTACTGTTCCATTTGTATCAAAAGCCACTGGTCTACAGTTGGCCAAGATTGCTGCACGCTGTATGGTTGGCCAAACATTGGAGCAGCAGGGAATCAAGGCAGAGGTAAAGCCACCTTACTTCTCTGTTAAAGAAGCTGTATTCCCGTTTAATAAGTTCCCGGGCATTGATCCAATCCTTGGGCCTGAGATGCGCTCGACCGGTGAAGTGATGGGTGTAGGCAAAACCTTTGGCGAAGCCTTATTTAAATCTCAACTGGGCGCAGGCATTAAATTGCCTAAGAGTGGCACTGTGCTGTTGACGGTTAAAGATAGCGACAAGCCTAAAGCCATTGAGGTCGCTAAGCTTCTCCATCAATTGGGCTTCCCAATGGTTGCTACTAAAGGGACCGCTGCTGCAATTGAGGCAGCAGGCTTGCCAGTGCGTTTAGTAAATAAGGTCAAAGATGGTCGTCCGCATATCGTGGATTTCATCAAGAATGGTGAGATTTCCTTGGTCTTCACAACTGTCGATGAGACCCGTACTGCCATTGCTGACTCTAGATCTATCCGAACTACAGCTCAAGCAAATGGGGTGACTTACTATACGACCATCAGTGCTGCCCGTGCGGTAATGGATGGCTTATTAGCCTCCCAAAACGGCAGTAAAGAGTCTCTAGAGGTTTATTCCTTGCAAGACTTACATCGGAAGCTCATTTAATCTAAAATTAAGTTTTGTACGCGCAATCGAGCGCAAGAATTTAAGTTAGGTTGGCAGTATGAGCACAATTCCAATTACCAAGCGCGGTGCAGAACTCCTCAAAGAAGAGCTGCATCGCCTCAAGCATGTTGAGCGTCCATCAGTTATTAACGCTATTTCTGAAGCGCGTGCGCAAGGAGATCTCTCTGAGAACGCT
The DNA here is from genome assembly GCF_018687735.1 of Polynucleobacter sp. MG-5-Ahmo-C2. Lineage (NCBI taxonomy): Bacteria > Pseudomonadati > Pseudomonadota > Betaproteobacteria > Burkholderiales > Burkholderiaceae > Polynucleobacter > Polynucleobacter sp. MG-5-Ahmo-C2. Next base: position 937,241 of record NZ_CP061304.1, on the reverse strand, counting down.
GAGTACGATGCTGCTAAGGAAAAACAAGGTTTTATTGAAGGGCGTATTCAGGAGCTAGAAGGCAAGTTATCTGCTGCCCAAATTATTGACCCTGCTTCACTAGATGTTTCTGGCCGTATTGTTTTTGGCGCCACTGTTGATCTTGAGGATCTCGAAGATGGGACCAAATTTACCTATCAGATCGTGGGCGATGATGAAGCAGATATTGCATTAAATAAAATCTCCATTAGCTCTCCAATTGCCCGCGCATTAATTGGCAAAGAAGAGGGCGATGTCGTTGCTGTCCAAGCTCCAGGCGGTAATCGGGAAGTTGAGATTTTGGCAGTTCGCTATATCTAAGATAACTTCGATGCACGCTGGCGCACAACGCCTTTTTATATTGATAGCCGGTGTTTGGGTTGGCAGCATCCTTGCTGTTGGTTATCTAGTTGCTCCAACCATTTTCAGCACCCTCACTGATCGTCAAGTGGCTGGTATGGTAGCTGGTAGTATTTTTAAAGCTGAGGCATACCTTAGTACGACTGTATGCATTGTGCTCATGGTTCTTGCAAACCTTCTCGTTACACGCGGTCTTGGACACTACAAAACGATTCGCTTGATCTTATTGGGAATGTTACTTTGCTCAGTGGCTGCTGTATTTGTATTCATCCCTTGGATGAATACACTCCGAGACCAGGCATTGTTACATGGCATGCCAGTGATGTTATCTCCATCTGCCGATCTATTTGGCAAGCTTCATGGTGCATCTAGCATCGTGTTTACGATTCAAAGCGCGCTGGGTATTTTTTTGGTTTGGCGCCTGACAAAACCAGTTTAGTAACAAGCCCTGGACAATAAAAAAACGCCGACTAGCGGCGTTCTTCGAGTTAATGTAATCTATTAAGATCCGAGCGATTTTTTCTTATTACTGCTCATGCGAACCTTACGCTTCTTGATGGGAGCAGGGGCAGCAGCAGCCTTACGGTAACCTGGTGATGACCAACCAATTTTGGACTCAGCAGCTTCAGAGCGAAGAACACGTTTCTTAGGTGTGGCGGATTTTACGGCTGCAGCGCGTGCGAATGGTGCTGCATTCGAAGCAGAGCGACGATCTGATCTTTCTGAAGTGCTGGTACGTACACCAGATTTTGCGGGTGCGCGGTTCGGCTGGCGTTTAGTGCGCGGTGCTTGCAGTGACTTTTTCGTTTGCTTGGATGATCTACTGAGATTCGAGAATGCCTCATCAACTACATCTTTTGGCTTCCACAGAACAAGTAGCTTGCCAATGTGTTGAACTGGTGCTGCGTCGAGTTTGTCGCAGAGCTCCTCATAAATTGCAACCCGGGCTTCACGATCATCTCCAAAGACCCGAATCTTAATAAGCCCGTGGTGATTAATCGCGAGCTTAGCTTCTTTAATAACCGCCGGTGTTAATCCATCTCCGCCAACCATGACAACAGGGCTGAGATCGTGGGCATCGGCTTTAAGGGATTTGCGTTGAGCGGGGGTAAGAGTTAGAGCAGTCATGGCCTCGATGATAGAGCATTGAGCACTTAAAAAGCCTCTTTAGACAGGATTTGACACTTTTTAGAGCGATTCCTTTTGCTTTAGGGGTGTAAAACTAGGAAAATGTCAGGTGAAAGTGGGTAAGTTGTGGCAAAGAATAAATTTAATAAAAGTTGGTTGCAGGATCATTTAACCGATCCCTATGTGAAGATGGCTCAGAAAGAGGGCTATCGTGCTAGAGCGGTTTACAAGCTTAGTGAAATTGACGAGCAAGATCACCTCATACAAGCAGGCATGACTATTGTCGACCTTGGAAGCGCCCCCGGGAGCTGGTCTCAATACGCGCGCAATCGCTTAACCGAACTTGGTAAAAGTAACCCCATGATCGAGTCTGGTAAACCAGATGGCCTAATCATCGCTATTGATATTTTGCCGATGGAAGATATCGCTGATGTCTCCTTTATCCAAGGTGACTTTCGTGAAGAAGAAGGTCTTCAGGCGCTTGAAGCTTTACTGCCCAAAAATGCCGAAGGAAAGGTCGATCTCGTTTTATCCGATATGGCGCCAAACCTTTCTGGTGTGGGTGTTGCAGATGCTGCCCGCATGGCCTTTTTGGCAGAAATTGCACTCGACTTTGCGGTAGATCACCTTAGGCCTGAGGGCGCTTTATTGATTAAATGCTTTAACGGTAGTGGTTATAGCCAGATTGTCGAATCCTTTAAAAAGGTCTTCAAAACGGTTGCTTCTCGAAAGCCCAAAGCCTCTAGGGCCAGATCTTCTGAGATTTTCCTTTTGGGTAGAAACTTAAAACCACCCAAATAGAGTCTCAAGGATGGATGAATCACCCCAATAACCCCCTGTAATACATGGGTTTATTAAATAAATATGCCATTAGCCCTTGAAAAAGGGTGGTAGTAGAATCAAATACTTAGAAAGCAAGTGGCTTTAACTCCTGGATAGATCCAGTAAAGGAAACAATTTGAACAGCAATATGTTCCAAAAAATCGGCGTGTGGCTCATCGTGGGCTTGGTACTTTTTACTGTTTTCAAACAGTTTGACAAGCCCAAGGAGCAGACACAAGTCACGTACTCCCAATTCATGGATGACGCTAAAGCGGGAAAAGTGAAGCGCGTTGACGTGCAAGGTCGTACCTTACAAGTCACTCCTGCTGATGGCAATAAGTATTCCATCATCTCTCCAGGAGATATCTGGATGGTTGGCGACTTAATGAAATATGGCGTGCAGGTCACTGGCAAGGCGGACGATGAGCCGAATATGTTGGTATCTGCCTTGTACTATCTCGGACCTACTTTATTGATTATTGGTTTTTGGTTCTTCATGATGCGTCAAATGCAAGGTGGCGGAAAAGGCGGAGCATTTTCCTTTGGTAAATCGAAGGCTCGCCTCATTGACGAAAATAGCAATACAGTTACTTTTGCTGATGTTGCTGGTTGTGATGAAGCTAAAGAAGAAGTCTATGAGCTGGTTGATTTCTTAAAAGATCCACAAAAGTTTCAAAAGCTTGGCGGCCGTATTCCGCATGGTGTTTTGCTTGTGGGTCCTCCTGGCACTGGTAAAACCTTGTTGGCACGCGCCATTGCTGGCGAAGCCAAGGTTCCTTTCTTTTCTATCTCTGGCTCTGATTTTGTAGAGATGTTTGTTGGTGTTGGTGCATCCCGTGTACGCGATATGTTTGAGAACGCCAAGAAAAATTCACCATGCATTATTTTTATTGATGAGATCGATGCTGTCGGTCGTCATCGTGGTGCAGGTATGGGTGGCGGTAATGATGAGCGCGAACAAACCCTGAACCAAATGCTGGTTGAGATGGACGGTTTTGAAAGCAATAGCGGTGTCATCGTTGTAGCCGCTACCAACCGTTCCGATGTATTGGATAAAGCTTTATTACGCCCAGGTCGCTTCGACCGTCAAGTCCATGTAGGCTTGCCTGACATTCGTGGTCGTGAGCAAATCTTGCAAGTTCATATGCGTAAAGTTCCAATCGATCCCGATGTCAATGCTGCAGTATTAGCGCGTGGCACTCCGGGTTTCTCTGGTGCGGACTTAGCTAACCTAGTAAACGAAGCTGCACTATTTGCCGCGCGTCGCAATAAGCGCTCGGTAGATATGAAAGATTTTGAGGACGCTAAAGACAAGATCTATATGGGCCCTGAGCGTAAGTCTGCGGTGATGCGCGAAGAAGAGCGTCGCAATACTGCTTATCACGAGTCTGGTCATGCAGTAGTTGCTAAAAGCCTGCCCAAAGCCGATCCAGTGCATAAAGTCACCATCATGCCGCGTGGCATGGCCTTGGGTGTGACATGGCAGCTACCAGAATTTGATCGAGTGAATCTTTATAAAGATCGCATGATGGAAGAGTTGGCGATTTTGTTTGGCGGCCGCGCTGCTGAAGAGTTATTTTTGAACTCCATGAGTACTGGCGCTTCAAATGACTTTGAACGTGCGACTAAAATGGCGCGCGATATGGTGACGCGTTACGGCATGAGCGATAGCTTGGGCACCATGGTTTATGTTGATACAGAATCTGAAAGTATCTTTGGTCGCAATAGCACCAAGACTGTTTCTGAATTGACCCAGCAAAAGGTGGACTTTGAGATTCGCACCCTGATTGATAGTCAATACAATCTAGCGAGATCTATCCTAGAGCAAAATCGCGATAAGGTAGAAGCGATGGTTGCCGCACTCCTCGAATGGGAAACTATTGATGCAGAGCAAATTAACGACATCATGGAAGGTCGCCCGCCAAGAGTTCCTAAGCCACCCCCTGCAACGCAGTTTGGAAACTCTGCTGGTACGCCAGGACCAGCGGCTGGTAGCGCTCCAGCGACAGCTTAATCTCCAGCTATCTTGATGGATAGTCAAGGCATACAAGAGCGGCCCACAACTTGGCGTTGTGGGCGTTTTCTTTTTGACTTCAACAAACGTCAGCGGCCTATTGTGATGGGCATTCTTAATGCCACTCCAGACTCATTTTCGGATGGCGGCAAATTTAGAACGCCACAGCACGCTATTGCTCATGCAGAGTTGATGATCGAGAATGGTGTTGATTTAATTGATATTGGTGGTGAATCTACCCGCCCTGGTGCTGAACCTGTAGAGCTCCAAGAAGAGCTTGATCGCGTGCTGCCAGTGATTGAGGCTTTGAAGGATTGCGGTACGCCGCTATCGATTGACACCTATAAAGAGGAAACGATGCGCCAAGCATTAAGGTCGGGCGTGGATTGCGTCAATGATATCTGGGCGCTTAGACAAGAGGGTGCGCTTGATGCGGTATCCGAAAATAATCACTGCGGAATTGTTTTAATGCATATGCAACGTGATCCATTAACGATGCAATTTAATCCTGAATACCAAGATGTTATTGCTGAGGTGATATTGTTTTTGGAAGAGCGCGCAGAGCTGCTGACAACCAAAGGGATTGATGCAAACAGAATAGCTATCGACCCAGGCTTTGGCTTTGGTAAAAGCCTTGAGCACAACCTCGATATGCTCAAGAATTTTCAGCAATTCTCCAAGCTGACTTATCCAGTCTTAGCCGGTATTTCCCGTAAATCGATGATCGGCAAAATCACTGGTAAAGACACTAACGACCGAGTAAGCCCAAGTATTGCTGCTGCCATCATGGCGGCTGATCGTGGTGCCAAGATCGTCAGAGTTCATGATGTACCCGAAACGGTTGATGCTTTAAAGCTTTGGGAAGCCGTAAATAGCTAGGGTATTAGATTTAAGTCTCTCAGTTTTATAATGAACTATATGAAAAAACAATACTTTGGTACTGATGGCATACGTGGTGAAGTGGGGCAATTTCCGATTGTTCCAGAATTTATGACTCGCCTTGGATATGCCGCAGGTAAAGTGCTATCCAAACACGCAAAACCTGGCCAACGTTGCAAAGTATTAATAGGAAAAGATACGCGTATCTCAGGCTATTTGCTGGAGGCTGCGCTCGAGGCAGGTTTTGCTGCTGCAGGCGTTGATGTCATGCTTTGTGGTCCAATGCCAACCCCGGGAGTAGCTTACCTGACTAAAGCCTTGCGTTTATCAGCAGGCGTGGTGATTTCTGCATCGCACAATCCATATCAAGATAATGGCATTAAGTTTTTCTCAGCAAATGGCGACAAACTGGATGATGACTTTGAGTTTGCGATTGAAGCAGAGCTTGCGCATCCGATGGGTTGCGTTAGCGCTCAAGAATTAGGAAAAGCATTTCGATTAGAAGATGCTGCAGGCCGCTATATTGAGTTTTGCAAATCAACATTCCCAGGGGAGTTAAATCTGAAGGGAATAAAGCTCGTGGTAGATTGCGCTAATGGTGCTGCTTACCATACTGCGCCTCACGTATTTCATGAACTCGGTGCAGAAGTCATTTCGATTGGCGTTCATCCAGACGGTAAAAATATTAATGATGGCTGCGGAGCTACATCACCCGCAGCTTTGATTGCCAAAGTTAAAGCAGAAAAAGCTGATCTCGGTATAGCCTTGGATGGAGATGCTGACCGCCTGCAGATGGTGGACTCGTCTGGAAGATTGTTTAATGGTGATGAGTTGCTATATGTATTAGCCAAGGATAGGCTTGATCGTGGGCAAAAGATTGGCGGGGCAGTAGGCACCCTGATGACCAATCTAGCAATTGAGAATGCAATCAAAGGTCTTGGCATTGGGTTTGAACGCGCGAATGTTGGCGATCGTTATGTATTAGAGCTTTTAAAACAAAAAGGTTGGATTATTGGTGGAGAAGGTTCTGGCCACTTACTATGCTTGGATCAGCACTCCACAGGCGATGGCACGATTGCAGCCCTACAAGTGCTCGCGGCAATGAGTCAGAATCAGAAGAGTCTTGCTGAACTGCTAGAGGCAGTCAACATTTTTCCGCAGGTTCTCCTGAATGTGAAATTCAAACCCGGGTATCAATGGCAGTCAGACGAGATGCTTCAGCAGCAGATCTCTAAAGTAGAGGCAAATCTTCAGGATTCTGGCAGGGTACTGATTCGTGCATCTGGTACCGAACCAGTACTCAGAGTAATGGTAGAAACTAAAGACGGCGAAGTAGCGATGAAGGCTGCAAAGAGTATTGCTGATTTAGTGCCTGTTGCTTAGTTTTACTCAACTACCTGCTTGTTCTTTTCTAAGAAGGACTTATGTTTCTTCTTCATCTTTTTTTGCGTTAAGTGCTGCCAAATCAATCTCTTTTTGGCTTGAGTTTGCTTTGTGCTAGCAAAGTCGATAGGTAGACTTTTGCTTTGCTTATCATCGTGTTCTGTGCTCATGCAGACCTCGAGAACCTTGTTAACTGGTTACCTATGGGCTGTTAGAGCAAACTGTCCGTAACCAGTAACGGCAGAATTGCACCTCATATCCCATAAGTAGGCTTTAGTCTACATTCCGAATATGACATTCTTTCATCATGGTTATAGCTTTCATAAGCTTAAATGAGGGTTTATATGACAGAGTAGGAATGTAATAAAACTGCAATATTTCTGTCATGTGGCGCTCAAAGGTCAATAGATTCGATAGTGCAATCTATTGCTAGGCAAATTCATAAAAGCTACCTAGAATTCCAGATAACGATACCTAAGACTGGTGTGTACGCAGATGAGTGCTAAAACGTTATTCTTATTGCGCCACGCTAAGGCTATTACTGGCGGGCTATTGGTGCCCGACCAGGATAGGCCTTTATCTGAACGCGGGCTTAAAGATGCGAATAAGTTAGGTACGAAGCTTCATAAAAAAGAAATTCACCTCGACTTAATTGTTACCAGTCCTGCAGTAAGAGCAATTACTACAGCGCAAATCATTGCAAATAAATTAGATATGAAGCATACCAATTTTTTAATTGACCCAATGGTTTATGGGGCAGAAATAAGTGCGTTACTTGAATTAATTTCTGGCGTTGCAAAAAGATATGATGTTGTGATGATCGTGGGTCACAATCCTAGCCTTACAGACTTAGCATCCCATGTTGCTGGTGAGCCCATCGCAATGTCTACTTGTGCCCTCATGAAGGCTTCTTTTGACTTTAAGGATTGGGGAAAAGTGTTGACCGAAAAGTCTAGTAAGTGTTCTTTCTTAAACTAGCAAGGAAGACTAATCTCTTGGGGCAACCATATTCTCTCTAATTAAGATGGGCTTGAAACTAAAGGGCTGCAGAGCAGATGGGTTCACCTGGATTTCAACTGCCTGGACATGTTCTGCGCCCATGACTTGTAATCGCAAGACATTTTCGAGGGTGTACTTTTGATTGTTTGTTTTTAATGGTTGATCAATGATCAGGCGATGGCTATCACCATGTACCAACAATACGGGCTTCTTAAATGCTTGCGCATGCATACTAAAGGCCTGCAATGTATCCCGATACCCGCTTGTTAAATCGGTCGTTTGATTTGGACTGTAAAACATATCAGCTTGGTAAGAAAAAACAATGCCTGCGTAATGTTTGCGATTAGCTCGATCAAATGCTTTTTCAATCCAGCTTAAATTAGCCTGATTTCGGGCATAGTATTCTTGTTTAGCGCTTTCATCACGCTCAAAATTATTATTCGATCCGGGAATATGTAAGTTCACAAAAAGGAAATGATTTTTCACCCACATTGAGTTTTCTACATACTTACTGAATTGGGGATCAAGATCTGCCTGTCTCATCAGTTGTAGCCGCTTTTTTCCTAAACTCATTTCCGAATCAAAGAACGTTTTGCGAACATTGTGAAGACGCTCTATGGGGTCGTAAGCGCCTGCGAGAGGTCTGTGGCAGTCAGTCCATTCGTTATCACCAATGCTGTATATCACTGGTGAAGAATATTGATCAAAATACTTTTTAATAATCAGGTTGTATTCATCACTACAGGGGCTTGAGCCTGATTTTGTATCGCCGATGAAGATCGAAAAGCTAGGGTTTATTTTGTTGATTTCAGCGATCAATCTTTCGTAGCGGACATAATCATCTGGAATGTTGTACGGCATATCGCCAAGGGCGACGAACTTAAATGGCTGTGAAAATGCTGCACTTGTGCAAGCAATTAGGGCAGCAAATAGGAAAGACTTTAAGAATCGCATGCTCATTTGTATGATTTTGGATTTTTATTCAATGCAATAACTTCAATCTCTCCAAATATATAGGATTCGGAGCTAATTTCTATCCACCCTAAATCATGGAAGACGTCAGCATAATTTTTGGAGTATTTTTTGGAGCTCTCGTAAAAGATGTCTGTCAATTCATCTTGCTCATCTTCTTCTACGGTATCGGAAAAGTAAATCACTTTCTCTCCACCATACGTTTCGCCCATGGTTCCACCGGGTATGTCCTGAATGCAAATTCCAATATCGGGATCATAGGCCTTTGTAAACGTAGGTTTGATATCAGTTAAAACAGATCCGAGCTTCCATACCATTCCGCACTTAATTTCTTTATTGCCGCATTGAAAAACATGACGCTCTGTAATGGAGCCAATTTCTAGAGGAATGATTTGATAGTCCATGGCAAACTCCAATAGGATTAAATAGAATTGTTAAGAATAGTGTGCATGAAAATTATGACTGGTAAATTAAAAACGCCACGTAACACCTACTTCACTTCGTGTTGCGTTTGCTTCCTTGCTACCTAGAGTGGCGCTATAAGATAGCCCTGTTCTCATATAAGACAGGCCTATATCAATATTGGCGTTTACCGAGTAAATACCAGCTACTAGAGCATAGTGACTAATGGTTTGCTCAGTTGCGGGTGGATTTGTAGAGGCACCAAGATCTAAGGCGAGCTTAATCTGTTCTGATACATTCAAAACAGGCGCGATAGATACTAAAAAAATGTTTGTGCGATTGATCTCATCTGTTTGCCCGATACTATAGTTCGTGTTGTAAGGGGATCGCATATAGGATGCGTTTATATGAACTTCAAGGCCTTGCCAATACTTCGAAGCGATGAGATTAAGGCCGTAATTGGTTGCAGCCAATCCCAGGCCGTTCACTTGTTGTTGCTTTCCGGCCGGCAGCACCACTGTTGGCTTTATTGCTAGAGCGTAACCATTGCGCTCATCTTCATAAAAGCGCCATTTTGCCCCCAATACATAGTTAGCAAATTTAGAGTAATTTCCGCTAGGCTGGTTGTAATAAGTGCTTGAAAAGGATGCCTCTACGCTATCACTAAGTCCTCGGGTGTATGTAAAAGGGTAGGCCTTGGCATCAGTTCGTCCAGAGTATTCTTCCCCTGGCGTGATCAAGTCAGTTGATTGTGAGCCGCCACCATTGCGATTAATGGAAATGAAGTATTGCTCAATTTGATTCCGTCCGGCCCCCACTGTACCAGCATCATCTGTATTTAATGGCTCAAATCCAAATGCCAAGCTTGGCAATAGCAGTGCACCGAATAAAAGCCATTTCATGAAGATCTTTTGAGATTTTCTTAAGATTTAACATCTCTGTTTATCGGAGTCTTGTTACAAAATGGTGTCATTTCTGATTGAATGGACCAATTCCCATCTTAAGTTATTGATTTGTTTGAATAAAATTCCTATAGGACCAGCCTGTCATCAAAGCGTCATAGTCCAATCGTATTGTTGGTAGCTCGCAATGTTGCGTTCTTTCTACATTAGGACTAATCACATGAAATCTTTTTTGAAAAAAGCGCTAGTTATTAGTGCTATTTCACTAGCTCCAGCTGCTTTTGCTGTTGACATGACGGGTGCAGGTGCAACATTCCCATACCCAATCTACGCAAAATGGGCTGAAGCCTTCAAAGCTAAAACTGGCTCCAATTTGAACTATCAATCTATCGGTTCATCTGGCGGTATTAAGCAAATTAAAGCAAAAACTGTTGATTTCGGTGCTACTGATAATCCAGTTAAATTTGATGAATTAGAAAAAGACGGCATGGTTCAGTTTCCAGCCATCATCGGTGGTGTGGTTCCTGTGATTAACGTTGACGGTGTTAAGCCAGGCGAGATCAAGTTAGACGGCCCAACATTGGCTGATATTTTCCAAGGCATCATTTCTGACTGGGGTGATAAGCGCATTGCAATCATGAACCCTGGCGTGAAGATTCCTAGCGGTCCAATCACTGTAGTAACCCGTGCTGACGGTTCAGGCACAACTGCTATCTTTACTGATTATTTAGCAAAGACCAGTACTCTCTTTAAAGATGCTGTAGGTTCTGGTGCTAACGTCAAGTGGCCTGCTGCTTCGACTGTTGGCGGCAAAGGTAACGAAGGTGTTGCTGCAAACGTGACCCGTGTGAAGAATTCTATTGGTTATGTAGAGTATGCATACGCCAAGAAAAATAAAATGACTTTCATTTCTTTGAAAAACAAAGATGGTAATTTTGTTGCTCCTGACGACTTAACTTTTTCTGCTGCTGCAGCTGGCACAGATTGGTCTAAGATCCCAGGAATGGGCACTTTCATTACCAATGCTTCTGGTGCTAAATCATGGCCAATCACTGGTGCTTCTTTCATCTTGCTTTACAAGAATCCAGAGAACAAAGCAAATGCTGCTGAAGTGATCAAGTTCTTCGACTTTGCTTTCAAAGATGGCAAGAAGATGGCAGAAGAGTTGGATTACGTTCCAATGCCTGATGCAACAACTGATTTCATTCGTAAGAACGTGTTCACAAAGGTTGTGACTAAGTAAGGTTTGATGGTTATCTTCTTAATCATTGATTAATGAACAGCTCCACACCACTGTGGGGCTGTTTCAATATTTAAATAAGCCAATACAATGGATACTCTTCAGTCTCACTCGGCACCTACGCCCCAAGCCTTGCGGATCGCTAAATTACAGCGAATCCAAGACTTTTTGTTTCATGGCATTACCCAATTCTTTGCGCTGTCAGTGTTAATTGCTTTGATGGGTATTTTGATCTCCTTGATCATGAATGCATGGCCAGCTTTACACACTTTCGGACCGGGTTTCTTTTTCTCCCAAGAATGGGATGTCGTGAATGGTGAATTTGGTGGACTCATTGCTATTTATGGAACAGTCGTTACCTCCGTCATTGCACTGCTGATCGCCGTGCCTTTAAGTTTTGGGATCGCCGTTTTCTTGACTGAGCTCTGCCCAGGTCCATTGCGTAGACCGCTAGGTACTGCAGTTGAGCTATTGGCAGCAGTTCCCTCCATCATCTACGGGATGTTTGGTTTGTTTATTTTTGCGCCGCTATTTGCTGAGTACGTGCAACCTGTTTTAGCTGGCACATTAGGTCAGGTTCCTGGATTTGGCATTCTCTTCTCTGGCGCCTTCAATGGCATTGGTATTCTTTGCGCAGGCTTGATTCTGGCGATGATGATTCTGCCGTTCATTGCTTCTGTTATGCGCGATGTATTTGAAATTGTTCCACCAGTGCTTAAAGAATCTGCTTACGGTATTGGTTGTACTACTTGGGAAGTTGTGAAGAATGTAGTTCTTCCATATACCAAGGCCGGTGTTATTGGTGGCGTAATGTTGGGATTGGGTAGGGCGCTTGGTGAAACCATGGCTGTAACCTTTGTAATCGGTAATGCGCACCGTTTATCAGCTTCTTTATTTTCTCCAGGTACTTCAATTGCTTCAACGCTTGCGAATGAATTTGGCGAGGCTGAAGCAGGCAATCATTTATCTTCTTTGTTTGCCTTAGGTTTGGCACTGTTCATTATTACCTTCGTTGTTTTGGCATGCGCTAAGTGGATGCTAAACAATATGGAGAAGAAGCAGGGATTGAAAACATGAACAATACCTCTAATATTGATAAAAATATTTTCGCCAAAAGAAAGCGTGCCAACAAGATTGGCCTATCCTTATCGATGGGAGCCATGCTCTTAGGCATGATCTTTTTGTTCTGGATTTTGAGTGTGCTTATGTTTAAAGGGTTCTCAGCAATTAGCTTAGATCTTTTTACACACAGCACTCCAGCGCCAGGCTCTGATGGTGGTGGTCTGGCTAATGCAATTGTTGGTAGCCTCCTATTGGTTGGAACTTGTACCTTCATCAGCACGCCCATTGGTGTTCTGGCAGGTCTCTATCTTTCGGAATATGGCGACCGTAGTCGAGTTGCCGCAATTACACGATTTGTTACTGACATTATGTTGTCAGCACCCTCAATTGTGATTGGCTTATTCGTTTACGCTTTTATCGTGGCGCAGGCAAGACACTTTTCTGGCTGGGCTGGTACTGTGGCGCTAGCCTTGATTGCGATACCTGTTGTAGTTCGCACTACAGAGAATATGTTGCGCTTAGTACCTGGCAGCTTACGTGAGGCTGCCTATGCATTAGGCACTCCAAAATGGAAAGTGGCATTCAAGATCACTTTGCGTGCAGCACAAAGTGGTGTAATGACAGGTATCTTATTGGCTCTGGCACGCGTGAGCGGTGAAACTGCACCATTATTATTTACAGCGTTAAATAATCAGTTTTTCTCAACCAATATGAATGCACCGATGGCTAATTTGCCCGTGGTCATTTTTCAATTTGCTATGAGCCCTTATGACAACTGGGTTGAGTTAGCGTGGGGTGGTGCGTTACTAATTACATTTGCCGTACTCGGTTTAAATATTTTGGCGCGAGTCGTATTCCGTGAGAAGGTCCAGGGATGATGAGCAATATGAAATCAATGTTTGACTTAAATAAGATAGATAGTCAAGGGGGTAAAGTGGAAACAACAAATCAACATTCAGAGCAGGCGGCTGTCAATGCGCTTGAAGTTAGAAACCTCAATTTCTACTATGGTTCATTTCAGGGTCTAAAAGACATCAACCTAGATATTGAGCAAGGCAAGGTCACTGCATTTATCGGCCCTTCAGGTTGCGGTAAATCTACCTTGTTGCGCACCTTAAATCGCATGTACGACCTTTATCCAGGGCAGCGTGCTGAGGGTGAAATCAATTTCTACGGTCAAAACATTCTTGAGCCTGGCCAGGATTTAAACTTACTACGCTCACGTATTGGTATGGTTTTCCAAAAACCAACACCATTTCCAATGTCTATTTATGAAAACATTGCATTTGGTGTGCGTCTATACGAAAAACTATCACGCTCTGAAATGGACGAGCGTGTAGAGTGGGCACTCAATAAAGCTGCCCTATGGACAGAAGCTAAGGACAAGTTAAATCAGAGTGGTTTATCTCTCTCGGGTGGTCAGCAACAACGCCTCTGTATCGCTCGCGGTGTTGCGGTGAAGCCATCTGTGATTTTGCTAGATGAGCCAACGTCTGCTTTGGATCCGATTTCTACCGGAAAAATTGAAGAACTGATCAATGAACTCAAGCATGAGTACACTATTGCGATTGTTACCCACAATATGCAGCAAGCTGCTCGTGTATCGGATTACACTGCTTATATGTATCTTGGCAGTTTGGTGGAGTATGGTAAAACAGATGAAATCTTTATCAAGCCTAAGCGCAAAGAAACAGAAGACTATATTACCGGTCGCTTCGGTTAATTGGAGACATTAAATGCCAGATAAACACTTATCATCACAATTCGATGCTGACTTAAATTCACTCTCAAGTCGTTTGCTTGAGATGGGTGGCTTAGTTGAATCACAAATCTCGACTGCAATGCGTGCATTCACGCAAATGGATATTGATACCTGCAATGTTGTGATCGAGAATGAAAAGCTTGTTAATGATCTCGAAATTCAAATCGACTTAGCTTGTACTGAAGTAATTGCAAGACGTCAGCCTACTGCTCGCGACTTACGTTTGGTAATGGCTGTATCAAAAGCGATTACAAATCTTGAGCGGGCAGGTGATGAGGCAGAGCGCGTTGCAAAACGTACCAAGCGTCTTATTGAAGGCGGTGCTCCACACAACATCAACGTTGCTGAGATTCGTCTTTCTGGTCAAATGGCCATTAATTTATTGCGTCGCAGTCTTGATGCCTTTGCAAGATTGGATACTACTGCTGCTGCTGAAGTTGTCGCTGAAGATCGTCAGATTGACGAGGAGTTCAGAGGCTTTGTTCGCAAGCTCATTACTTATATGTCTGAAGATCCACATACTATTAGCACTGGCTTAGATATGCTAACTATTGCCAAGGCAATTGAGCGTATTGGTGATCATGCGAAGAACATTGCTGAGTTTGTAATTTACGTTGCAAAAGGTGCCGATGTTCGTCATATTCCGCATGAAGATTTGGTACGCGAAGCCAATAAAGATTAAATCGAGTTACCTACATGACTCACCGCATACTAATCGTTGAAGATGAGCCATCAATTGCAGAGTTAATCGCAATTAATTTATCTCATGCTGGTTATGAAGTAGAAAAAGCATTGCAAACCGATCTTGCTCTTGCAATGATGAAAGATCGTTTGCCTAGCATGGTTATCCTGGATTGGATGCTTCCTGGTAAGTCAGGCGTGCAATTTGCCAAAGAATTGCGCGCCAACGACCGAACTCGGGGTCTGCCTATTTTGATGCTAACGGCCAAGAGTGAAGAGGCTGATAAGGTTTTAGGCTTAGATTCTGGTGCTGATGACTATGTGACTAAGCCTTTCTCTCCTAAGGAATTAATTGCAAGGGTGAGGGCTTTATTGCGAAGGCAGACGCCTATTGAGGATACTGGCCCCCTTACCATTGGCCCCCTTAAGCTTGATCCCAGCTCCCATAGAGTGTTAGCCATTTGGCCAGATTCTGAACCTAAACCGATTTCACTGGGTCCAACTGAGTACAGGCTGCTTCAATTCTTCATGGCCAATCCAGAGCGCGTCCATTCACGCACAAATTTGCTCGACAAGGTCTGGGGTAATGAGGTTTACATTGAAGAGAGAACTGTTGACGTACATATTAAGCGCCTGAGGGCTGCATTGACCCCGGTGGACTGCGATCATTTTATTGAGACGGTTAGGGGTAGCGGTTACCGTATAACGAAAACTCCAACTGAGACCTAGGTTGGTCCTGCAGCCTTTTGGGGCTATTTCTGACAGTTTCTAGAGATAGTCTAAGATTGCACCATGATTTCTGCTTTAATACGCTTCACTTTTCTTGTTTGCCTTGCGCTCATCGCTGCATTTATTACCCTTTACAGTTGGGGTCCTGAATACGCAATTTTGATAGCTGTAGCGCTTCTCTCTATCCCCTTAATTTATTCTTACATCAACCTAGCGAGACTAGGAAACTACGTTCAATTAGATAGTGTTGAGCTGATGCCGCTACCCAGCGGTTTTTGGGAGGATATATTTTTTAAGCTGCAGCGTTTAATTAAAACTCTTAAGCAAAGAATTCGGAATATCGAACAACAGCACGATCACTTTATTGAAGCGTTTCAAGCATCGCCTAATGGAATATTGATGCTTGACGAAGATGATCAAATTGAATGGTGCAATAGTATTGCTGAACGTTTTTTTGGTTTAGTTTATAAACGGGATGTTATGCAGCGCATTAATTTTTTAATCCGTCGCCCGGAATTTATTCAATATTTAAACAAACGTCATTTTGATGAATCATTGCTCATGGAGCGCATGGGGCCTTCCAGCAATTTGAGTTTGATGTTGCAAGCTTTTCCATTCGGCAATCAGCGCCATTTATTGCTGGTGCAAAACATTACGGATTTGCAGAAGGCAGATGCAATGCGACGTGACTTCGTCGCCAATGTTTCTCACGAAATGAGAACACCAATCACTGTCTTAATGGGATTTTTAGAGACAGTTCAATCTTTAGATCTTGAGAAGAGTCAACGTGATCAGTATTTCGACATGATGATGTCACAAGCGCAACGTATGAAAAGTTTAGTAGAGGATCTTCTTACTTTGGCCAATTTAGAGGCCAATGCATTGCCTGCTACTACAAATGAAGTCAACATCGTTACTTTGATGGCATTACTCAGGAATGATGCCGAAGCCTTGTCTAAAGGAAAGCATGCATTTAATTTTGACGTTGCGAATACGCATAATTTATTTGGCGATGAACGAGAAATACTTTCTGCATTTAGTAATTTAGTTGCCAATGCAATACGCTACACACCAGATGGTGGATCTATTCATGTGAAGTGGGATATCAATGCGCAAGGGCGTGGCGAATTCTCCGTCAGGGATACTGGCCCCGGCATTGCCTCAGAGCATTTATCGAGACTCACAGAGCGTTTTTATCGCGTAGACCGGAGTCGTTCGCGGGATACCGGTGGAACAGGCTTGGGTTTAGCGATTGTCAAGCATATCGCCAGTCGACATCAAGCCCAATTGAATATTGAAAGTACTCCAGGCAGAGGCAGCACCTTTACTTTGAGCTTTCCTCAAGAGCGATTAGCCCCCTAGGCTCAGTCCTTTTTCTTCTTTTTCTTCTTTTTTGATTCTTTAGGTAGCTTTTCAGGTTTGCCGCCAGCATAAAGGCACCAAACCTTGATTTCTTCAAGTAACTCTACGAGATCATCATGGGGAAGGCTTTTTAAGTCTACAAGACCAATTGCTCCACTTTCTTGTAACTGCTTTACCGCATCTTCGTATTTATAGTCACTCATGGCTTTGGCTTGTTATTAAATAATTCGAAATTTTAACAAATAAATATGACAAAACTCACTTTTTAGCGTTTTAGAGGGCATTTAGTCAGGATCAGTAGAGATTTCAGAGCTTCTTTTTACCCCATTGAGTCTTGCAAAAAGTCGCTCTAAGGGGCCCCCGACAGCCAGAATTATCAAAATTGCACCCATAGATAATCCCCCAAGGGCAAATTGGCCGGCCCCAAAGGTGGCGCCGATGAGGGCGCAGGCCCAGAGGCTGGCAGCCGTGGTGAGGCCATGAACCCTTTGTGAGCGCTGCTCATGAATGATGACGCCGGCACCCAAAAAGCCAAGCCCTGTAATAAGACCCTGCAGAACCCGACTGACGGCCTGTGCATCATCTAGAACAAAATCACTGATGAGCATGACAGCGGTGGCAGAGCCAATGGCAACCAAAGAATGGGTACGAATCCCGGCAGATTTATGGTGTAACCAGCGGTTAAGACCCAGCACAGCCCCAACAAAAAGTGCCAGAGCCAGCCTGAGGGCAATGATGCTGTAAAGGTCCCAATCAAGCATGTTAATCCCTTGCTTATCAATTATTGATTGATTTAGTGTATCGCAGCTACATCAATTGGTCATAAAAACGCCATCACGCTGTCATTCCTGCGATTAACAATATGAATGTAGTTAATTGAAGTTTGGAAGTTTCTGCACAACAGAAATACCTAGATCAATCTTTCACCACAAGGATGCATTATGAAAAAATTTATCTTACGTTTATGGCAGGCATGGTACGAAGCGCGTTTAGCTTATGCAAATCGTTTTACGCAACATCGACTGGGTAGTTAGTCATCAGAGTGTCATGAGTCCGGTATAAATTGAACTGTCAGATCTCCTCTGACCAAGATAATGCAGCATTACCCTCCCTTTAACCCAGCCTGTGCTGGGTTTTTTCTTTCCCAGGCCTTAATAAAACTGAAATATAAAACTTCTAGCATATCAATATCCAATATCTTCTGCAAAGTTAATACTCTATGAACGTCAATCTTAGCAAGTACCTCTCTGATGTATTGCGCAATGAAGTTCAAAGCTACCCTACACAAGCGTCACCAGAATTCAATACACCGGCAAGCGATCGCTTGATAGATCCAAAAATTAACCAATTTATAGTTGATAAAAGATTTTCACTGCGTCTCGATGAGATTGTTTAATTCACCAACAGATTGCGATCTCATTTCTAATGACACGACCATACAATATTCTTTTTTTATGCACTGGTAATTCAGCCAGATCCATTATCGGCGAGGCTCTTGCGACAACGCTAAGTCACGGCCGCTTTATTGGATATTCTGCGGGCTCAAGCCCGAAACAATTTGTTCACCCCATTGCCTTAAAGCTGGCTCGAGAGATGGGTTATCCCCTCGAATTACTGAGAAGTAAGACCTGGGATGAGTTTGGTACAGAAAATGCGCCTCATATGGATTTCATCATCACTGTGTGTGATTCAGCTGCTGGTGAAGAATGTCCGTATTGGCCAGGTCATCCTACAACAGCTCATTGGGGTTTTATGGATCCTGCGGCTGTAACCAGCAGTGAACAAGATATGTGGGATGCCTTTAGAAAAGTCGAAATGGGCTTGCGCAACCGTATTGAGTTGCTACTTGATCTTCCGATCGACAAACTTGATCACTTGCAGATTAAAGATGAGCTCAACTTAATCCACAAGAAATTTAACTAGCAATACAACTGATTGGAATAGTGAAATGGCAACTTACAGCATCTATTTCGCTGGCTTGTCTTTGACAACGCACCAAAAATTTACACTGGCCAAGGCAATTACAAAAATTCATGCGGATGTTACTGGTGCTGAGGCCTATTTTGCCCAAGTTGTCTTTAAACAGTTGGATATTCATGACTGCTTCATTGGTGGTGTTTTGCTAGATGAACCCCATATCTTTCTGAGCGGGCAAATTCGAGTTGGTAGAAGCGAGCAAGTAAAAAAACAATTGCTAGTGGAGCTGGAAATTGCGATTCAAAGTACTACAAAATTAGCGGGGCATCAGATTTGGGCTTACATCGATGAAATACCTCCAAGTCAGATGATTGAGTATGGCCAAATTCTGCCTTCTGTTGGCGACGATTCTGTTTGGTTTTCCACCTTGCCTGCCAGCATTCAAAAGAAGCTGAATTACTTGAATTCATAGCCCAACGCCTTTTTTCTTCCTAAGGCATTAATATGGGCGGGTATATTCACCTCCTGAGTAAATCATGTCTTTAGCGAAGAAACCACAATTTGCCGTTTTAAAATCTGTAGAGTCTTTTAAAAATCCGCGTCCTAGTATTAAAAAGCGCATGGCCGATGGCAAGGCATTACGCAAGGTGGTGAGTTTTTCTGATCAGGGCATCTATACGCCGCCTAAGCATCGAATTGATCCTATTACGATATTGGAAGCTCAAGCTAAACAGCGTATTGAATCCTTAATTCCAATTCGTTATGAGCGGATGTTGCAGTCTCCATTTTCTTTTTATCGTGGCGGCGCTGCCATCATGGCACAAGACCTAGCCAATCAACCTACAACCAATATTACTGTGCAACTTTGTGGTGATATGCATGTCTCCAACTTTGGCTTATTTGGAACTGCTGAGCATCGATTGGTTTTTGGTATTAATGATTTTGATGAAACTCTACCTGGCAGCTGGGAGTGGGATATCAAGCGTTTGGTTGCTAGTGCTCTTATAGCATCCGATAGTATGGGTGGTGATAAAGCTTTAGGTAAAAAGCTGGTGCACAACATAGCCTCTGAATACCAAAAGCGCATTGAACAGTACGCAAAAATGCCCTATTTAGATTTAGCGCAAGAGTTTATTGGTGAGAAAGATATTCGCAAGCACTTTAGCAAAGAACATGAAAAGAAGCTTGATGTTTATCTGAAGGAGACTAAAGGGCAGGGCAATATTCAGGTACTACAAAGCTTAACAACTCTGGTTGGCAAAAATCGTAAGATTATTAATAAACCGCCGTTGATTGAGCATTTCAAGAAAGATGCTTATGGCGTCTCTTTAGAATCATTGATTCACAAAGCCTTATTAAATTATTCCAGCACCTTACTAGCTGACCGGCAAATATTATTCCAACGCTACGCATTAAAAGATTACGCTAGAAAAGTCGTTGGTGTTGGTAGCGTCGGCACCAATTGTATGGTCTTGTATTTTGAGGGCGATAGTGAAGTTGATCCACTTTTTCTGCAATATAAAGAAGCCCAAAAATCTGTTTTAACGCCATATTTAGGAGAATCTATTTATCGCGATATGGGTAGACGGGTTGTTGCGGGTCAACACTTGCTACAAGGTGCGCCTGACATCTTTTTGAATTACGGTGCAGTTCAATTTGACATTAACAAGAGTCAGGGTTTCTATTTGCGTCAATTACGCGATATGAAGGGCGGTATTGGCGTAGGTACTGGCGGCGTAACCTTACAAACCTTTCCAGACTATGCAAAGTTATTTGGCTGGGCATTGGCGCTAGGCCATGCGCGCTCTGGTGACGCTGCTGTTATTGCAGGTTACTGTGGTCAATCTGAGGAGCTGAATGAGTCTCTCTATTCATTTGCCAAGTCTTATGCAAAGCAAAATCAGCAAGATTACGAAGTCTTTTGCAAAGCCGTCAAGAGCGGTAAATTAAAGACTGCTAAGAAAAAAACAGCCCGTTAGACAGGAGGCTGAAGCAGGTGTCACAGATCTGTCATCTTATTTGTAGATATTGTAATTTGACCTATATTTAATCTATTTTCTTTCCCATGAATAATCTCCGCCTAGTTAAATTCTCTACATTTATTTTTAGCATCCTATCGATTGGTACCGTGTATGCGCAAGCAATTTATCCAATTGATCAGGCTGAAATCTTGGCGGGATCTAAATTTGATATCAAAATTGAGTTTAGCCAAGTGCTCAAGCCAGAAGAAGTGTTTATTGAATTAAACGGTGTGCCTGCTAATAAAGCAATCCTGTCAAAATCTGAATTCATCTCCAATGAAAATGGTAAAGGTAGTTCAATCATCTATCGAGATGTCCAATTATCAAAAGCTGGAAAATATCAAGTCTTAGCACGTACCCCTCAAGAAAAGCTACAAGTTACTTGGGATGTTTATGCAAGTGGCCCGCGCAGAGTAAAGAATGTCATTTTATTTATTGGTGACGGAATGACGATCGCTAACAGAACAGCAGCAAGGGTGCTCTCCAAGGGTATTGCAGAAGGTAAGTATCAAGGTAGATTGGCTTTTGATGACATGCCGAGCACTGCCATGATTGGCACGTCAGGTTCAGATTCACTCATCACAGACTCTGCCAATTCTATGAGTGCTTATACAACGGGTCACAAAACTGCTGTGAATGCTATGGGTGTTTATGTTTCTCGTGCCAACGATAACTTATCGCATCCTAAAGTAGAAACCATTACCGAATTGCTCAAGCGCAAAACAAAGATGTCAGTAGGTATTGTGTCTGATGCTGAATTAGAAGATGCCACACCAGGTGCAATGGTGGCCCATACAAGACGTAGGGCTGACAAGCAATATATTGCTGATCAATTGCTGGCAAGTAAGGCTGAAGTCATTTTGGGTGGTGGATCCGCTTACTTCTATCCAAAATCTAGCAAAGGATCAAAGCGTAAGGATGAGAATAATCTCGTTGATACATTTAAGACCGATGGTTATCAAATAGCCCTGACTAAGCAAGAATTGATTGCCGCTGCTCAAAATAAAAATACCAAAAAATTGTTTGGCGTATTTCATCCAGACAATATGGATGGATCGCTTGATCGCTTATTCTTGAAAAAGAATACCGTCTCCCAATATCCAAACCAGCCAGATTTAACCGAGATGACTCAATCAGCAATTGATGTTTTATCTCGGAACCCGAATGGCTTCTTCTTGATGGTTGAGGCGGCCTTAATTGATAAGTTCAATCACCCCTTGGATTGGGAGAGGGCGGCTTTTGATACTATTATGCTAAGTAATGCAGTACAGGTGGCAAAAGACTTTGCCAAGACCCATCCTGATACCCTGATCATTGTGACGCCTGACCATACGCATAGCGGCTCCATTAGTGGCGTGGTGCATGACGATAAGCCAGGTCCTTTGCGGGAAAAAGTGGGCATATACGCTGATGCTGGCTACCCCAATTATCCTAAGGCAGATATCCAAGGTTACCCCAATCAAATTGATGTTACTAAGCGACTGGCTTTTTTCTACGGAAGCTATCCCGATCATTATGAAACTCTGCACCCTAAGCTTGATGGTACTTTTGTGCCTGCTGTAAAAGGCGAGGATGGAAAATATGTTGCTAATTCAAAATATTTGCAACTACAAGAGGATGCCATTCATGTTGGCGGCAATTTGCCATCTCACCAAGACGTAGGCGTTCATACCGCTGATGATGCTGTTCTTAATGCTACGGGTCCGGGCTCAGAGAAATTCAAAGGCTTTATGGACAATACTGAGGTGTTCAAAATCATGGTCCAGACCCTAGGTCTTGGCGCTAAATAATCTTTCAAAAGAGATCAATGGAGTCAATCAGTAATATTAATCTTTCCTCCTTGGCCGATACAGCGATCAGCTTATCAAGCGCATTTTTCTTCGGGGGATTGATTGGTCTTGAGCGTCAATACCGGCAACGAACAGCTGGCTTAAGAACCAATATTCTAGTTGCAATTGGTGCTGCAATTTTTGTTGATGCGGCCAATCGTTTAACCGGTCACGATGGCGCGGTGCACGTTATGGCTTATGTTGTCTCAGGCATTGGCTTTTTGGGTGCTGGCGTGATCATGCGCGAAGAAGGTAATGTGCGGGGTATCAATACAGCGGCTACGCTTTGGGCTTCTGGCGCCATTGGAGCTTGTGCTGGCGCTGATCTTATTCTGGAAGCGGGCTTGGCTACATTGTTTGTGTTGGCTGCCAATACCTTATTGCGTCCAGTAGTGAGTTTTATTAATCGTCAACCGCTCGATACAGATTCTGTAGAAGTCACCAACTCTGTTTACATCATCACCCCTAAACATGCTCAAAAAATTGCCCTAAAACAATTTATCGACACATTAGAAGGCGCAGGATTTCAGACTCAGGATGTTGAAGTACATCAATTTGGCAGCGATGAAGTAGAGATACAGGCTGTATTAACGGCTAGTGCTGTCAACGGCGCTGAAATGGATGCCCTGATAGCAACAATTGCGGCAAAAGATTATGTGAATCAGGCTTTCTGGAGTCCTAGTACAACCGATTAGATCCGGCCAATGATTTGACATATTCTTGAAACATCTATGGCTCAATATACGACTGTGAATCCCGCCCTAGAAAAACAACATTCGACTATTACTTGCCCCCATTGTCTAGCAACCGAGGCTCTTGAAGTCCCAAGAGGGTCCTCTCAGCATTTATACCGCTGCCGTTCCTGCAGCAATATCTTAAAACCAAAGTCTGGTGATTGCTGTATTTTCTGCAGCTTTGGCGACTTTGATTGCTCCAGTGCGGAGCAAAATTTAGCCGCATAGCCCGTTTCCTATTAGACTAGGCTGTAATTTCATGAATATGTCACGGTTTTTTCATAAAATAGACATATTTGCTTTGCGCAGCTATTTTTAGGGAATATTTTGGCAATTCATTCTGACGACTCCGCATCTTTCTCAGACGACTTAGTTGCGGCGGTAGATCTAGGCTCCAATAGTTTTCGCATGTTGGTTGCTCAAGCAGTCAATACGCCATCCGGCACTCAGCTTCGACCGATCGACACCTTACGTGACTCAGTGCGCTTAGCGGCTGGTCTTACAGAAAATAAGCTCTTAGGTAATGATGCTTACCAGCGTGGTTTAACTTCGATAAGACGGTTTGGAGAGCGTATTCGGGGATTCGATCCATCGAATGTGCGCGCCGTTGCAACCAATACCTTAAGGGTCGCTAAAAATGCACAACAATTTGTGGACGATGCTCAGCAAGCCTTAGGCTTTCCGATCGAGGTGATTGCCGGGGTTGAAGAAGCCCGCCTCATTTATATTGGCGCCGCCCATGAAGTTCCAGCAGTGCAAGGTAACCGCTTAGTTGTGGATATTGGCGGTGGCTCAACCGAATTTATTATTGGTAAGGGCTATGAACCTAAGCTAATGGAAAGCTTATATATCGGCTGTGTTTCTCACAGCATGCGCTTTTTTCCAAAAGGCAATGTTGATATGCATGCATTTAAAGAGGCTGAATTAGCAGCGCGACGTGAGATTCAGGTCATTTCGGGGGCTTATCTGAGGAGCGGCTGGAAGCAAGCTATTGGATCGTCCGGCACTGCCAGGGCGCTAGCAGAGCTTATTGCAGCCAATGACTTTAATGGCCATGGAGACGGCTTAACCATGGGTCGGGTGAATACTTCCAGCGGTTTAATTACTCGTGATGGCTTGGCCGCCATGAAAAAACACCTTCTCAAATATGAACATGTCAATCAAGTAGAGCTATTGGGATTAAAAGATGATAGAAGGGCTGTCTGGCCTGGTGGTTTAGCCATCATGCTCGCAGTATTTGATGAGCTTGGCATTGAAGATATGGAAGTCACCGATGCCGCCTTACGCACTGGGGTGCTTTACGACCTATTAGGCCGCTCTCAGCACCATGACATGCGTTACGTCACTGTTGAACAATTTATGCAACGCTACTCAGCCGACCGTGATCAAGCAACGCGAGTTGGCAAACTGGCCGGTGAGTTTTTGCAGCAATTACCGAAGCCTGAGTCAGAGAGCAGGGCTGATAACATCGCGCTGTTGCAGTGGGCTGCTAACCTTCACGAAATTGGACTATCCATTTCACATAACGGCTATCACAAGCATTCTGCCTACATCGCAGGCAATGCCGATATGCCAGGCTTCTCTAAGAATGATCAGGCCCGTTTAGCTGCACTTCTCATAGGCCATACCGGCAAACTGGGTAAGCTTGCCAACAACGCCGGTTTTCATGATTGGCGCATGCTGTTCTGCCTACGCTTAGCTCAAGTACTTTGCCGCGGAAGAAGTGATGAAGACTTGCCGAAGGTAAAAGTATCCGAGAAAGAAGGCGCCTATCTGGTAAGCATCTCTAAGGATTGGGCTCAGACACACCCATTAACAGAGTTTAGTTTATTAAAAGAAGCAGCCGAATGGGGTCGTATCGGCCGTTCTTATGAACTCAATCTGAAATAAGAACTGCAGTAATTACAAACCCAAGAAGTGCTTAGCGTAGCGCGGATTAATTTCTGACAAGCGCAACATCGTCAGCAGATCTGCTGTATTGAAGTCAGGATCCCAAGCCGGTGAACTGCAAATCTTAGCGCCAAGCTTAAGGTAACCCTTAATTAAAGGGGGCGCATCCACTTCCAGTCCGCCATTAAGCTTATCTAATGGCAATGGTAGGCGAGGAAAGGCATGGAACTCAGTTGGAGCCATTTGCTCTTCAGTGAGGGAGTTGAAGAGGCTGGCAGCAAAGTGACCACCATCAGCCATCGGTATGCTTGCGCAGCCGAGCATAATTTCATAGCCATTTTTCTGCATGTATTGTGCTAGACCGCTCCACAAAGCCATGATTACAGCACCAGAGCGATAGTCTTGGTGTACACATGAACGACCCAATTCAACTAACTTCGGACGCAAGTGGTCCAGGCGGGATAAATCAAACTCCGCGTCAGAATACAAGCGACCAATTTCTTGGGCCTTATGAGGAGGCAGAACGCGATAGGTACCAACTACTTTTAAAGTGTCTTGATCGCGAATCAACAAATGATTGCAATAGGCATCAAATTCATCGACATCTAAACCTTCAGCATTTTGAGCAAGAGTTGCACCCATTTCTTCAGCGAAAACTTTGTAGCGCAATCTTTGCGCTTCTTTCACTTCACTAGAGGAGCTTGCCCATTCAATCTGAAATGCAGGACGCTTGGTTTTGGAAGCAGGGCTAACTGTTGGAGCAATTTCAACGGCAGCTAATTCTGCACGTGCTTTAGTCGCAAACTTTTTACCAAAGAGCTTCTTAGCCAACTTCTTTGATAACTTCTTGATTGGATTTAATTTTGAGGTAGAAAGCTTCTTTACTTTTCTTACTGAGAAAATTTCAAAGGCGCCAATTGGGTTCGGAATGTCTGACATAGTTAGCCTAGGTGAATATTAATGAGACTTTAGTGGTCGTTTATTACAGTTTTAAGACAAGCGGTATACAGACCGCAGACCACATTAAAAGGGCTATTAGGAGCGCCAACATCACTGCCGCTGAGCCAAAATCCTTGGCTCTTTTGGATAAGTCATGATGCTCGAAGGAGATGCGATCGATCGCAGCCTCAACGCTTGAATTCAACAACTCCACAACTAAAACCATCATTAATGAAGAAATTAATAAGGCTTTTTCTAAGTAAGTTGTTGGTAAGATAAACGCAAAAGGTGTTAATAAGGCAAATAAAGTGAGCTCTTGCCTAAATGCACTTTCTTCTAAAAAGGCATAGACAAGACCACACCAAGAGTTCTTGGCAGCGTGCCAAGCCCTGGTTAATCCTCGGTTGCCTTTATGAGGATTTTGATTGATGTGGTATTTGGTACTCAAAGAAGGCCTTCTTTATGCCAGAGCAGTGACATGCACATCAGTTGATGGAACGGGCTTTAGGTGATTAACGAATTGCTCTGAAGCAGCTCTCCAAGAGAACTTCTCTGCATGCGCACGAGCCACTTCGCGAGGAATCTTCAATGCTGCAATACAGGCTTCACGCAAGTCTTCATTCATTGCGCCAGCAGGAGAGTTGCCCAGGACATCGATCGGACCTGTCACGGGGTAAGCTGCTACCGGTGTGCCGCAAGCCATGGCTTCCAATAGCACCAAACCAAAGGTATCCGTTTTGCTTGGGAATACAAATACATCGGCAGCAGCGTAGACCTTAGCCAACTCATGTTGCTGCAATACGCCTAGATAATTGATCTCAGGGTATTTTTCTTTGATTCCTGCCATTGCTGGGCCATCGCCAACTACCCACTTGGAACCAGGCAAGTCAATTTCCAAGAATGCATTGATATTCTTTTCAACAGCAACGCGACCAACATACAAAAAGATTGGGTGGGCTGTATTAAGGGCTTTTGATTCTTGCATTTTGAAAATATCAAGGTCTACACCTCTTGACCACAAGACCACATTATTCAGACCATACTTCTCTAAATCGTCTTTTACAACAATGGTTGGCGCCATCACAGCCATGGATGGGCCATGGAACCAACGAATGAATGCGTAGGTAATGGCAAGTGGAATGCCAGTGCGCGCTTTGACATACTCAGGAAAGCGGGTGTGATACGCAGTAGAGAAGGGAAGATTGTTTTTGACTGCATAAGAGCGTGCCGATAGGCCTAGAGGCCCTTCAGTAGCGATATGCATGGCATCTGGTGCAAATTCTTTAATGCGACGAGCTACTTCTTTACCCGGAAATAGTGAGAGCGCGATATCAGGATAGGTGGGGCATGGAATGGATTTAAAGCCATTCGGTGTGATCATTTCTACTTCGTGACCCATAGCCGTTAATTCGGCGCGGGTTTGTTTAAGGGTGCGTACTACACCATTAACCTGTGGATCCCATGCATCGGTGATGATCATAATTTTCATAGCACAGCCTCTTTTACGAGTGGTTGAATAACAGGTTGGAAAGCAATTTCTGGAGTTTCAACAGGCTCACCTTTAATGTGCGGCCAATGAATAATTTTGAGCTCTCCCTCATGGGTTTCAACTAATGCGGTCAGACTTTCTACCCAATCACCATCGTTGCAATAGAGTAGGCCATCAATCTCCCGAATCTCTGCTTTGTGAATATGTCCACAAACAACCCCATCACAACCACGCAGACGTGCTTCTCTTGCCATAATGTGCTCGAAGTCGGCGATATAGCTGACAGCATTCTTGACCTGGTGTTTAAGGTATTGAGAAAGAGACCAGTATTGCAAGCCCATCTTGACCCGCAACATATTGAAGTAGCGATTGATGTACAGAATGAAGGAATACATGGTGTCGCCCACATAGGCTAGCCACTTGGCATATTGCATGACGCCATCAAATAGGTCGCCATGGGTTACCCATAGTTTTTTACCATCTACGGTGATGTGGATACACTCCTCAACAACCTTAACATCACCAAAAGAGAGGCCGAAGAATTGTCTGGCACTCTCATCATGGTTGCCAGGGACGTAGATCACTTCAGCGCCTTTACGTGCTTTTCGTAATAGTTTTTGAACTACGTCGTTATGGGCTTGAGGCCAGTAAAAAGACTTTTTTAGTCTCCAGCCATCAATGATGTCGCCAACTAAATAAAACTGATCGGCTTCATTGTGTTTTAGAAAATCGAGGAGGTAGTTTGCCTGACACCCTGATGTTCCTAGGTGTACGTCTGAAATCCAGATAGCTCTGTAATGCATCATGAAACCGTATTAAGCCAAGCCACTATGAAAGCTTCATGACATTTCTAAGACACTTTTGTGACTATGCCTTTATGATTTAGCATATTCAATATAAATGCCTTTTATGACCACCAGAAATCACCTTTCGGATAGAAATACCCCCATTTTTCTTTATATCGTTCTCTGGGTTTTCGTTTGGCTCCACGTCATCAGGGGGGTAATTACCTTGCTGAGCTTATTTCCGTTCATCAGCTTGGATGCTAAAAATAGACATATTCAGAGGTGGTCTAAACGCTTATTACAGATTTTTGGCATTCAATTGCTAGTAAATTCACCTGAAGCGATCCCTGGTAACGCATATTTACTTGCGTCCAATCATGTGTCCTGGGTAGATATTCATGTCATCAACGCTTTTAGGCCTATTCGATTTGTCGCCAAATCTGAAGTTGAAAAGTGGCCCATCTTCGGCTGGATGGCAAAACAACTTGGCACTGTTTTTATTAAAAGAGATAGCTCAAGACATGCCAGACAAGTTGTTAGTGATATGGCCTCATTACTCAGAACTCAGTCTATTTGTATTTTTCCTGAGGGCACCTCAACAATTGGCAAAAGTGTTCAATCTTTTAAGCCAAACTTATTCGAAGCTGCTGTGTTGGCTGAAGTTCCAGTCTGCACATTGGCTATAGCGTATTTTGATCGAGAGACTGGTCAGCATTCTGAGGTTCCAGCATTTGTCGGTGATATGGGCTTAATTGGTTCTATGGCCAGCATATTAAAAAATCGTAGGCTGCGTGTGGAATTAAGCTTTTTTCCACCCACCAAGGCAGAGGCAGACCGGAAATCACTTGCTCTTTATAGCCAAGAACAAATTGCTCAATATCTTGCAAATCACTGTCATTAGGCTCGTTGTAATATAGATGTCATAACTATGTTCTAAAAATAATGCCCTAATTGGTAAATATCATATGACTTCAAAACACAAAGAGATGGCCGAGTGGTACCAACGTGCTCAAGAAGAAATTCTGGATAGCATGGATGAAGAACTCGAAATGGAGTTAGACGATGATCGCCTTGCTTCTGAAGGTGAAGAGGTGTCTTCGGTCCCTCGTAGCGTTTACTTTAAAGAGCTCTTTCGCCTGCAGGGTGAGCTCGTTAAGCTGCAAGACTGGGTTGTTGCCAATAAAGTCAAGGTTGCTGTTCTTTTTGAAG
The DNA here is from genome assembly GCF_018687735.1 of Polynucleobacter sp. MG-5-Ahmo-C2. Classification (NCBI taxonomy): domain Bacteria; kingdom Pseudomonadati; phylum Pseudomonadota; class Betaproteobacteria; order Burkholderiales; family Burkholderiaceae; genus Polynucleobacter; species Polynucleobacter sp. MG-5-Ahmo-C2. The sequence goes on along the minus strand of NZ_CP061304.1, from coordinate 907,713 downwards.
GTCGAGATTCTGCAGGTAAGGGCGGTGCCATTAAACGTATTACGCAACGTTTGAACCCACGTGTATGTAAGGTCGTTGCCTTGCCAGCGCCAAACGAACGCGAAAAAACGCAGTGGTATTTTCAGCGCTACATTTCTCAATTGCCAGCGGGTGGCGAAATCGTTCTTTTTGATCGCAGTTGGTATAACCGTGCCGGCGTTGAAAAAGTGATGGGCTTTTGTACGGATGATGAGTACCAAGAGTTTCTGAGAACTGTCCCAGATTTAGAGCGGATGATGATTAATTCAGGAATCATCCTGATTAAGTATTGGTTCTCGATTTCTGATGATGAACAGTACAACCGTTTCATGATGCGTATTCATGACCCACTAAAGCAGTGGAAATTGAGTCCAATGGACTTAGAAGCTCGCCGTTTGTGGGAGGCCTATACCAAAGCTAAAGAAACCATGTTGGAGCATACCCATATTCCCGAAGCTCCATGGTGGGTTGTAGCTGCAAATGATAAGAAAAAAGCGCGTTTAAATTGCATCAGCCATTTTCTGAGTCAAATCCCTTATCAAGAGATTCCCCATCCTGAAATTACCCTCCCAGCTCGGGTACACAATCCAGACTACTTGCGTGGACCCGTACCCCCCGAGATGTACGTTCCAGAAATCTATTAGTTTTTCTGAGATAGTGATAACCTCTCTTTAGAAAGAGGGGTTATTTCATGAAGCTGCATTCATCCATCACGAATCGTGAATTCAAGTTATTAATTAAGCCAAGTGGCTTAGATCGCAGAAGCCGGATTACTTTATTAAGCGATCAAATTCTGGCTTTTTGCAAAAAAAGTGATGTTGGATTTTTCCACTTGGATAATGCGACTACCGGATTACGCAACATTTATTTTTATGACACCCCCGGTGAAGACTTTCGTCAAAATAATGTCATTTTGCGTGTTCGCGAATCTCGACAGAATGTTTGGGTTGATGACTGGTGTGAGGTAACCCTGAAATGCAGAACCCATGATTTAAAAGAGTCGGCTAAATTTGATCCCGCCCCAGCGAAGAACATCAAACACCGGCTGCGCCTCAAAGAAGAGATCTTGCGGGGTGATGAGTTAGGCTCAAGACGTCAAATCTATTCCAACAATTCTATATTGGATGCAGTTCCTCTTGATGACTTGTTTGATCGATCCCTGAGTGGTGTTAGCAAATATTTTCCAGGTTTGGCTAAACTGAACGCTGATCAAGAAGCGCCATTAAGAATCGTTGGTGGTGATACTAATAAGATCTTAGAGGCTTGCTTGCCTATCGGTAATTTGGTGTTTGGTAATGGCGTTCAAGCACACTGCGATATTGCAATTTGGATGAAAAGCGTAGGTGAACCGATTGTTGGTGAATTAGCCTTTTCATATCGTGTTAACGACGACAATCGTTCGGACGAAAAATCCCACAAGAGGGCAGACAAATTCTTTAAAAAGCTGCAAATTGAACTCGCTGATTGGCTTGAAATTGGCAGTACCAAAACAGCTTTAATCTACGGTAAGCCTGAATGATTGTTGCGCCAGATCAGCAATCGCTGCGACCATCCTTAGGTGATTTATTTATCCAATTTTTGTTAATAGGCGCGATTAGCTTTGGCGGCGGAATCATTGCTTACGAACGTATTCTGTTGGTTGAAAAGCGCAAGTGGTTAAGTTCTGATGAGTTTATGGCTTTTCTGGCCATTAGCCAGACTATGCCGGGATTGAATTCTGTAAACCTCGCCGTACTTTCTGGCGACCATTTACGTGGTCTTGCAGGCGTTATTAGTGCTACGCTTGGCCTCATTTTTCCGGGTTCTATTTTTGTATTGATATTGGGTGCTCTTTATGCTGCCAATACAGATCATCCAATGGCAAATCTTGTGTTAGCGGGTATTGCGGCTGGCGCATGTGGTTTGTTAGCGGCCATTACCTACCGGATTGGTGATCAACATTGGAAGCAATTGAAGTCGATTGCCATCATTGCAGTTACTTTTTGCCTCATGAGTATTGTGAAGCTATCGCTACCTCTAGTCTTCCTGATCATGGCACCGGTCGCCATTTACCTTTATCGCCCCAATCGTGATCACTGATTTATGAATGTACTCGTCAATCTTGCATTCACTTTTATGGCGCTCTCCATCATGGCAGTAGGGGGAGGCACAGCCGTCCTGCCAGAAATGCAAACCTTGCTAGCTCAACAATTTAATGTCTCCCATACCCAATTTGTTCATATATACAGTATTGGACAAGTAGCACCTGGGCCCAATATGTTGATGGTCTTGGTGATTGGCTTTCAGGTGGCTGGTTTAATTGGTGCCGGGGTGGTGTTGCTATCCTTCTTCTTACCTTCCAGCATCTTATGCCTATATGCGGGACGTCTTTGGAATCATTTCGGTGAGAGTCCTTGGCGACGCTCAATACAGAATGCTCTAGAGCCTATCTCTATTGGCCTCATGTCATCTGGTGTGTATGCGGTTGCGAAAGCCTCAATCGTGAGCCCAATTACTCTAGGATTAGCGGTCATCACGCTCATCTGCATACTGAAAACCAAAATTAACCCAGTGCTTGTTATCTTGGGCTCAGGATTGTTTTCTTATATTTTGCTTCGGTTCTTTTAAACCCCATTAGAACGTTCCCCGCAGCCCAAGCATCAAACTTCTGCCGGGTTGTGGAGCGTAGAGCCTGACAGCCATCGGTGTCGTGGCATACCGAATCTGCTCATTAAGTAAGTTCTTCATATTGAGGTAGACGGTCCAATTAACTTGCTGAATTCTCTCTGTATAAGAGACCCCAGCATTCAGTAAGTTATAGCTTGGAGCTGGACCTTGCTCCCAACTTGCTAAACGATTTTGTTGATAACTGTAAATATAAGCGGCATTCGTTAGCCAACCATTACGTTGATGAGCAAGTTCCGCTCCAAGTCTTGGCGCAGGTTGCAAGGGAAGATTACCTCCCGCATCAAAACTTCCCTGAGAAGCGTCACCAAAAACTCTGCCCCCAAGACCCTGCTCATGCCAGTTATAAGTTAATTCACCTTCAACCCCTTTAATCGTGGCAGCGGCTTGCTGCGAGGTGACAACACTAAAACCATTGCCATCTTGGCCACCATTGCTAATGGAGTTACCGGTGTAATAGCCGTAAATATAGTTGTTAAAACGATTTGCGTAGATGCTCGCCTTACCACGCAACAACCCAATATTTTTTTGCAGATTGAGCTCTAAATTATTTGAGATTTCTTTATTTAAATTTGGGTTACCGATATCAAACGTTGCAGTGGATTCATGAGCGCCATAGGAATAGAGTTCTTGTGCACTAGGCGCGCGTTGCGATACTGTATAGGCAATTCCAATACCATGGCCTTGTATAAAGCTCCACAATCCACCCGCAGAATACGACAGCAAATTAAAGTTGCGGTTTAGCAAAGTAATGCTTGGAGTTTGCGTTCCCGCAGCGGTATCTTGCGACACTAGGGGCGTTGAAGTATTCGGATTTTGCGCGACATTGTTGTAACGTAACCCCAAGTTACCCTGAAGAGAATTCCACTTGCCTTCCTCAATCCAAAATAAAGCATTTGAAAGAGTTTTGGTTGGTGGAACGATGGCATAACTTCCCGTGCCGATCTGTGATGCATTCAGAGAAGCAGTCGTAACTTGCGCGCCAAAGCTACCTTTCCAGCCCAGAAGAGGGTTATGCGCTAGTTCAAAGCGCGCCTCATTGGCAAGATTTTTCCAGAGTGCTGTAGCTTCGCCGGTGTTGTTAAATTCAGTATGGTTGTAATTACTATTAGCAGCGCTAAATTTCAATGATGAAAACCCATCCAATGGATCACGTGTTTGGTGTTGTAAATCATAACGATTCTGTGATTGATTGATTGAGCCGCCCTCTGGCGTTGGTATGCCGTAGTTATTGTTTAAGCGCTCGACCGATACACCGGTATAGCCATTCTCCCCAATATAAGAAACCCCAAGGCCTAAATTATTTTGATTACTGTAGCTATTCGGCAGTTTTCCCGTGAAGTTATTGCCACCATTACCTGCTGGAGGAACAGTCCAAGCTCCGACGGGTTCGCCTTGTGATTGAGTCGAACTGCCAGGAATGCGGTAATTATTGGCGTTGTTAATAGCGGTGTCGACATGCACAGCAACCGAGCCATGAGCGCCATCTACCTCGAGTGAACCAGCGCGGCCATTATTGACAGTTTCATAACTGGTGTTGATTGCTCCTGTTGGTCTATCAGGAAGGTTGGTCAAAATACGATCATTTACCACGTTGACTAATCCACCGCTGGAGCCTGATCCATACAGTAGGGCGGCAGCACCTCTTAAGATCTCAACCTGGTGCGCATTTTGCATATTATTGCCAACAGCATGGTCTTGTGAAATATTGGATACATCACCAACAGAAAGACCATTTTGCAAAATTTGTACTCTTGAGCCCTCAAGCCCTCGTATGACGGGACGAGAAGATCCAGTGCCATAACCTGTGGCAGATACGCCCAATTCATTTGCAAGTGTTGCTCCTAAAGTGGATCCCAGTTTGTTTAATAGCTCATCACCCTGTAAAACTTTAATTGGGGTTAGGATGCTTTGGGTTGCCTCTTGCGATCCAGTGGCGGTAATTTCCAAATTGGATGTTTGTGCGCCAACTGAACTTAGTAATAGCCCAGAAAATACAATGCACAAAAGTGCCTTATAACAAAACAAATGACGCTTGGAATACATTGATGATCTTTCATTCCCAGCAGAATCTAGAGAAGATGCTGCTTCAATCAAAAACCCAGGGAAGTGCCCAGGCTACTATGGCGATTAGAGAATAAAAGAAGGGGGAGCGCGTGATTGGTATGCAGCAGAAGTCGATTCAATGAGAATCAGTTCTGCAGGGAGAATCATCGCTGAGGTGTTGACAGAGGGGGCAACTACTTCAGAGTTGGCAACAGGAATAAATCCAGCCAATGTCAGAGCATCATATAAATGGCAGGCATCGGAACTATGAGTAATGCTGCCATCTGAATCAGCAGCAGAGCATTTTTCAATACTTAGGCTTTGTAAGCCCGAATGAGAAATGCCGTGAGCAAAGCCAACCCAATGGGTTCCTAGCAGACAAAAGAGGAGCAAAGCTACTGAAAAAGTAGCTTGAAAACACTTTACATATTTGCTGGAAAAATAGGCAACCATGCAACGAATCTTACAGGATTTGCCTGTAATTGCCCTGTCAGTGTAGAATATCGGTTCCGTCGGAGTGTAGCGCAGCCTGGTAGCGCACCTGCTTTGGGAGCAGGGGGTCCAAGGTTCGAATCCTTGTACTCCGACCACTTTCCCTTATTGTTCTAGTTACACCCAGCATATAACTGCCCATAGCTCAGCTGGATAGAGCAACGCCCTTCTAAGGCGTAGGTCGCACGTTCGAATCGTGCTGGGCAGGCCACCAAAGTTCTACTCCATCCTTTTAAAGAAATGCTTTGCAGTCAGCTTCAGTAACTCAGGCGGCATCCACTTAGTTGTCTAATTTATGATTTAGGATGACTAATCCAGTTTAACTGCTCATACTATTCATCAATTTCGTTAAAAGCACCCAGACAGATTTGTAAGGCTATGTTGAGGCAATGGTCTGGCACTTTAAGATTTGTGGGATCTTCAAGGCCGGTTAGATCTTTAGCAATACCACTACCATCAAATGTAAATGATGCTATTACGTTCGGAAGGTCATCAAAATAATCATCTGTTATAAAAGCTGTTACCAGTCCCAAGTAGGACCCTGTATCACCAGCCTCTATGTCGAAATTGAAGATGATTTCTTGTCCAGCTATCAAGATAATAAATTCATTTAGCTCGGTTAAGTCGGAAACTTCAATATTCCAATCTTTAAATTGCTCGGCTTCTAATTGAGTTTCCAGATAGGAATGAAACCCACTAAAGATTTCCTGCAAAACAGCATAGCGTCCAGTTAGGGAAGTTATATTTTTGGTGTTTGTGTTTAGATCTTTGAGATTCATATTGCCCCTTAGTTGTGAAATGGATGCTACAAGCACAAATTACAGCTTTAATATGGCAATGAGGTGACCAATTGATGAGCTGTTATTACAGAGTTGTCCATTTAAAAGACGCTTCATGATTGGGAAATCATTTATCCTTGTAGTGCTCAAGCGTCGATTTAAGCGACGCTCATTCACTACCCTTCATCCCTTACAGCAATCCGTCCATGAGTATCTAAATCAGACTCATCCACCTCTAAATGATCATCTTCAATCACTGTTGCGCCCTCTAAATGCTCGATATATTCTCGAATGGCATAGTAAGGCGCAACATGAACATGATCGTCATCTTGATGATCCCAGACTTTGTAACGAAAGACAGTTAACTTCATTTAGTGTTTTCCTAAATTAAGCTCATGAACCCAGGCGATGTTTGGAGCTGCGATTGACGTAGGCTTGGCGAGTCTCAACCCACGCTAAAGCCGCTTTAATGAACAGTCGTTTTAGTTTTCCCATGATTTATAGCCCCCTAGAAGTGTTGAAGCTGTAGAGGTAGTCACGAGTAAGCTCTTCTACTTGCTGATGGCTATTGGGGTTGTGGCTGTTGATGTATTGCTCTAAATCGTTGCCTTTAGTCAGGTTGCCAAAGACTTGATCTAAGAGACTCAATAATTGTGTCATTGAAGGCTCCTTTAGTTAAAAAATACTAGGGTTACTACCTACACACTATGAGCCTTCTTAATGAATATTGCATGACAGCAAAATAACTTTTTAGATTAAAAGATCGTAAGTTAATGACTAAAATAACTATTTGTCGTCAATTGGTCATAAAACTCCAAAATCACCCCAGAAAGGATCAAAGTTAGATCAATCGGTGATAAAAATGAGTCATAAATTAAAATAACCACTTAATTCAACAAAAAAGACATAACGATGAGCGCATTAAAAGAGGCTATAGAAAAACTAAGAGTGACTGGATCTATTGGGCTTGAAGACTTTAAGAATTTTAAGATGAAAGATCTTGAAGTCCTCACTGAGGAAATCAAACAGTGGTGTCTTTATGGAAATGGCAAACCCGAGAAGTTGGGTAAGAAACATAAAGAGAATTAAGAGCTTGGAGGCGGAAACCTAGAATCGAACTAGGGTGTTGAGATTTGCAATCTCATGCATTACCACTCTGCCATTCCGCCACAAAGAAAAAGCCATCTCTCGGATGGCTTTTCAACATGAACTGCGTTGTTAGGTTGTCAAGCACATTATTAGCACAGTAGCAGTTATGGCAATACCAGATAAGGTCAAATAGGTGCCTAGTCCTGGAGTATGAAACAGAATATCTTTATTCATGGCTCACCCCAACTTGTTTTTTAATATTTACAGGCTCATCAAAATTAAATAAGAAATTATTTTGACTTTGTCTGAGATGTCTAATGATCATGCGATCTTTTAAACGATCTTCGGGTTCTAGTTTTCTGCTAATGCGAGTAAGTTCAGATGGTTCAGTATTGCCTTCCTGCTCTTGCATGGCTAATCTCCTTTGTGAATGATTTAAAGTGCTACATTCCCAAGAAAATCTCCTTGGGAAATCATTTAACAGCTCTCACATGAATTTTCAATGGCACTTTTATGACAAAAAACGAGATATTTTTTGTAGTGCTAGAGGTCTTTATTGGGTGCGGAGGTGAGCAATAATTCACCATGTAGAAATTCTGAAGTCTTCATAATTATTTTGTCTAAAAGAGTTGTCATATTCTTTTTGTAAAATCGCAATATGCAATTAAAAGTAATCGACAGCTTTTTAGCTAAAACAGTTCTTGATGATGATGTGATTGGGCTTACTCCATTAAAGGTGGGGAGGTATCCAATTAGGGCAATTGAAGATGAGCAATATGAAGTTGCCAAATCTAAGACAACTATTTGCTATCTTACAAGTCATGAACTAGAGCAAATCATCATGTCCAAATCCGCCGTCATTATTAACGAGTAATATCAATCTCCCCTTTGCCTGGTATGTATTAGACTAGGATCATTCATATGAGGAATTAATACATGTGTCGATGGATGGCCTACGCTGGAGAAAAGATTTATCTAGAAAATCTTCTTTTTTTGCAAAAGAATTCACTGATCTCCCAAAGCCTTAAAGCTACAAAATCTAGCTTTACCACCAATGGTGATGGTTTTGGGGTAGCTTGGTATGGGGGTAAAAAAACTCCGGGACTATTTAAGGATGTTTTACCTGCATGGAATGATGAGAATTTAAGACAGCTGAGTCAGCATGTCAAAAGTGGTCTATTTTTAGCTCACGTACGGGCTACTACAGGTACCAGTATCTCCCGAGCTAATTGTCACCCTTACACATATGGCAAATGGAGCTTTATGCATAATGGCCAAATTGGACATTGGCAATTTCTGCGCCGAGATATTGAGTCTTTGATTTCAAAGGATTATTATCATCACCGACTAGGCACCACAGATAGTGAGGCTTTTTTCTTGCTAGCGCTTTCTTGTGGATTGGAGAAAGACCCCATACGCGGTATCAAAAAGGCAATCGAAAAGGTCATCTCTCTTTTAGAGGCTAATGGGGCAACTGAACCGTTTAGATTTTCAGCAGCCCTAAGTGATGGTAAATCTATTTGGGCTTTCAGATATTCAAGTGATCAGCAGTCACCATCCCTTTTTTATGGGACGCCTGACTTACATAAAAAACAAGCTCAATCGAAGATTATTAACACGATTGCCTCTGAGCCATTTGACGATGATTCAGATCATTGGACTGCGGTAGGGGAGTCTAAAATTATTTTATGGAAAAACAAGGCGGTTTCAATTAGTCCGCTTTTCTAATGTGTTTAATAAGATAAACATGCAATTTCAATCAAAATTTCTTTCTTTGATTCTTGCACCCTTCCTGTTCATGAGTCTTCCAGTATTTGGTCAAAATACCCAATACGGAGTAAGACCCTTTTATTTAATTGATGCAATGAAAGAGGGGTCATTAAAAAGGAAGCTACAAAGCTGTTCCGGTAATACTCCCCAACGCACATCATTTTCCATAGCACACCGTGGCGCACCCTTAGAGTTTCCTGAGCATACCGTGCAGTCCAATAAAGCTGCCGCACTCATGGGGGCTGGTATTTTTGAATGTGATGTCACGTTTACTCAAGATAAACAATTGGTTTGTCGCCATGCACAAAATGATTTACAAGCAACAACGAATATATTGCTAACAAATTTACAAGAAAAGTGCACCAAGCCCTTTACCCCAGCAAATGGCACAGAGTCTGCGTTAGCGGAGTGCCGCACAACCGATATCACCTCAGAAGAATTTAAATCCCTACGTGGCAAGATGGCCGGATTTAATAAAAATGCCAAAGACATTCAGTCATACATGGCGGGTACTCCACCTTGGAGAACTGAGCTATATTCCGAGGCGGGTGGCACTTTATTAACGCATCAAGAATCTATTGCTTTATTCAAGAGTTTTGGGGGTAAATTTACTCCTGAGCTTAAAGAGGCGGTTGTGCCAATGCCTTATTTAGGATTTACCCAAGACCAATATGCACAAGCGCTGATTAATGAATATAAGCAGGCTGGTGTTTCTCCTAAAGATGTTTTTCCACAATCATTTAATTTGAATGATGTGATTTATTGGATTCAGAATGAACCCGAGTTTGGAAAGCAAGCAATTTATTTGGATGGTAGATATGAGCAGAAAGGATTTAATGCTGCACAGCCTGAAAATTTAAAGCCAACCATGCAAGAGCTCTATGCGAAAGGAGTGCGATATATTGCTCCTCCAATATGGGTGCTGCTGACCACAGGTAGTAATGGAGGGATTACTCCATCGGCTTACGCTAGGGCAGCAAAAGAGGCTAAATTAAACATCATTACATGGTCTCTAGAGCGTGATGGACCGATGAATAAAGGGGGAGGCTGGTACCACCAGTCAATTAAATCTGCCATTTACACCGATGGCCAAATTTACGAGGTTTTAGATGTACTAGCTAAGCAAGTTGGTATTAAGGGGATATTTTCAGACTGGCCTGCAACTGTTACCTACTATGCAAACTGTATGGGACTTAAGTAAGTACGTAAATGAATAATCTCTATTAAGGCATTGCACAGTTTATTACACAGTCCCGATTTATGCGTGTAAGTCATTGAAATATATAGACTTTCCAGCAGCCACGAATTCTTCTAAGGCGTAGGTCGCACGTTCGAATCGTGCTGGGCAGGCCAAATTCTCCTAATTAATAGTGTTTCAGGCTTATCTATTGGCTCGATTGTGGCTAATCATTGCTGAGCTTGGCCGGCGTAGGTTGATCAGTAAATTTGTCTTGTAAACCGACAAATTTTGACTTGGAAAGCACTTTAATCCCAGTTTCTTGCTGCTTTTTCATTAGGGTAACTACGCCTCACATGAACAGTAAACCGATTCCTGTATAACGATAATTAATCTAATTAATATATGTGATTAAATGAATGGGATCTTCAATGTTCTTTAAAAGATTTTTGATTGGATTTTTTTCAATCTCAATAATTGCTGGGCCAGTATTTGCTCAATCTGATTCTGGCTCAAAAGAAAAGAAACCAAACATCGTTTACTTCCTGGTTGACAACACGGGGTGGGGATCGTTTGGTGTTTATGGCGGTACAGTGCCAACTCCAAATATTGATAAGTTAGCAAGTCAAGGCATTCGCTTTAATAACTACAACGTTGAAGCTCAGTGCACGCCATCTCGTTCTGCAATCATGACCGGGCGTCACCCGGTACGATCAGGAACCACTTCAGTTCCTTGGCCCGGTCAAGGAAAGGCAGGAATGGCTCCATGGGAATACACTATCGCTAAGCTACTTTCCGATTCTGGTTATGCCACTGCTCTATACGGCAAGTGGCACTTAGGTAACACGCAAGGCCGTATGCCTAATGATCAGGGTTTTGATGAATGGTGGGGTACCCCCGATACATGGGATCAAGCTGGCTATACACAGTGGCCTCTATTTAAAGAGAGTGGAGTTCCTGTTCCAATGCTCTGGGAGGGCAAGAAAGGGCAAAAATCTAAACCCGTCATGCCACTTGATCTAAAGATTCGTCCAGTGATTGACGAGAAGTACATTATTCCCAAGACGGTTGAATACATCAAGAAAAATGCTGCAGAAAATAAACCATTCTTTGTGTATGTGGGTTATTCAGAAATGCATGAGCCACCAATAGCTAATCCGAACTTTGCTGGTAAGTCTACACAACGTGGTGGACTCTTTGCAGACCTCGTTGCTGAAATGGACTATCGCGTTGGGCAGGTGATGCAAGCTGTTAAGGATGCGGGCGTTGAAGACAATACTATTTTTATCTTCAGTAGCGACAACGCTGGAGGTGGTGCGAGTCCTCAGATTGGTGGCGCAACCAATGGGCCGTTCCGTGGCAATTTTTTCAACACGCCATTTGAGGGAAGTATGCGTGTGCCTGCGATGATTCGTTGGCCAGGAAAAGTACCTTCAGGCATGGTTACTGAAGAAATGTTTGCTGCAGTGGATTGGATGCCAACAATTGCTGGAATGGTTGGCTCATCCAATTTGGTTCCTAAAGATCGTCCGATCGATGGGGTTGATGCCTCGAATTTCATGCTTGGGAAGAGTAAAACGACTGGCCGAGACTTATATCCATTCTTTGGCATTGATGGGGAGTTGATGTCAATTAAATGGAAGATCTATAAAACGATCTTTAGGTACGCAGAATCTCCCGAGTCCATTGGAAAGCCTTATGTAAAACCCCAGATTCCAATGATTTATGACTTGAGTAGCGATCCCCATGAAGACAATAATCTGATGTACACCGATCTAACCTTGGGTTGGGTTTATGCCCCAAGCTTTAAGTGGATTGAAGGCTATGAAGCAAGTATTAAAAAATATCCCAATATCAAGGTTGGCGAAGATTTCAAAGGTTACGCAAATAAATAGGTAGTTGGATTAATAACAGCTTAGGAATTGAAATGTTTTTACGAAGATTACTGATCGGGTTCGTGTCTATTTCAGTGGCAGTACCAACCGTATTTGCACAAACTGCTCCTGTTCGAAAGAAACCGAACGTTGTTTTTATTCTTGCAGATAACGTTGGCTATGGTGATATGGGACCTTACGGTGGCGGTGAATTACGAGGTGCTCCTACGCCACGCACTGATGAATTAGCCAAGAATGGGCTAAAGCTCACCCAGTATTTGGTAGAGCCAGCATGCACACCATCTCGTGCTGCATTAATGACCGGGCAATATTCTATTCGAAATGGTTTGTCACTTGTTGCAGAGGCCGGCACTCCTAGTACTTTGCCAGGCAAAGCTTACACAATGGGTCAATTGTTTAAAGATGCAGGCTATGCAACCGCAATTTTTGGTAAATGGCATTTGGGATCATCACCTCAGAGTTTGCCTGGTGCTCACGGATTTGATCAATATTACGGTTTACCGCCTGATGTCTCTTGGGACTCTGCCACCTACGTTGCACAAGCTATACAAACGCATTCCTATCCAACTGTACCTGATAAAGTTTTATATGAAAAGGGGCCTTGGCTTACTCAGCAAAAGGGAAATGGACCGCTTGAGCGTGTAAAGCCATTTACGATGGAGGTCAGAGCAGAAATTGATAATGTGTTGACTGAAAAATCTATTGCATTCATGAAGCAGGAGAATGCCGCTGGTAAACCATTCTTTCTTTATCTGCCGTTCTCAATGGGTCACTCACCCAATCTTTCTTCAAAGCAGTTTGCTGGAAAGTCCCGCATTGGTCAGTACGGCGACAAATTAATGGAAGGGGATTATCACGTCGGACAAATTATGGATGCCCTCAAAGAAATGAATATTGAGGACAATACTATTTTGGTTTTCGCCTCAGATAATGGTAGCACTGGCCAATACATGATGACTTATGATCGATTGGGTCTTGGTGCTCCTGATATGGGATCAAATGGCCCATTTCGAGGGGACCTAGGCGAGGCCACTGAAGGCGCTGTCCGAACTTTTTGCTTTATTCGCTGGCCCGGTCATATCGCTCCAAATACCTCTTCATATGCCATGTTTTCGATCATGGACTTTATGCCTACCTTTGCCGCTATCTTAGGTGCTAAGCTACCAACAGATCGAGCCATTGATGGAGTCAATCAATTAGATACGCTTACTGGTAAGAACAAAATAGGTGATCGCGAACATTTAATGTCATTTATTGGCGCGGATTTAGTGGCAGTTCGCTGGAAGCAGTGGAGAATGTATTTTAGAGATATGAATCGCACGGGCACTGGTCAGCAAATGCTTGGCGGCATAGCTGCTAATTCAGTTCCAATGTACTACCCAAAGGTTTACAACATCGAAATGGATCCGCATGAAGATTTACAATTAGTAAATTACGAATCAATTTCAGTTAACGCATTCAAAGCAATTCAAGAGTATCTTGCCTCGGTTAAGAAGTTCCCCAACCCACCACCTGCTAACTTAACCAACTTTAATGCGCGTTAAGAAGGAATGTTGAGTGCATAGCCAGCTTTGCAAAAGAAGTTTAGGAATTTTTTCTAAACTTCTTTTGATTTCAATCAGCTTCTTTTCGTCACAATCAGTATTGGCGGATGAAGGCGGCGTTCCCTTTTGGATGTCCGGCCAATACGCCAGCATGGCCGCAGTTCCTATGGCAACGGGATGGTCCTTGGTAGCAATGCCATATGTTTATAGCGGTAACGCTGATAAATCAAAAAGCTTTCAACATGGCACAAGTATTAATGCTGGTTTGAGCGCAAGAGAATCTTTGGTTTTAATGCAATTGGGATATGTAGCGGAAGAAAAGATTCTGGGTGGACAACCCTATCTTGGTGTAGGTTGGGGTCCAGGCACCAATACCACTACTGCTTCAGTAAGCGTTGTAAATCCAAGCACCCAATTGAATCGCTCCAATACTAGCAATGGAAGTACCGATATCTATCCATTAGCTAGTTTGACTTGGAATCAAGGAAATAATAATTTCAAGACATATGTGACTGGCGATATTCCAGTTGGTACGTATAGCCCAACGAGTCTTGCTGCTATTGGCATTGGCCACGCTGCAATGGATGCTGGTGGTGGCTACACCTACCTTAATAACACTACAGGGCTAGAATTTTCTGGAGTACTGGGCGCTACTTATAACTGGATGAATACTCAAACCAATTATAAAAATGGTATTGATTCACACCTAGACTGGTCTGTTTCCCAATTTGTGTCGCAAAACTGGCAGGTGGGTATTGCGGGATATGGCTATTACCAGATCACGGCTGACTCAGGAAGCGGAGATAGGGTCGGTGCTTTCAAATCTCGCATAGCAGCGGTCGGCCCACAAATTGGATACCTATTTAATCTTGGCAAAAATCAGGCTTATATCAATTTACGAGCCTATAAAGAATTTTGGGCACAAAATCGAGTGGAGGGGTATGCAACTATTGCCACCATCAGCATTCCACTAGGAAAGTAGCAAGATGAAGAATATACAGAGTCGCGTGTTATTGGTTGCAGTTCTTGTTACTTTGAGTTTAGGTATCTTTTTAGCTTGGAGCAATTTTTTTTCAAAGCCTCAGCAAGTTATTCCAGAAATTCGCCTTGGTGATGGAATTAACGGTCCTAAAGGAATGGCTTGGATTCCTGGTGGTGAATTTTTGATGGGTAGCGATCATCAAAAAGCGCAAGCCAATGAGAAGCCTACGCATAAAGTGAAGGTCTCTGGATTTTGGATGGATACCACTCATGTCACTAATGATCAATTTGCAAAATTTGTAAAAGAAACTAATTACAAAACCACTGCAGAGCAAGTTCCTGATTGGGAAACCATTCGTGTACAACTTCCACCAGGAACCCCTAAGCCGCCTGCTTCAGTATTTGTGCCTGGAGCCATGGTTTTTGTAGGTACAAAAGCCAAAGTAAATCTTAATGACTACTCTCAATGGTGGGCCTATGTGCCTGGTGCAAATTGGCGGCATCCAAATGGCCCAAAAAGCAATATTGATGGTAAAGGTAATCATCCAGTGGTTCAAGTGAGTTACGAAGATGCTTTAGCTTATGCAAAATGGGCCGGCAAAAGATTACCTACTGAAGCAGAGTGGGAGTTTGCAGCTCGCGGTGGTTTGAACCAAGCAACCTATGTGTGGGGTGATCAACTAGAGCAAGAAGGTAAGTTGCCAGCGAATATTTGGGATGTAAAAAAGCAAGCATTCCCAGTGGTAAGTCCTAAAGCTGGAGGCGCAATCGGTACCAGTTCAGTAGGAACCTTTCCACAAAATGGTTATGGTCTATTTGATATGACTGGCAATGCTTGGCAGTGGGTTGCCGATTGGTATCGCTCAGATTATTTTGCGATGCAAGCTAAGGAGTATGGCAATGCTGTAGCCAATAACCCAAAAGGTCCTCTTAGTTCATATGATCCAGATGATTACGGTGTACCTGCAAATGCACCCAAGAGGGTGATCCGAGGCGGATCATTTTTATGCAATGAAGATTACTGCCAGTCTTATCGTCCAAGTGCAAGACGTGGCGCAGATCCATATAGCCCAATGTCACACCTTGGATTTAGATTGGCAAAAGACTCTCAGTAGTATTTTTGTCGGTATACCCGACAAATTAGAAATCTGACCATCAACCCGCGATGATTTACTGTCGGTTCGACCGACTCTACTTCTGCCGATGCCACACACCAACGAGTCAGTTCCACATGATTCCACAGATCTCGGTGCCGATCGAACACCTGATCTTGTAAGGCTTATGTCATTGTCTAAGCTATTGATTAACCTCATTTTTAGAGCTTCTAAGGCGTAGGTCGCACGTTCGAATCGTGCTGGGCAGGCCAATATTTCCCCTCTATTTCCCCGCTTGAATTAAAAATTGATTGATATTTGTCTCTGATTTGCTTTGGCTTAGAATGGTCTGATGAGAAGAACGATCTATTTATTAAATTTCACTATTGTTGCTAGCCTTGCTTTATCTGCCTGTAGCACTGCGAAACTAGAATCACGACTCGAAGCCAATCCTCAATGCAAGGATGTCTATAACGCTAAGACCGGCGCCTTAATGCCTTGTCCAGGTTCAGATAGATCCTTCTACGTTGCAGCAGGCCTTGAGATACCAAGACAAGCTAAGCCAACAGTTGCCTCAAATCCAGCGCAAAGCCCCGTATCTTCAAATTCTCCACTTATCAACGCTGGAGCAGGTATGCCAGCATCTGCAAGCCCTGTATCAGCATCTCAGACTTCCCCAGCAGCCCAGTCTGACTGCAAACCTACGATTCATAAAAAGACTGGTGGAATGTTGCCATGTCCGCCATTGGATTGAGTATTCTTAGTGATGATGCCTTTGCATCATCTGTCTCTAATCGATTTGTGGCACCCCTATAGGAATTCAATGAAGAATCTACATATTTTTGCTGCATCCATCTCAGTGGTTGTTTTACTAGCCGCCTGCAGTAATGCTCCAAAACTTGCTACTGAATCAATGCCTAAATCCGGCTATTTGCCTGACTATTCAATCTTGGTGCCAATGGCCACTAGCGTTCCTGATGCTCGCATTTGGAGGTATAGAATCTCCGGCGTTAATCCAGACTCCTATACCGCTGTTATCTTAGATCCTATTTATCTGAATCAAGGGGCAACAAAAGATGTCAGTGCTGAATCTATTGCTAAGGCCAAAACAGCATTACAAGCTTCCATGATTGAGGCCGTGAATACTCGTGGCAATATAAAGATCGTTACTATGCCCGGCCCTGGTGTAGCCCGCTTATCCGTTGGCATTACTGGTGCAGAAAGTTCGGCTGATAGTTTGCAGCCTTGGAATTTCACACCCATTGGTCTAGCCCTGAATGCTGCGGCATATGCTGGTGGTGTCAATGCCAAAACACCAGCACTTCTAGTGGAAAGCAAAATTACCGATAGCCAGTCTAACAAGTTGTTGGGGGAGGGCTTAGTCACCATCCAAGGAGAGTCCTTTAGGACTGCTGGTGGATCAGTAGATTCATTTATTGCGATGGCTAAAGCCGTGGTTAAAGTGGCGATGGAAGCTTCTGCAAACCCTAGCCCAACCACTAAATAAGAGATCAGAATGAGAATATGCCTAAAACAGATCTCTTTATTTGCTACTTGTACTTTCCTTACCCTACCACTTAGCGCAATAGCGGATAACGCTTCCAAAAATCGAGAGATATCAGAGCGCTTCGCAAAGTGCGATACCAATCACGATGGCAAGCTCACCAGAGAAGAAGCTAAAGACTGTATGCCGCGTATTTATGATCACTTCAGTTACATTGATTCTGATGGCAATGGCTATGTAACTATTGCAGAAATTCAGGCTATTGCTGATAATTAATTTCGATTTATTTATATACAGAGTCTCTTAGGAGGCTTTTTATTGGGCTTCCTATGTCTGTAGTATTTCCAGGTTTTGAACAAAAGAACATTACTGTTCCATCTGAAGATGGCCCTATAGAAATTGCCTGCCAAGTTGGCGGTAATGGCCCGCCCATTCTTCTGCTTCATGGTTTTCCTCAGACCAAGGCGATTTGGGAGATAGTTGCTCCCGTATTGGCCGATAGTTTTACAGTTGTGGCTTCTGATCTTCGTGGCTATGGCCAATCGTCTAAACCACACGGTAAGGCTGATCACTCTACTTATTCAAAACGATCAATGGCAGCGGATCAACATGCATTGATGAAGGCTTTAGGACATGAGCAGTTTTTCTTATTGGGACATGATCGTGGTGGCAGAGTCTCGCATCGATTAGCAATGGATTTTCCGGAAAGCGTATTACGTTTGATGGTGCTGGATATTTCTCCAACCCTAACGATGTACGAGAACACAACAATGGAATTTGCCAAAGGGTATTGGCATTGGTTCTTCTTAATACAGCGCGAACCTATACCCGAAACTCTCATCGGTGCTAATCCTGAGTTTTGGCTCAAGAATCATATGGGCCGGCATGCTGGCACAGAAATATTCACTCCAGAGCGCTGGGCTGAGTACCTGGCTGGGGCAAGCAATCCGGAAAGTATGCACTCTATGTGCGAAGACTATCGAGCTGCTGCGAGCATTGATTTAGCTCATGATCGCAGTGATAGGGCGGCCGGCAAAAAACTCAAGATGCCATTAAGGGTGTTGTGGGGCGAGCACGGCCTAGTGAATCAGTGCTTTAAACCTATCGAGGATTGGCGGGTCGTTGCTGACGTGGTTACGGGGAAGTCCATTCCCTGCGGTCATTACATCCCGGAAGAATGCCCAGAGCAGCTCATTACTGAAGCCAAAGCCTTTTTTGCATAAAGCTCTGTCAAATTGCTTGGTGTTAAGCTCATTCCTTATTGTTCCCATCTAGTTGAAAGCATCTCACATGAATCAATCTATCAAAAAAGCTCTTTTAACAGTTACCGCCTTACTTTCCATTACCGCATACGCTCAAAAGAATGATGCCATTATCAATACTGAGCAAGTACAGCAAGGGATTGCTCGCGGGGCTATTGTTTGGGATGTGCGAGATGAAAAAAGTTTCTTAGAAGGACATATCCCTGGTGCAATTAATATTGGCGACGCTGGAAATACGCTGAGAGATCCTAATAAAGAAGACTATATTGCGACCGACAAAATCCAAAAGATCTTTAATGATGCCGGCCTAGATATCAATCGCGACCTTATCGTCTATGGTACACGTGGTAACCCGTATGCTTATTTCGGTCTTTACACCATCAATTATTTTGGCGGTAAGCAAGCCCAGGTATATCACGATGGCTTTGATGGCTGGAAATCAGCAGGCTTACCAATTCAAAAAGAGCGCCAAACATCAGCCCCCGTTTCTGTAACCCTCGTGCCCCAAGCCCAGCTAGTAGTTTCCAATGCGGAAATGCTTAAACTCGCACAGTCTAAATCTGTCCAGATTTTGGATGTAAGGACTCCTGATGAGTATTCCGGTAAAGATATTCGCGCTATTCGAGGTGGCCATATTCCAAATTCAGTCAATATTCCTTTTGAAGATAACTGGCAGGATCCGGCTACAGCAATTAAATTAGGCAAGAAGCAAGTGGCAGACAACTCTGGTATGACTCTGAAGAGTGATGCTGATCTGAAAAAACTTTATGCCAACTTGGATCCAGATAAAGAAACCGTCGTTTATTGTCAAAGCGGAGTGCGCGCTGCAGAAACTGCAGTTGTCTTAAAAAACCTGGGCTTCAAAAAAGTAAAGGTTTATGACTCGGCATGGCTTGGGTGGGGCAATAACTTAAAGGCGCCAGTTGCTGATGAGACCTTCCTTAACGTTGGGGCTTTAAACGCTAAGTTAAGTGCGATGCAAAATAAAATCAACCAGTTAGAAGAGGCCCTCAAGGCTAAAAGCAACTAGGTAATATTGAGTGGGCCCTGCTTCATAATTCTATGACGCTAGCTTGGGTGGGTTTTTTCCCAGAGGCGGGCAGGGCATCACAATCTCAGGATCAACTGTCAAAATCTTTTCATCTTTGTCTGGGTAACTGACTCTAGATAAAAGATCTCGAATAAGATTTAAGTGGGTATGCTTTTTGCTATTAGCATTGACAACGGTCCATGGCGCTTTTTCAGAGCTAGTCTGCAGCAACATCAGATCGCGAGCAACGCTATAGGCATCCCAATGGTGTTGTGCCTGTTCATCAATAGGGCTTATTTTCCACTGCTTTAATGGATCTATTTTTCTACTCTCCAAGCGCGCGGCCTGCTCTTTTTTATCAATATCTAGGTAGTACTTCATGATCTGAATGCCTGAATCTACCAGCAAGCCCTCAAATTGATTGACTGAGCCCATGAACTGTTTGTATTGTGTATCTGTACAAAAACCCATTACCTTTTCAACGCCAGCTCGGTTGTACCAACTGCGATTGAAGATGGTGAACTCACCAGCAGACGGTAGTTCAGCAACGTATCTCTGAAAATACCATTCACCTTCCTCGCGAGAGGAGGGCTTGCTTAGTGCTACAACATGGGTATCACGAGGGCTGAGATTTTCTGTAATGCATTTAATAGTGCCGTCTTTACCGGCAGTATCACGCCCCTCCAGAATGACGAGCAAGCGTAAGCCATCAGAAATGATCTGACGCTGTAGCTTTACTAATTCAATTTGTAGCAGGCGAAGCTGGGCTTCGTAATCCGCCTCGTGATTACCTTCTTTTAAATCCTTGCCCACTAATTAGGCTTGGTTACTGGAAGCGGGTGGGGTAGCGGCAACTTTTTTAGTTGCTGCCTTTTTGGCTGGAGCCTTCTTAGCAGCAACTTTCTTTGTGGGCGCCTTCTTGGCAGGAGTCTTTTTAGCAGCAACTTTCTTTGTGGGCGCCTTCTTGACTGGAGTCTTTTTAGCAGCAGGCTTTTTGACGGCTGCCTCTTTTTTCTCAAGCTTATCAAGAGCCTTGGCTAGCTTGTCTATTAGTTTCTCGCGATCTAATTCCAACTTATCCAGTTTTTTCATTAACTGTTTTACTAATTTTTTCTGACTCATGATTTTTCCTATGCTCTAAAAAATGGCTAATTCATACTCCATCGTACGGATTATTGGCCATAGATTCAAGCAATTATGACAATTAAACCTTTTTATGCCCACACTTAAATTAATGCTACATTCAAAGAGCATGTTTAAGACTCTCTCTTCCCTCCCTAAAACTGTTTGGTTAATCGGGTTTATTAGTCTTGTAAACGATTCAGCAAGTGAGATGCTGTATCCGTTAATGCCACTCTATTTAGCATCAGTCTTAATGGCGGGACCAAAGGCGATTGGCATTATTGAGGGCGTTGCTGAAGCTACATCCAGCTTATTCAAGCTTGTTTCCGGCGTCATCGTTGATAGAACTAAAAATACCAAGGTATGGATTGTGTTTGGTTATTTGCTTGCAGGTATGGGTAGGCCACTCATTGCCTTTGCTAGTTCATGGCTCGGGGTATTGCTGATTCGCTTTACAGACCGACTCGGCAAAGGCTTAAGAAGCTCTCCGCGTGATGCCTTATTGGCTGAAAGTGTGCCCGCATCCCATCGTGGCATTACTTATGGCCTGCATCGATCCATGGATAACGCAGGTGCAGTAATAGGTCCTTTACTGGCTGCATATTTACTAGCCATCAATGTCCCTTTAAAAGAGATATTTCTTTGGGCTGTTATACCCGGGGCAATTACCGTTGGTCTGGCGCTTTGTCTTAAAGACCCGCCACGAGAAAAACTCACATCAGGACCTACGAGGTTCACCTGGTCACTAAACGGGATGCCAGTTGAATTTAAGCGTTATCTAGTTGCTGTGGGGTTGTTTGCACTAAGCAATTCTTCGGACATGTTTCTGTTGCTAAGGGCAAGAGAGCTGGGTGTTCCTCAAGAACAAATACCTCTCTTGTGGGCCTGCATTTCCTTGATTACAACGGTCTTTGGGACACCATTATCGGCTTTATCAGATCGGTTTAGTCGCAAGTACTTTATTGCAATTGCTTGGGGAGCTTATGCCCTGATTTACACCGCAATGAGTTATTCAGACCTCACCATCGCATGGCTCTTTGGAATATTTGCCCTATACGGCCTGTTTAAAGCCGCCACTGAGGGTGTAGAAAAAGCTCTAGTAGCGGATTTGGCGCCCAAGGGCTTAACGGGCACTGCTTTTGGGTGGTTTAACTTATGCTCGGGAATCATGCTTTTGCCAGCATCGCTAATATTTGGCTGGCTATATGAATCTACCGGCCCGACATCGGCATTCCTGTTTTCAGGGCTATGTTCTGGTCTAGCGGTATTGCTCTTGGTATTTTGGGTCTTCAAACCCAAAATAGTGGCAAGTGAAACTCTATAAAAGCAAAAAACCCTAAATAATTCAAGTATTTAGGGTTTAATCTTCACCCTTACTCTGGGTGGAAATTGTTGCTAGCCATGAAGCTGATAGTGCGTTCAAAGCCTAAGATGCGGATGTAACGCCATGCGATATCACGATACTTGCTATCCAAGTAGCCGATAGCCACTTCAGGCGTCCTATTGGACAAGTCGATTTGTTGAATAGTGCGGGCCCAACGTTTGAGTCTTGTTGACATATTTGTCACCTCCATGGTCATACAACGCACCAGAATTCAGTAGAGATGACATAGATAGTCGAATAATGAACAAATATTTTGAGTAATAGACCCTAAATTGAGACCACTTTATGAGGATTCAGGATATTTTGCGGGTCTAGAGCCCTTTTCAGGGTCTTCATCAGGTCGTGTGCCACAGCGCCTTTATGTGCCCTTAGACCATCCAGTTTGAGCTGTCCAACCCCATGTTCCGCCGATATTGAACCCTGGCAACGCTCAACTTGTGCGTAAACCAGCTCATGAATGGCTTTCTCATTAGCCAAATTAAAGGAGTTAGGGTCAGAGCCGGGGGGTGGGGCGATGTTGTAGTGAAGATTGCCATCGCCTAAATGGCCAAAATTGATGATCCGTACACCGGGGTAGCTTGCCCTAATGAGTGCATCAGTTTCCTGAATAAAGGTATCTAATAATGACAGGGGAATAGTAATGTCGTGTTTCAGGTTGGCACCTTCTTCAGCTTGCGCCAGAGTGATGTGCTCGCGCATCTGCCAAAAAGCGTTTGCCTGACTCAAATTACTGGCGATGATGGCATCGTTAATGAGGTTCGCTGAAAAGGCTTCCTCTAGAACTGTTTCTAAGAGCTTTCGTACATGCTCCTCACTCTCATGATCAGAAAGTTCAATAAGTACAGTCAAGGGTGGGTGACCGGGTAATGGGTTAGCCATTTGCGGGAAGTGCTTTTCATTTAAGGCTAGAGATTCTTGGGTCATCATTTCGAAACCGGTGAGCAATGAGGTGGCTCGTTTCTGAAAGAGATTGAGAAGGGCAATGGTGGATGCAATATCCTTTGTGGCAACCAGAGTTGTCCATTGAGAGATCGGCAATGGATAGAGCTTCATGACGGCAGCAGTAATAATTCCTAGCGTGCCTTCGGAGCCAATGAAAAGATCGCGCAAATCGTAGCCAGTATTATCCTTGCGCAACCCCTTCATGCCATTCCAGATTTCACCTTGAGCGGTAACAACCTCAAGCCCGAGACATAGATCTCTTGTATTGCCATAGCGTAGAACATTTGTGCCGCCAGCATTGGTCGCTAAATTACCGCCAATCATGCAGCTGCCTTCTGCACCAAGACTCAGGGGAAATAGAAAATCTTGCGCTGCAGCGCTTTCCTGAATAGTTTGCAAGATGCAACCTGCTTCAAGGGTAATAGTTTGGTTGGCAACATCAATCTCCCGAATTTGATTCATCCGCTTGAGGTTGAGAATGATTTGCTGACCGCTGCTGTCGGGGGTGGCGCCACCACAAAATCCAGTATGACCACCCTGAGGAACAATCGCAACATTGCTAGCAGCACACAGCTTCACAATATGAGAGACTTCATCGGTCGTTTTCGGCAAAAGAACTGCTAGGGCCTTGCCGGTGTAACGCTTACGCCAATCGGTGAGGTAAGGCGCTTTATCCCGCTGATCAGTAAGAACATATTGCTTGCCCAATGCCGCAGCAAATTGATCTAACAAGCTTTGCATTTTTAATCAGCCTGCGCTTTTTTCATGGCCAAACTTTTTGCCTTTTGCTTAATCGGTTTTATGTAAATCAGCAAACAAACAAAGCCGGTTGTGGCTAAGACCGTCTCTAAAACAGCCATCCAAAAGTTTGTACCCGTTTCGAGAATACGCACCAAACCTTCAGTGATGTAGAGCAGAATTAACATGGAAGCCCATTGCATGGTGTAGACCTTGCCTTTCCATAGGCCAGGAATAGCAAAGAGCAATGGAACGCCTTTCAATATGAGCCAAGAACCGCCAGGGCGAAGGGGAGAGATAAACCACTCCCAACAAATACACAGAATAAATAAATCCACAAAGGCTGCAGTTGCCAGCAGTTGGTAGGGATTCTTTTCGAGGAGCTTCTTTAGCATCTGCGTTATTTGTTCTGCATGAGTTTTAGTGCGGTTTCTGCCAAACGCTTACCTTGCGCCTTTGCTAAACGCTGCTCTTCTGGGCTAATGGGGGCTCTACCATCTGCGTGTGCTAGATGAGTAACTCCATAAGGACTGCCTCCGGTATTGGAAGACATTAAATCAGGCTCACTGTAGGGTAAACCAACAATCATCATGCCGTGATGCAGAAGAGGAATCATCATGGTGAGTAAGGTACTTTCTTGCCCACCATGCATGCTGCCTGTGCTGGTAAAGACACAAGCGGGTTTGCCAATCAGAGCGCCGTTAAGCCATTCGGAGGAGCTGCCATCCCAAAAATATTTCATGGGGGCGGCCATATTACCAAATCGTGTGGGGGAGCCTAATGCCAATCCAATACATTCTTCTAGGTCTGAATATTCAACGTAAGGTGCGCCTTCATTTGGCACGGGAGCTTCTATGGCTTCACAAACTGCAGAGACTGCTGGAACCGTCCTCAGTCGGGCGCTCACTCCAGGAACGCTTTCGATGCCCTCAGCTATCAGGCGTGCTAAATCCTTGGTTGCACCATAACGGGAGTAGTACAAAACTAAAATTTCGGGTTGGCTCATATTCTTCTCTTATGATACGGCGATGCGCCTTATTCGTAACCCCCAATTATGGCTTGCTCTGGGTAAACAGCTCTGGGAGCGCAATCGCGACCTTAATCTAAACCAAATTGCCGCTAGTCTGGCATTTACAACCACCTTATCTTTGGTGCCAATGCTCACCATTGCGACCATCTTGATTGGTTATCTTCCAAGCGTCATTCAGATTAAAAATGCATTTAGAACCTGGTTGCTGGATACCTATATGCCCGGTGGCTTAAACCAGCAGGTCTTTATCTACCTAGACCAATTTTCCTCTAAGGCACGGGGATTAACTTTTGTTGGTTTGATTGGTTTGGTTATCACCACCATCATGACTTTGGCTGTGATTGAAGCTGCATTTAATCAAATTTTTAAAGTACAAGAGCGCCGCCCCATTTTTAATAAGGTCGTCATCTACGCTGCGGCTACTTTTTTAGGGCCAGTACTATTAGGCTTGGGTATTTATTTGAGCGGAATATTATTTAGCGCCTCAGAAGGTTGGATTAAGGCAATCTCATTTGGTTTTCGCCTGATGGCTGCAATTGCTCCGATTTTTTTAGCAATTGTTGTTTATACCGTGGTGTACAAAGCCTTGCCATACAGCAAGATACTCTGGTCAGATGCTTTTTCAGGAGCATTGTTCGCCGCCCTCAGTTTTGAAGTGATGAAGTTTGGCTATGCTATTTTCCTAAGTCATACCGCCTTCTATAAGACAGTTTATGGAGCCTTCGCCATCTTCCCATTGGGACTATTGTGGATCTATATGACTTGGTGGATAACGCTTGCTGGAGCAGTATTAGTGGCAAATTTACCCGATATTCGTAGTGGGGTCATTAGGGTTATTCGTTACTAAAAGATGTTCTCTAGACCTTGATTGAAAGAGGTCTTGGGGATATATTGAAGCTATCAGCAAACACATTGCACTGTTTTTGGAGACCAGATGAAAGTTCGTGACATATTGCGCGTAAAGGGCAGCACATTATTTACTGTGGCTCCCGAGACTGCACTGCAGACTGCTGTATTGGTGATGAGCGAACATGATATTGGCTCCTTGGTAGTGATGGAGTACGACAAGCTTGTGGGTATTTTGACTTTCCGCGAAGTGATTGCCGCTTTAGCAAAACACCATGGAAAAATTGATGATCTTCAAGTGCGCCATGTCATGAATCAAAAGCCCTTGACATGCAATATGGAAACCGAAATAGATGAAGTGCGTCGCATGATGTTAGTTGACCACGCACGTTATTTACCTGTGGTTGACCAAAAAATGCTGATGGGCGTCATCTCTTTTTACGATGTTGCCAGGTCGGTAGTTGAAGCTCAAGACTTTGAAAACACCATGCTAAAGGCATACATTCGAGACTGGCCAGAAGACACAGAAAAGGCTGCTAACTAGTCTTTAAGGGCTTGTGTTGAGTCCACATTCCTGACAAATGACATAATGTAGCTATGTCAGGAAACACATTAGGCCTCCTCTTTACCGTTACCACTTTTGGTGAATCTCACGGTCCCGCTATTGGGGCAGTAGTTGATGGCTGCCCTCCGGGCATGAGTTTATCGGAGGCTGATCTCCAGTTAGACCTTGATCGTCGTAAGCCAGGGACCTCACGTCATGTCACCCAACGCAAAGAAGAAGATAAGGTAGAGATACTGTCTGGCGTTTTCGAAGGCAAGACAACGGGTGCGCCTATTGGGCTTTTGATACGCAATACAGATCAACGCAGCCAAGATTACGGGGATATCTTACAAACATTCCGTCCTGGTCATGCTGACTATGCTTATCACTATAAATATGGCTTTCGTGATCCGCGTGGTGGTGGCAGATCTTCTGCACGTTTAACTGCACCCGTTGTTGCGGCGGCAGCTATCGCCAAAAAATGGTTGCATGAACAATATGGCACCGAATTCTATGGCTATATGAGTCAACTGGGCGAAGTTGAAATTCCACTTAAAGATTTATCTCAAGTTGAGAAGAATCCATTTTTCGCTGCCAATGCTGAGATCATTCCTCAGCTTGAAACCTATATGGATGAACTGCGTAAAGCAGGGGACTCCTGCGGAGCACGCATTGAGGTGCGCGCGCGTAATGTGCCGATTGGCTTAGGTGAACCTCTTTTTGATAAATTGGATGCAGATATTGCGCATGCCATGATGGGTATCAATGCCGTCAAGGGTGTTGAAATTGGGGCAGGCTTTAAATCCGTTGCCCAACGTGGGAGTGCCCATGGAGATGAAATGTATGCCGATGGCTTCGCTAGCAATAATGCAGGCGGCACCTTGGGCGGCATTAGTAGTGGCCAAGATTTGCGGGTTTCTATTGCAATTAAGCCCACATCTAGCATCATGAGTCCAAAGCAATCCATTGACTTGGATGGCAAGCCGATCACCGTTCAGACCAAAGGCCGCCATGATCCTTGCGTTGGTATTCGTGCCACGCCAATCGCTGAGGCAATGCTGGCCCTAGTCATCATGGATCATGCATTACGTCATCGCGCTCAGTGTTCTGACGTTCAAGTGATTACCAAACCTATTCCCGCAGCTCGGCCGGGATCGCAAACAGACTGATGACTGTTTTGACATGACGCCTTCACTTCGTTGGGCCTTCGGGTCCTTTTTCTTTTTGTATTTTGCTTATGTTGGCTTGGTTTCCCCGTATGCCAGCCTGTTCTTTTTGGATCGAGGATTTAGCGTCATCGAAATATCCGTCTTAATGTCGATGCTCCAAATTACCCGTATTGTTGGTCCATTCTCATGGGGTTGGCTCTCTGATTTTCTGTCAAATCGCATTGGCATTATTCGTGTCTGCGCCTGTTGTGCGGCAATTGTTTTTTTATCTATTTACTTTCTGCATAGCTATGTCAGCTTCTTCATCTGGATGTTTGTACTTCACACCATCCTTAGTAGCCTCATGCCGCTGGGAGAGTCAGCTACTGTTCATGCTCTGTTCAAAGACAATTCTTTCGACAAACGCTACGGACGTTTGCGCTTATGGGGATCTCTAGGTTTCATCTTCATGGTACTGGCGGCTGGCGAACTCTTTCAGCGTAAGTCGATAGAGCTTTATCCTATTGTTGGCACTATTGTGTTGTTAGCCCTAGCCCTAGTGACTTTCCTGTTGCATGAACCCAAAGTGGAACGTCGCAAAA
Source organism: Polynucleobacter sp. MG-5-Ahmo-C2 (assembly GCF_018687735.1). Lineage (NCBI taxonomy): Bacteria > Pseudomonadati > Pseudomonadota > Betaproteobacteria > Burkholderiales > Burkholderiaceae > Polynucleobacter > Polynucleobacter sp. MG-5-Ahmo-C2. Next base: position 880,012 of record NZ_CP061304.1, on the reverse strand, counting down.
TGGTGAAGGGTGAATTACTAACAATACTTTTTAATCCAGATGTCCGCTGGTTTTTGCTATCTGGCTTTTTTATGGTTTTTGCACATGCGGCACTCTATGTTTTTTATTCACTTTATCTAGCTGATCTTGGTTACGATAAATTCCAAATTGGATTGTTCTGGGCCTTAGGAGTATTTGCTGAGGTGATTTTCTTTTACCTCCAAAGTAAAGTGCTCAGTCGTTTAGATGCTGAAGTTGTACTTCAAGCAGCGTTTGGTATTGGGGTAGTGCGCTTTATTCTGATTGCATTTCTTCCCATCACATCGGTACTTATTTTTGCGCAAATAATGCATGCCGGTACTTTTGCAGCCCACCACAGTGCTGCCACTAAATTACTACAACGCTGGTTTACGGGACCCTTGCAAGCTAGAGGTCAGGCTTTGATGGCTACCGTATCTTATGGTCTAGGCGGAACATTGGGCGGGTTGTGCGCGGGCTGGATTTGGGAAGCATCCCAACCGCGTGATGTGTTTGTGATGTCTGCTTTTGCCTGTGGCTTGGCAGGCATGGCAATTCAGAAACTCAGGCCACGCAGCAAGCCAAGCAAATAAAGTAACTAAAGCTTTTTTGCCTTATTGAATCTTTGCCTTAGCACGAAGTTTTTGCATCATTTCAGTGAACTTGGTTTTTTGCCAGTTTTGGTCCGATGCAATCATTTGCTTCAGTTGATCTTTCAATTCTTCAAAACTGGGCACCTTCACATCACGAGCATCCACCATTTTGATGATGTGATATCCAAATTGAGATTTCACGGGCTTATCGCTAGTTTGGCCATTTTTGAGCTGAACCATAGCCTTTGAGAACTCAGGGACCAAAGATTTATCAGAGACCCAGCCAAGATCACCACCATTTTTAGCCGATCCGGGATCTTTGGATTTCGCCTTGGCTAATTCTTCAAAATTCGCACCGGCCTTAAGCTGAGCAATGATCGCATTGGCATCTGATTCTTTCTCAACCAGTATGTGCTCCACGTGGTATTCCTTGCCGGTATATTGATCCTTAACGCTTTCATAGGCAGCCTTTAGGTCTGATTCGGCAACGCCTTCCTTTTCGACGTAGTCCTCAAAAACAGCCGCTACTAAAACACCAACACGAGCTTGCTCCAATTGATCGCGTACTGATTCTTTTTGAATCACTCCGCGCTTGTCAGCCTCTTGCAATATCAACTCACGGGTTACTAGCATCTCACGCGCTTGATCGCGCACTTGGGGGCTGTCAGGTCTTCCTGTTTTTTGAACCAATTTGTCCAATTGGGATTTTGGAATCGATTTGCCATTCACAATGACAGCGTTCTGGGCGATCGCATTAGTCGAGAGTAGGCTTGCTAAAAAGCTGATAGTGAGTAAGGACTGGAATTTCAACATGGTGTGCAAATAATTTAATAAATGTTCAAAGGATAAATGCTACTGTAAAGCAGTGCTAGTTACTGGACTCTTCCGGGGATAAGGCGTTAATAGTTAAAGCATGAATTTCTTGTGGTATGTGCCGATTTAAGGCAGCGTAGACAGCGCGATGTCTTGCCAATAGACCTAAGCCCTTAAATTCTGGAGCCACAATCGTGAGCTTAAAGTGACCTCCGCCACTGGCAGCACCAGCATGCCCAGCATGCAAATGGCTTTCATCTTCAATCGCAAGATGCAGAATTGCAAAGGATTGATGTAAATCTTGCTCAAACAACGCAATGCGTGCCTTATTCATACTCATTCAGATGGATGCTCCATATGGCGAGATAACCAAACACCTTGAATAATGACAAAGACTACTAGTAAGCCTGTGCTACCAAATAATTTGAAATTGACCCAAGTTTCTTCAGAATATTCAAAGGCGATATAGAGATTCAGCACACCCATCAGAAAGAAGAATGCAGCCCAAGCCATATTCAGGCGGTGCCAAACAGAATGTGCACTTTCTGCCTTGAGTGTTACCTGCTTGCCCATGAGGACCTGTATCCAATTTTTTGCAAAGAATTGAGCGCTAATAAATAGGGCCGCCGCAAATAACCAATAAAGGGCAGTTGGCTTTAGCTGAATAAAGGTCTTGTCATGCAAAAAGATGGTCAGACTGCCAAATACCAAAATCATTGCCAGGCTGATCCATTGCATGGCATCAATCTTGCGGTGGCGATAGTAAACCCACAAAATTTGTCCAATGGTCGCAACCATAGCAACAATTGTTGCGGTGTAGATATCGCCAAATTTGAAGGCAATAAAGAACAGAATGATGGGGAATAGGTCGAATAAAAATTTCATAAAAGAGATTATCCAGCTATTTGGTTTTTAGACCGTATTTAAGACTCGTTTGTCTGTTTTGCATTAGCGCTTGGTTCAAAACCAAGGGATGCAGAGTTAATGCAATAGCGTAAACCGGTAGGGTGGGGTCCGTCTTCAAAGACATGGCCAAGATGGGCATCGCAATGGGCGCAACGCACTTCGGTACGAATCATCCCGTGGCTGGTATCTTTAATTTCCTTAATAGCAGATTCCTCTTCTGGTTTGTTGTAGCTGGGCCATCCACAGCCAGCATCGAATTTCGTTTCAGATAGAAAAAGGGGGGTTGCACAACAAATACAGGTATATCTACCTTTATCCCAATGATCCCAATATTTGCCAGAGAAAGGTCTTTCGGTGGCGGCTTCTCTTGTTACTCGATATTCAATATCGCTAAGCATTTCTTTGTATTCTGGATCTGTCTTTTTCATAAAAACTCCGATAAGTTGAATGCGCAATATAGCTTTAAGAAGAGCAGCTCACTTCAATGGCTGCTAAATCTGGGGATGGTGGAACTGCATATTCCTCATATTCCTCTTGCTCATCAAAAGGATTCTCCAAAATTTGCAGCAACCTAGCCACTTCAGAAAAATCTTTTTGCTGGGCTTTTTCAATAGCTACCTGAGCAAGATGATTGCGCAATAGGTATTTCGGGTTGATACCATTCATTTTAGATTTACGATCAGCGTCAACAGTCGATTCCACCTTCAAGCGTGCAATGTAATCGTTAAACCATTGATCAATCGAGTCTCGATCAATGAAGTCATGACGCAATTTGATTTCGCTCACAGGGGCGTTGGTATTAATGTTAGCAAGCTTTCGAAATAGATTCGTAAAATCCACCCTTGAGTCATGCATGGCCTTGAGCAGTCTTTCAATCAACTCGATATCATTATCGCGTGTCGACTCCAGACCCAGTTTCTGCCTAAATAACGCCTGCCAAGACTGCCCATAGATCACTGGAAATTCACTGAGGGCATTGCTCAAAAGCTCCTGGGACTCCGCTTCAGAATGAGCTAATTCCAGTAGCGGAATAAAGGCACTGGCTAAACAAGCCATATTCCAATGCATGATTTGAGGTTGGCGATGGTAGGCATAGCGCCCACCTTGATCACTATGATTGCAAATGTGGTCGACTTGAAACTGATCTAAGAAGCCGAAAGGGCCATAGTCGATGGTGAGTCCCAAGACACTAATGTTGTCGCTATTGAGGACACCATGACAAAAGCCGACAGCTTGCCACCGGGCAACCAACTTAGCGTTCCGTTCGCAGATTTTTTGGAACAAGTTCAAATAAGGATTTTTGCTGTCACGACAATCGGGGTAGTGCTGGTCTATCAAAAGATCGGCCAATTCTTTTAATTGAACAATATTTTGGGTTGATGCAAAGTGTTCAAAATGACCGATGCGGATAAAGCTTGGCGCCAAACGGGCGCACACTGCAGCTGTTTCCATCGTTTCCCGTCGTACCGGTAAGTCGGATCCGACTACCGCAAGGGCTCTACTTGTTGGGATGCCCAAGGCGTGCATCGCTTCACTACATAGAAATTCTCGAATGGAGGAGCGAAGGACGGCTCTGCCGTCGCCCATGCGGGAATAACGCGTTTTACCTGCCCCCTTTAATTGCAACTCTTGACCGTTGATATCGCCCAAAAGAATGGCGCGCCCATCACCAAGTTGTCCAGCCCAGACGCCAAATTGATGTCCGCTATAAACAGTGGCAATCGGGTTAGAAAACTTCAAAGATTGGGTCTCTAATGCATTGCCCGCCAATGCGTCTAGCCACGCATCATCTTGTGGGTAACCATCATCCTTCAGCGCTATATTGACTAATTTTGCCGCTGAGGCGGAAAAAGCCACCCAGTAAGGCTCTGGTATTGGACTTGGTTGTAGAGTTTGAATGGCGTCATCGCCGCTTAAAGTAAAGGCCATAAGAACTATTCTAGGTGCAATTCCCAAACGGCGTTTGAGCTACTAAAATCCCACTATGAACAAACAAGTCCAAACCAACCCACAAACCCAGCTTGCCAATTTAGGCGAGGAATTAAATGTCCCATTTTTAAAATTGCTAGGGGTTCGGTGCCTCAGCGCTGAAATGGGCAAAGGCGAGATTCTCCTCGCCCTAAAGCCCGAACATACCAATACCTGGGCGGTTGCTCATGGTGGCGTTCTTCTAACGCTCATGGATGTTGCCATGGCTGTGGCAGCCAGATCAGGTGATCCAGCTGATCGCAGTGTCGTCACGATTGAATTGAAAAATAATTTTATGCAGGCTGCTAACGGAATACTGCGTGTTAAGGCTGATACCGTGCGTAGTACAGCGACGATGGCTTTCTGTGAGGCAAAGCTTTATAACGATCAGGGTGAAATTTGTTGCATGGCTACGGGGACATTTAAATACCTAAAGCGCCTAGCCACTCGCAATGCTGATGGGAGTCGAGTTGTAAACGACGACCTGCGTGGTGAGATAAACGATTAAGTATTAAACCGAAAGGTTGGAGCCTGGCGCAACACTCAAAGCGCCTGTAATGACGTCGTGACCAACTGTGCCAGTAGCATCGAATCGACGCTCCACCATTTCAAACTGACCATCTTTGCGAACCCTTAAGACAGTACTTGAGCGGGTGCCATAAGTATCCGTTTTAATAAAAGCGGGTGAAAGGGCTTTTTCCCACTCGCGACTCACCCCTGTATTCGGTAACTCATGATCACTTGCGCAGTGAGTGTCAGACAACAGTTTTAGATATTGATCTGCATTCTTAAGTCTTCCGCTATCCATAGCCAGCGTTTGTGCGAATGCAGCTACACGATGATTTACCTTGGGCCATGGGGTATCTAGCATAGCGTTAGAAAGCCCATAAACACCAGCTTCCAAAGGTTGATGAGGAAAGACCTTGCGTGGGCGAATATTTTGCCCCATCATCATCCGGTTGCTCACCCAATGCATCTCAGCATTCTCAGGATTACTCAGGTCAGCCATCAAGAGATTGAAGCCGTTGTAGTTTTGAAAGCGCTTCACATTCTCTTGAATAAAGCCAGCAGGGCCATCTTTTCCGGCAAGATACATCAAAGAAAGTTCGCCACGCGTTCTTGAATCAGGATTTTTTTCACTTGGCGCTCTCACATTGGTGAGGGCTGCAAATTTACCGGCTTTACTAAAACCTAACCATGTGCCTGGACTTCCCAATACATCTGCACGATCCCTGCCAGCCAATATATGAGGGTGTTCTGGCCACCAAGAGATTCCTTCGGTATCGCGCTCATAAAACTCATCACGATTAGCCGCAACTACCAATGGATAGTCGGGATGTGATTTCCAGGCGAAGAGAATGAGGCACATATCGGTAAAAGTTTAGATTTCGATCAATGGATAAGGCAATGTATCTATTTTTAACACAGGTCCTGCTGTGCTTCCTAGATGAATTTCCCCACTTTCGAGCGCCTCTAGTTTGCATTCAATCTGAAAATCGATTCTATTAAGGTCCTGAGGAGCGTAAGAGGATAAAACTACCATGCCGGTTGGTTGGTCTGGGTCACCGCTGTGAAAAAGCTCTACGCCTGGGGCGATCGATTGCTCGCCTAAGGAATTTTTTGCAGTATGAGCCAATTGCAGACGTCTTTTAATGGCGCCACGATATTGACTGCGAGCTACGATTTCTTGTCCAGGGTAGCAACCTTTTTTGAAATCGACACCTGCAACCGATTCGAAATTGATCATTTGCGGTACAAACTGTTCCTGCGTTGCTTGAACGATTCTTGGAATGGCGCTCATTACTTCAAGATGATCCCATTGCGTAGAATCATTATTTAGGGATTTATCTAGATCTTTATTTTTTTGTGCGATCAAGGCACGCGCATAGATTTGGTCTTGAGTGAAGACATCAGGCAAACGCATTCCAATCTGACCAAGCTCTGCAGTCAGATGTTGAAGATCTTCAGGGTTAGCACAATATCCAAAAATATCCCATTCGGATGAAGCATCAACTACTTTAACTTTCGAGCGCAGAACAAACATGGACAAACGCTTAGCTGTTGTTGCCGCAATATCTCTTGAAATGAATAGCGCAAAACGATCTGCGGAATGCTCATCGCTTGGAAAAAGCCCCAGCCAGGCACTTGCCAACAATCTCCCTTTAGGGCTGCAGTAACCGGTCAACCTTACTGAGCCATAAGCCTGTGCGAGTTGCGGTGGAAAGCTGCGATTCAAGCCCAAAACTGAATTACTGAGCTGGCCCTGTAAAAAACTAGCAGCATCTTCACCTTCAATAAAAATTAGTCCCCACTGGGGCAAAGTTGCTTGATTTGGTGGGTTTTTGGGCTTATTCATCATGACCCTTTTATCATAGCCTGATGAGCAGAAAAATTCAGGGAAGAGGTCGTTTTCCTAATCAAAAAACACATAGTCAAGGCTTTAGGGCTTTGCTATATGGAATTCTTACGATGATTGGGCTTGTCTACGGTGCCTTATTTTTTTGGCCTGTAGTGCCGTCCAAGCCAAATGTTGGTGATTTGCCGGCATATAAAATCAAAATCAAACCGCAATCTGGACTCGCTAGCATCTCTCAGCAACTACAAGAACAGGGGATATCAACGCCCTCAATACCATTTCAGATTGCTGCTAGAGCCTTATTTGTTGCATCCAAGTTAAAACCAGGCACCTACCTTTTACCAAATAACGCCAGCTTAGGAGCGATTCTTCTTCAATTTTCCAGAGGCGATAGGGTCAAGGAGAGTATTGCCATCATTCCTGGTATGACGATTTGGCAATTAAGAAATTTGATTGATTCACACCCCGCATTGATTCATCAAACCAAGGGGATGAGTGCCAATGAACTAATGCAAACTCTTAATCTCAATTACCCGGGCTTAGAGGGTATTTTTCTACCGGATACTTATGTCTTCGATCCAGATGAGCCTGATATCAGCATTTATCGCCAAGCTTCCCAGGCTATGCAAAAGCAATTGAGCCAAACTTGGTCTCAGAAAGAAAGCCGTTCACCCATAAAAACACCATATGAGCTCTTGATACTGGCTTCGATTGTAGAAAAGGAAACAGGGCGCTCTAGCGATCGAGGTTTGATTGCGGCTGTCTTTACCAATAGATTAAATAAGGGCATGATACTTCAAACTGATCCGACAGTGATCTACGGTATTGGGCCAAAATTCGACGGTGATTTGCGTAAAGCAGACCTTCGCAGGGATAGTGCCTACAATACTTATATGCGTAAGGGATTGCCACCGACACCCATTGCCATGCCTAGCAAAGATTCTATACAGGCAGCAGCACATCCAGCTTTAAGCAATGCTCTATTTTTTGTGGCCAAAGGGGATGGATCCAGTCATTTTTCGCAGAGCTTAAATGAACATGAGGCAGCAGTAGATAAGTATCAGCGTAAATCAAAAGCAACATCCCATTAATAAGATTGAATTTCTTACCCATATGACATCAATGTATCCAGGATATTTCATCAGCTTTGAAGGTATTGATGGCGCCGGTAAAAGCACGCATATTGAGTCATTTCAAAAGCTGATGCAAGCACGCTACCCCGATCGTGAAGTAGTGATGACACGCGAACCTGGTGGAACAGCCTTAGGCGAACAACTCAGGGCGCTTTTATTAGATGCGCCGATGAATCTTGAAACGGAAGCCTTATTAATGTTTGCTGCGCGTCGCGAACATATCGCTCAGGTAATAGAGCCTGCCTTGGAGCTTGGGAAAATTGTGATCTCTGATCGCTTTACTGATGCCAGCTTTGCCTATCAGGGTGGGGGCCGGGGCTTAAGCCTACATAAATTAAATGAACTTGAGCATTGGGTTCAAGGCCGAGCAAATGGGTCTTTGTTGCAGCCTAATTTAACGATCCTTTTTGATTTACCAGGCGAGGTTGCTGAAGCCCGCAGGTCTAAAGTGCGTGCTCCAGATAAGTTTGAAAAAATGGATTTGAACTTCTTTGAAAAGGTTCGCCAAGAATACCTCCGTCGGGCCAAGGAAGATCCCAAGCGTTTTCACCTAGTAGATGCCACTCAAACCCCGGATGCCATTTGGAATGGCTTAAAGAATTTGGGTTTCAACATCTAAATGAATGACTCGATGTCTCTAGTGCATGAAAGGTGTGTGGCCCCATGGTTGCAACCATTATGGGATAGCATGGATTTTGCCAATTGCCCAAATGCGATTCTGTTACATGGTCAATCGGGTATTGGTAAGTTCGCATTTGCCATTGAGCTTGCAAAGTCTCTTTTGTGCGAAGGCGCTCTCGAAGCCTCATGCCCTTGTAATCAATGTGAGGCCTGCCATTGGTTTAACACTGGCAACCATCCCGATTTTATTGCCCTTTTGCCTGAAACCCATCGAAAACTCTTGCCGCATGCAAACTATGACAGCGATGAGGCGCCAAAAAAAGGTAAATCCTCTCGTGACGATTCCGATGGTGAGTCTAGCGAAAAAAAGGAAAAGAAAAATATTTCTATTGAAGAGACTCGCAGCGCCATTGAAAGCCTCTCTATTGGCTCGCACCGAGGTGGTAATCGCGTGATATTGATTTACCCTTTAGAAATGTTACGCTCAGATTCAGCGAACACTTTGCTGAAAACCTTGGAAGAGCCGCCAGCAAATACCATCTTTATCTTGTTGGCTGATCGCGTGGATCGTGTTTTGCCAACCATTCGCTCTCGTTGTCGCTTGCTTACTGCACCACGACCTGATCGGGAGCAAGGTTTGGCCTGGTTACGTACAGAATTGCCGAAAGTTGGCGGTCTTAAAGTCAATGACGCTGATATAGAAACCATTTACGATGAACAGGGTGGGGCGCCATACTCTGTCCTGGATTTCCTGGTTGCCAGAAATAATCAGGATGAGAAAGATGAGTTAACGATTTCTATTCAGGCTTCGCGCTATTTGCTCCAATCAATGTCCCAGGGTTTGCGGATAAATTGGTTAGATGCTGCAGAAAAGATCCACAAAGCTCAATACAGTTATTTATTAGCGGCAATGCAACGTTGGACTTCAGATTTGCAAGCCGTTTCACAAGGCGGCAACCCTCGTTATTACCCCAAGCATCTCTCCACCTTGAGGGGTCTATCTCAAACAGCAAAGATCCCAAAACTTCATCAATTTTGGAAATCCCTGGTTCAAGCCCGTCGCCATGAGAATCACCCCTTGGCGAACCGCGTTCAATTAGAGGCCTTACTTTCCCAATACCAACAGGTATTTGAGACTTAAATTAGGCTTAGGCAGTCTAAAATAGCCAGTCATGTTCATAGACTCCCATTGCCATCTCGATTTCCCAGAATTTCAGTCTCGCTTGCCAGAGGTATTGGCAAACATGGAGTCCGCAAAGGTTAGCAATGCCTTGTGCGTTTCCGTAGACTTGCCTGACTTTCCCAATGTCCTCAAGCTGGCCGAGGAGCACCCTCATTTGTACGCTTCTGTAGGGGTTCATCCAGACTACGAAGACACGCCTGAGCCCAGTTATGATTTCCTGGTCGAGACTGCGCTAAAGCACCCCAAAATTGTTGCCATTGGCGAAACTGGTCTTGATTACTACCGTATGGGTGATCGCAGTTATGAATCAATGCAGTGGCAGCGCGATCGATTTAGGACCCACATCAGAGCAGCCATAGCCTCTAAAAAGCCCCTGATCATCCACACTCGCTCTGCATCAGAGGATACGATCAAGATACTAAAAGAAGAGGGCGCTGAAAAAATTGGCGGTGTAATGCATTGCTTTACTGAAAGCCTAGAGGTAGCGCAAGCAGCTATGGACTTAGGTTTTTACATCTCCTTTTCAGGGATTGTGACCTTTAAAAGCGCTAAAGACCTGCAGGCAACCTGCAAGGCTGTACCATTAGAGAGGATGCTCATTGAAACAGATTCTCCCTATTTGGCGCCCATTCCCTACCGCGGCAAGATTAATGAACCAGCCTGGGTAGCGAAAGTTGGCGAATTCATTGCCGACCTCAAAGGGCTAGAGCTTGAGGAGCTTGCAAATCAAACTTCATCTAATTTTTACCAATGTTTTCATATAGATAGAACTTATTCATGAGAATAAAGTTTAACCAATTACTTTTTATTTTTGCTTGCGTGGGCGCCTTAAACCAACATGCTCAAGCACAGACCACTAGTCAAATAGCTGATTTTGCAAAAGCGGCAAAATTTGATGATGTTGCTGAGGTTAAAAACTTACTCTCTAAGGGTGCAAACCCCAATTCCGTAGATGCAAATGGCAATCCTATGCTGATTTTGGCTATCAAAGACAATTCGGCGAATGTGATTGATTTACTGATAAATGACCCAAAAATTGACGTAGATTTATCCAATAAAAGCGGTGAAACTCCGTTGATGATTGCATCTATTCAAGGTAATTTGCCTCTGGTGAAAACTCTTGTGCTCAAGAAAAAAGCGATGGTTGACCACATAGGCTGGACTCCGCTGCATTACGCCTGCACCAAAGGACACCTGGAAGTTGCCCAGTTTTTGATAGCTAATGGCGCTACGGTAGACTCCTTAAGCTTAAACAATACAACGCCTCTGATGATGGCAGTGCAGTCTGGGAATGAGCAACTGGTTAAGCTGCTCTTAGATCAAGGAGCAGACTTACAACTTCGTAATGCGCTGGGATTAAGCGCTATTGATATTGCAGATATTTACGATAAACCTTGGATAGGAGATGGCTTAAGATCTCGATGGCTTAAGCTTTACAAGACGCCATATCAACGGGCCATGAAGTCCTCACCAGCGAAATCCCCATAGGTATATTTGCGTATAATCATTATTATGTCAAATAAGATATTTTTGTAATCTTCACTCAGAATTTCCATGTTCCTAATAGACCTTTTCCGTAATGCAGACCTTCCCAGCTTTGCAACACTCTTCAGCGAAATTAATATGGATATGGGCAATGGGCAAATTTGGTTTGTGTTGCTTCTGGCTTGCTTCATGCTTACGGTTCACGGCATGATCGTTTTGTCGATTGCTGGCGCTTTTCATTGGCTTGATCAGCAGCTAGAAAATAAACGGATCTATGGCGCCAATTTTGTTTCTTACTTTATCGCGATTTTGCTCATTATTGCAACCCATTTCGTAGAAATCATCGCTTGGGCCTATATTTGCGTGGCCCTTAAGGTATTTCCAACAAATCCACAGACCTTTTACTTCGCAGGCGAAATGTATACAACTGTAGGATATGGCGATTACACCCTGACCGAGCACTGGAGAATTTTGCCCATTATTATCTCGTTTACAGGAATCTTTGCAGTATCCATGTCTGGAGCGGCCCTATATTCAATGATGGTGGCTCTGCTCGGACACTCAAATCAAAACCCCAAATCAGGATCGGGTTTTTAGGGCAATGCTGTCGGCGGTATGGGGCTCTTTTGCTTAAAAACAAGCTCAAGAACCCTGCCACTAGCCTCCTGGGAGCGAATTCTGCCCGGCAGCCACTCGAGATCTTTAGCTAACCAAATGTCCACCTGGCGCTTATAGGGGTCATTTTCACGCTGCATCAAAGCGTAATGACGGTTAACAGACCTTCCCAGGGTCGGAATATCCTCGGAGATAGCCTCACCATAACTTTTAAATTGCCACATTTCAACCGTGTTGTAATCAACTACCGGCAATGCACGAATACTTCCAGCCTCATCAATTTTGCTATCCCCGTTTAGCAATGAAGCAATCTGGAACATGAGGCTGAATCGGTCTTGAGTTCCAGGGGGAATGGCTGGCGTGAACTCTGGCTTTTCTGAGAAGAACATCTGTCCTCCTCCAGTTGAATGTCGATCAAATCGAGAATAACGTGGTGGCCTTGTGCCACGCTGCGACCAATAAATAGAGGGGGCCATACCGTATGCATCAATGGTTCCCCTCGATTCAAATACAAATGGGCCGACGAAAGCATAGGGGATATTGACATATAGGCGATAGCTATTTCCATCAACAATCCAGTCGATTTCTCCAGTCTGATACTTTTGGCCATCGACGTAAGAGTCGTAATAAATGATTCCCGACTCTGGTAGTTTGAAGGCCACTCCCGATTGATTAAAGGCCCCACCCTGTGCTCCCGCTACCAGGCTTTTTGGATCTTCTAACTTCGCACTAGAATCTTCTTTGTTTAATTTCTTTTTGGGAGTCTTCGCCATTTGAATTTTCTTAGGCGGCTCAAGTTTCAACTCAGTTCTAATAATGAGGTCATCTGCAATTTCTGGAGCAGAGCCAAGGGAAAGAAAAGGTAGGCCAACAAATAAAATGAGATGCCCAAGCAGCGATAAAACCAGCGCTACCACAATCATCCGCAACGATTTTGAGTGCATCAAACTACTAGAGTAAGACTGCGTAACTTGCTCTGACTCTGAGCTCAGAGAGCACTCTCAAGTAAACGACTATTCTTGGGCAAATTAGCCGCCAGGAAATCCATCTGGTCAGCTAGAATATTGCGCCCTTTAAGAATCATATCTTCGTACAAACTTGGCAGATAAGGGGTGTACAACAGAGCCATGCCAGCTTGTTCGGGAGTGCGATTACCCTTGTGTTGATTGCAGGGCCTGCAAGAAATCACTAAATTCATCCAGGAATATTTTCCGCCACGACTATTGGGAATAATGTGCTCTGCCTCAGCCTGATTCTCATGAATTACATCTCCACAATAAGCGCAAAGACCGCGGTCACGTTTAAAGAGTTTATGTTTTGTGATCACCGGGACAACATCGAATAAATTAATCTTCGCACTACCTTTGATAGCAATAATCGAATGAAGTTCAATGACGGACTGCAAGCCGCTAGCCCTAGAAATGCCGCCCCGCATTTTCATGATGGGGTCGCCCAGTGTCCATAAGACACTATTATCAGCGTAGTGTTTGGTTGCTTCTTCAGCGTTAACCCAACCCTGGGGAATTCCACCAGCGTCTAATTTCAAGATGCTCAGCACAAACTCTCCTTTCTCGACCTAGGCGATGCCATCAATCGTTTAACTTATCTTACAGAAGAAATATGTGTCAATCAATCATCTAGGGAGATATAAACTCCAAAACTGCTGGGAGATGGTCTGCATAGTCGGCAATGCCATGATCACTGCCCTCAAGGACAAGCTGCTTGGCGCCTTGATAGAACTCCGTCATTTCTTGCCAATCAAGCAATTCATCTCCTTTTGCTGCAATCAAAAAGTAACGGCTAGGATTAGAAATCCTTTCAACTTGTAAGGCTTTTAGCTCATCAATATATTCAGGGCGAAAATCAAATGGCTCGTCATTGTCATAGGACGTCATCATTCCCACATGGGGGGCAAGCTCCCTGGCAGCACGAACGGCCGGATTTAAGACAACCGCTTTGCAGCCATACTTTTCTGCCAAATAGTTTGCATAAAATCCGCCCAGCGATGAACCGATGACAACAATATGATCGGCCTTAGACAGATGAATATGCTCTGTAACCATATCCATACTGTTCTGCGGTGAAGCCAATAACTGCGGGCAATACCATTCAATAGGGTTATTGACTGTCGATAAGGCCTTGATGGCCTCACCGGTCATCACAGCCTTACTGGATCTAGGGGAAGAGCGAAAGCCATGCAAATACACCAAGAGGGTTGATGCCATATTTAGATCTTAGGCTTTTTGACCAATTTCAAAGTTGGCTAATTTTTCTAAAGCCTTCACCATCGCCGAATGATCCCAGGCTTTGCCACCATGAGCCGAGCAAGAGTTGAAAAGCTCTTGAGCAGTGGCGGTGTTCGGCAGTGAAACGCCTAAAGCACGAGCGCTATTGAGTGCGAGGTTTAAATCTTTCTGATGCAACTCAATCCTAAAGCCCGGGTCAAATGTGCGCTTCACCATGCGTTCACCATGCACCTCAAGAATTTTTGAGCTCGCAAAGCCGCCCATTAATGCTTGACGGACTTTGGCGGGATCAGCGCCTGCTTTGGCTGCAAATAAAAGCGCCTCAGCAACAGCTTCAATATTTAAGGCTACGATGATTTGGTTTGCGACTTTGGCAGTTTGACCATCCCCATTACCACCCACTAAATTGATATTCTTACCCATCAAATCTAAAACGGGCTTCACCTTATTAAATACTCCTTCATCACCACCGACCATGATCGATAGCGTGGCATTTTTAGCTCCAACCTCTCCGCCAGAAACTGGGGCATCCAAGTAGTCGCAACCCAAAGCATTTATTTTCTTGGCATATTCTTTGGTGGCAATGGGTGAGATTGAGCTCATATCAACAACAACCTTGCCCTTCGATAAGCCAGATGCGACGCCCTTCTCACCGAACAAGACTTTTTCAACGTCGGGCGTATCTGGCACCATCGTAAAAATAATGTCTGCCTTTTCAGCGACCTCGCTGGGACTAGAACACTGAATAGCTGAAGATGAGGCTAGCTCCTGTGGAACCTTACTTCTAGTATGAATAAAAACCTCATGTCCTGCTTTAATAAGTTGGCCCGCCATAGGGGCGCCCATAATACCGAGACCAACAAAACCTAATTTTAATTTCGCACTCATTTCATCTCCTTTTATATTTGCTTTAATTTTATGAATTTAATTTCTGAATCCAAGCTAAACCTGCTTCTGTCGTAGTCGCAGGTTTATATTCACAACCAATCCAACCTGAGTAGCCAATCTTGTCAAGGAATTTGAAAAGATAGGCATAGTTAATTTCACCAGTGCCAGGCTCATTGCGGCCGGGATTATCAGCTAGCTGAATATGGGCGATCTGCTTGAGATTCTTTTCGATAGTATTGGACAATTCACCCTCCATACGCTGGGCATGGTAGATATCGTATTGCACAAAGAGATTATCAGAGGAAACCTCTTTAATAATATCTAGCGCCTGCTGTGTTGTATTTAAAAAGAATCCAGGAATATCAAATGTATTAATTGGCTCAATAAGTAGCTTTAAATTGGATTTTTTTAACTCAGCGGACGCATATTTCAAATTAGCCACAAAAGTGTCATGAAATAATTTTTGATCTGCACCTGCAGGAACTTTGCCTGCCAAACAATTCAATTGCGCAACGCCTAGAACCTTGGCATATTCGATCGCTTTTGCAACCCCCAAACGGAACTCTTCAGCTCGGTCTGGATGACAAGCTATTCCACGCTCCCCGGCATCCCAATCACCAGCCGGCAAATTATGAAGGACTAGCCTTAAGTTGTGCTGATCTAACTTCTGTTTAATTTCAGCAGCTGAATATGGATATGGGAACAGAAATTCAACCGCCTTAAATCCCGCTTGAGAGGCGCGCTCAAAGCGCTCCAAGAAAGGCGCTTCTGTAAATAACATTGTCAAATTTGCAGCAAATTGAGGCATTTAAGGCCCTTCTTGAGTTTCCGGAATAAGACAATAATCTTAACAAAGATGAGGGCATTGGTCCGAATACCGCATTAGCACTCTAAAGACTAAAAAATGATAAAAGTGAGCTAATATCTTAATCAGCGTTAATTATTCATAAGGAAAATAATGAATCTTAAATCCACCACCATTTCGCTAGCTATAGCAACTATATTGGCCACTTCATTTTCAGTAGTGGCGCAAACGAAACCTGCTGATACCGGTTCCGCCAAGCCAATGGTGATCGATGCGGCTGTAGTGGACAACCGCTACCAGCTATATGAAGGTAACGTAGTCAAGATTGATAAAAAGACTCGTACCATTACCTTCAAAAATAAAGAAGGTGAATCTAAATTTGTCGCAGGTCCAGAAATCACCAATTTCGATCAAATTAAGAAAGGTGATCGAGTTAACGTGACTTATGAATTGGCCGTTGCAATTGAACTGATTAAAACCAAGAGTGATGGCATTCGTAGCAAGGTAGAAACTAATACGGTCACCAAATCAAAGGCAAATGAAAAGCCTTCTGAAACCATTGCCAATCAAACAACCATCATTGCCGATATCGTTGCCGTAGACCGCGATAAGAAACTTGTCTCTGTTAAGGGTCCTAGCGGCAAAGTTACCACTGTAACCGTTAAAAACCCAGCTCTCTTGGCTGATGTTAATGTTGGCGAACAAGTTAAGGTCATTTATTACGATGCAATGGCGGCCTCTATAACAACTCCAAAAAAGTAAGCTGTAGTGAATGCTGCACAAGCTATTTGATTAACAACTGCTTATTAGCATTATTTTGACTCCTTACACCTCACATTGTGCTAACACCACAAGGTGAGGTTCAGATGAGATCACTCAATCTCAATTTATGGTGACCCCCTCTGCTGAACTTAACCGGCTCTCAGCTATCAGCAATAAGGGGCAGAATCGGAAGGTTTAAAAGGCCTTAGTTATTCAGGTTTGTGGGGGGGAATTTTTAAGCAGCTCTCGTATTTTGGTGTCACCTTCGACCATCAGCTTGAAACGAGATTCGCTTACTAAAATAGCCATCTTTGCGTTGTACTGTTCGCGACGCAACCACTCAACCAAAAAGCTTACAAGTAATGTGTAGGTTATATAAACAATTAGTGTTGTTATATCCCTGGAATCAACAACACTAAAGCTCATATAAGGTGCCATAAAAAAATAGGAAATTAATGGGATGCTTAACACCAAAGTGAGTAATGCTGGACCAACCCCAAAAAAGAAGGCAATCACAATCGTATTGATCTGAAAGAAAAACAAAGGTAGCGCCTCCTCGATATGTGGCTGAAGGCTTAAGCGAATGCAAAAAGCAAAAAATACACCGACGCACGCATTTAAGTAGCCCTGCCCCTTATTGGGACACCACCGATAAGCATTAAGATTGTGTTTCATGGATTCCTTGGACGGTGTATGCTTCATGGCATAACTATATTGACGACAGTGTAAGACATGCCCCATAGAAATGAAATAGGCGCCACAAGCGACAGCATCACCATTTTACTTCCAGGTTTGAATGGTGGTGGACTTGAATTAGGCCAACTTCCCAGCTTTCTAAGTACTAACGGATTTAATACCGTGGTTCCTGAAATCAAGGGTTACCTTTATGGAAGTCCTGCAGATAACTACGAAGAGTGGCTTAGCCAAGTTCACAATTGCATAGACGATCACAAGCTTCAATATAAAACCATCAATTTAGCAGGCATCAGTATGGGCGCTACCTTCGCACTTGCGATTGCCACACAAAGGTCTGATATTTCTTCAATTGCGCTCTATTCACCGGTATTGCGTTATGACGGTTGGTCTGTGCCGTGGTATCGATTTCTACTCAATATTGCATACAGCCTGGGAATCCGAAATTGGGAGTATTCGGAGAGAGAGCCTTTTGGCATCAAAAATCTCGAGCTACGACGCCGCATTCGTGACAAATTTAAGTCCCATGAATTATCTGAGGTAGGCGCACCACTGATCACCGCAAGGCATTTGTATGAAGCCAATAAGCTCATGGCTTACACCACAAAAAATCTGAATTTAATTAACTCTAGACTCCTATTAATACAGTCCGTTGAGGATGACACATGTTCGGTATGGTCTGCAGAAAAGATATTATCTAAAGTCAAATCAGATCTTCGTAGAACAATTTGGCTGGGCAATAGCTATCACATAGTCACCATTGATAACGAGAGAGAAATCGTATTGAACGAGACTTTACGATTCTTAGCTAGAGTTAAGGGTGGAAATCTTGGTATAGATAATTACTATTTAGACATGAGCCCCAAGGCACTTCGCACGCGCACACTGTAATGCCTTAGAAATAAAAAAGCCCCCTGACTCAGGGGGCTTTTAATTGTCTTGGCGGAACGGACGGGACTCGAACCCGCGACCCTCGGCGTGACAGGCCGATATTCTAACCAACTGAACTACCGCTCCAAAATACATCGAGTGAAACATCACAAACTACATTTTACTGCCACCAAAATTTCTGGCGTCCCCAGGGGGATTCGAACCCCCGTACTCACCGTGAAAGGGTGATGTCCTAGGCCTCTAGACGATGGGGACCTGGACTACTTCAAAATACAGCAATTTGAATGCTTGGTGGAGATAAGCGGGATCGAACCGCTGACCTCTTGCATGCCATGCAAGCGCTCTCCCAGCTGAGCTATACCCCCGAAATCCCACAATAAAACCGCAAGACACTCAAAACAATCCAAGATTTTATCCTATTTTTGTGCGATTGCGCAAATTGCCTACTGGACCACCTTGGAGAGCCTCTTGAGAGCTTCATCCTTACCCAATACCACCAATACAGAATCTATTGCTGGAGTCTGAGTTGTAGCAAATAAGGCATAACGAACGGGCATAGCTAAGGCTGGCATCTTAAGTTGATGCACGGCTAGAACTTGCTTAAATGCCGCTCCGTAAGCTTCTTTTGTAGGTTCCGCATTCTTGATTGCTTCAATTAAATCTTTTAGTGCAGGGACAATCGATTCCGGAATATTTGCGGCTATCTGTTCTGCACTATGCATCGGTGCTGGCAAGTAAAACAGCTTAGCCCCTTCCGCAATCTCAATCAAGGTATTAGCACGATCTTTTAATAGTCCAACAACTTGAATAAAGTTTGGTCCATTTTCAGTATCGATACCAAGCTGATGTGCAAAGGGTTTAGTCACTTCAGCCAATTGAGTGGGATCTGCATTCTGAATATATTGATGATTTAACCAGAGTAATTTTTCAGGATTGTGTTGTGCTGGTGAGCGACCCAAGCTCTCTAAATCAAACCAATCTACAAATTGTTCTTTTGTAAATATTTCTGCATCACCGTGTGACCAACCTAAGCGCGCCAGATAATTCAGAATTGCCTCCGGCAAATACCCTGCCTTTTGATAATCGCGCACACTCATGGCGCCATTACGCTTGCTCATCTTCTCACCAGAATCATTTAGAACCGTGGGTAGATGAGCATAGATCGGAGGAATGCCACCTAAGGCCGTCATGATATTAATCTGACGAGGGGTGTTATTTACATGATCATCACCACGAATGACATGAGTAATCTTCATATCCAAGTCATCTACTACGACGCAAAAGTTGTACGTTGGTGTGCCGTCTGGGCGAGCAATTACAAGATCATCAAGCTCATCATTGCTAATTTCAATCTTGCCCTTCACGGCATCATCCCAGATGACAGATCCGCCAATAGGATTCTTAAAGCGAATGACTGGCTGCACAGCTTCAGGAATCGTCGGCAAAGTTTTTCCGGGTTCCGGTCTCCACAAACCGTTGTAACGCGGCTTTTCTTTATTGGCCATTTGTTGGTCACGGAGTTTATTTAACTCCTCTTCCGACATATAGCAGGGATAGGCCAGTCCTGCATCCAGCATTTGTTTGACGACTGCACGATAGCGATCAATCCGCTGCATCTGATAGATTGGACCCTCATCTAAATCAAGCCCTAACCAGGACATCCCTTCAATGATCACATCTACCGCTTCCTGAGTAGAGCGCTCCAAATCGGTATCTTCAATCCGAAGAATGAAATCACCTTTATTGTGACGTGCAAATGCCCAAGGGTAGAGAGCGCTGCGTAGATTGCCCAAATGAATAAAGCCCGTTGGACTGGGGGCGAAACGTGTACGAATATGCATAAAGCGCATTATCTCAGGTCAGTCAAATTGGCGGCAAAATTAAAAAACGTGGATACTTTGCCTCATGAATGAATTACTTGTATTTGTCTGTGATGGGGCCCCAGTTCGCGGGGAAATTGTGTCCATCAGCACTGCGTGGCAGGCTGTTTTAGAGCGTCGTAATGATCCGCCGGTAGTACGACGCATTCTAGGTGATTTTGTTGGTGCAGCCACCCTTCTGAGCGCTAGCCTCAAGTTTGATGGCACATTGATTATTCAGGCACAAAGTAAAGGCCCGATTCAGCTACTCGTTGTCGAATGTAAGTCCGATCTATCGATGAGAGCCACCGTCAAGCTATCAGTCGATCCCTCAGAAATATCTCCAAATGCGACTCTTGGAGATCTGCTCGATGCAAGGAACTCTGGCAGGCTTGTGATTACCCTAGACCCTTCGGAGCGAGAGCCCGGCCAACCACCCTACCAAGGCATTGTTGCGCTCCAACAGCATCGCGGTGGTCAGCTCACGCCAGTAGCTAGCGCGGCAGAGGCTATCGGTCTATACATGCAAAATTCTGAACAGCTAGAAACCAGAATTTGGCTAACTTCAAATGATTCAAATATAGGCGGACTCTTGTTGCAACGCATGCCAGATTCTGGTGGCCATACACACCTTGATCCACAAACAGCTGCCGAGGGCTGGACTCGTATACAGACTTTGGGTGAAACGATCACCGACGAGGAGTTGATAACGCTTCCACCTGAAACTATCTTGAGGCGCTTGTTTTTAGAGGAATCCACTGAGAATGGCGTTCGCAGCTTCCCCCCAAGAAAGATTCGCTTTTCTTGTCGTTGCTCGCGCAACAAAGTTGCCGATGTCTTGAGAATGCTTGGGGAGGAAGAGGTACAAGGGATACTGGAAGAGCAAGGGATAGTAGAGACAATTTGTGAGTTTTGCGCCAAGCCCTATCGGTTCGATGCCGTGGACTGTTTGCAAGTATTCAAAACGGATTTACTCAGCGATGCCACAAGACCGCCATCTAGCGGCCATTAGAATTTATTGTTTCATAGCAGCGGGTGTGTTCGCTTTATCTGCAGGCAAGATTTGCACAAAAAACTCACCCTCTTTAATCAAACCATGCTCAGCTCTAGCGCGCTCCTCAATAGCGCGCGTACCATCCTTTAAATCCTTAACGTCGCCCGCTAACTTTGCATTACGAAGAGCCATGAGACTATTTTTAGCCTCCTGAAGCTCTACCTGTCTCTCCATCTCGTAAACCTTTAGCCATCCACCCTTTCCTAGCCACAGGGGGTACTGAATTGCGATGAGCAATACCAGCATCGAGTAGATGACAATCCGCATATTAAGTATATCTTTTGTGACTTAGCGTTTCAAGTTATAGAAAACAGATTTGCCTGGATAGGTTGCGACATCACCCAAGTCTTCCTCGATTCGCAAGAGTTGGTTGTATTTGGCAATGCGATCAGAGCGAGATAAGGAGCCTGTCTTAATCTGGCCAGCATTTGTGCCAACAGCGATATCAGCAATAGTGCTATCTTCAGTTTCACCAGAGCGATGAGAAATGACCGCAGTGTAATTAGCGCGTTTGGCCATCTCAATCGCGGCAAACGTTTCTGTCAAGGTGCCAATCTGGTTAATCTTAATCAAGATGGAGTTGGCAATACCTTTCTCAATGCCTTCTTTCAGGATGCGAGTATTGGTAACGAAGAGATCATCGCCCACCAATTGAATCTTCTTACCAAGCTTCTTGGTGATATCAGCCCAACCATCCCAGTCGCCCTCATGCATACCGTCTTCAATCGATACGATCGGAAATTGATCTGCCAAGTTACCAAGATAATCAGAGAACTCACTAGAGGTGAGCTGTAAGCCTTCGCCTGAAAGATGGTATTTGCCGTCTTTGTAAAACTCACTAGCAGCGCAATCTAGGGCCAATAAAACATCATCACCCGCTTGGTAGCCAGCACCCTCAATTGCTTTCATGATGGTTTGCAAGCACTCATGGTTACTTTTGAAGTTCGGGGCAAAGCCACCTTCGTCACCTACAGTAGTCGGCATGCCTTGAGCGCCAATGATTTTCTTAAGTTCATGGAAAATTTCAGCTCCACAACGCAAGGCGTCACGGAAATTTTCCGCACCAACCGGCATGATCATGAATTCTTGAATGTCTAAACTGTTATTGGCATGTGCGCCACCATTGACGATATTCATCATGGGCACCGGTAATTGCATGCCACCTGAGCCACCAAAATAACGGTACAAAGGTAAGCCAGCTTCTTCAGCGGCCGCTCTTGCAACAGCCATAGAAACAGCTAAGGTTGCGTTTGCGCCAAGACGCGCTTTGTTATGAGTGCCATCTAATTCGATCAGGGTGCGGTCCAAGAAAGCTTGCTCTGTTGCATCTAAACCGAGAATAGTTTCTGCAATTTCAACATTAATGTTTTGAACAGCATTCAAAACGCCTTTACCCAAATAACGAGACTGATCACCATCACGCAATTCGATTGCTTCACGTGAACCCGTGGAAGCTCCAGATGGAACGGCAGCACGCCCCATGACGCCAGACTCCAGTAATACATCGCACTCTACTGTTGGGTTGCCGCGTGAATCTAAAACTTCTCTACCGATGATGTCAACAATGGCGCTCATGCACCTTCTCCTTAAAACAATATGAAATTGGGATTAATAACTTCTTTAAAAATTACTGAAAGCTATTTTCTAAAAATGGACCGTTAGATTTGACTACTGTATCAATCGCAAGCAATGACTCTAGCAACTCCCTCATGCGATGTAACGGAACTGCATTAGGGCCGTCAGATAAGGCTTTAGATGGATCTGGGTGAGTTTCCATAAAAAGACCACTAATACCAACAGCAACCGCGGCACGCGCCAATACTGGCACAAACTCACGTTGCCCACCGCTTGCTGTCCCTTGGCCACCCGGTAGTTGAACAGAATGGGTAGCATCAAAAACAACGGGTGCATTCGCCTCGCGCAATATGGCCAAGCTGCGCATATCAGAAACTAGATTGTTATAGCCGAATGAGGCACCACGCTCACAAACCATAAATTGATCCGGAACATTTACTTCTTTGGCTGCTGCTCGCGCCTTCTCAATAACATTGAGCATTTCATGTGGGGATAGGAACTGCCCCTTTTTAAAATTGACTGGCTTACCACTTTGAGCGCAAGCACGAATGAAATCGGTCTGTCTGCATAAAAAGGCAGGGGTCTGAATCACATCAACAACCTTAGACACTACTTCGATCTCGTTAATATCGTGAACATCAGTCAAAATCGGAACACCCACTTCTTTTTTAACCTTAGCCAATATTTCTAGGCCCTTCTCCATACCTAAACCACGAAACGAAGTTCCAGAAGAACGGTTAGCCTTATCAAAGGAAGATTTATAGATAAACGGGATGTTCAAAGCGCTGGTGATTTCTTTCAAATGCCCAGCAACATCAATGGCCGACTGTTCGGACTCAATGACGCAGGTACCCGCGATTAAGAAAAAACGCTGATCTAAACCAACATTAAAACCGCATAGTTTGAATGGACTCATAGCATCCTCTTAAGCAACTTGTTTTAATGCAGTATTTTGATGGATCAGTGCGGCACTAATGAATGCAGAGAACAAGGGGTGCCCATCTCGTGGTGTTGAGGTGAATTCCGGATGAAACTGCACACCAAAGAACCATGGATGCATCGACTCTGGCAACTCCATCATTTCAGGCAATGACTCATTTGGGGTTCTGGCAGAAATAATTAAGCCAGACTCCTCCAGTCTTGGAACATAAGTGTTATTCACTTCATAGCGATGGCGATGGCGTTCATTTACTTCTGCGCCATAAATCCGATGGGCCAAAGTGCCTGCTTTAACGGGGCAACGTTGTGATCCTAGGCGCATCGTGCCACCAAGGTCAGAAGCATTGCTACGTTTTTCAACATTTCCCTCCCTGTCCATCCACTCAGTAATGAGAGCAACTACAGGATTTTCAGCTTGCGGATCAAATTCAGTACTGTTTGCCTTTGCGATATTGGCGACATGGCGCGCAAACTCAATCACAGCCAACTGCATGCCAAGGCAGATACCAAGATAAGGAATATTGTTTTCACGGGCATAACGGATCGCAGAGATCTTGCCTTCTGTACCGCGCTTACCAAAGCCGCCGGGAACCAATATGGCGTCAAGCTTCCTCAAGCAATCAACGCCGTCTTTTTCGATCACTTCTGAATCGATATAGTTGATATTCACCTTGGTATGCGTATGAATACCAGCATGACGTAGCGCTTCAATTAGTGACTTATAAGACTCAGTCAATTCAACATACTTGCCAACCATACCAATGGTAACTTCGTGTTGAGGATTGGCCATCTCATAAACCAAATGCGCCCATACAGAAAGATCCGCTGGTTTGGCATCGATTTGTAACTCTCGACAAATCAAGTCATCCATGCCTTGCGCATGAAGCATTTCTGGAATCTTATAAATCGTATCAACATCCCATACAGAAATGACTGCTTCATCACGGACGTTAGAAAACAAAGAGATCTTAGCGCGCTCGTCTTCCGGAATTGGTCGATCAGCACGGCATAACAAGACAGTTGGCATGATGCCTATCTCACGCAACTTTTGCACAGAGTGTTGGGTGGGTTTCGTTTTCAACTCGCCAGCACTTTGAATATAAGGAACTAAGGTTAGATGCACAAATGCGCAGCTATGCATGGGGAGGCGAAGGCTCATCTGCCGTGCCGCCTCTAAAAATGGTAGGGATTCGATATCACCCACCGTACCGCCGATCTCACAAATAGCGATATCAGCCTTACCATCATGACTTGCATTAGCTCCCCGTTCTACAAAAGCTTGAATCTCATTTGTAATATGGGGAATAACCTGAACGGTTTTTCCTAAGTATTCACCGCGACGCTCTTTGCTAATGACGGACTCATAAATTTGGCCAGTGGTGAAGTTATTGCTCTTGCGCATCTTTGCGGATACGAAGCGCTCATAGTGCCCTAAATCTAAATCTGTTTCAGCCCCATCTTCAGTGACAAAAACTTCACCGTGCTGCAGTGGACTCATGGTGCCCGGGTCAACGTTAATATAAGGGTCTAATTTTAGGAGGGTGACTTTCAGGCCGCGGGATTCAAGAATCGCGGCAAGCGAGGCAGCTGCGATTCCTTTCCCTAAAGAAGAAACCACACCACCAGTGACAAAAACGTATTTGGTCATCGCTTAAGCTCTGTTGGAAAAAGTAATTATAACGATAGCAATGTCTAATGACTGAATTGTAAAAAGGTAATAATCCAGAAATCTATGAAAAAACCACTGCTTTTCATCGTCCTTGGCTGCATTCTGGCCTTTGAAGCCACCCAACTGTCAGCCCAAACATCGGACTCCATTGTGGGCACCTGGAAGACTTTTGACGACGACACCAACCTACCGGCTGCAATTGTGCAAATTACTGAGAAAAATGGTGTTTTTTCTGGGGTAATTACAAAAATACTTGATCTGAGCGCACTGCCAAACTGTGAAAAATGTACCGATAACCGCAAAGGCAAACCTGTTCTGGGCATGGAAATCCTAACTGGCCTCAAAAGGACTGGGGACTCTTATTCAGGCGGTCAAATCTTGGACCCTGATGATGGTGAAATCTATCGAGCAGAGATGAAACTCAAGGACCAGGGTGGTAAATTGGATTTAAGGGCCTATATTGGAATCCCTTTGCTGGGAAGAACACAAACCTGGATACGTGAGAAATAAACGCCATGCGCCTTCTGTTTGCCATTCTTATTACTGTTTTATCGCTCTTTTACTTCCTGCCTTTTGCCATCGCTTTCCATAGAAAGAGGGCTAATACTGGTGCGATTTTTGCACTAAATCTCTTTCTGGGCTGGTCCCTGATTGGATGGGTGGTAGCCTTGGTTTGGGCTCTCAAGGATGAGAAGGTTATCTAATCTTTGCCTGAAACCCCCTTTAATTGACACTCCAAAGCCCTCTTAGGTGGATTTATAGGGTTTAAACTCTTATATAAGACTTAAATTAGTAACTATAATGTCGAAATTCGGGTGAAAATTCCCGTTTAGTCTTTCTATAGATCACATTTACCGCATAGGAAACACAATGTTAGAAGCCTACAACGCCCAAGTTGCTGAACGCGCAGCACTCGGTATTCCAGCCCTCCCATTAAGCAAAGATCAAACTGCAGAATTGGTGAAGTTGCTAAAGAATCCACCTACAGGGAAAGAAGCTGAGCTTGTAGAGCTAATTACGAATCGCGTACCTGCCGGCGTAGATGATGCGGCAAAGGTGAAAGCAGAATTTTTAGACGCAGTAGCAAAAGGCACTGAAAAATCACCATTGATTTCACGAGTTCAGGCAACTGAATTGTTGGGAACCATGCTTGGCGGATACAACATCAAACCATTGGTTGAGCTTTTGACGGACGCAGAATGTGGCGCCGTTGCCGCTGATGCGCTCAAGAAAACACTCTTGATGTTTGATTACTTCAATGACGTGCATGAGCTTGCTGAAAAAGGTAATGCAAATGCAAAGGCTGTGATGAAAAGTTGGGCAGATGCAGAATGGTTTACTAGCCGCCCCGCAGTTCCTCAAAGCATGAAGCTCACGGTATTTAAAGTCACTGGCGAGACGAATACTGATGACCTCTCTCCAGCACCCGACGCTTGGAGCCGTCCCGACATTCCTTTGCATGCAACGATTATGCTGAAAAACCCACGCCCTGGTATCGAACCAGATGAGTCTGGTGTTCGTGGCCCAATGAAGCAAATTGCTGAACTGCAGAAAAAAGGCAATCAAATTGCTTATGTAGGCGATGTAGTTGGTACGGGTTCCTCACGCAAGTCCGCAACCAATTCTGTCTTGTGGTGGACTGGTCAAGATATTCCATTTGTTCCAAACAAGCGCTTCGGCGGCGTCTGTCTTGGTGGCAATATTGCGCCTATCTTCTTTAACACCATGGAAGATTCTGGTGCACTACCAATCGAATTAGATGTGTCCAAAATGAATATGGGTGACGTTATTGAATTGCGTCCATACGAAGGTAAAGCTCTGAAAGATGGCAAAGAAATTACCTCCTTCGCACTCAAGTCCCCTGTTATTTTGGATGAAGTACGCGCTGGCGGTCGCATCCCCTTGATCGTGGGACGTGGCTTGACCGCTAAAGCCCGTTTAGCACTGGGCTTACCTGCCTCTACCGAATTCCGCCTGCCGGTGAGTCCACCTGATAACAAAAAAGGTTTTAGCTTGGCGCAGAAGATGGTTGGTCGTGCCTGTGGATTGCCAGAGGGTCAAGGTGTACGTCCCGGAACGTACTGTGAGCCTCACATGACTACCGTTGGATCACAAGACACCACTGGTCCGATGACTCGTGATGAATTAAAGGATTTAGCTTGCTTAGGCTTCTCTTCTGACTTAGTAATGCAGTCTTTCTGCCACACTTCCGCTTATCCAAAACCGGTAGACATTCGTACTCAGCATGAATTGCCGCCATTCATGACCAATCGTGGTGGCGTTGCATTGCGTCCTGGTGACGGCGTGATCCATAGCTGGTTAAATCGTTTGCTATTGCCTGATACCTGTGGCACTGGTGGCGATAGTCATACTCGCTTCCCAATTGGCATCTCTTTCCCCGCAGGCTCAGGCTTAGTTGCTTTTGCTGCTGCTACAGGCGTTATGCCTTTAGATATGCCTGAATCTGTCTTGATTCGCTTCAAAGGCAAGATGCAACCAGGCATCACCTTACGTGACTTGGTCAATGCAATTCCTTTGTATGCAATTAAGAGGGGTTTACTCACCGTCGAGAAGCAAGGTAAGAAGAATATTTTCTCTGGTCGCATTCTAGAAATCGAAGGTTTACCCGATCTCAAGGTTGAACAAGCATTTGAATTATCTGATGCCTCTGCTGAACGTTCTGCTGGTGGTTGCACCGTTCATTTAAACAAAGAACCTATCATTGAGTACATGCAATCGAACATCACTTTGATGAAGTGGATGATTGCTAATGGTTATGACGACAAGCGTACTCTTGGTCGTCGTATCAAAGCAATGGAAGCTTGGATTGCAAACCCGCAACTGCTGCAACCTGATGCTA
The DNA here is from genome assembly GCF_018687735.1 of Polynucleobacter sp. MG-5-Ahmo-C2. Classification (NCBI taxonomy): domain Bacteria; kingdom Pseudomonadati; phylum Pseudomonadota; class Betaproteobacteria; order Burkholderiales; family Burkholderiaceae; genus Polynucleobacter; species Polynucleobacter sp. MG-5-Ahmo-C2. Next base: position 852,101 of record NZ_CP061304.1, on the reverse strand, counting down.
ATGCCGACTATGCGGAAATTATCGAAATCAATATCGATGAAATCAAAGAGCCGATCCTTGCATGCCCTAACGACCCAGATGATGTAAAAGTATTGTCTGAAGTTGCCGGTGACAAGATTGATGAAGTCTTTATTGGTTCATGCATGACCAACATTGGACACTTCCGTGCCGCTGGTCAAGTGTTGCAAGGTAAAAAAGATATGCCAACCCGTTTATGGGTAGCGCCTCCAACCAAGATGGACGCCATGATCTTGATGGAAGAAGGCTACTACGGTATGTTGGGTGCTGCTGGTGCTCGTATGGAAAGTCCAGGTTGCTCATTGTGCATGGGCAACCAAGCGCAAATCCGCAAAGGTTCAACGGCTGTATCAACTTCCACACGTAACTTCCCTAACCGCTTAGGTATTGATACGCGCGTGTATTTGGCCTCTGCCGAACTGGCTTCTGTTGCCGCCCTGTTGGGACGTCTACCTACGCCAGCCGAGTATTTAGAGCAAGTAAAGGCTCTAGATGCTAAAGCCAGCGATGTCTATAAATATATGAGCTTTGATAAGATCAAGTCATTTAGCGATGTTGCAGATACTGTGACCGTTTAATTGAAAAAGCCTTCAAGCACTCAATGCTTGAAAACCAAAAAGGCGATCAGATGATCGCCTTTTTTCTTATCCAATTATTTATTAGATGGATAACTTTGATTCCTGATGGGCATTTACATGACTAATGCCTGACACCCATTTATTGGTTGGTAGGTCTGTTTTTTCCTTAATCAGCTTGGCTCGCGCAGAAACATCACGCCACTCTGCTTCTAGTTTTGGACCTTTAAACGCAATCGCAACGACATTGCAATCATGTGATTCGGGGAATAAGAGCACGCGATCACCAAACGCTTCGCAAATATTCTTAAGATTGATATCAAAGCTTTTATGCTTTGAGAAGAGGTTAACCGTCAGAACCCCAGGGCCCTTGAGAATTTGATAGCAACCTTTGTAAAACTCTAAAGAACTGGCAGACGGACCGTCGCAAATAGCATCATACAAATCAACTTGCACGGCATCAAACGTATTGAGATATTGAGAACGCCTCACAAATTCTTTAGCATCCACTTGCAAGGTCTCCAATCTGCGATCATCGTCTGGCATTGAAAACATACTTCTCGCTGCAACAATGACTGCAGGGTTAAGCTCTACCACGGTAGATTTAACTGCAGGACAATGGAGATGTGTGAATTTTGTTAACGCGCCTGTTCCCAGGCCCAATTGTGCAACTCGCATCCCTGGCTTGGTTTCAAGAAAGAGAAGCCATGCCATCATTTGCTGGTTATATTCGAGATAGATTTCATTGGGGTCACGGATACGCATTGCCCCTTGAATCAACTCAGTACCAAAATGCAAATAACGAATTCCACCACTTTCAGAAAAGGTTACGGGCTCCATCAACATATTTTCGTAACCCTACTTTGCCCAATGGCGCGCATTACGGAATAAACGTAACCACGGGCTTGCACCATCTGAAGTATCCAACCATTCAGGCGGGCACCAACTCATCTGCACAGCACGAAATACACGCTCGGGGTGAGGCATCATTACTGTGAAACGACCATCTGGCGTTGTTACACCAGTGAGACCACCAGGTGAACCATTTGGGTTCAGAGGATAAGTTTCCGTTGGATTGCCCTGGTGATCAACAAAACGTAAGGCTGCTAAACCTTGCTGATGTAGTAGATTCAAATTGCCCTGTTGGTTAAAATTCGCAAAACCTTCACCATGCGCTATAGCAATGGGTAATTGACTACCTTCCATGCCTTGAGTGAAGATTGAAGGGGAAGCAAGAATTTCCGCCATGACTAAACGCGCTTCATATTGCTCTGATTGATTGCGGGTAAATTTAGGCCAAGCCTGTGCGCCAGGAATAATCCCAGAAAGATTACTCATCATCTGACAACCATTGCAAACACCTAAGGCGAAACTATCCTGACGATTGAAGAATGTGGAAAATTGATCTCGAAGTTGCGGGTTGAATAAAATTGTTTTGGCCCACCCTTCACCAGCACCAAGCACATCACCATAACTAAAGCCGCCGCAAGCAATTAATCCACGGAAGTCATCGAGCTTTGCTTTGCCACTCAATAAATCAGACATATGGACGTCAAAACTGTCAAATCCGGCCCAGTTAACGGCATAGGCCATTTCAACATGGGAGTTAACGCCCTGCTCACGCAAAATCGCCACTTTGGGGCGTGCATTCTTCTGAATGAATGGCGCAGCAATATCATCGCTCGAATCAAAAGTAAGCCTTGGGGACATTCCAGTATCAGACAAATTATCCAAGAGCGCAAATTCGCTATCAGCACAGACAGGGTTGTCGCGCAAACGAGCAATTTGATAACTGGTATTAGCCCACATCTTTTGCAAAACCTCGCGTGGCTCTGCGAAGACATTCTTAGCATCCCGCCAGACTTCAATTCGGCCATTAGTATTTGGCTTGCCAATGACATGACTAAACGCGCTTAAGCCTAGCTTACGTAGGATTGCAAAAACTGCATCACGCTCTTCTCTGCAAACTTGAATCACTGCACCAAGCTCTTCATTAAATAAAGCACGCATGGTTTGCTCATGCCGACGGCCAGAAACTTGTTGCGCCCAGTTCTTGGCATCGCCGTAATCTGGCTCTTGTCCAGCATCCACCGCAATCATGTCAACATTGATGGAGACTCCGCAATGAGATGCAAACGCCATCTCAGCAATACAAGCCAATAATCCGCCATCAGAGCGATCGTGATACGCCAGTAACTTGTTCTCTTTGCGAAGCTCAATGATGGCAGCTGCTAAGTTCTTGAGATCTTCCGGGTGATCTAGATTAGGCGCCTCTTTACCTGACTGATTCAATACTTGAGCAAGAATACTCCCAGCCATGCGGTTCTTACCACGCCCCAGATCAATCAGGATTAATTCAGTATCAAGGGAGGCGCCATTTTTCTCTTTGAGTTTTAATTGAGGGGTCAGTGTTTTACGTACATCCTGGACTGAAGCAAACGCAGAAATGATTAAAGAAACGGGGGAAACAACCTTCTTTGACTCTGCTCCATCTTGCCAAGCAGTTGCCATCGATAAAGAATCTTTTCCGACTGGGATTGAAATGCCTAGGGCAGGACAGAGATCCATACCAACAGCTTTGACCGAGTCATATAGTTTTGCATCCTCTCCCGGAGAGCCACAAGCCGCCATCCAATTGGCTGATAACTTCACATCCCCTAAAGAATGAATATCGGCAGCCAATAAATTTGTAATGGCCTCACCTACGGCCATACGGGCAGCGGCAGAAGCATCGATTACGGCAACAGGGGTTCTTTCACCCATACTCATTACTTCGCCCCGATAGCCTTTGTAGTCCATTAAGGTAACCGCACAGTCAGCTACAGGTACTTGCCATGGGCCAACAAATTGATCGCGGGCATTGAGGCCACCAACAGATCTATCGCCAATCGTAATTAAGAAGGATTTGCTTGCCACTGTAGGTTGTTGCAGGACCCAGGCAACTGATTGAGCAAGGTCAGTATCAGTGACATCAAGCTCGCTGAACTCTTGAGTAATTCGTTGCACATCACGATGCATGCGTGGTGGCTTGCCAAGCAGTACTTCCATTGGCATATCAATTGGCATTGCAGCATCAGTGCTTGCGTCTTGCTTAGAGTCACTGAGTTGCAGTTGACGCTCTGCGGTCGCTTCACCTACTACAGCAAATGGACAGCGTTCGCGTTCGCAGAAGGATTTAAAGAGGTCTAAATCTTTTGCTTCAATCGCCAATACATAGCGCTCTTGAGATTCGTTACACCAGATTTCTGCTGGGCTCATGCCACTCTCTTCAAGCGGCACACTGCGTAATTTAAATTTAGCGCCTAATCCTGCGCCATCCGCTAACTCAGGGAACGCATTAGAAAGGCCACCGGCACCTACATCATGTATGGAAACAATTGGATTGTTTTCGCCCATTGCGCGACAAGCATTAATAACCTCTTGGGCGCGACGCTCCATCTCAGGGTTTCCGCGTTGAACAGAATCAAAATCTAAATCTGCAGTGTTGGTGCCAGTGGCAACGGAACTACCTGTTGCGCCACCCATACCAATACGCATACCTGGACCACCCAATTGAATCAATAAATGCCCTGCTTCAATTGCTTTCTTCGTTGTATGAATTGCATCAATGCTGCCAATACCACCAGCAATCATGATTGGCTTGTGATAACCGCGACGTGTGTCATCTAAGGTTTGCTCAAAGACACGGAAATAACCGCCTAAGATGGGGCGGCCAAACTCATTATTAAATGCGGCTCCCCCTAAGGGGCCATCAATCATGATTTGCAAAGGTGTGGCAATCCGCTCCGGCTTGCCATATTTTTCACTTTCCCAAGGAAGCTCGGTGCCTGGGATATTCAGATTGGAAACTGAAAAGCCGGTTAAGCCTGCTTTAGGGCGTCCACCTATACCAGTAGCTCCTTCATCACGAATCTCACCGCCAGCGCCTGTAGAAGCTCCCGGAAATGGTGCAATGGCAGTTGGATGGTTATGCGTCTCTACCTTCATCAAGGTATGGACTAAACGCGTATCTTTCTCATAGCGATGATCACCGCCCTGGGGAACCCAAGTCTCTGATTCACAGCCAACCATCACGGCAGAGTTGTCAGAATACGCAACAATTGTTCCCTCTGGATGCAATTGATGCGTATTGCGAATCATTGCAAACAGTGAACGCTCTTGGTCGTCACCGTCAATAGTCCAGCTTGAATTAAAAATCTTATGCCGGCAATGCTCACTATTTGCTTGCGCGAACATGATGAGCTCTACATCACTTGGATTGCGCTTTAGGCGTATAAAATTTTCCGTTAAATAATCCACCTCATCATCAGATAAGGCTAGACCAAGCTCTTGATTGGCTTTATCTAAAGCTGCCCTACCTTGTTCTAATAGCAAGATACGGCTTAATGGACGATCTTCGAGGGTTTGATAAAGTGCATTCGCTTCTTCTACAGAATGAATAACCGCTTCAGTCATCCGATCATGAATTGCTGCCAACACTAATTGTTCTTGTGCCGGGCTTAATGTGTTTTTAGCATTCCATGAGTACTGTATGCCACGTTCAATGCGCAATACTGTTAGTCCGCATTGCCGTGCAATATCAGTTGCTTTACTGGACCATGGGGATACTGTTCCCAAGCGCGGAATGACGACAGCACCTTGGCCTGAGCCTGAATTTTTAGAAAACCAGGATTTACCTGGATTCATTTTGGAACTAAACGGTTGCCCGTAAGTCAGAAGACTAGCAAGAAGCTCCTGATCTGCAGTGCTTAGAGCTTCTTCAGACCAAATGAAATGAATGTATTGCGCCTCAATGGAATCAAGCTCAATGCCTTGAGAAGCTAATGAGGCTAAAAGACGCTGTTGGCGGAAGGAGGAAAGCGCATCAGCGCCGGGCAAAAAGTGGAAAAAAGACATCCCTAGATTATAAGGTTTTGCCTACAACAAGCGCCCGCCCTGAAGGTGTAATTGGCGCTGGCACCTACTAGCCAAGGCTGGATCATGGGTAACCAGAACAAGGGTAGATTGATTGGCTTGATTGAGATCAAAAAGGAGCTCAATGACCCGATTTCCGCTAGCTTCATCTAAGCTTCCGGTAGGTTCATCAGCAAACAGAATGGCAGGCTTAGTAATGAAGGCTCTTGCCAAGGCCACCCGTTGTTGCTCCCCTCCAGAAAGGGTTTTGGGGAAATGGTCAAATCGCTCACCTAAATCCACGCGCTCGAGCCATGTTTTAGCATTTGCCTTGGGGTTTTCCATTCTCGACAGCTCTGCCGGGAGCATCACATTTTCAAGCGCCGTTAGGTGCGGTAACAGTTGAAATGACTGAAAAACAAAGCCAACCTGCAAACCCCTCAGTTTGGCACGGCCGTCTTCATCGAGTGTATTGAGATTCTGCCCCATCAAGGTGACATTACCCTCACTCGGAAGATCTAAGCCGGCCAAAAGGCCGAGTAAAGTACTTTTACCGGAACCAGAGCTGCCAGTGATAGCTACACTTTCACCTTGACTGAGCTCAAAGCAAATGTCGTGCAAAATGCTAAGGATGCCATCGCTGGAGCGAACGGACTTACCCAAGTGAACAGCGCTAAGAACTTTTTCGAAGGCGCTCATAAATATGAAATCTGAAATAAAGGCTTGCTAGCCCCGAAGTCAATAAATAGATGAATCAAAATATTCCGTCGACTTTCATATCAAAAAAAGCTATTGCAATAGGCTTATTTTGCCTGTTAATTTCCTTTGTCACATCTGCGAGCCCTAATCCTGTCATTTTGCTAATGGGCGATAGTCTTTCAGCTGAATATGGCCTCGTCAGGGGTTCGGGTTGGGTAAAACTTCTTGAGGGTCAACTTCAAAAACAAGGAAGTCAGTGGACTGTATTTAATGCCAGCATCAGCGGAGAAACGACTTCTGGTGGTCTTGCCCGCCTACCCAAGCTACTAGAGCAGAAAAAGCCTGCCATTGTATTTCTTGAGCTCGGTGCGAATGATGCTTTGCGAGGCCTATCTATTACTGAGACCGAAAAGAACTTACGCAGGATGATCGTGCTGAGCAAAAAAACCGGTGCTAAGGTTTTGTTACTTGGTATGCAAATTCCGCCAAATTATGGCCATGCCTATACAAAGAAATTTAAAGAGCTCTATCCAAAACTCGCCGCCCAAGAGAGCGTCGAACTACTACCGTTTTTCTTAGAAGGTGTTGCGAGTAACGCTGCACTATTTCAGCAGGACAACATTCATCCCAATGAAAAAGCACAGATGATTTTGTATAAAAACGTATGGGGCGCTATGGCCCCATATCAATCACTTCTCAGCAAGTAGAAATAGTTCAAGCAGCAGATTAACTGCCTGCACCTGTAGATGGGGGCTTCAATGGATTGATAGTTTTCACCTTTGCAGTGTCGCGCCAATAAGCCATAAAACCCGCAAACTCAGATTGTGCAGCCAGCGCTTGAATTTGCTGTGACTGTGCTTTATGAACTTTTGCATCCACACCAGTTGGCTGGCGAATTTGATCTACTCGATACAAAGTAGCGCCAACCCCAGGATTGCTCACCGAAATATAAGCGGGTAATTTATCTGGATTGGTGGACATTACATCATCTAAAGCGCTGCCAACAAGGTTTGCCGGCTTATTACGAGATACCCATACAGCACTGCCAAATCCAGTAGCATTCTTTGGATCCTTTTGAAGTTCTGCATAACGCTCAGAAGCAGCAGCAACAGCCAATTTCTCTGCAGCCCTTTGGCTAACTTGCCGCTTTACTTCTCCAGCAACGTCTTTAAATGGCAAAGTCTGAGCGGGATGGAAAATCACTACCCTCGCAGATACAAAAACACCAGGTGCAGTTTGAACTGCCTCAATATTGCGCTTATTCTTTAGGGCCTCGTCGCCAAAAAGTGATTGGATGACTTTAGGGTTAGCTAATGGATGATCCCTGGATACACCGCCCAGGCCAGAGCGAGTAACGCCCTTTTGACTCTGAATATTCAACTTTAATTTTTCAGCCACAGGCTTCAAACTATCGGACTGGTCATAAGTCATATTAGCGAATTGGTCAGCCTTTTCACTAAAGACCTTAGCATCTTCCTTAGGGTCAGCCTTGAGAACAATATACTCAACATCAATAAACTCAGGACTCTCAAATAAACTAGCGTTGGCGTTGTAAAAATTCTGCAGCTCTTCTTGACTTGGATTTACCTTGGCTAAAAAGCTTTTAGCTTCGAACGGCAAAGCCTGAACTTGGCGCTCTGTTTCATATAGAGTGGAAATGATCTCAGAAAGCTTCGGGCTTCCAATTTCAGTACGAGCAACCGAATTAACCAACTGACTTATTTTGAGATCAAATGCCTGGCCGGCATAAAACTGCTCTTCATTCAGGCCATTGTTTGCTAAGAGTTGCTTGAAACGAACGTCGTCAAAAGTGCCATCTGGTTTGTAAAGGGCTCGAATTTGCGGAATATTTTGCAAACTCTTTACTAAAGCATCTTTGCCAACCTGAAGACGCAAATCATTTACTGCAAAGCCGAGAATGCGCTGTTGCAGTAACTCATTTAGGATCGCCTGTCTAAATTGCAGGCTTTGTGCAATCTGTAGATTGCCACCAACTCGCTCTGCTTGACGCTTAGCTGCATTGTCGACCTCTTGGGCGGTAATGGGTTTGCCATTGATCTTCACAAGGTCTGTTTCCTTATCCATGAAGCTGGAATAACTAGAAATTCCGAACATAGCAAATGATGGAACGATGAATAGCATCAACACGAGCTGGAGAAGCTTTTGGTGTTTACGGACAGTATCAAACATGAGTAAGTTCGCTAGTAATAAATATCAACTATGTGAGTGTACTAGGCGACAGGATCTGGAGCATGGACGCCTTGAAACAGGCAAGAAGAAGTAAACATTTGGTGGGCGCTGAGAGGCTCGAACTCCCGACATTCTGCGTGTAAGGCAGACGCTCTACCAACTGAGCTAAGCGCCCCAAAATATTACAGGTGGAATTGTAACCTAAGTACCAAAGATAAGCGTGTTTTCCGTCAAATCAACCACTAGCAACAGGGCAGATAAGACGGAAAACCCATCTACATTCAGTGCTTGAGAACTTCTCCTGAGGATATCTTCTCGCTCACTTTACTGACTTCAGATGCCTTTTTAGCAAGCTCTTCGGGTGTTGGCTCTGGCAATGCTTCTGGCATACGTTCCAACGCAAGCTCTAGAACCTTATCAATCCAGCGCACAGGAATAATTTCAATTGCGTTCTTGACGTTATCCGGAATATCAATCAAATCCTTCACATTCTCTTCTGGTATCAACGCTAATTTGATGCCGCCACGGTGCGCCGCCAAAAGCTTCTCTTTCAAGCCGCCAATCGGAAGAACCTCACCTCGCAAAGTGATCTCACCGGTCATTGCAACATCAGAGCGAATCGGAATTCCCGTGAAAACAGAAACTAAGGCGGTGGTAATCGCAATACCAGCAGAGGGACCATCTTTAGGGGTTGCGCCATCTGGGAAGTGAATGTGAATATCTTTCTTCTCAAATGCCTCATCCGTAATGCCAAGCCGTTTTGATCTAGAGCGAACAACAGTACGTGCAGCCTCGACAGACTCTTTCATGACATCACCGATGGAGCCTGTACGTGTAATGACACCTTTACCTGGCATTACTGCAGCCTCAATGGTTAATAGATCTCCACCCACCTCAGTCCAGGCTAAGCCCGTTACTTGGCCTACTTGGTTTTCTTTACCTGCCAAACCAAAGTCATACATACGAACGGATAAGAATTTCTCAAGGTTATCAGCGTTCACTACAACTGGGGCGGCCTCTTTTTTCAGGAGTAAAAGCTTGACAACCTTACGGCAGATCTTGCTGATTTCTCTTTCTAGAGAGCGCACACCTGCTTCGCGGGTGTAGTAACGAATGATGTTGCGTACTGCACTCTCTTCAATCTTTAACTCATCCTTTTTCAAGCCATTATTTTTAATTTGCTTGGGAATGAGGTAATTGATAGCAATGCTAGTTTTTTCGTCTTCCGTGTAACCAGCCAAACGGATAATTTCCAAGCGATCCAATAAAGGGCCTGGAATATTAAGCGAGTTAGAGGTTGCAACGAACATCACATCCGATAGATCAAAGTCAACTTCAACATAGTGATCTTGGAAGGTGTGATTTTGCTCAGGGTCTAAAACTTCCAACAAGGCGCTCGCAGGATCACCACGGAAATCCATGCCCATCTTATCCACTTCATCCAAAAGGAATAATGGATTGCGGACACCCACTTTGGTAAGACTTGTCAAAATCTTACCTGGCATCGAACCGATATAAGTACGACGATGTCCACGAATCTCGGACTCATCACGTACACCACCCAATGCCATACGCACAAACTTACGATTGGTCGCACGGGCAATTGACTGGCCCAAGGAAGTCTTACCGACGCCAGGAGGCCCTACCAAGCAAAGAATCGGCGCCTTCACACGATCAACACGTTGTTGAACTGCGAGGTACTCCAAAATACGTTCTTTAACCTTATCTAAGCCATAGTGATCTTCATCCAATACTTTTTCCGCATTGGTGAGGTCATTATTAATCTTGGTTTTTTTCTTCCATGGAAGATTCACCAAAGTATCGATAAAGTTTCGAATCACTGTAGCCTCAGCAGACATCGGTGACATCAACTTTAATTTCTTCAGCTCAGATTCAGCTTTTTTCAAAGCCTCTTTTGGCATCCGAGCAGCTTTAATACGTTTCTCAAGTTCCTCGAGATCGGCGCCCTCTTCACCCTCGCCTAATTCTTTTTGAATTGCTTTCACTTGCTCGTTAAGGTAGTACTCGCGCTGACTCTTTTCCATTTGACGTTTAACACGTCCACGAATGCGCTTCTCCACTTGCAAGATATCAATCTCGCTTTCAAGATCGGCTAAAAGACTTTCTAAACGCTGCACTACATCAGTCATTTCTAACAAACGTTGCTTCTGTTCTAGTTTGACTGGCAAATGCGCACAAATGGTATCGGCTAAGCGGCTTGGGTCATCAATGCCGCCAAGCGAAGACAATATTTCTTGTGGAACTTTTTTATTAAGTTTTACGTACTGATCAAACTGAGCCATGATGGCACGGCGCAAAGCTTCAGTCTCATGCGCATCAATCGCGTCAATAGCAGTTGGAGTAGCTTCACAATTAAAGTAACCCATGCTGTCTTCAATTTGACTCACTTCAGCACGCTGCACGCCTTCTACCAGGACCTTAACGGTACCATCTGGAAGCTTCAGCATTTGCAAGATGTTGGCAATGCAACCAACCTCATACAGATCTTCAATACCAGGTTCATCCTTGGCCGCTGTCTTTTGAGCAACCAGTAAAACATTTTTGCCAGTTTCCATGGCAGCTTCTAAAGCTTTAATCGACTTAGGGCGACCCACAAATAAAGGGATCACCATATGAGGGAAGACAACAACATCCCGCAATGGGAGCAAAGGTAGCTGAATCGGTTCAGAGGGTAGTAATAAGTGGCCAGGCATAGGGCAAATCCTCCAAAGTAGTCAATCCTCAAAAGTCTCTAAAAGTAATGCACCACTAAATAGAGACATTATTCATGAGTAGCATACTACCTATATGGGTCACTCTTTTGAAAATTCAAGGGGGAAAAGTACAAAAAACGGGCAAAAATGCCCCGAAAATAGCAAAAACCCTAAGTATTTAGGCTTTTTTGCTTAAATCCGCTTGCTCTGGATCTTGCTTGTAGACCAATAAGGGCTTTCCACCCTCTGCGATACTGCTGTCGTCTATAACTACCTTTTGGACATTCTTGAGAGATGGCAAGTCATACATGACATCCATCAAAGAGCCCTCAAGAATAGATCTGAGACCTCGTGCACCCGTTTTACGAGCAATGGCCTTCTTGGCGATAGCGGCTAAAGCGGCTTGACGCACCTCTAACTCAGCCCCTTCCATCGTGAGCAATGCCTGGTATTGCTTCACTAGGGCATTCTTAGGCTCAGTCAGAATCTGAATCAAAGCCTCTTCATCCAATTGTGCCAAAGTTGCCACCACCGGCAAACGACCAATCAACTCAGGAATCAGGCCAAACTTGATTAAATCTTCTGGCTCAACCTCAATCAATAAATCACTCACACCACGATCATCCTTGCCAGGAACTGATGCATTGAATCCAATGCCCGTCTTGGCTGTGCGTTGCTGAATCACCTTTTCAAGACCATCAAAAGCACCACCACAAATAAATAGAATATTCGTAGTATCAACTTGCAAGAAATCTTGGTTAGGGTGCTTACGCCCACCTTGAGGTGGCACAGCTGCCATGGTGCCTTCAACTAACTTCAATAAGGCCTGTTGGACACCTTCACCTGAAACATCGCGAGTAATGGAGGGATTATCTGACTTACGCGAGATCTTATCGATCTCATCAATATATACAATGCCGCGTTGCGCTTTTTCTACGTTGTAGTCGCAAGCTTGCAGTAACTTTTGAATAATATTTTCAACGTCTTCGCCAACATAACCAGCTTCAGTCAAGGTAGTTGCGTCAGCCATGACAAACGGTACATCAAGCATGCGCGCTAATGTTTGCGCCAAGAGCGTCTTACCAGAACCAGTTGGCCCGATCAGCAAAATATTACTCTTAGCCAACTCAACACCGTCAACCATTGCCTTAGCAGGTAACTTAGATTCCTTTTTATCTACCACTTCAGCTGGCTTACCGTCCTTGTCCAGCCTCTCTTTTTTAGGCTTGGGCAAATATTGCAGGCGCTTGTAATGGTTGTAGACAGCAACCGCCAAGGTCTTCTTGGCATGATCTTGACCAATCACATACTGATCGAGATTTTCCCTGATCTGGTGAGGCGTTGGTAAAGAATCATCGCCGCCCTCCTTCGGAAGTTTGGCAATTTCTTCTTGAATAATGTCCGTGCAAAGGTCAATACACTCATCGCAAATAAATACAGACGGGCCTGCAATTAACTTCTTGACCTCATGCTGACTTTTTCCACAAAAGGAGCAATACAAAACTTTATCTGATGTGCTTGGAGTGCTCGTATCGCTCAAAGTATGCTCTATATAAGTATTAAGGACGCTTCTCGATAACCTTGTCAATCAAGCCGTATTCACGGGCTTGTTCAGCAGACATAAAGTTATCACGGTCGGTGTCTTTTGCAATGGTCTCAATCGATTGGCCAGTGCGCTCAGACAAAATCTTATTCAGACGCTCACGCAAGTACAAAATTTCACGGGCTTGAATTTCAATATCAGAGGCTTGACCACGCGCTCCGCCCAATGGCTGATGGATCATCACGCGTGAATTTGGCAAGGCATATCGCTTACCTTTTTCACCAGCACACAATAAAAACGCGCCCATACTAGCGGCCATACCCATACACAAGGTGCTCACGTGTGGCTTGATGAACTGCATGGTGTCGTATATGGCAAGCCCTGCAGATACAGAACCGCCAGGTGAGTTGATATAAAGAGAAATCTCTTTATCAGGATTCTCGCTCTCAAGAAACAATAACTGCGCAATCACTAAGTTAGCAGTCTGATCATTAACCTCACCCACCAAGAAAACAACCCGCTCTCTTAATAGACGCGAATAAATGTCATAAGCGCGCTCGCCTCTGCCAGAGGTTTCAATCACCATTGGAACCAAGCCCAAACCTTTTGGCTCTATGTTTTCAGACTGAAAATGGTTCTGGCTCATTGATAAGTATCCTATTTGGGGTAGATTAATAGCTATTGAGACTTAGTTTAGCTTGCTTAGCTCTTCAAAGCTTATCGCCTTATCGCCTACTTTGGCAAGCGATGTGAAATGCTTAATCACATTATCTTCAAGAACCAGGTTTTCGATGTCTTTAAGGCGACTTGGGTTGCTATAGAACCAACGAACAACCTCTTTTGGATCTTCATAAGTAGCAGCTTGCTCATCAATTTCAGCCTTGATTTGATCTGCAGTAGCAGCCAAACTTTCTTTTTTAACCAATTCACTCAGAATCAAGCCTAGGCGTACACGCTTAAGCGCCTGCTCTGCAAATAGTTCAGTTGGAATGGGGGCATCCTTGGCATTTGGTACACCACGTTGCATTAAATCTTGACGGGCACTCTCAACCAAACGCTCTTGCTCAGAAGATACCAAAGACTTGGGAACTTCAAGCTCACACAAAGTATTGAGTTTCTCCATAACCTCATTTTTCATCAAGGAAGTGATGCGACGCTTCACTTCGCGATCTAAGTTTTCTTTCACTTCTGCGCGCATTTTTGCAACACCACCTTCTGTAACACCCATAGACAATGCAAATGCATCATCAACTACTGGCATGTGTGCCCAGTTCACGGCTTTGACAGTGATAGTGAACTCAGCCGTTTTACCAGCTACGTCTTTACCATGGTAGTCAGCCGGAAAGCTCAAGGGAAATGATTTACTCTCGCCCGGTTTGAGGCCCAGGGTTGCAGCCTCGAATTCAGGCAACATACGACCTTCACCCAAAACATATTCAAAGTTCTCAGCTTTACCGCCAGCAAATTCAACGCCATCAATCTTGCCAACAAAATCGATCACAACCTGGTCGCCATTTTGGGCTGCTGTATTAGAGCCGCCATCACCATGGGCACCTGCCTCGCCACGAGGATGGTAGTGAACCTGCTGCTTACGCAATACATCAATTGCGCGATCAATTTCAGCATCACCGATATCAGTTGTATATTTGGTCACTTCTGCTGTTGAGAAGTCGCCAATCTTTACCTCTGGGAGGACTTCAAAGAATGCATCAAAAACAATCTGGTCTGCATCTAATTCACTCTTTGGCTCGAGACGTGGTTGGCCTGCTAGTGCAATGCCTTCTTTTTTGCTTTGCTCGTAAAACAGTTCAGAAGCTTTATCAAACTGAAGTTCGAAATCAACTTGCATACCGTACTGTTTCTCAACCATGTTCTTTGGTACTTTGCCTGGGCGGAAGCCAGCCACTTTCATGGTCTTAGCAACTTGAGCCAAACGGGCGTCGCGCGCTTTTGCCAAATCGGCACGAGCGAATTCCAAAGTCATCTTGCGGTCTAACGAACCTAAATTTTCTATCTGCACAGCCATTCTCGTCTCTATATTGAAATCAGGGTATGTGAAGTCCAAGCCAAGTAGCAATCTTGTGGTGCGAGGAGGGGGACTCGAACCCCCACACCATTTCTGGCGTCAGGACCTAAACCTGGTGCGTCTACCAATTTCGCCATCCTCGCGAATATCCGCAAACACTGCCACGCTTAAACTTCACTCTAAAGACCGTAATTCTACAATGCTTGGGGTCTTCGAGGATCTTTAGGCCTTGTAGAGCAATGCAACAGCGTGCACTGCAACGCCCTCACCCCTTCCCAGGTGACCTAGAGATTCATTGGTTTTAGCCTTCAGGTTTACGTGGCTAGGGGTCACCAAGAGGTCAGCAGCGATATTTCTGACCATTTCAGGCAAATAATCAGCCAATTTTGGCTTCTGGCAAATAATGGTGGCATCGACATTCCCAACCTGAAAGCCTGCCGCCTGAACCTTTTGCAAAGCTGCGCGGAGCAAGATTCGACTATCCATGTCTTTGAATTTTGGATCAGTGTCCGGAAATAACTGCCCAATATCATTTAACCCTGCTGCACCTAACAAAGCATCAGTTAATGCGTGGAGTAAGGCGTCAGCATCAGAGTGGCCCAATAAACCTTTTTCATGCGGCACATGCACTCCGCCAAGGATGAGCTTGCGATCAGCCACCAAAGCATGGATGTCATAACCCTGACCAATACGAAACAGTGGAACGTAAGTGTTACTTGGTGTCATATGAACTCTTGATTGATTACTTGTTGTTTGATAAAAGTAGTTGCATCAACTCCCAATCAGCAGGATGGGTTACCTTAAAGTTCCGAGTTGCGCCTTCAATTAATAATGGCCTCATTCCCCCCAACTCCATAGCACTTGCTTCATCAGTGACGTCAGCCTCTAATCGAATAGCATCTTCAAGAGCAGCATGCAATTTCTTCAGGCCAAACATTTGAGGGGTTTGAGCCTGCCATAAGTGTTCGCGTGGAATGGTTTTCTCTACATGGGGCATGTTGCCCGCAATAACAGAATCCAAATCCGCTTGCTTCAAAGTATCCGCCAAAGGAACAGCCAACAAACCACCCACATCAGTGGCTAGTACCAGGTCAATCAATTTTTGAATGAGTGCAGGTGTAATACCAGGCCTAGCTGCATCGTGAACTAGGACCCAATCATCTTCTGGCATGCCGGATTTGAGTAATGCTGCAAGAGTGTTGCAAACGGTCTCTTGACGGGTAAGGCCACCAGTAGGCAAGAAATGAATTGGCTTGCTGCCTTTGGTAAGGGTTTTCAAAATGGGGTTATCAATAAAACCCGGTGCGACACCTATCCAGATGGATTCAATGAGGGGAGACTGCATAAAAGCGTCTATGGCATAAGCCAGCATAGGCCTGCCAGCTAATTGCTGGAACTGTTTAGGTAAATCACCACCTAAGCGAGATCCTGTTCCTGCAGTTGGCAGAAGCGCATGGCATTTCTTCTTGGATTGATTTCCTGAGCTCATGCCTGATTCTATAATGAGCGTAGATGTCTGATGGATTAAATCTAGTACCCCCCATACCCGCTCCGCGGGCTGGGCAGCGCTTTACCTTTTCGGGGCTGGTAGGCTCGGCTGACGCTGCTCTGATAGCCCAAACCGCCCTGCACTATCGCAAGGATTTTTCAGTCATGGTGATCTTCTGTGCACAGGCACAAGAAGCCCAAAGACTTTTAGAAGAAATTCCGGCCTTTGCTCCACAGCTCAAAACACGTCTTTTGCCTGACTGGGAAATTCTTCCGTACGACCATTTCTCCCCGCATCAAGACTTAGTGTCTGAGCGTTTAGCAACCCTCTATGAGCTTCTGAATGGTAGCTGCGATATAGTTCTGGTCCCTGTAACCACGGCACTGCAAAGATTGGGGCCACCAAACTTCTTATCAGGGCATACCTTTTTCTTTAGGCAGGGAGACAGACTCAATGAGGCAGCGCTAAAACTACAACTCCAACAGGCTGGCTATGATCCTGTAAGTGCAGTCATGCGTCCGGGTGAATACAGCATTCGCGGTGGACTGATTGATCTATTTCCAATGGGCTCTACTCTGCCCTATCGCTTAGATTTATTTGGCGATGAAATCGAGCAGATTCGTTCGTTTGACCCGGACACCCAGAGAAGTCTCTATCCCGTCAAAGAGGTTCGCCTTCTTCCGGGGCATGAATTTCCCTTTAATGATGAGGCTCGCACGGCATTCAGAGGCCGTTGGCGAGAAGTCTTTGAAGGAGACCCCACCCGCTGCTCCATCTACAAGGATGCGAACTTAGGCATCCCTAGCGCAGGCATAGAGTCCTATCTACCTATGTTCTTTGAGGAACAATCAAGCGTATTCGATTATTTCCCAAGATCAGGCGATCCGGTATGGATTATCAGCACCGGCGATATTGAGGATGCGATACGAAGCTTTTGGAAAGACACTCTCTCACGTTATGAGTTTCTCAAACATGATCTTGATAGACCCATTCTTCCGCCAAAAGAATTATTTCTGGATGTTGATGAATTCTTCTCTACTGCAAAACCACATGCTCGCCTCTCCCTAGAAAAAGAAACTAACGAAGCTGCGCAGTTTCTTCCGGTCCCAGATATTGCAGTTCATCGTCGCGACGCTGATCCAGTAAGCGGTTTACGAAAATTAACAGCAAATGAGAAAGTACGCATTCTAATTTGTAGCGATAGCGCTGGTCGCAAAGAATCAATTCGACAATTATTTGAAGAAAGCAACTCTGTTGCTGGCCTAGATGGCAAACCCCTTTATGAGCTAAAACCCGAAGGCTTTGAAACGGTTGCCGACTTTATTAAGAGTGACTCCTTATTTGGAATAACAACTGCCCCACTCTTTAATGGTTTCTCCTGGCCGGCCCAAAACCTCATCATCATTACCGAGACAGAATTATTTACTGCAACCGCAAGGCAAAGGCGCAAGGGTAAAGCATCCGAGAGTGCCGACCCTGACATGCTCTTTAAGGATTTGTCAGAGCTCAAGATTGGTGACCCTGTAGTACATGCTGAACACGGTATTGGGCGCTATCAGGGCTTGGTACTTCTCAATTTAGCTCCCCCTAAAGAAGCACCCATTTTTGAAGAGTTTCTCCATCTTCAGTATGCAGGTGAAGCAACCCTGTATGTCCCCGTTCAACAATTGCAAATGGTAACGCGCTATGCTGGATCTGACCCAGATTCAGCACCGCTTCATCAGCTAGGGTCTGGACAATGGGATAAAGCCAAACGCAAAGCAGCTCAACAAATTCGGGATACTGCTGCCGAACTCCTTGGGCTCTATGCTGCAAGAGCAATCCGTAAAGGCCATGCCTTTGAATTTTCAGCCCACGATTACGCCGCTTTTGCTGAAAGCTTTGGCTTTGAAGAAACTCCCGATCAAGCAAATGCAATTGCTGCAGTGATTGGCGATATGACGAGCGGTACGCCGATGGACCGCTTGGTTTGCGGTGATGTTGGCTTTGGTAAAACTGAGGTTGCGCTAAGGGCTAGTTTTGTTGCAGTCATGGGTGGCAAGCAAGTTGCTATTCTTGCGCCGACTACCTTACTCGCCGAACAGCATGTTGCCACTTGGAAGGATCGATTTGCCGATTGGCCCGTTCGAATTGTTGAACTCTCACGCTTTAAAACTACCAAAGAAATCAATGCTGCATTAGAAGCAATTGCCAAGGGCGAAGCTGACATCATTATTGGAACCCACAAGCTACTCTCCAAGGAAACACAGTTTGCAAATCTCGGTTTGGTGATTGTGGATGAAGAACATCGCTTTGGCGTCCGCCAAAAAGATGCTCTAAAGGCCTTACGGGCCGAAGTTGATATCCTCACCTTGACTGCCACACCAATACCCAGAACCTTGGGAATGGCCATGGAGGGCTTACGCGAATTTTCTATTATTGCTACCGCACCTCAGAAACGTCTCGCGATTAAAACATTTGTACGCCGGGAGGGTGATGGCGTTATTCGCGAAGCAGTTCTTCGAGAAATCAAACGTGGCGGCCAAGTCTACTTTCTTCACAATGAAGTGGAAACTATTCAGAATCGTAAACACGCACTACAAGAGCTGATTCCAGAAGCAAGTATTAGTGTCGCTCACGGTCAAATGCATGAGCGTGAACTTGAGTCTGTCATGCGCGAATTCGTTACCCAAAGAACTAATATTTTGTTGTGCACGACCATTATTGAAACTGGTATTGATGTACCAACTGCCAATACCATCATCATGCATCGTGCCGATAAGTTTGGCTTAGCCCAACTACACCAACTACGCGGTCGTGTTGGTCGCTCACATCACCAAGCCTATGCTTACCTGCTCGTTCCCGATCCAGAGGCCTTAAGCAAACAAGCCCAGTTGCGCCTCAATGCCATTCAGGCCATGGAAGAGCTTGGGTCAGGCTTCTATTTGGCTATGCATGACCTAGAGATTCGGGGTGCTGGCGAAGTCTTAGGTGATAAACAATCTGGTGAAATTCATGAGATTGGTTTTCAACTTTATACAGAGATGCTCAATAGAGCAGTCAAGTCTTTGCGAAGCGGTAAGGAACCTGATTTACTTGCACCATTACAAGCAACTACCGACGTTAATCTCGGTGTCCCGGCCTTGCTTCCGAATGACTATTGTCCGGATGTGCATGAGCGCCTCTCTTTGTATAAGCGCTTTGCCGGTACAAATGATTTCTCAGAGCTCATGGGCTTACGGGAAGAATTGGTAGATCGCTTTGGGGATCTTCCCGATCAGGCTAAATCATTTTACGAAACGCATCGACTCCGCCTGGAGATGGCCGGCTTTGGCATTAAAAAGATTGATGCCATAGCAACATCAATACAAATTCAATTTATCCCAAATCCACCTATTGACCCACTCAAGATCATTCAGCTGATTCAGAGCTCTAAACACATTCAACTCAACGGCCAAGATAAGCTCAAAGTATTACCCCAAAAAGATCGGGAATTCGAAAAACTTGAGCAGCGATTAGATGCAATTCGCCAAGTATTGCGCCGCCTGAATGAATCTGCCATGCTGAGCCCTGCTAAAGCCAATTAATCATTCGCCTTTATTATTAAGTTATGTCCAAGCAAACTCTTGTTGCCCTCTCTAAAGAGCCAATCTCCGAAAAGCTAGTCTTTGAACTTCAGAAGCAAGCCAATCAATATGGAGTGTCCGTAGATTCGATAGTCGGACAAATCTCCAATGGCACCTACCATTCTGAGCGTTGGGAATTGAATCAATTATTAGATATTGCCCAAAGGGAACATCTGCGCTCCATTGCAGCAAAATTTAATAGCGACCTCTGCTTCTTAAATCCCGAGCTCAAGCCTGCTGACATCAAAGTGCTGGCGATGGATATGGATTCAACGTTAATCAACATTGAATGTATTGATGAGATTGCCGACTTTAGCGGAAAAAAATCTGCAGTTGCACAAATTACCGAAGCAACGATGCGTGGTGAGATTAAAGACTTTAAAGAAAGCTTGCGGCGTCGTGTTGCCCTACTAGAAGGAGTGTCCGTTGACTCGCTAGAAGCAGTTTATCGAGAACGCTTGCAGCCAAATCCTGGTGCCCAAGAACTGTTGGCAGGAGCAAGTGCACGCGGTCTTTACACTCTTTTAGTATCTGGTGGCTTCACCTTTTTTACAGAAAAACTTCGCGAACAACTCGGCTTTAAGCAATCACAAGCCAATACCTTAGAAATCATCGGTGGCAAGTTGACGGGCAAAGTGCTTGGCGATATTGTCGATGGCGCTGCTAAGGCAGCCTATCTCGATGAAGCTTGTCGCTTGTTGGGATGCGCTAAAGTAAATGCAATCACGATGGGTGATGGCGCAAATGACCTCATCATGATGAATGGCTCAGGCATTAGTGTTGCCTATAAAGCAAAACCAGTCGTCAAAGAAAAAGCCGACGCGGCTTTTGACCGAGTCGGCTTGGATGCTGCTTTACTACTGATCTCTTGAGCATTTAACCAAAGAGATCAATCGCAAATCGTTCTGAGTCTTTACCCCAGCTTTTATTACAGACGCTCAAAAATAGTAGCAATACCTTGACCGCCGCCAATACACATCGTTACCAAAGCATATTTACCTTGAACACGTTGCAATTCATGGATGGCTTTAGTGGCAATAGCAGCGCCAGAGCAACCAATAGGGTGACCCAAAGCAATCGCACCACCGTTCACGTTCGTTTTGGCTGGATCTAAACCAAGACCTTTAGTCACTGCCAAGGCTTGCGCAGCAAATGCTTCGTTGGATTCAATCACATCCATTTGATCTAACTTGAGGCCAGCACGCTCAAGAGCAAGCTTAGTTGCGGGTATTGGACCTTCGCCCATGATATGGTTCGGAACACCAGCCACCGCATAGGACACTAAACGTGCGATTGGCTTATGACCAGCCTTCTTGGCAGTTTCTGCATCAGCCAATACAAAGAACGCTGCACCATCGTTAATACCAGAGGCGTTACCTGCAGTAACAGAGCCACCCTCTTTCTTAAATACAGCTTTCATCTTGCCCAGAGTTTCCATAGTGGTATCTGGTTTGCAATGTTCGTCAGTATCAAATACGACATCGCCCTTGCGAGACTTAATGGTAATTGGAACAATTTGGGATTTGAAGCGACCTTCTTTAATTGCGTTAGCAGCACGACGGTGTGATTCCACTGCCAATGCGTCTTGCTCTTCACGAGTCAGCTTCCATTTTTCAACGAGGTTCTCTGCAGTAACACCCATATGACCAACGCCAAATGGATCGGTCAATACAGCAACCATCAAGTCAAGCATTTTGGTATCACCCATACGAGCACCACTGCGCATCGCTGGCGAACCATACATACCGCGCGACATGACTTCAACACCACCGCCAACACCGTAATCGCAGTCACCCAACATGATTTGCTGCGCAGTAGTCACAATTGCCTGTAGGCCAGAGCTACATAAACGGTTCAAGGCCATGGCTACAGATTCCATTGGCAAACCAGCTTGAATCGCGGCAACGCGAGCAACGTAAGCGTAACGACTATCCGTTGGGATGGTGTTTCCAACAGTTACATAATTGATCAAGGCGGGGTCTACACCAGAGCGGGCAACTGCTTCTTTCATCACAATACCGCCGAGCTCGGAAGGCTCAAAGCTACTGAGGGAGCCATTGAAGGCGCCAATAGCGGAACGTACTGCACTTAAGACAACGACATCACGACTCATAAAAATCCCCTTAGACGAGCCCAAAATTGGGCTGAATTTGTACTAAATGAATGACGCAAACATTATTTTTATAGCAATCGTCAAGTTTCCGCTATTAGGTCATGCCCTTGGGAGCTAATAACCGTTGCACGAATGATTTCGCCTGTGCGATAGCGCTTTGAGGGCTTAGTCGGCGGCAAAACCCTCACCAGACCATCAATTTCAGGGGCATCCCCAATGGTTCTGCCAATTCCACCAGATTCGTCAACACGGTCAATCAGGACCTGAACCCTTTTTCCTATTTTATTGGCAAGACGCTTAATGGAGATTTCTTCTGCTTTTGCCATGAAACGCGCACGGCGATCCTCTCGAACTGCGTCGGGAACTGGACTATCCAATTGATTTGCGGTTGCACCCTCGACAGGTGAATACGCAAAACATCCTGCGCGATCAATTTGTGCCTCATCCAAGAAATTGAGCAAGTACTCAAATTCTGCTTCAGTTTCACCCGGGAATCCTGCAATAAAAGTACTGCGAATAACCAAATCAGGACAAGCAGCCCGCCAAGCTAAGATGCGTTCTAAATTTTTCTCTCCGCTAGCAGGTCGCTTCATTCTTTTCAGAACATCAGGATGTGCATGCTGCAAAGGAATGTCAAGATAAGGCAATACACCATAGCCATGCTCAGAAAACTCTGCCATCAGAGGCAAGATGTCATCAACATGCGGGTAAGGATAAACGTAATGCAGCCGTACCCATGCTTGATGTTCGCGGGCAATCTGATTTAAGGCGTTTACTAAATCAAACATCCGAGTCTTTACTGGCTTGCCATCCCAAAAACCTGTGCGGTATTGAATATCAACGCCATAAGCACTCGTATCCTGAGAGACAACCAATAACTCTTTCACACCAGATTCAAATAAACGCTTAGCTTCCAGCAATACCTCGCCAATAGGTCTTGATACCAAATCCCCACGAAGACTAGGAATGATGCAGAAAGTGCAACGGTGATTACAGCCCTCAGATATCTTTAGATAAGCATAATGTTTTGGTGTCAGCTTGACACCCGCTGGAGGAACTAAGTCTGTAAATGGGTCGTGTGGTTTTGGCAGGTGCAAATGAATTGCCTGCATCACTTCATCGGTAGCATGTGGCCCAGTCACTGCAAGCACTTTAGGATGGATGCTTTGTATAAGATCGCTACCGTCAGCATTCTTTTTGGCACCCAAGCATCCAGTGACAATCACTTTGCCGTTTTCAGCAAGCGCCTCACCAATCGCAGCAAGACTTTCTTCTACCGCAGAGTCGATAAATCCGCAGGTATTCACAACCACTAAGTCAGCACCTGAATAATCCTTTGCCGTCTCATACCCTTCGGCACTCAATTGCGTGAGAATCAGCTCAGAATCAACGAGCGCCTTAGGGCAGCCTAAGGATACAAAACCAATTTTCCCAGCCACAACTATTCTTTTTGGTTTTTAGTAGGTTGTGGTGTAAACGCAAAATTACCAAATAGGTTTTGTGAGCCCTGTAATTGCTCTTGCATTTTTACAAATAAATCTTTGCTCTGCTCCATGTAATTCCCCATCAAGCCTTGCATGAGGGGGTTTTGAAGATTCATCATTTGCGACCAAGCTTCAGGCGTACTACCAGCGCCTAAGCCTTTGGTCTGATCACCTAATTTATTGTGAATATCCACGAAAGACTGCATTGTCTTTTCAAGATAATTACCCATCAAACCTTGCATCGAGTTGCCATAGAAGCGAATGATTTGTGAAAGCATTTGAGAGGAGAACACTGGAGCACCACCAGCCTCTTCTTCCAGAATAATTTGCAACAAAATATTGCGAGTCAGATCTTCATCCGTCTTTGCATCAATCACTTTGAAAACTTCATTTCCCATGACCAACCCCTTAATGTCAGACAAGGTGACATAGGTGCTGGTTTGGGTATCGTAGAGACGACGATTGGGGTATTTCTTAATGAGGCGGTCTTCACCAGCTCGCTTTGTTCGGGTAACCATTTTTTTCCTTACTGAATACTGCAACGCAACATTAGCCTAGTTTATCTCTAGTTTGATGCAAAGGTAAATAAGCAATGTTGCGACCAAATCATTGTGCAGAAATGCTGCACTGCAGTATTAGCCAGTGTGAATGCCGCCGTTTAATGAGAAGTCTGCACCAGTTGCATAGCCACCATCATCAGAAGCAATCCAGCAGCAAATGGAAGCAATTTCTTCAGGAGTACCTAAACGCTTCACAGGAATACCAGCAACAATCTTCTCAAGAACATCTTCGCGGATGGCTTTAACCATATCGGTACCAATGTAACCTGGAGAAACGGTGTTCACAGTAACGCCTTTAGTGGCAACCTCTTGTGCCAGGGCCATTGTGAAACCATGTAAACCTGCCTTAGCAGTTGAATAGTTCGCCTGACCAAACTGACCTTTTTGACCATTGACAGAAGAAATATTGATCACACGACCCCAATTGTTTTCAACCATGCCATCGATCACTTGTTTGGTAACGTTAAAAAGCGAATTTAAGTTGGTATCAATCACAGCCTTCCATGCATCAGGGGTCATCTTGCGGAATACGCTGTCGCGCGTAATGCCGGCATTGTTTACCAATACGTCGACGCGGCCCACTTCAGCCTTTACCTTCTCGAAAGCAGCAACAGTACTGTCCCAATCAGAGACATTACCTTCGGAGGCAATAAAGTCATAACCCAAAGCCTTCTGCTCAGCAATCCATCGATCTTTACGCGGTGAATTTGGACCGCAACCAGCGATCACCTTAAATCCATCTTTTGCTAAACGTTGGCAAATAGCAGTACCAATACCGCCCATACCACCAGTTACGTACGCGACTTTTTGAGACATTGATTTCCCCCTTAAAAAACCTTCATGAATTTTTACGGCGCTTAAGCCGCTTGAACTGCCTTTTCTTTTACATACACCCCAGGTGCAGCATCCATTTTTTTGTACTTGGCATTACCAAATGTTTTGCTTGCTGGTTTTTTTTCTCCGCCAAATTGCTCAAGCCATTTGGTGTAATTCGGCCACCAGCTTCCGGGTAGTTGCTTTGCGCCTTTAAGCCATTCATCTGCAGTAGCTGCAATCTTGTTATTTTCAAAGTAATAACGCTTATTTTTTGCTGGCGGATTTATCACACCAGCAATATGACCAGAGGCGCCAAGAACAAAACGATTTTTCCCTTTCAGGATATGCGTTGATTCATAAGCAGATTGCCAAGGAACAATATGGTCCTCTTGAGAAGCATATAAATAGGCTGGGCACTTAATCTTGCCTAAATCAACTTTCTCACCACAAATCTTAAGCTTGCCAGGCTTAACTAAATCATTCTGCAAATAGGTATGACGTAAGTACCAGCAATACATATTGCCTGGCAAGTTGGTTGAATCACCATTCCAATAGAGCAAATCAAATGGGGGCGGAGAATTGCCTTTGAGATAGTTTTCAACTACATAGTTCCAAACTAAATCGTTAGGACGCAAGAAGGAAAAAGTGTTCCCTAGATCTAAACCAGACATCATTCCGCACTTGCCATTCTTGCCGCCGATGGTGTTCTCGCGTAACTCCACCATGCCTTCATCAATAAAGACATCTAAAACGCCCGTATTGGTGAAATCCAATAAGGTTGTAAATAAAGTTAGGCTAGCTGCTGGGTGCTCATCGCGTGCCGCAAGAACTGCTAAGGCTGAAGACGTTAGGGTACCGCCAACACAAAATCCTAGGATATTGATCTGCTTGGTATTGCCAATATCTTTTACAACCTCAATCGCTTTAATGACACCTTTTCCAACGTAATCATCCCAGCTCACCTCCGCCATAGCGGCATCTGGGTTTTTCCAGGAAACGAGGAAGACGGTATGTCCTTGAGCAACCATATGGCGCACAACGGAGTTATCGGGCTGCAAATCCAAAATGTAATATTTATTAATGCATGGAGGCACCATTAAATAAGGGCGTTCAAAAACAGTTTCCGTCAGCGGCGTGTATTGGATTAATTCAAATAATTCATTACGAAAGACAACGTGACCCTCTGTTGTTGCAATATTCTTTCCAACCTCAAAAGCGCTCTCATCCGTTTGAGAAACTTTGCCCTTCTTCATGTCGCCCAGCAAATTTACGATCCCTTTTTGAATCGATTGGCCCTGGGTACTGATAATATTTTCTAGCACCTCTGGATTAGTCGCAATGAAGTTCGATGGCGAGAGCGCATCGATCATTTGCTCGGTCGTAAACAGAATCTTCTGTCTAGTCTTTTCATCTGTATCCACTGCATTGGCTAAAGACATCAGATGTTTTGAGTTCAACAAATAGGTTGCAGCAATCACCTTGCTCCAAGATGAATGCCAAGCTTTACCAGCAAAGCGACGATCCTTTACCTCAATGGCTTCGGGATTAGTCGCAATATGTGCTAACTCGGCGAAGTATTCCTTTTGAATTTCCGCCAAGCGCTCTGGAGGAATCATCGCCATATGGTGCGGCGCCAATGATGGGGTGGCCCCGGTATTCATGCCTGCAAACATAGTAGTCTCTTCAATTAATTAGGATCATTCTCGGTCTATACTGCTTATAAAGTTATACGCAATAACCCTAGCCGCAGAAATGGGCTAGTGTTTACCCGCACACAATCAACGTTATTTGGAAATCCAAATGAGGGATGCAGATCGACCCGTTACTCCATCACGACGATAGGAGAAAAATTGTGCTTCATTTTTCACGGTACACATATCACCGCCAAAGATGGATTTCAAGCCAATAGCCGTGAGTCGATCTCGTGCTAACTGATAAATGTCAGCAAAATACTTTCCAGGCTTATGGGGAATAGGTAAAAAACACTGCTGGATGTCATGCATCCCCGTTTCCTGAAAACGTTCCAATACATCCTGGCCAACTTCAAAGGATTCTGCACCAATTGCTGGTCCCATCCAGGCGACCAACTCTGCTGCCCTAGGAAGATCTACAAGCTTGAGCATTTCGCTTACTGTGTTTTCCAAAATGCCATCGCATAAGCCACGCCACCCTGCATGGGCGGCGCCAATAACAGAACCATTAGTAGTAGAAAGTAGGACCGGTAAGCAATCAGCCGTCAAAATAGCCAATACCTCGTTTGGAATATTTGTTACGGCAGCATCGGCCTCGAATGGCTTAGCAATCACTAGGGCGCGACTAGCAGGCGTACTCACCTGAACACCGTGTGTTTGTTTAAGCCATATAGGCTCTGTCGGTAGATGCTTTCTCAGAATTTGACGATTTGCTAGAACTCTTGGGTATTGATCTCCAACATGATCCCCAAGATTGAGGCTTTCATAAGGTGGATTGCTAATGCCGTCCTGCCTTGTTGTTTGCAATGAATGAACACATTGTGGGGCTGACCATTTAGGCAAAATAAAGCTCATGATTGATGCTCATGATGAATGGATGCTAATAAAGCCTCTTCCCTTGGCAGCACCTCGGGGCCCATGCCAAGCTGTGGCAATAAGTCCATCAAATCAAGCGGCGGCAAGCGAAACCAAGTCATCCATTGCTGAGATAAGGGATGTTGCAAACTGAGGGCGTATGCATGTAGAGCCTGGCGCTCAAATGGCAAGGACTTGGCAACTCCAGGCGTTTTTTTACGGTAAACCGGATCGCCTAGCAATGGAAAGCCAAGTGATTCGAGGTGTACGCGGATTTGATGCGTACGCCCTGTCTCTAGGCGGCACTCAAGCAAGGCTAGAGGAGACTCATTAAAACTGCCCTTTGCAAGCCTTCGAAATACAGTCGCTGCAGGCTTACCCTGTGGGCTGCCGGCTGCCATTCGAAGACGATCGCGTTGATCCCTGCCAACAGAGGCTAAAACTTTGCCTTGACTAGGCGCATCACCCCAAACCCAAGATAAATAGCGACGCCCAACAGTTCTCTCTTGTAGCTGCCTTACTAGAGCAGTTTGAGCTTGAGCGGTGCGAGCTACCACCATCAACCCAGAAGTGTCTTTATCTAAGCGATGAACAATCCCAGCCCTAGGTAAGGACTTGAGCTCTGGATAGCGAAATAAGAGTCCATTGAGCAAAGTGCCCGACCAATTTCCGGCGGCTGGATGCACTACCAAACCTGGCTGCTTATTTATCACGATGATAGATTCGTCCTCATAAACAACATCCAAAGGAATATCTTCCGGATTGAAGGCAAATTGCTCCGGCATTTCTTGTGGAAAGAGCTTAATACTTTCACCACCATGCAGCAAATAACGGGCTTTGGTGACTTTTCCGTCCACCATAACAGCCCCTGCCTCAACCCAGGCTTTGAGTCGATTACGGGAATAATCAGGCAAAGACCCTGCTAATACCTTGTCGAGTCGCTCCCCAGCCATCTCTAAAGGAATCTCCAGGGAGATGAAATCCTCATCATCGATATAATCGGTAGGATTCGAATCAGGAGTTTGCGGCAATGCCACGCTTAAAGAGCCTTTCAGTAATGTCCGACGTAATATCAGACGCCAGTTTAAGGCTTGCTGGTAACTCTGCCCAACAAAAAAAGGCCACTTTTTTTAATAACAGCCCCCTAGCATTGCTTTTGGTAATGCTGACGGCAGTGCTATTACTCAGTGGATGCGCCGGTAGCGATGGCCAAAAAGACGATACCGATATTTGGTCAGAAGCCAAACTCTATTCGGAAGCCACCGATAAATTAAATGATGGTGACTTCGTTAAATGCGGCAAATACTTTGACAAACTAGAGGCACGCTTTCCATTTGGCCCCTACTCACAGCAAGCGCAAATTAATGCTGCTTATTGCTACTGGAAGGGCAATGAACAAGCACAAGCACTGGTTGCGATCGATCGCTTTATCAAATTGCATCAAGGTAGTCCAAACTTAGATTATGGCTATTACCTCAGAGGTCTTATCACCTTCAATGATGACTTGGGTTGGCTTGGTAAATTTACCGGCCAAGATTTAAGTGAGCGTGATCCGCAAGCAGCTAAAGATGCGTTTGAATCATTCAAAGTAGTTGTCGAACGTTTTCCCGACAGTAAATACGCACCAGACGCTTTGGATCGGATGCGCTATATCGTCAATTCGCTGGCTGAAGCCGATGTGATTGTGGCCCGTTTTTATTATCAGCGCGGCGCCTATTTAGCCTCCGCCAATCGTGCGCAGCTCGTCATTCGAGACTATGACCGCGCACCTGCCGTGGAAGAGGCTCTCTATCTGCTGTATAAGTCCTATCAAAAGCTGGGCATGGTTGACCTCAGCAACGATACGGCTCGCGTCTTTAAGCTTAACTTTCCGGATAGTCAGATGTTAGAAACTGGGCAGCGCGTGAAGAAAGAGCGTAGATGGTGGCAGTTCTGGAATAAGTAAGAACGCAAGGTATCGCAAGTTCAAACCCCATTCAAATTGAATGGGGTTTTTTATTGAAGCACCTTCTCTAGCTACCCTTTAATGTTTACTTAATGACTACAGGGACACGAGGGGCTACAGCACAAAGAAGTTCATACCCAATGGTGTCACTCATTTGTGCAACATCATCAACAGGAACCTTATCGCCCCATAACTCTACAACGCTACCGATTTTTGCATGAGGTGCATTACGTAGATCAATGCTCATCATATCCATCGATACACGACCAACGATTGGGCAAATTATTCCGCCATCTTTGCTTCCGTCACTTACCCAGACTGGCGTACCATCTTTTGCGTGACGCGGATAACCATCGGCATATCCGCAAGCGATGATGCCCACCCTCATTGCTTCAGGAGTCTCAAAGCGTCCACCGTAACCAATGCGTTCGCCTTTTTCCAACTCCTGAATATCAATGATTTCACTATGTAGATGCATTACCGCCTTTAAATGGGCATTCTGAATATCCGAGTACAGCCCTGTTGGCGATGCGCCATAAAGCATAATTCCAGGTCTAACCCAATCGCCAAGAGCATTGCGATGCCACAAAATCGCCGCTGAGTTAGCCAGTGAAGTGGGGGCAGCCAAGCCATCAATCGTGTCATTAAATAATTCCAACTGACTATCGACAGTGGGAATCCGATCAACTTGATCAGCATTTGCAAAATGCGTCATGTGATGCATTTTGCAACCCGAGGCATGCAAGCGATGAAATGCCGTTCTGTAGGCTGCAGGTTTTAAGCCTAGGCGATTCATGCCGGTATTCATTTTCAGAAAAACATTAAATGGTTTATGCGCTTGATATTTCTCAAGCCATTCAACCTGAGCTTCGCAATGAACAACGAGATCGCATGACAACTTGTGGGCTAGTGCCAATTCATTTTCATGGAATAACCCTTCCAATAATAGGATTCTGCCCTGCCAACCTTGCTCCCTTAAACGCAGTGCACTTTCCATGTTTAGGAGGGCAAAACCGTCGGTAGATGCCAAGCCCTGCAAGGCGGCCTCAAAAGAGTGCCCGTAGGCTCTAGACTTAATGACAGACCAAATCTTAGACTCTGGAGCAAGCTCCCGAACTCTGTTTAAATTATGCCGAAAGGCCTCGGTGTAAATCGATGCCAAAATTGGCCTATTAATCAAGCCATTAGCTGAAGGGCCCATATTGACCCCTCCTTTCGTGTTTTAATTGAATCAATGACTAGATTGTACGAATGAACCGTAGTTTTTACATCATTATGGCGGCGCAATTTTTTTCGTCGCTTGCTGATAACGCCCTGCTGATCGCAGCAATTGCCCTATTGGCCCAGCTTCATGCTCCGGCCTGGATGACCCCTTTACTCAAATTATTCTTCGTATTGTCCTATGTGGTTCTAGCTGCCTTTGTAGGCGCCTTTGCAGACTCACGCCCCAAGGGCAATGTCATGTTCATCACCAATACGATTAAGTTCGTAGGCTGCGTAGTCATGCTTTTTGGTAGCCACCCATTGCTAGCTTATGCGATCGTCGGTCTTGGTGCTGCAGCCTATTCACCCGCGAAGTATGGAATTTTGACTGAACTTCTCCCACCAGAAAAACTAGTGGCTGCCAATGGCTGGATCGAAGGCCTCACGGTTGGCTCCATTATTTTAGGTACCGTCTTAGGTGGTGTTTTGATTAGCAGTACGGTATCCCAAAGCCTGCTGGCATTGGATATGCCAACCATTGATACGGGGATTGATACGCCTGCTGAATCCGCCATCATGATCATCATGATGATTTATATCGTTGCAGCACTGATTAATCTCAAGATTCCAGATACCGGGGCGCGCTATGTTGCTCAAAAAGCAAATCCCATTGAACTTATCAAAGATTTTTCAGTTTGCTTTAAAACCTTATGGAATGATCGCCTCGGTCAAATCTCATTGGCAGTGACCACTTTGTTTTGGGGTGCTGGTGCTACTCTGCAATTTATTGTGATTAAGTGGGCTCAAGTTGCCCTTCACATGAATCTGTCGCAAGGCGCCATTCTGCAAGCCATATCCGCTGTCGGAGTAGCCGGTGGAGCCGTTTGGGCCGCAGGTCGCGTACCTCTTCGTAACTCTCTAAAGGTATTGCCATATGGCATCGCCATGGGTTTAGTGGTTTGTGTGATGGCTGTCTACAACTCAGATATGTTGCCTAATATAACGATGATGACAATCGGCAAAATGCAAGTAAGCCTCAATTTGCTACCGGCATATCTTTTATTGATACTAGTTGGTTGGTTGGCAGGCTATTTTGTTGTACCAATGAACGCACTACTGCAGCATCGCGGTCACGTGCTGATGTCTGCCGGCCACTCAATCGCAGTTCAAAACTTCAATGAAAATATTTCGGTGCTAATGATGCTTGCCATGTATTCAGTATTGATATGGCTTGATGTACCAGTACCGTATGTCATCATTGGCTTTGGATTAACAGTCAGTGGCTTGATGTGGCTGGTTATTAAGCGTCACGCTAAAAACCAAGCGGAATATGACTCGATGCACCTCATCGGTGAACACAAGCATTAAATATTCTGCAGTACTGACTTTGCTAATAAAAGATCCTGCCAGAGCAAGGCCTTGTCTTTGGGTTTAGTAACTAGTTGCGCCAAGTCAAATGAAGCGATGACTGGAATCTCCTCATCAGCCCCATTATTTAGAGAGAGTATCGTTTCACGTAGTTGCGGCAAAGGATCTCGCTCACCAGTAATTTTTTGAGCGATAGGACCTCCAAAGGCAAACGCCACCACTGGCAAACCATCGCCCGGGGCTTGAAGCGCACCCAGATTATCGTTGGTACTCTTCCATGACCACTCTTGCGGTCCTAAACCTAGCGTGCGGACGACATTCTGAAAGAGAGTCTGCGCATCACCTTGCGGCTGAGTACCAAAGAACCACCAATGCCCTTGAGAAACTTTTTCAACAGCCTCTTGGGGTGCTATAGCAGTTGCCTGCTGTACTTGGACTGAACTTTCCGCAGATGAGATGGCATGAACCGCATCTTTAGAAGACCATTCGGTAATGCCCATTTCCTTCAGGAAGACTGAATGTGTATTGCTCATGACTCTAGCTTAATCGATTTAGCCATCACGAGCGCATCTTCGCGTGTTCCCAAGTGTGGATCAGCTGGATAGTAATTTTTACGCATACCAATTTGCTCGTAAGCAAGCTTTTGATACAAATTGACTGCCGCAACATTCGACGGCCGAACTTCTAGAATAATTCTGGGAATTTTTTGCTGCGCAGCCACACCCTCGATTGCCGCCATCATCCTGGAACCCAACCCCAGCTTGCGCAACTTTGTAGATACCGTAATGTTCAGCAAATGCAATTCATCAACTGCGGGAAAGAGAATGCAATAAGCCCATAAAATTGCGGGATCTAAATAGGAACCTTTGACCGCCTGATCTACTTGCGGGCGAATGCAATAAGCCCAATGTCCTGCCGCTAGCGAATCGGAAAAATTTCCCCTGGTCCACGGGTGCTGATGCGATACCGATTCAATCTCTAAAACAGCATCTAAATCTGCAGTCTGCATAGGCAGAAAAGAAAGTTCAGAAAAGCTCTCAGACATTACTTGAGTAATTCTTGGCGTTCTAGGGTGGTAAAGGCAACCTTATCTCGCACATACAGCGGTTCAAGCATGCGCACATCGATTTGCTTACCTTCCAGATAATTTTGCTTAGCGCAATCTAAGATGCCTAAGGCGGTTAGATGGATTTCCGCATCCAGCGTAACCGAAGAAAGTGGTACGTTTACCTTGGTCAATAGGCGATCGCCGTAGGTCTTAATAGCACTACCGGCTAAATGATCAACATCAACGAGATCTAATTCTTCAGGCTTTGACAAATGGATAGCGGTGATACGCTTTGGCAATTGATCTGCACCAATCGGAGTTTCGTATTTAGCCCAATAAATTTCATCCATACGGGCATCTATGGCGATGACAAAATGTGCTGGCTTTGCCCGACTGAAGTCTTCCGTTTTAATGAATTGCGCCGCAATGGCATCCAAGCTAGCCACAGGCAAAACTGGCAAATTACAGGAGATGGCCAAGCCTTGAACTGCTGCTACACCAAGCCTGACCCCTGTAAAGGCACCAGGACCAATCCCAACCGCAATGGCATCAAGTCCATTTAGCTTCAAATTTGCCTCATCCAGCAGATCCTCAACCCAAGGTAAAACCAGTTGGCTAGCGCCAGCCGATACCAACTCATGTCGGACTATTGGTGCTTGATCACCTAAAGATAAAGCCACCGAACACCAAGCTGTTGAGGTGTCGATGGCTAGAATGCGGGCCAATTTGAA
The DNA here is from genome assembly GCF_018687735.1 of Polynucleobacter sp. MG-5-Ahmo-C2. NCBI lineage: Bacteria > Pseudomonadati > Pseudomonadota > Betaproteobacteria > Burkholderiales > Burkholderiaceae > Polynucleobacter > Polynucleobacter sp. MG-5-Ahmo-C2. The sequence goes on along the minus strand of NZ_CP061304.1, from coordinate 818,535 downwards.
CTCGTTTACTGTGCTTTAAAAATGAAATTATGAACCCAATTCTGCAATCACTTCAGGCGGCGCCTGTACAAGCTCAATTAAGACCCCTTCGCCACTAATCGGGAACTCCTCATTACCTTTAGGGTGGACAAAAGTGATGTCAAAACCAGCCGCTCCCTTGCGAATACCGCCTGGGGCAAAACGCAGACCATTAGCAGATAGCCATTCAACTGCTTTAGGCAGGTCATCCACCCATAAACCAATGTGATTTAAGGGGGTTTGATGTACTGCCGGCTTCTTTTCAATATCAAAAGGTTGCATCAAATCAACTTCAACCTCATACGCACCTTTACCAATTGCACAAATATCCTCATCCACGTTTTCACGCTCAGAGACAAAAGTACTCTTATATTCAAAGCCCAACAGATCAACCCATAATTTCTTTAGGCGGTCTTTATTCACGCCACCAATAGCAATTTGCTGGATGCCTAAAATTTTAAATGGCTTAGCAGACATCTTTTTCCTTATTCGAAGCGAATGATGAGTTGATCAACTGCCAAGCTATCGCCCTCGTTAGCGCAAATCTCTGCTACTACACCATCTTGCATTGCTGACAGTGTATTTTCCATTTTCATGGCCTCGATTGATGCGAGTTTTTGACCCGCTGTTACCGTCTCGCCGGCCTTGACAGCAATCTTCGTCAAAAGACCAGGCATGGGCGACATCACCAACTTCGATGTATCCGGTGGCAGCTTCACTGGCATCCGGCGCTGGAGCTCTGCACCTAATGGGCTCAGGACCATACATTCAAAATGTACGCCATCAAGCACCAAAATATATTTCACACTACGGCGCTCTACTTGTGCAGTAATTTTATGGCTGCCATTAATGGTAGCGTTCAGACAAATTTGTCCTGGGCGCCAATCACTAACGATATCGTAACGACTTACTTCATCGGCCTCATCGATATAGACAGAGTAAATTCCATCCTTTAACTCGACGCGAATAGGCAGCTCAACTGGATCATTCATCGAGCCGGCTTTGATACCCGTAACCACAACAAACTTTTTCGCTATGATCATTTCATGGCCAGCTAATTGACCGTCAATCATTTTGATGTGCTCTAGGTAGCGATAGCGCATAAAGGCAGCCAGTGCTGCAAGGCGCTTCGGATCAGTTGGTTGTACGGAGTCTTTTTTAAATCCTTCTGGATATTCCTCTGCAATAAAGCCCGTTGTGAAATCACCATTCACAAAACGGGGATGCTGCAACAGCGCTGCCTGAAAAGGAATATTAGAATGGATGCCCCGAATGACGAAATCATTTAAGGCAGCACGCATTTTTTCTATAGCCTCAGTGCGATCCCTGCCATGCACAATCAATTTGGCAATCATGGAGTCGTAATACATCGGAATCTCACCGCCCTCATATACGCCTGTATCGACGCGTACGCCATTGATGGCTTCTGGTGGGCGATACTTAACTAAACGTCCAGTCGAAGGTAAGAAATTGCGAAATGGATCATCAGCATTGATACGGCATTCTATTGACCAACCATCCAACTTCACATCCGCTTGCTTAAAAGCGAGCTTTTCGCCGGCAGCTACACGAATCATTTGCTCAACGAGGTCAAGACCTGTGATCGACTCGGTTACCGGATGCTCGACTTGTAGGCGGGTGTTCATCTCCAAAAAGTAGAAAGACTTATCTTTGCCCACCACAAACTCGACAGTACCGGCAGATTGATAGTTCACTGCTTTAGCCAAAGCAACAGCTTGGTCACCCATAGCCTTACGAGTTGCAGGATCGATAAAGGGTGATGGCGCTTCCTCGATCACCTTCTGGTGACGACGCTGAATCGAACAATCTCGCTCATTTAGATACACCACGTTGCCATGCGAATCACCCAATATCTGAATCTCAATATGGCGCGGGCCTTCAACAAACTTCTCAATAAAGATACGATCATCACCAAAGCTATTCATTGCCTCGGTCTTGCATGCAGCAAAACCTTCGGCCGCCTCTTTATCATTAAATGCTACTCGCAGACCCTTGCCACCGCCTCCAGCAGAAGCCTTAATCATCACTGGGTAGCCAATACCATGAGCGATTTTGACTGCTTCTTCAGTTGTTGCGATTGCCTCGTTGTGGCCCGGGATTGTGTTGACCTTGGCCTCTAATGCCAATTTCTTGGAGGCAATCTTGTCACCCATTGCAGCAATGGATTGGTATTTCGGGCCGATGAAGACAATACCCTCCTCTTCGCAACGTCTGGCGAACTGTTCGTTCTCAGATAAAAAACCATACCCAGGATGAACTGCCTCAGCACCCGTATCTTTACAAGCCTGAATGATGCGATCCATTAGCAAATAAGATTCTCTAGAAGATGCAGGCCCAATACATATCGCCTCATCTGCTAGCTGCACGTGACGCGCTTCTTTGTCTGCTTCTGAATAGACGGCCACCGTCTTAATACCCATTTTCTTGGCGGTACTCATAACGCGACAAGCAATCTCGCCGCGATTTGCAATCAAAATTTTCTTAAACATTTTCGTAGTCATGATTTGTTGGCGCCCTTACAGAGGAATATTGCCGTGTTTACGGGCAGGATTCTTCAAGTCTTTATCTTTCAGCATCGCCAGAGAACGGGCAATACGTTTGCGCGTTTCATGAGGCAAAATGACGTCATCGATATAACCACGACGCCCAGCAACAAATGGGTTTGCAAACTTCGATTTGTACTCTGCTTCACGGGCTGCAATCTTCTCGGGATCAGATTTTTCTTCACGGAAGATAATCTCAACAGCACCCTTTGGACCCATCACCGCAATTTCTGCGGATGGCCATGCAAAGTTCACGTCACCACGTAAATGCTTTGAGGCCATCACATCATAGGCTCCGCCGTAGGCTTTGCGAGTAATCAATGTCACTTTAGGCACAGTGCAATCAGCGTAGGCATAGAGTAATTTAGCCCCATGCTTAATAATGCCGCCGTACTCTTGTGCAGTACCTGGCATGAAGCCTGGAACATCTACTAAGGTCACCACTGGAATATTAAAGGCATCACAGAAACGAACGAAACGTGCAGCCTTAATGGAGGCTTTAATATCCAAACAGCCAGCCAAAACTAATGGTTGGTTTGCTACGATACCAATTGAACGTCCTTCCATACGCGCAAAACCAATCACAATATTTTTAGCGTAGTCAGGCTGCAATTCGAAGAACTCGCCATCATCGGCAATCTTCTCAATCAACTCTTTCATATCATATGGTTGATTTGGATTAGAGGGCACCAAGGTATCCAAGGAGAAATCAAACTCTTCATTGCGGTTTGCGCCTTTAATTAGCGGTGGTTTTTCGCGGTTAGAGAGCGGCAAATAATTAAAGAAACGACGCAGCATCATGATTGCTTCAACATCATTATCAAATGCCAAGTCGCAGACTCCTGACACGGTTGAATGCGTTACAGCACCACCTAATTCTTCAGAGGTGACGTCCTCATGAGTAACAGTCTTGACAACTTCTGGACCAGTGACAAACATATAAGAACTGTCTTTAACCATGAAGATGAAGTCGGTCAACGCCGGTGAATATACGGCACCACCAGCGGATGGCCCCATGATCAAAGAGATCTGTGGAATCACACCTGAAGCAGTAACGTTACGCTGAAAGATTTCTGCATAGCCGCCTAAGGAAGCAACGCCTTCCTGAATACGTGCGCCGCCAGAGTCATTTAAGCCAATCACAGGCGCACCAACCTTCAGGGCCTGATCCATGATTTTGCAAATTTTTTCTGCATGTGCTTCAGATAAAGATCCGCCTAATACAGTGAAATCTTGTGAAAATACAAACACCAAGCGGCCATTAATCATTCCATAACCGGTAACTACGCCATCACCTGGCACTGTTTGATCGGCCATTCCAAAGTCATGGCAGCGATGTTCCACGAACATATCCCACTCTTCAAAAGTGCCGGCATCCAGCAATAATTCAATACGCTCACGGGCTGTTAATTTGCCCTTCGCATGCTGAGCCTGAATACGCTTTTGCCCACCACCCAATCGGGCAAGCTCGCGCTTCGCTTCCAGCTGTTGAATGATTTCCTTCATTTCCTGCTCCTTAGAAAAATTCATGCCCCATGGACTCTAATAAGCGTCTTGCCGCAACTGAAGCTGCCATAGTTCCTTGATTTACTTGTGCACTTAAAATTGGCAATAGTTCTTGCACTGCTTGATTGTTTCGGAAAGCGGTTTTTAGACCAGCATCGATACGATCCCACATCCATGCACCTGCCTGTTGCTTGCGACGGCTCTCAAATTTGCCGTTTGCCCTTTGCAGTTTTTGAAATTGAGAAACCTTTTCCCATAACTCAGGAATGCCCTTACCCTCGAGGGCGCTTAAGGTAATGACGGTTGGATGCCAAAACTCTTGATCATGGGAAGCATGATCAGGATTTCCTTGAAAACCTAGTAAACGCAAAGAACTAGTAATAAATAGTTGCGCACGCGTAGCTGCATCAGGATCAATATCAACTTTATTAATAGCAATGAGATCCGCAATTTCCATGACGCCTTTTTTGATTGCCTGAAGATCGTCTCCAGCATTTGGCAACTGCAATAGCAAGAACATATCTGTCATGCCAGACACAGCAATTTCACTTTGCCCAACACCGACAGTCTCGACAATGATGACATCAAACCCGGCTGCCTCCGCTACTAACATGGCTTCACGGGTTTTCTCGGCAACACCGCCTAGCGTTCCGGAGGATGGGCTTGGTCTAATGAAGGCGCCTTCTAAAACTGAGAGGCGCTCCATGCGGGTTTTATCGCCCAGAATAGATCCTCCAGATAAACTCGAAGAAGGATCAATCGCCATCACAGCAACGCGATGACCTTTTTCAATCAGATACAAACCGAGAGTTTCAATCAGCGTAGACTTACCTACCCCAGGCACTCCAGAGATCCCTAAACGAAATGATTTTCCAGTCTTTGGCAGGAGCGTATTGAGTACTTCATCAGCACGTTTACGATGATCTAAGCGTGTAGACTCAAGCAAGGTAATGATCTTCGCTAATGCACGTCGCTGTTTTAGCGACTGAATACCAGTGAGGTCGCTCACTAAAGTTTGATCGGCAGCTTCGAGCATGTTCTCTAATCCAGGCTAAGCTGGTTTTATTGATTTACGAATTTGCTCAAGCACATCCTTAGCCGAAGCTGGGATTGGGGTGCCTGGTCCATAAATACCTTTCACGCCTGCCTCGTAAAGAAACTCGTAATCTTGCCTAGGGATCACGCCGCCCACAAAGACGATGATGTCATCTGAGCCTTGTTTTTTCAGTTCCGCAATGATGGCCGGAACCAATGTCTTATGACCTGCTGCTAGCGTTGAAACACCCAATGCATGAACGTCGTTTTCAATAGCCTGACGTGCGCACTCTTCGGGGGTTTGGAACAGCGGGCCGATATCCACATCAAAGCCCAAGTCTGCATAGGCTGTAGCCACAACCTTGGCGCCACGATCATGACCATCTTGACCAAGCTTAGCGATCATCACGCGTGGACGTCGGCCAAAATCTTTGGCAAAGTCAGCGATTTCTAGTTTGAGTTTTTCCCAGCCCTCGGCTGAGTCATAGGCAGCTGCATACACGCCGGTCACCTTTTGAGTATCGGCGCGATGGCGCCCGTAAACCTTTTCCAATGCATCAGATACTTCACCAACCGTAGCGCGTAAACGTATTGCATTCACTGCCAATTCCAACAAGTTTCCGGTGTTGTCCTCAGCAGCTTTGGTTAATGCTTCTAATGCGGCCTCTACTTTTTTACTGTCGCGCTTTGCTCTAATATCTTTCAGAAGCGCAACCTGACCATCTCGAACGCGATCGTTGTCAATCACCAAAACATCCACGAGATCTTCTTTTTCAAGCTTATATTTATTCACACCAACAATCACATCGGAGCCAGAGTCAATCTTGGCTTGCTTCTCAGCGGCCGATGCCTCAATCTTTAATTTAGCCCAACCACTTTCTACAGCCTTGGTCATTCCACCCATGGCATCGACTTCTTGAATAATTTCCCAGGCCTTATCTGCCATCTCTTGCGTGAGGCTCTCCATCATGTAAGAACCTGCCCAAGGGTCAATCACGCTAGTGATGTGGGTTTCTTCTTGAAGAATCAACTGAGTATTCCGTGCTATTCGACTTGAAAACTCTGAAGGCAAGGCAATTGCCTCATCAAATGAGTTCGTGTGGAGGGATTGGGTGCCACCGAATACAGCTGCCATAGCTTCAACAGTTGTTCTCACAACGTTGTTATAGGGGTCCTGCTCTGTTAAAGACCAGCCCGATGTTTGACAATGGGTACGCAACATCAAAGACTTTGGATTTTTCGGCTCGAAAGACTTCATGATGCGCCACCACAACAACCTTGCAGCGCGTAATTTGGCGACCTCTAAATAGAAGTTCATGCCAACTGCAAAGAAGAAGGACAAGCGGCCCGCAAAGCCGTCCACATCCAATCCTTTTGCAAGCGCTGTTTTGACGTACTCTTTTCCATCGGCCAATGTAAAGGCCAGTTCCAAAACTTGATTTGCGCCAGCTTCTTGCATGTGATAACCCGAAATCGAAATCGAGTTGAATTTCGGCATGTGCTTAGCGGTGTATTCAATAATGTCGCCAATAATCCGCATCGATGGCTCTGGCGGATAAATATAGGTATTGCGCACCATGAACTCTTTGAGTATGTCGTTCTGAATCGTGCCCGATAACTGTTCCTGCTTTACGCCTTGCTCCTCACCAGCAACAATATAGCCAGCTAATACCGGCAAAACGGCACCATTCATAGTCATAGAAACAGACACCTTATCCAATGGAATGCCATCAAACAAGATCTTCATATCTTCTACAGAATCAATTGCAACGCCAGCTTTACCAACATCACCAGTGACACGAGGATGATCAGAGTCATAGCCTCGATGGGTGGCCAAGTCAAAGGCAACGGATACACCTTGTCCGCCCGCAGCCAATGCTTTCCGATAGAACGCATTGGATTCTTGAGCAGTAGAAAAGCCGGCATATTGACGTATGGTCCATGGACGAACTGAATACATCGTTGCTTGTGGACCCCTAACAAAAGGTTCAAAACCTGGCAAGGTATTGGTGTAACTCAATCCCTCGGTATCGGCAGAGGTATAGAGCGCTTTCAGCTGAATGCCATCTGGCGTATTCCAGCCCAGTTTGCCCACATCGCCATTTGGCGCGGATTTCTGTGCAGACTTTTTCCAGGCGTCCAAATTAGTTTCTGGAACTTCCGGCCATGAACTTGTTGATGAACTTTTATTGTCTGAACTCACAAAGCACTCCTGGTAGTTTTATTGCATTGCATCTAATTTCTCCAATTCTGCTTGACTATTTGGAATTTGTCTAGTTATCATGTATTCATAATTATGAATACAAAATTGAATAACAGGCCCTTGTACGAGGATGTAGCTGATCGGCTGCGTGAGCAGATATTTAGCAAACAATTTCCTCCAGGGAGCTGGCTGGACGAACAATCTCTGGCTGAGCAGTACGGAATTAGCAGGACGCCGATGCGAGAAGCAATCAAAGTATTGGCTTCTGAGGGCCTCATAACGATCAAGATGCGCAGAGGCGCCTACGTGACTGAAGTCAATCGGGGTGATTTAGAGCAAATTTTCACGGTGTTATCGCTATTAGAGAGCCAAGCGGCAAAAGAATCCGCCACAAAAGCAACTGAGGATGAGCTAAATCAACTCGACCACCTACACCACCGACTAGAAAAAGCCGCTGCAGACCGAGATATTGAGCAATTCTTTGAAATTAATGGCAAATTTCATGAGTTAATCCAGGAAATTGCCGGCAATCGGTGGATGAATGGCGTTATTGCTGATTTAAGGAAAGTACTCAAATTGCATCGAAAAGATTCTTTGACGAGCACAGGAAGACTACAAGCATCCCTCCTTGAGCATCGAGAAATCCTGCAGGCAATTCTCAAGCGAGATGAATTGGCTGCAGAAGCCGCTATGAGAAAGCACTTCTCTAGAGGCCTGGAAGCACTTAGGTAATATAAAATACCTATAAATAACAAAGGCTTAGAATATTAATCTAAGCCTTTGCTTTATCTACAGCCCAGGGAATTTACTTCTTGACTACAAAGTTTCCTGGTAAGGATGCAATGTAAGCAGCAATATCTTGCAGATCTGCATCGGAGAATACTTGAACTTGTGAACCCATAATCGCATTATTACGACCATATTGTGGATTGCCATTACCTACTTTGTACGCCTTCAAGGCGTAGTAAAGGTAGTCAGGATACTGACCGGCCAGTTTAGGATAAACCGGCAAGATTGGGGCATTCAGGCCAGCGCCGTGGCAAGAAGCACAATTGGCTTTCTCAACTAGTGCCTGACCTTTATCAACGCTAGCAGCATTGGATACGTTAACAAGGCCAATACTCGATAGTAAAACTGCGGTAATTAGTGCAAATTTCATAAACGTGCCTCTATCACTTCAACGGGTTGTTAGGTGAGCTGGCTGTTTGCGCAGCATAGTATTCGCCAAGGTCAGCCATATCTTGATCAGAAAGGCTACCTGCAATGGCGCGCATTGTTGGATGCTTTCGTTCACCCTTCTTGTAAGCCGCTAAGGCGCTAGCGATATAGCCGGCATTTTGACCGCCTAACATTGGAACCTTATAGACCAATGGGTAGTCTGCACGGTAGTCGGGAATTGAGTGACAGCCAACGCAAAGCCATACCCTGGCATTTCCAGCGGCAGCGCTACCTTTTACTTCGTCAGCCTGGGCAGTAAAACCCGTAAGAGCCAAACCAGCAGCAACAAGCATTTGAGGAAGAATTGTTAGTTTTTTCATAGAAATCAGTATTAATAAGTTTGATTTAAATCAATTTGGGAGAGTATAGCGGAGAGACGCTCTTTGGGTCATTGTTTGGCGGATTTGGGCCCCCAGAGTCGATAAAAGCACTGAAAAAAGCAAGGTGAAAGTGCTTCCCGGTAAGATTGATCTTCTACTTAATATGGATTCACAATCATGAGCAACACATACCTTGATCGCCTCAAATCCCTTGGGATTGAGTTGCCCCCAGCGGGACCCCCTGCCGCTGCTTACGTCATGGCCGCTACTACCGGTAATACTGTTTTCTTGTCAGGTCATATTGCCAAGAAAGACGGCAAGCCTTGGGCAGGCAAGTTAGGCAAAGACATGGATACTGAGGCTGGAAAAGCTGCAGCAAGATCGATCGCAATTGATCTCATCGCAACCTTGCAAAATCATTTAGGCTCACTCGGTAAAGTCAAGCGGATTGTAAAAGTCATGGGCTTGGTGAACTCCACAGATCAATACACAGAGCATCATTTGGTGATTAATGGTTGCTCAGAATTACTTGTTGAAGTGTTTGGTGATGCTGGGAAACATGCCCGAAGCGCTTTTGGCGTAGCGCAAATCCCTCTGGGCGCTTGCGTTGAAATTGAATTAATCGCTGAAATTGAAGCCTAAGGGCGCTGTAAAGCAAACCTGCTGATGTCGGCATCGGTATCGACATCAGCAATGTACGCTGGACTTTCTGTTGTGAAGGTTTGCACTAGCGCTGGATGCTGATCTATATAAGATCTACACACCATATTTGGTATCGCCAAGATATCCGCAATCACCTTATATGAAAACACCACGGGATTGCCGCGCTGCTGACCCACCATTGGCAAAACAACTTCTATTTGCTGCGCACGTTGCTCAAATTGTTCAAGTAATGCATCAATTTCAGCGGTGCCTATAAGAGGTTGATCGCACAAAGCCACCAACAACACCTCGTAGTTGGTTGATAGAGATTCGAGACCAAGACGCACCGAAGATGCTTGCCCCGATTCTGGATGGGGATTACGGACGCACTTTATAGGTAAATCGAATTTCTTTTGTATTTCAGCCAACTCGGATTCAATGGGTTGCGCATGAAAACCAGTTACAACCACTAATTCAATTACGGCAAATGTTTTGATTGATTGGCAAAAACGACTTAAGAGGCTTTGAGAATCCTTTTGTAGCAGTGCTTTTGGTATGGAACCCAAGCGACTACCCTCACCTGCGGCAAGCAACAGTACCGCCAAACGAAGATTTGATGAACTAGATTGCAAACCGAAAGATGTCATTAGAGTGATAATAAATAGGAAACTAAAAAAATAAACAATAAAGACAGCACATAGCATGAATAGCACCGATTTAAGCGTCCTCCGCTCTGCCGTCAGCTGGCTTAAAGCTGGCCACTCAGTAGCTATTGCTACGGTAGTGCAAACTTGGGGGTCGGCCCCACGACCTATTGGATCATGGCTTGCCATTCGGGACGATGGTCAGGTAGCAGGTTCGGTATCTGGTGGCTGTGTCGAGGATGACTTAATTCGCCGTGTACAAACGGAAATTCTGACGCGCAACACCCCTGAAATGGTGGTCTATGGCGTTAGCCAGCAAGAAGCTGCGCGCTTTGGTCTGCCATGCGGAGGAACTTTGAGACTGCTGGTTGAGCCCAAACCAGAGCTCACAATTTTGGAACAGCTCCTAGAGCAAATCTCCTCCCACCAAATTAGTCGCCGTACAGTCAATCTCAGTACTGGCAAATCGAGCTTAAGTAGCGGATCTCGCCATGATGAATTTGTTTGCAACGATCAAGAGATGCAAACCACTTACGGCCCACGCTGGCGCATGGTGATCATTGGCGCTGGCCAACTATCGCTCTATACGGCGGACTTTGCACTCGCTTCTGACTTTGAAGTCATTGTGGTCGACCCTCGCGAAGAATATGCAGAAGGCCTAAATCGTGACGATCTTATTTTCCACAAAGGCATGCCTGATGATGTATTGCTGGAAATTGGTGTTGATCCACATACTGCAGTTGTAGCCCTCACGCATGACCCCAAACTTGATGACATGGCGCTGATGGAAGCTTTGAGATCCCCTGCCTTTTATGTTGGCGCATTGGGAAGTCGCAAGAATACACAAAAGCGCAAAGAACGACTTCTAGAGTTTGATCTCAACCGAGAACAAGTCAATAGACTGCATGGTCCAGTAGGGCTTTATATTGGGGCTCTCACCCCACCAGAAATCGCAGTGTCGATTCTGGCGGAGGTAATTGCCGTTAAATACGGCATCAGCGTTCCCAAGAAAAACCAATTGGGCTAGTGCGCCTAATTCGCTTTCAGCTTGCCATCTTTCAGGCGTGGCTCGACAAAGTGACCCTTGCGTGCGCGATTGCCCGCAAACGATTTGAGCGTTTTTGCATCTAGATTCAGTTCTGTTGGCTTTCCTGCTCGACCAGCGCCAGCATAAGTAGCGCCATCAGGACCAACAGCAATTGCAGACGCTAGGAACTCTTTATCATCCAAGCCCATCAGGATCACGCCCTTACCGCCTGTTGGCAAACGCTTGAGTTCATCCAATGGGAATACCAATAATTTAGAGGCCTGCGATAAGCAAGCAACTTGCTTCATACCCATCTTCACTTTTACCGCCCCCAATGGAGCATCACCCGGAACTTTGGCATCAATGCTCACAAAAGATTTACCAGCCTTATTGCGGGTACTCATATCAGAAACGTTAGCCAAGAAACCATAACCCGCTTTAGTGGACAGCAGCACTAAATCATCTGGCTGGCCAGCGTAGTAAGCAACCATTTGTGAGCCAGGGGCCAAATTCACAAAGCTGGTTAATGGCGAACCGTCGCCGCGTGCACCAGGTAATTCGCTCACTGGCACCGTATAGACACGGCCATCACTACCAAAGCCTTGCATCACATCAACTGTACGAACCTCAAAGGTGTCATACATGGCATCACCTGCCTTAAAGCCAAATTGAGTTGGATCATGCTCATGACCTTGACGTACACGCACCCAACCTTTTTGGGAAACGATCACCGTAACCGGTTCATCAATCACTTTGGTTTCTGCGACAGCACGTTTATCCTCCTGAATAAAGGTTCGGCGATCATCACCGAAGTCCTTCATATCAGACTCAATCTCCTTGATGATGCGCTTACGGAGGCTTGCATCACTTTGTAGCAAGCCTTCTAAGTCATCACGCTCCACTTTCAGTGCCTTAAGCTCTTGCTCAATCTTGATCCCTTCAAGTCGCGCTAACTGGCGCAAACGAATATCGAGAATATCTTCAGCCTGACGGTCTGAGAGTTTGAACTCTTTGATCAGGTCAGCTTTCGGTTCATCGCTATTGCGAATAATCTTAATGACCTTGTCTATATTGAGAAGAACGGTTAAGCGCCCTTCCAATATGTGCATCCGATCTTTCACCTTGCCCAAGCGATACTGAGTTCGGCGAGTCACTGTGGCAACTCTAAACTCAACCCACTCCGTCAAAATCTCTTTCAGCCCTTTTTGACGAGGACGACCATCATTGCCGATCATCACCAAGTTCATTGGCGCATTGGACTCTAGTGAGGTATGGGCCAACAAAAGATTAACGAACTCATTAACGTCAATATTTTTACTCTTAGGCTCGAATACCAAACGCACTGCAGCATCCTTACTCGATTCATCACGTACACCATCCAATACATTAAGGATGGTGGACTTCAGATTGTTTTGCTCTGGCGTTAGCGTTTTTTTTCCAACCTTGACTTTTGGATTGGTGATTTCTTCGATCTCTTGCAACACGCGCTGTGATGAGGTTGCCGGCGGCAATTCATTCACAACAATCTGCCATTGGCCGCGGGCTAATTCCTCTACAGACCAGCGAGCGCGCACCTTAATGCTGCCACGACCAGTTTCATAGATCTGTGCAATCTCTGCGGTAGAGGAAATGATTTGTCCTCCGCCCGGGTAATCTGGGCCAGGCATGATGCCGAGCAAATCAGCGGTAGAGAGCTTTGGAGACTTCATCAAAGCAATTGCAGCGCTAGCGACTTCACGTAGATTATGTGACGGAATCTCGGTAGCCATACCAACGGCAATACCAGATGCTCCATTTAAAAGAACAAATGGAAGACGTGCCGGCAGTAACTTGGGCTCCTGAAATGAACCGTCGTAGTTGGGAGCGAAATCGACTGTACCTTCATCGATTTCACTTAATAACAAGCCAGCGATTTTGGTTAAACGTGCTTCTGTATAACGCATTGCAGCAGCGCCGTCGCCATCACGCGAACCAAAGTTACCTTGACCATCAATTAGGGGGTAGCGCAATGAGAAGCTTTGCGCCAAACGAACCAAGGCGTCATAAGCAGATTGATCGCCGTGGGGGTGGAACTTACCAAGCACGTCACCTACAACGCGGGCGCTCTTCACCGGCTTCGCATCAGCACGTAAACCCATTTCACTCATGGAGAACAAAATACGGCGTTGTACTGGCTTCTGCCCATCGGCTACTTCTGGTAGAGCACGACCCTTTACTACACTAATTGCGTAATCAAGATAAGCACGCTCTGCGTAAACGGCCAGGGTCAAACTGTCTTTATTGTCCTCGTTGAGATCCATGGTCTTTGGATCATGCGGATCGTTTGGCCCTTTGGGATTGTTTGTGGCTGTGCTTACTTGAGGAGCATCGTCTACTTCTACGATATCCACCTTCATTGGATTGGAAAATAAATCCGCCTGCTCTGCAGCTGGATTTTTACCTGGTGTTTTCTTCGTTGCCATTAAATGTCTGCCTCAACTTCATTGCCGCGCTCTTCCAGCCAATCACGTCTCGCACCAGATTCGGATTTACCCATCAACATATCCATGGTTTTAAACGTTTCATCTTCCGTCCAAGAGCCCAGTGTTACTGGCAATAAGCGTCGAGTGTCGGGGTTTAAGGTGGTATCCCACAATTGCTCAGCACTCATCTCACCTAAGCCCTTAAAGCGGGAGATTTGCCAAGCGGATTCTTTAACGCCGTCTTTGCGTAATTTATCTTCAATCGCTTGTAACTCGCTTGCGTCTAATGCATAAATCTTTTGCGCTGGTTTCTTACCGCGTGCTGGCGCATCCACCCTGAAGAGTGGCGGCCTAGAAATATGCACATGACCTAGATCAATGAGTTTTGGAAAATGCTTGTAGAACAGTGTTAGCAAAAGCACTTGAATGTGAGCGCCATCGACGTCAGCATCAGACAGAATGCACACCTTGCCATAACGCAAGTTCGATAAATCAGGGTCATCATTTAAGCCATGTGGATCTACGCCGATAGCTACAGCAATATCATGCACTTCATTATTGGCAAATAAGCGATCACGCTCCGCTTCCCAAGTATTGAGAACCTTGCCACGTAATGGCAAGATCGCTTGATATTCTTTGTTCCGACCCATTTTGGCAGAGCCGCCCGCCGAATCACCCTCAACGAGAAAGATTTCATTCATGGCGATATCTTGGCTCTCGCAGTCGGTGAGCTTTCCAGGTAGGACTGCAACACCAGATGACTTCTTCTTCTCCACTTTTTGACCAGCTCTTGTTCTTGCTTGCGCCTGTTTAATCACCAGGTCAGCAAGTTTCCGGCCGTAATCTACATGCTGGTTGAGCCATAGTTCTAATGCAGACTTTGCATAGCCCGAAACCAGACGAACCGCATCGCGAGAATTTAAGCGTTCCTTAATTTGCCCCTGAAATTGAGGATCCAATACTTTGGCAGACAAAATAAAAGATGCGCGAGCGAATACATCTTCGGGCATGAGCTTAACGCCTTTCGGCTGCAAAGCATGCATTTCGATAAAGCCTTTAACAGCATTGAATAGGCCTTCGCGCAAACCACTTTCGTGCGTGCCGCCAGCGGGTGTCGGAATTAAATTAACGTAGCTCTCGCGAACTGGTGCACCATCTTCAGTCCAGCAAACAACCCAAGCAGCCCCCTCACCTTCGGCAAAGGAATCATCTTCACCTGTGCCGGTAGCGTATTGCTCACCTTCAAATGGTGGAATCACTTCTGGGCCATGACCTGCCTGCGCAATCGCTTCATTTAAGTAGCCACGTAGGCCCTGAGCATATTGCCAAGTTTGGCTCTCGCCAGATTTTTCTTGAATGAGTGTCACCTTCACACCAGGCAACAACACTGCCTTTGAGCGTAGGAGGCGCACCAGGTCCGCCATTGGAATGGCTGAACTATCGAAATACTTGCCATCAGGCCAAGCGCGAACGCGTGTGCCATGCGATTTATCTTCTTTAGATGACGGCTTTGTTTTGAGCTTCTCAATCACTTTGCCATCAGCAAAGGTCAAGGTAGAGAGTTGTCCATCACGCCAAACGGTGACTTCTAAACGTTTCGATAACGCATTGGTTACAGAAACACCAACACCATGCAATCCACCTGAGAATGCATATGCACCACCAGAGCCTTTTTCGAACTTGCCGCCAGCGTGCAATTGGGTAAATACAATTTCTACAACAGGAAGTTTTTCAGTGGGATGCATACCCACTGGAATGCCTCGACCATCATCCTCCACGCTCACACTGCCGTCAGCATGCATCGTCACAATAATTTGCTTACCAAATCCACCTAAAGCTTCGTCAGAAGCGTTATCCAAGACCTCCTGGATGATGTGGAGGGGATTATCGGTTCGGGTGTACATTCCCGGCCGTTGACGGACGGGTTCTAGGCCTTTTAGGACCTGAATCGACGATTCGCTGTATTCGGAAGTTTTACGGGTAGCCATGCGCGCAAATTGTAGTCATGTCTGAAGTCTAAGCCGAACTTTTCAAGAATTGCCCTGCCATCCATGCCAAAATCAGGGCATGGGAGCCTTAAGTCATATTCGTGTTTTAGATCTTAGCCGAGTGCTGGCTGGCCCTTGGTGTGCCCAGAACCTGGCCGACCTGGGCGCCGATGTGATCAAAGTTGAGCGTCCCGGGGTCGGAGATGACACCCGTCATTGGGGACCTCCATTTGCCAAAGACGCCAATGGCCAAGAAACCGAAGAATCTGCCTATTTTATTTGCATTAACCGCAATAAACGGTCTATCACGGTAGATATTGCCAAACCCGAAGGTCAGGAAATTATTTGTAAGCTCGCAGCCGAATCCGATGTTGTCATTGAAAACTATAAGGTTGGGGATTTAGCTAAATATGGGCTCGATTATGAGAGCCTCAAAAAAGTGAAGCCTGATTTAATCTATTGCTCCATCACGGGCTTTGGTCAAACTGGTCCCTACGCCCATCGCCCTGGTTACGATTTCATCATCCAAGGCATGGGTGGCTTTATGAGTGTTACGGGTGAAGCCCATGATTTTGAAGGTGCCAGCCCACAAAAATCGGGGGTGGCAATTGCCGATATCTTTACTGGAATGTATGCCTCCTCTGCCATCTTGGCGGCAGTTATTCATCGCGACCACACTGGCGAAGGTCAATACATTGATATGTCTTTGCTCGATACGCAAATTGCCGTAATGGCCAACGTCTCGAGCGCCTACCTCACCTCGGGTGAAGTGCCAAAGCGCTGGGGGAACGCCTCTCCCATCATCGTTCCC
This sequence comes from Polynucleobacter sp. MG-5-Ahmo-C2, assembly GCF_018687735.1. Taxonomy (NCBI): domain Bacteria; kingdom Pseudomonadati; phylum Pseudomonadota; class Betaproteobacteria; order Burkholderiales; family Burkholderiaceae; genus Polynucleobacter; species Polynucleobacter sp. MG-5-Ahmo-C2. The sequence continues at coordinate 802,097 of NZ_CP061304.1, read as the reverse complement.
TACCAAACCTTCCCAACATCAGATGGCTGGATGATTGTGGCTGCCGGTAATGATGGTCAATTCAGGCATTTCGTCACCGTAGGCGGTGAAGCCCATTTGGCCAATAATCCCTTGTATCTCAATAATCCTCTGCGAGTACAGCATCGTAAGCAATTGATTCCCTTGCTTGAGCAAATGACTCGCAAGAAAAGCAAAGGTGAATGGATTGCATTATTGGAACAAGCCAATGTTCCTTGCGGACCTATTAATGATTTCAAAGAAGTGTTTGAGAATGAGCAAGTCATTTCGCGAAACGTGCAATTGAACGTACAACACCCTACTGTTGGCAATATGAAATTAGTAGCTAGCCCAATGAAGCTTTCTAAAACCCCTACAGAAGTTCGGATGGCGCCCCCCACGCTGGGACAACATACTGACGAGATTTTGCATGAGCGCCTGAAACTAGATGATGATGCAATTAAAACGCTGCACCAAAAAGGAGTCATTTAAACCATGAACATTGCTGCGATCAAGCCATCACTGACCATGAAACAAGTCCTTATTTATGGCGGGCTCATGGTGACACTATCCATGGGCATTCGTCATGGCTTCGGCTTATTTAATTTGCCCATCACCTCGGCCAATGAGTGGGGTAGAGAAACCTTTGCCCTCACTATTGCTTTGCAAAACTTAATTTGGGGTGCCTTTCAGCCCATTACTGGCGCACTGGCTGATCGATATGGCGCATTCAAGATTATGGTGGCTGGCGGCATACTGTATGCACTTGGTTTAGCCGGCATGGCAGTCTCTACCGATATCTTCAACTTCACCGTTGCTGGCGGATTGCTGATTGGTCTAGCGCAAACTGCAACCACTTACAGCGTGGTCTACGGCATCTTAGGTCGCAATGTTCCTGCAGATAAACGCGTTTGGGCGATGGGTATTGCTGCAGCCGCAGGATCCTTTGGTCAATTTCTGATGATTCCGGCTGAGCAAGGTTTATTAAGTGCCTTTGGATCACAAGATGCACTCCTCTTACTAGCATTGATGGCAAGCCTCATGATTCCAACTGCTTTTATGTTGCGTGAGAAAAACTTTGTTCACAATAACAATCTCGGTGATCAAACAATCAAACAGGCTTTAAAAGAAGCTCTTTCTAATCCTAGCTTTCGCTTACTAACCCTGGGCTATTTTGTTTGCGGCTTTCAGGTGGTATTTATTGCGGTTCATCTAGCCCCTTATTTAAAGGATCTTTCTGCAATCTATCCTGCAGTCGGCGCACCTGCAGTAGCGACTACAGCACTTGCACTCATCGGTCTATTTAATATTTTTGGGACCTATAGCGCAGGCATGTTGGGTCAACGTTTTCCAAAGCGCTATCTACTCTCTGGTATTTATTTGGGCAGATCGATTGCCATTATTGGCTTCTTGCTCCTACCATTAAGCCCAATGACCACTTATATCTTTGCAGCCATCATGGGATTCCTGTGGTTATCCACTATCCCGCTCACAAACGGCATTGTTGCGCAGATCTTTGGCGTTAAATACCTTACGATGCTATCGGGTTTAGTGTTCTTTTCGCATCAGCTTGGAAGCTTTTGTGGTGCTTTTCTTGGTGGATACTTGTTTGATCGCACCGGCTCATATTTCATCGTTTGGGAAATTGCCATCGCACTTGGTGTGTTTGCATTTTTGGTGAACTTACCTGTTAAAGAGCGTGCCATCGCTCGCACAGCAAACGCATGAGCAAAAGATTTTCTTTATCGCAATGGCTGTTTTATAGTTTTGCCCTATTGGGCTTGCTACTCATTTTTTCAGCGTACTATGCGCCTGACATGATGGTCGCGGTTACCAATCAAGTTTGGGCGCTTTGTGGTTGGTAATCCGTTTCCATTTCAGAATTCAATCGCCTAGCACAGTTTTATATTTGATACACACTCGCCGTAGCACAATGGATAGTGCACATGCCTCCTAAGCGTGGGATACAGGTTCGATTCCTGTCGGCGGGACCACTAATTTAGTAAAACTTATCCACAGGCAATGTGGATAAATCCACAAAAGTTTTCGTAAGTCGCAGATTTGTATAGAGTGAACTAGCTTGCTTAAATAATTAGCAGCTGCTTCATCTGGATTTGCTGCGCATGCAGATGGAAATTTATTTTTATTCTCTGCAAACTTTTATGCTATGAGTAATTGACAAACACCCGAAGACTGGTCGGTTACCTTAAACTCCAATGTATGACTAGCTTATCTACCAGCACACTCGCCGCCCTCGAGGAAATGCTTCAAAACACGGCGCGCTCTGCGCCCGTCGACTTTATGCCAATTCATCTTTTTAGAGGCCCTGAGGGTGAACAGGTGATTGGCCACTTAAATCCAGAATTTATCCCGTATCTTCAAGAGTCTCTTAAAAAAGAGCCTATTCCCCTCATCTCCATTGGAAATGATTGCCTCACTATCCGCTTAGCTCGCCCTGTAGATTTATCTGCCAGCCTTTATAAACTGGCTGACAAAATGCGGGCAGGTGGTTTTATCCCTGGTTGGCGCAACGAAGATTTTGCTTGGATCGATCAAAATGGGCATAAGTACTTTCGTTTAGAGCGTGCAGCATTTCGTAGCTTTGGGTTTCGCAGCACAGCAGCCCATATCAATGGCTATACACAATCGGGTTTGCTGTGGTTGGGTAGACGCAGTGAAACAAAGGCTACCGATCCTGGCCTGTTAGACAACATTGCTGCAGGCGGTATTTCTGCTGATGAGACACCTTGGATTTGTGCAAAACGCGAACTATGGGAAGAGGCTGGTGTACCCACCCATATTGCAGATCAAGTTGAACCAGTTGCTCGCATCCATATGCGCCGCCCAATTGCTGGTCGCGGCTTTCATGATGAGCAACTCTATGTTTATGACTTGGAGCTGCCGAATAACTTTGTGCCCACTAATCATGATGGTGAAGTCAGTGGCTTTATTGAGATATCCCTAGCTGAAGCAGCCGCCCGAATCCTAGCCGATGAATTTACGAGCGACGCCGCATTTGTAACGGCTGACTACATTTTGCGACGCAATAAATACGGCTTCTAGGCCTATTTGAGCCTCTTGATTGAGGTCATGCCTCTAAACTGAATTTCGTGGTTAAATCCATAATAAGGATGAAACAGGGGTGCCCTCTAGAGCAGAATCTGCCTAGAGGCGCTGAGAAAGACCCTAGAACCCGATCCAGGTAATGCTGGCGTGGGGAGTTACATCAGACCGACACCCGGTTTCGTCCATCTAAAACAGTGAGGAGATGGACGTGAGTAAAGAGAATCAAAAAACCAAACATGAAATTCCAAGCTTAAAAAGTTTAGAGCGTGACTTTGGTCAAAAATTTGCATACCCTGCATCTACAAAGACCTATCTACAAGGTTCACGCCCGGATGTGAAGGCTCCGATTCGCATGATCGAGCAATTGCCTACACGTGTTGGTGAAGAGATGATGCCTAATCCACCGGTACCTGTTTATGACACTTCAGGGCCTTATAGCGATCCAGAAATCGTGATCAATCTTGAAAAAGGTTTGCCAAGACTGCGTGAGACTTGGATTACTGAACGTAAGGACACCGTTCAACTCGCTGGCCCGAGCTCTGAGTATGGCGTTGCGCGCTCTGAAGATGAAGCAACCCAAAACTTACGCTTCTCACATATCAGTGCCCCTAGGGTTGCTAAAGCCGGCAGCAATGTCAGTCAGATGTATTACGCTCGCCAAGGGATCGTTACTCCAGAAATGGAATACGTAGCTCTCCGCGAATCTATGGGCCTAGAGCAACTGCGCAAGGATCCTGCATATAAACAACTTTTAAAGCAACATCCTGGTAAGTCTTATGGTGCCAACCTACCGGATATCGTTACCGGTGAATTTGTCCGCTCTGAAATTGCTGCGGGTCGAGCGATCATTCCCGCGAACATCAATCACCCTGAATTAGAACCCATGATTATTGGTCGTAATTTCCGTGTGAAGATTAACGGCAACTTGGGTAACTCTGCAGTCACCTCCTCAATAAATGAGGAAGTAGAAAAAATGGTGTGGTCGATTCGTTGGGGTGCAGACACCATCATGGATCTTTCTACCGGCAAACATATTCATGAAACCCGTGAGTGGATTATTCGCAACTCACCAGTGCCAATTGGTACCGTGCCTATTTATCAAGCCCTAGACAAAACTGGCGGTATTGCAGAAGATCTCACCTGGGAAATGTTCCGGGATACTTTGGTGGAGCAAGCTGAGCAAGGTGTGGATTACTTCACCATTCATGCAGGTGTATTGCTGCGCTACGTACCGCTCACTGCAGATCGCATCACCGGTATTGTGTCTCGCGGTGGATCGATCATGGCGAAGTGGTGCTTAGCGCATCACAAAGAGAACTTCCTGTATACCAAGTTTGATGAGATCTGCGAGATCATGAAAGCCTATGACGTGTCATTCAGTCTAGGTGATGGTTTACGGCCAGGCTGTATTGCAGACTCTAATGATGCTGCCCAGTTTGGTGAACTCCATACCTTGGGTGAACTGACTGCTAAAGCCTGGAAGCATGATGTTCAAGTCATGATTGAAGGCCCTGGTCACGTTCCAATGCAACGCATTGAAGAAAATATGACTGAAGAGCTCAAGCATTGCTTAGAAGCCCCTTTCTATACCCTTGGACCATTGATCACCGATATTGCTCCTGGCTACGATCACATCACCAGCGGTATTGGTGCTGCCCAAATTGGTTGGTACGGTACAGCGATGCTTTGCTATGTGACGCCTAAAGAGCACTTAGGCCTCCCTGATAAGGAAGATGTTCGTGAGGGCATCATCACTTATAAGATTGCTGCACATGGCGCTGACTTAGCCAAAGGTTTGCCTGGCGCACAAGTTCGCGATAATGCTCTGTCTAAAGCGCGTTTTGAGTTCCGCTGGGAAGACCAATTTAATCTTGGTCTGGATCCAGAGCGTGCCCGTGAATACCACGATGCAACCTTGCCTGCCGAGGGCGCCAAGATCGCTCACTTTTGCTCCATGTGCGGACCGAAGTTCTGCTCGATGAAGATCACCCAAGAAGTGCGTGACTACGCTGCAACACTCGATGCTGATGGCAACCCAAAAGCAAAAGTCATTCCGATCACCGCAGAAGCATCTTCAGATCCAGCAAAAGGCATGGAAGAAATGTCGGCAGAGTTTCGTAAGCGTGGCAGCGAAATTTATCAGTAAGTACATCTGAGCAGATTGTGAATAGCGCATCCTTCTCGCACAGCAAATACGCGATTGTCGGTGGCGGCCTAATGGGCCGTTTACTGGCAGTCTCACTTGCCCAGCGTGGTGCTGAAGTAGATCTTTTTGACAAAGGACACTCAGATGCGAGTGGTGCTGCTGCCAGAATTGCTGCAGCCATGCTAGCCCCGCTGGCAGAATCGGTTATTACTGAAGATTCGGTTGTCCGTATGGGCATTCATAGTCTGCCGCGTTGGAAAGAATTGATCAATCAATTATCAGCGCCAGTATTTATCCAACAAGATGGCACATTGATTTTGTGGCATCGGCAAGATGCTAGTGATGCTGAGCGGTTTACTGCACACCTGGAGCGCAACTGCCGCAATAACGCGTCACTACAACTTCCGCAGAAACTGAATAATGAAGCAATACGTGATCTTGAGCCTGGTGTTGCGGCTCGATTCACACAAGGCTTGTTTTTACCTAATGAGGGGCAACTTGATAATCGCCAGCTTTTAGATGCGCTTCTGATTGAGTTGAATAATCTGAAGGTTCATTGCCACTGGAATACCGAAGTTAATCCAGACGATCTGCGTAAAGATGATTCTTACCAAGCCGTGATCGACTGTCGTGGTACGGGCGCTAAGAATGCTTGGGTCGCGAATAGTAACAATACCTTACGGGGTGTACGCGGTGAAGTTGTGCGCTTATATGCTCCTGAAGTCAAACTCAAGCGCCCTACCCGTTTGATTCATCCGCGCTATCCAATCTATATTGCCCCCAAAGAAAAAGACATTTACGTGGTTGGTGCAACCGAAATCGAATCAGACGATCTGTCCGAGATGAGCGTGCGTTCGGCCATGGAATTACTGAGTGCCGTCTATACCGTTCACAGTGGTTTTGCAGAGGCTCGTATTCTGGAAATGGCAACACAGTGCCGTCCAACCCTGAAAAACAATCTTCCAGAAATTAGAATGCGCAAAGATCAAGGGCTTTCTGATTTGATCATGATCAATGGCTTATATCGCCATGGTTTTATGATTGCCCCAGCCATTCTAGATTGCGCTCTAGAGCTTCTAGCGTCTGGTGACAGCAATACCGCTTTAGACTTAGGCCTGAACATTAGCAAGGAAGCCAGCAATCGAGAGGCTAGCTTATGCGCGTGATCGTGAACCAAGTGGAGTATCAAGTTCCCAATCAGAGCATGATCACTGATGTACTTGCTTTGGTTGATGCTAAGCCACCCTATGCTGTGGCCGTAAATCTGAATTTTGTTCCCAAGAACAAGCATGGAGAATTTCTTCTGAATGAGAATGACCAGGTTGAGGTAATCGCTCCTGTGACAGGTGGTTAAAGAGTCATGACAGTACCTTTACCGAATAATCTCAATAGTGCTGACGCTTTGGTTCTTTATGGTGAGAGCTTTGCTAGCCGTTTATTGCTAGGCACCTCTCGCTACCCCTCTCCACAAGTTTTAGAGAATGCGGTGCAAGCTTCTAATCCAGCAATGATTACTGTGAGTTTGCGTCGCCAAGGCACATCAACTACTGAGGCGCATAGTGGCTTTTGGGATCTTCTTAAAAAGATGGCTGTGCCCGTCTTGCCAAATACAGCAGGCTGTCATAGCCCACAAGAAGTGATTACTACCGCACAGATGGCACGCGAGGTTTTTGAAACAAATTGGATTAAGCTGGAACTGATTGGTGATGACTACACCTTGCAGCCAGACACTCTGCGTTTGGTTCAAACCGCTGAGACTTTAATTAAAGATGGTTTCAAAGTATTACCCTATTGCACTGAAGATTTAATTTTGTGCCAGCGCTTAGTCGATGTTGGTTGCCAGGCAGTCATGCCTTGGGCGGCACCAATAGGAACTGGTCGGGGACCCTTAAATCCCTATGCCATGAAGCTATTGCGTGCCCGCCTGAAAGTGCCGCTACTAGTAGATGCGGGTCTTGGTCTCCCATCCCATGCTTGTACTGTGATGGAATGGGGATTTGACGGGGTTCTATTAAATACGGCAGTTGCGCTTGCAGAAGATCCGGTCGTAATGGCCAAAGCGTTTGGCATGGCAGTAGATGCAGGGCGGGCCGCTTATTTATCTGGGGCCATGAAGCCGCAAGAATCTGCTCAAGCAAGTACGCCATTAGTCGGAACTCCTTTTTGGCATCAGAGTTAATTCACTAGACTAAGAATATGAGCCTCATTCGGGACCTTGCTGATCAAATCATTGCAGCCCATTGCAATGAGGATTTGTGTATTCCGATGCCGCAATTTACCCCTAGCCATCCTCCACCCCGAATCGATAATGAAGCAGCAGCCGATCACTATGAACTGGCCGGCGCTCTTGCTGCAATCAATATGGGTTTTATTGAATCCGATGCCAAAGTATTGGGTAAGGCATGGTCTCGCATGGCACAAGGTGATGGTGGGTTTAATGCCCTGAAGTGGCCCAATAGACCAGAGCATTTTGATTTATTGCCGTGGACTCGCAATATGAATCCCAATGCTTTTGCAGAATGCCCAAAGCGCTTAGGTTTATATGGTGTGATGCCTGATGCCGATTGGGTAAAGCGCATGGTAGATGCTGAACTTCCGACTGTCCAACTCCGCTTTAAATCTGAAGACAAATTCAACATCAGAAAACAAATTAGAGAAGCGGTCGAGGCAGCTAAAGATAGCAAAACACTGCTCTTCATTAATGATTATTGGGAGCAAGCAATCGATGCGGGTGCCTATGGTGTGCACCTGGGTCAAGAAGATATGACAACTGCCAATTTGGATGAAATTCGTGCATCTGGTCTGCGTTTGGGTTTGAGTACCCATGGTTATGCAGAGATGATTTATGCAGATCGCTTTTGCCCTAGCTATATTGCAATGGGAGCAGTCTTCCCAACCAATTTAAAGAAGATGGCTACTGCGCCACAAGGTTTAGGACGCCTGTATCAATATGCCAAACTGATGAGTCACTATCCATTGGTCGCCATTGGCGGCATTGATCAAGATAGCATTCGGGCGGTGGCTAAAAGTGGTGTTGGCTCCGTAGCGGTTGTGCGCGCCATTACCCAAGCGAAAGATCCCAAGGCTGCTGTAAGGTACTTACAAGAGTTAATGCAGTAGTCCGCAATGATCTAAAAAGCGATTAGCACTTCCCTTTTTCATCCAACAAAGCTGTTGGGTAGAAATCGTGCATATGCCATAGGGGACCCGGACCCTCACCAATACTTAAGAAGCGCCCCGCCTCTAATCCCGCTTCTACGAAGGCAATTGCTTTTGCTACTGCATGACTCAAATCATGGCGATCAGCCAGGTAGGTTGCAATTGCAGATGCTAACGAACAACCCGTGCCATGGGTATTGAGGGTATTGACCCGATAGTGTTTGAATTCTTTTGACTGAATTACTTCGAGTCCATCTTCAATCGTTTTCCACATCAAAAAATCCGTGATTTGCGTATGCGTAGCGTCGAGGTGCCCCCCTTTAATTAAGACTGCTTGTGGGCCCATCGCCAGCAATTCTTGTGCTGCTTTTTTGAAATCATTCGCACCATGAATATCGCGACCTAAAAGCAAAGATGCCTCATCCATATTTGGAGTAATCAATGTTGCCATCGGAAATAGTTCCGCAATCATGGCTTGAGCTGTGTCATCACCACCAAGACTTGCTCCTGAGGTGGCACGCAATACGGGATCTAGAACAATCCTTTTAACGTCATGACGGCGCAATGCTTTGGCTACCGTTTGCACAATTTCTGGGCTGGCCAGCATTCCAATTTTGACAATATCCGCCCCGATATCAAACAGGACGGCATCAATTTGGGCTGCAACAACATTCTGATCCACATCCTGAATACGTGTGACCCCTAGGGTGTTTTGAGCCGTAATAGCGGTGATCACAGACATGCCATAAGCCCCAAGAGCGGTGATGACCTTAAGATCAGCCTGCAAGCCCGCCCCACCGCCGCTGTCTGAGCCAGCAATAGTCATTACTCTGGGGATCTGTACGGATGTAGGAAGTAGTGAGCGCATCTTGCTATAATATCGGCTTATTCCTCGATAGCTCAGTCGGTAGAGCGCCGGACTGTTAATCCGTAGGTCCCTGGTTCGAGCCCAGGTCGAGGAGCCAAATAAGCAAAGCCCCTAGAGTACTCTAGGGGCTTTTTTGTTTTGGGATCGGTGCTTATTTCTCGGGCTTGAAATTGCTATCCAAGAACTCCTGAACCCCTGCAAACATCAACATTCTGTTCTTTTCCATGATGATGGTGTGAGTACCTTCACTAATTTGCAACATGATTTTGTATGGGGCATTTTCTAGCTTGGTGAAATACTCATAGAGCATATAGCTGGGCAAGTCTGCATCCCACTCTGCATGCACTAGCATGACTGGCACACGGATATTTTTAGGTTCGTATACCGGAATACCAGCTGTCCAGAATTCACGAGCGTCTTGAACGGTACCGTTAGGTGCCCTGAGTTTTTTTGGCGTTTGTGTTCTTCCCCATGGGTCTGTATCAAAAGTTGCTTCTGCCCACTTCTCAAACCAACCCTGCGGAATCAGAGTCGCTTTAGCATTCTCAGGAACACCGGTGAGCCAACGATTTTTAGCATCGGTCATCGAGGCAACTCGATAGGCGCCTAATTGGCCGCCTTTATCCGTTAATGGCGCTCCGCCTTGACGTAACCATTGTGGCGCATAGAGCACTAATTTATTGACCTTCTCGTTATTCTCGGTGGTGTACTTGCCCATGATGGTTGTACCCCAAGACCAGCCAAGGAGATTAATCTTACTGATATTGCGTTTCTTGAGGATGTAGTCAACTGCACTAGATACATCCTTTACCGCTGTATCTGTTCTCACAATTGGCGCATTTTGGTCAGCAGGCTGATCCATCTCAGGAGGACGAGTAGATTTGCCATAGCCTCGAAGATCAACTAGCCAGACGTCATAACCTCTTGCCGCCATGTACTCCATCCATGAAGTTCCGCCCAGCGATAAGTCAAAGGCGGTCTCTGCTGGATAGGTTGAGCCGTGAACATAAAGCAAGGTTTTCTCGGCAGTGAATTTCTTCATGCCAGCTAGATGCTTATTGCGCACGTACAAAGAAATACCTGGAGTGTCACTTGGCACCATGTACTCGTTCATTTGAATCTTTCCAGCGGCAAATGCTTGGCCGAGGCATAAACAAGAAATTAGCGCTACTAGTGTGCGTGCTATCAATTTCACTTCATCTCCTTTTGGGCTGATGCCCTTATGTCTATTTTGTTTGGCCAATATAGCATTGCCTTGGCTCTCCTAAGAGTGGAAATCCTCATTTTTAGGTGTTTTCACTAGCCATCTGCGCCAAAACCCAAAACCTGCCAAGGGCTTTAAAATAACTGCTATGACTAAGACCCCTGAACTTCTAGCCCCTGCAGGCAGCATTTCGATGTTGCAAACCGCTTTTGAATTCGGAGCGGATGCGATTTATGCTGGCCAGCCTCGCTATTCTTTGCGGGTTCGCAATAACGACTTCGGCAAGATCGAAGTACTCAAACAAGGTATTGATACTGCGCATAATTTGGGCAAGAAGTTTTACTTGGTTTCAAATTTACTGCCACACGGTGCAAAGACGCGCACATACATTAAAGATATGTCGCCAGTTGTAGATTTGAAACCCGATGCCCTGATCATGTCTGATCCCGGTTTGATCATGATGGCTAGAGAAGCATGGCCGGATATGCCGATTCATTTATCAGTGCAAGCCAATACAGTCAACGGTGCTTCCGCTAAGTTCTGGCGCTCTGTTGGAATTAGCCGAGTGATTTTGTCTCGCGAGCTTTCTTTTGACGAGATTGAGGAAGTGCGTCAAGATTGTCCTGAAATGGAGCTCGAAGTATTTGTTCATGGTGCTTTGTGTATTGCTTACTCTGGCCGCTGCCTCTTGTCTGGCTATATGTCTCATCGCGATTCCAATCAAGGTGCGTGCACCAATGCCTGTCGCTGGGATTACAAGGTCAAACCAGGGCAGCAAAATACTAGTGGTGACGTTGTGCTTCTTCAAGAGGCCCGTCGTCCTGATGAATTAATGCCGATGGAAGAAGATGAGCATGGCACCTACATCATGAACTCTAAAGACTTGCGCGCTGTTGAGCATATCGAGAGATTAACGAAGATGGGTGTCGACTCATTCAAGATTGAAGGTCGCACGAAGTCACCCTATTACGTATCACGTACATGCCAAGCTTATCGCTCAGCAATTGATGATGCGGTCGCAGGCAGACCCTTTAATACAACCTTGCTTGGCAATTTAGAAGGTCTTGCGAATCGTGGTTATACCGATGGCTTTTATGAGCGTCATCACGATAAGGAATACCAACTCTATATGAGAGGCCACTCTCTTTCTGGTAGAAGTTTGTATGTTGGCGAAACTCTGGATATTGATTCGGCCTCTGGCCGCGTCAAAGTGGATGTCAAAAACCGCTTCTCAGTTGGCGACAAACTAGAAATCATCGAACCTCAAGGCAACCAAGACATTGTTTTAGATGCCATGTGGAATATGGCTGGCGAGCCAATCGATGTTGCCCCCGGTTCTGGTCACTTTGTTTGGATCAAGTTACCGCTGCAGAGTAAACATGCCTTTATTGCCCGCTATACCCATGAGCCAGCCCCTGTAGAGACTGCCTCTGCTTGCTCTAGTGGTGAATCTTGCTGTAATGCTTAACTGATGATTACACCCGGAAGCACCACAGGTCATTTACCAGGCATCAAAGAAAAAATGCTGGCTGAAGCCAAAAAAGCCTTTGCGCTCACACTGTATTTTGGAGCCTGGTTCTGCGCCCTTGCTTTTTTAGGTGCCACCTCTTTAGATGAACGCCCCATTCCTTTAAGCATATTTGGAATTGCCATAATTAAAGCAGGCTTATGCGCCAAATTTATGTTGATTGCGCAAGCGATCTTCCCGATCAATATTAATAAATCCAATGGCATCATCAAATCCCTTTTGCTTGAATCGATTTTTTACATCTTTGTTGTTCTAGCCCTGAACTACATTGAGGCTGGTATTGAAGGTCTCATGCATGGTAAAAACTTTATTGATTCCATGTCGGCGTTTGGACAGAAAAATCCGTTGAAAGTACTGGCAATGACTATTGTCTACTGGTTAATTGTCTGGCCCTATTTAGTCTTAGTCGGAATGAAGTTGGCCCTAGGTACCAATGCAACTGTCACCATTTTGTTCGGTAGAAAAAATTCTGTTGGTCAATAGTTTTTTGAAGTTGCTTGCGTTTCTTAAGTTGCTTAAGTTACTGAAGTTACTTGAGTCATTTTCATTGGTCTCATTTTCTAGAAATCTATTTTGGGCTTTTACTCTAGGTCTTTTATCTAGCAGTATTCACGCTCAAGAAATTGAGGCTCGCGCATATTCCAATGCACCGATTGGTATTACCTTTATTACGGGCGGTATTGCTCAAGCTAAAAGCGGCTCATACAAAATCACTACTGAAGCAATAAGCTTGACCCATATCCTGGATGTTGCAGGTCAATCCGGCAGGCTTTCCCTGGTGCTTCCTTATGCTGAATTATCTGGCACAGGTACCGCAAATGGCCAAGTGATCAATGCATCTGCCGAAGGTCTTTCAGACCCTATGATTAAGGCCTCCGTCAATCTGTATGGCGCACCCGCTTTGGCGGCAAGTGAGTTTAAGAATTATCAACAAGACCTCATTATTGGCGCAAGTCTTGCTGCATCCATTCCATGGGGCAAATACAACAGTGATCAAATGGTCAACGTTGGCGGCAATCGGACAGTCATTCAGCCGGGCGTTGGGGCCTCTAAAGCAGTTGGTCCATGGCGCTTAGAATTGGCTGGCATGGCATCGATTTATACGAGCAATGCCAATTACATGGGCAATAACACCCTCTCCCAAAACCCGGTGTATTCCACAGAAACCCATGTAATTTATTACTTCCCCAATACCGCTTGGATATCAGCGGATGCCACCTACTTCTTTGGTGGCCAAACCTACGTCAATGGCACGGCGGTGAACGGCTCGCAAGAAAATTGGCGATTTGGCAGCACGATTTCTTATCCGGTTGATAAACACAATGCCATTCGCCTCACCGGCAGTACTGGTGTCTATTCTCGTACTAATACAAGTTATGACATGCTGGGTATTTCTTGGCAATACCGCTGGGGCGGCGGCTTGTAGGCGTGGTCATGATTGCATGACTACAATTAGCCCTTACAGAGCATTTATACAAATCATTCAATACTGAGACAAAAATGAGTACTAAGCCAACAGATCCTAAAGCAGCGCCTGAAACAGGTTTACGTAAGGGCTTAACGAGCTATGGCGATAAAGGCTTCTCTTTATTTTTACGAAAGGCATTTATTAAAGGTGCAGGCTATACCAATAGCGCCTTGGATCGCCCTGTAATCGGCATCATTAATACTGGCAGCGCATACAACCCCTGCCATGGCAATATGCCGCAACTGATTGAAGCAGTAAAGCGTGGCGTCATGCTTGCTGGTGGCTTACCAATGGAGTTTCCGACAATCTCGATTCATGAGAGCTTTGCTGCTCCAACCAGCATGTATTTGCGCAATCTGATGTCTATGGATACTGAAGAGATGTTGCGTGCACAACCGATGGATGCCGTTGTGATGATCGGTGGCTGCGACAAAACGGTTCCCGCTCAAATGATGGGTGCTGCTTCTGCCGGATTGCCAGCGATTCAGCTGATCACAGGCTCTATGCTCACTGGCTCACATCGTAGCGAGCGTGTCGGCGCGTGTACTGACTGTCGCCGCTATTGGGGCAAGTTCCGCGCCGGTGAAATCGATGAAATTGAAAAAGATGAAGTAAATGATCAACTTGTGGCCAGCGTAGGCACTTGCTCTGTCATGGGTACTGCCAGCACGATGGCTTGTATCTCTGAAGCTTTAGGCATGACGGTTCCGGGTGGCGCTACTCCGCCGGCTGTCACTGCAGACCGCATTCGGGTGGCAGAAGAAACGGGTACTTGCGCTGTTCAAATGGCTAAAGATGGTTTGACTATCGACAAGATTCTGACGGCAGATGCTTTTGAGAATGCAATCCGAGTATTGCTGGCAATTGGTGGCTCTACCAATGGCATTGTGCACTTAGCGGCAATTGCTGGTCGCATGGGTCTTGAGATTGATCTGGATGCCCTTGACAAAATGGGTAATGAAACTCCTGTACTGGTTGACTTAAAACCCTCCGGTGATCACTATATGGAAAATTTCCATGATGCTGGTGGTATGGCTACTTTATTGCGCGAACTCAAGCCACAATTAAAACTCAATGCAATGACAGTGACTGGCAAAACACTTGGCGAAGAAATCGATTCTGCACCGCCAAGCTTTCAACAAGATGTTGTTCGCCCCTTTGACAGGCCAATCTATCCCCGTGGCAGCATTGCCGTCCTGCATGGCAACCTTGCTCCTGGTGGCGCGATTATTAAGCAATCTGCCGCCAATGAGAAACTCATGGAACATGAAGGTCGTGCTGTGGTGTTTGAGAATGCTGAGGATCTAGCTAGCAGAATTGATAGCCCCGACTTAGATGTCACCGCTGATGACATTTTGGTTCTCAAAAATATCGGCCCCAAAGGTGCGCCTGGTATGCCTGAAGCTGGCTATATCCCTATCCCCATGAAACTAGCGCGTGCTGGTGTTAAAGATATTGTACGCATCTCGGATGGTCGTATGAGTGGCACGGCATTTGGAACGATTGTGCTACACGTTACTCCTGAATCTGCAATTGGCGGGCCCTTGGCGCATGTGCACAATGGCGATCGCATTCGCTTGAGTGTCAAGAATCGAGAAATTAGCTTATTAATTTCTGATGAAGAGTTGGCTAAGCGCGCCAAAGAGAATCCAATCACCCCGCCAACAGCTGAGCGTGGATACAAGAAACTATTCTTAGATACTGTGACACAAGCTGATCAAGGCGTTGACTTTGATTTCTTAAGAGCAGCCAAGATGGTTGGTAAAACCCCGCGCAACTAAGTATCTAGTTGCTACTGTATTGTTAAATATTTCTCAGTTCTCGGCGTAGAATTTTTCCGACATTGGATTTAGGAAGCTCGTTAATAAAGATGATTTTCCGAGGGCGTTTATAACTCACCATATGCTCTTTGCAGTATTGCAAGATATCGGCCTCAGTTAAGTGATGATTGTCCCGCACCACGTAAGCTTTAACGATTTCTCCAAGCTTACGGTGTGGCACCCCAATGACTGCGCATTCTCTAACGCCATCCATTTGGACTAAGTGATCCTCCACATCATTAGGAAACACTTTAAATCCAGCCACCACAATCATATCTTTTTTACGATCAACAATTTCTACATAGCCTTCATCGGTGATAAAACCAATATCACCCGATTTAAAGAAACCATCGGCTGTCATGCAATGCTCTGTCTCTTCTGGTTTATTCCAATAACCTGCCATGACTTGCGGCCCCTGAATACAGATCTCCCCAGGGCTGCCATGCGAGAGTTCAACCCCGTCATCGTCAAGAATGACAAGATTGGTGCTGGGTATTGGCATGCCAATATGCCCTGTGAAATGCTTTTCTAGTGGTGTATTGACGCAGACTACTGGCGATGTTTCTGATAATCCGTAGCCCTGTGCAATGGGTACACCCGTGAGAGCCTGCCAATGGTCAGCTGTCTTCTTATGCACTGCCATGCCTCCGCCAATGGTGACTAATAACTGAGGAAGTTTTACCTTCTTAAACTCTGGCCGATGAATCAGCGCATGAAAGAGCGTATTCACACCCGGGAATATATTGATATTAGGATGCTTAAGTAGCATTTTGATAAAGCCGGTGATATCGCGTGGATTGGGAACCAAAAGTAATAAGCCGCCCTTAGCAATACCGAGCAAGGCACAAGCTGTTAAAGCAAAAATATGGGTCATCGGCAATGCGCACAGAAATACCAATTGCTGTTCTGGCTTTTGTTTGAGGCCAGGATTTAACCAGGCCTCTATCTGCATCACATTAGAGAGGATATTACGATGAAGCAAAACGGCGCCTTTAGAGGTTCCCGTCGTACCACCGGTGTATTGCAAGAAAGCAATATCTTCTAAACCAATGTAAGGTTTCTGAAAATGATGCTCGCCACCGCTTTGAAGTGCGTCTTTGAAAGTAATATGGGCAAAACTCCAAGCTGGTATCAGTTTTTTAATGTCTCTGGCTACCCAATTGATCAGATGGCCTTTGAGGCCCATTAATTCTCCTGGGCTACTCACAATCACTTGCCGTATACCCTCTATTGGGTTGATTGTTTGATAGGTATGAGCAAAGTTCTCCATGACAACCAACACTGTTGCTCCGCTATCGACCAATTGGGCCTCGAGTTCTCGGGCGGTGTAGAGTGGGTTGATATTGACCACCACATAACCAGCACGCAGAGTGCCAATCATGGCAACAAGATACTCAATGACATTGGGGTACATCAAAGCGACCCGTGCACCCTTCTCTAAATTGAGAGTTTGGAGATAGGAAGCAAAGTCTTTAGAGAGTCGATCGAGCTCTCTGTATGAGAAAAACTTTCCCATAGCTTCAACCGCCCTGCGCTTGCCAAAACGCACAAAGCATTCCTCGATAAAGTCAGTCAGGGATGTATGACTCAGCGGCCCAATCTCGTGTGGGACGCCTACTGGATAATTCTTTAGCCAAGGCTTAGCGGTTTCTAAGGCCATCTGAGTTTAGTAATTTGATGAACTCAGATGAGTTTCTTGGCGCTCTTGAGAAGCTTGACAGCGCCCCAACCGATAGCAAGCACCTTGCTGGCTAATTTAGGCTTGTAATGCACAAGCGCAGCAAATGCGCTGGTCCAAAGTATCGGATTACTTTTTAAGAAGTTCACAGCATCAACGCCTTTATCTGCCCACGAGAGTGGCTTCTCCCATGCCTCAAAGTGCTCACTAAATTCTTTACGCTCACGATCAGCCTGGGCTTTGAGCTCATGAAGACGAAGCTCGAGCTCCTTGAATCGCTCTCTCATTTGGAGAGTGACTCTCGATCTTTAGCAAGCTCAGCGATTGAGGCTTCAAATAACTTGGGCATCGTACGCAATGATTGCATGATCAATAAGGACAAAATGAGTCCAACCGATAAAAAAGCGCTAGTCAGCAAACCCAGGGCCATCATCCGATCAGATTCCCAACTGTAGATAACGATCAATAAAGCCAACATCACCAGGCCAAAGAATAAGAAAAATAAGGCACTTACGATCATCACTAGCAAACTGATTAATTTACTTCTGGCAATTTGCACATCCACCGAGATCAACTCGAGTCGTGTTTGCGCAATAGATGCGCCTGTGGAAACAAGATTCTTAATAGAGGAGAGTAAATTTTCTTGGGACATATCTGCTTAGCGACGGCGAATAAACAAGCCAATTAATAAACCAAGCCCAGCTGCAACACCCACCGCCTCCCAAGGGTTCCGATGCACAAAGTCATCTGCACCTTCCGCAAGCGCTTTTGCTTTGTCGGTGAGAGCACCCTCAAAATCAGAGATACTCTCTTTTGCACCGGCAATGGTTTCAAGAGCTTTTGAGCGGAGAGATCCTATGGCGCCATCCGCATGACCTTCGGTTGCCTGAATCAATGCTTCAGCATCTGACATCAATGCTTTGAATTCGCCAATTAACTGGTCAGAACTGACAGTAGCTGCTTGTGGTGAGATATCAGATTTTTTTGCGGTCATAGGAATACTCCTAGTAGAGATGCTTCTATTCTAAGCACTTCTCTGTGACGAGCCTAGTAATAGCACCGTCATACCAGCATTTCCTTCTTTAAAGCGTTTGAGATATCTTTTTAACCCAGGGCGGCGCTTTAAAAGCGTGTGATACGACACACTTCCATATCCCACATTCTCGCCAAAGAAATATTCATCCACTCTATCTGAATAGCGATTGCTTTCCAGAGCATGATGAACCGCCTTTTTAATATAGCCACCCTCACCGCTTGACCCATAACCATGGATCAGAACGATGGCTTTAATCCCCAACTCTATGCATTTACGCAATTGATCTGTTAATTGCTCTAAAGCCTCCTCAACATAGGGGCTGCCTTGCTTAATATTCAGCTCAACCGTATCGGAACTTAAACTTGGCAACTGATCAGAGTCACAGTGCGGACACTGATTAAACAATGACCGCGCATTGCCACAATCAGGACACTCAGCAATCAATGGCACCTTAGAGTCCGGAGATCAAATCATTAAGAACAGTACTTGCCTTCAAGCGTGGCGACATCTGTGGATTTGTCATCAACCATTAGATTTAGAACTTTCTGGGCCATTTCACGATTCTCCGGAGCCTTCAGATGGGCATTAATCAGGGTGGACACATCCTTTCTAATTGAGGTGTTCCCGTAACGTAAGCCTTTTAATGTTGATACTGCTTCAGCAGAAATTTGGCATTGTTGATTTACCAATGCAGATGAATCAGAAACCGTATTCGCGTACGCAAATGCTGCAACAGATATAGATGCCACTACCAGCAGATACTTTTTCATCCTAATTCCTTATTTTGTGACCACAGGTTGGGCAACAGCCCAAATCTTTTGCTTTCGACTTTCTGAGAGCGGCATACACACTGGATTCTGAAATCTCTAGTTTTCGAGCTGCCTGAGCAGCGCTCAAACCCTTCCCCACCCACTCCAAGGCTTGATGTGTTTTTGGCACCTGTCTCTTCATTTCTTCTCCCAGTAAACATACTCTACCACAGAAGTTGAGAAGTTGTGAACTTCAGTAATATAGGAATAACCCTAAATAGGGGCCCAATATTGGGATTAGCGGGGTTGTGGAGTGGAAGAAAAGAAAAAGCCGCCCGGAGGCGGCCTTTGCAAAGCAGTTAAAACTGAATTAAGCAGCTAATTTAGCAGCAGCTTTCTTTGCAGGTTTAGCAGCGTATTGGCCTTGAATATTTGCCAATGCAGCGTCAACACTCTTCTCAAAGTTTGCAAAAGCATCAGTTGCAGTAGCGCGAACTTGGTCAAACTGTTGAACTGAAGCATCAAATGCTGTTTGGAATGCAGAAACAAAAGCTTCAGCGCCAGCAGGTGCAGACTTAGTAGCTTCTTTAACAAACTTTACCAAATCATCGCGTGCATCATCAATCGAAGCGTCAACCAATTGAGCAACTTCTTTATTGCCATTGCGAACTACTGTGTTCACTTTAGCTTGATAAGCAGCGGCATACTTAGCAGCTTCTTGAGCGACTTCAGGCTGAGCCAATTTAGTTAATTGCTGTGGATCTTTGATAGCCAACAATTGTGTGCTTGCATCTTGTGCAGCAGCCAATGCGTCTTTAGCAGCAGCTTGGTTAATTTCAGCTAATTCTTGTGCGCTTTCAACAGCTACTTGGGCTAAATGTTTAGCGTTTTCAACAGCTTTAGCTTGAGCATGAGCGATTTTATCGTTTAATTGAGTTTGAAACATGATGATTCCTTTATTTAAGTAGAGGTACAAAATTTGTTGCGATGCACCATTATAGAAAAGAATATGTTGTGCTGCAACATTTATTTGCGGCAATGCAACATATCAGTAAAAACCTCAATTTAAGTGCTTAAAACAGGGATTTGAACGCTAGAAATGAAAAAACCACCAAGTGAAGGGTGGTTTTTTAATGGGTGGCAATGAATAAAGTACTGGCGGAGACGAGAGGATTCGAACCTCCGATCAGAGTTTTAGCCCCGATGCTCCCTTAGCAGGGGAGTGCCTTCGACCAGCTCGGCCACGTCTCCGTATTTCTAACTCTTTACAACGCCCCACAGTTTAACGGATTACTGTCTTACTGTGGCCGCAAAGGGGGTTTTATGGTCCCTCTTTTGTGTTTATTGTTGTTTTACTTCTGGTCCAGCTCAAATGCCTTATGCAGGGCTCTGACTGCTAGCTCCATATATTTCTCATCAATCACTACAGAAATCTTGATTTCACTAGTGGAGATCATGAGGATATTGATGCCCTCTTCTGACAAAGTTCGGAACATTTTGCTGGCAACCCCAACATGAGAACGCATGCCCACACCAACCACTGAAACTTTAGAAACCTTCGGGTCGCCTGAAATTTCTTTTGCTTCGATATGCGCTTGCACTGTGTTCTTGAGTAGATCCAATGCTTTTTGATAATCAGCACGTGGCACAGTAAATGTAAAGTCAGTCTTGCCATCAACGGATTGGTTCTGAATAATGATGTCAACATCAATATTCGCATCTGCGATTGGTCCCAGAATTTGATAGGCAATACCTGGGCGATCAGGAACTCCTAAAACGGTAATCTTCGCTTCATCACGCGCAAAGGCGATGCCGGAAATAACTGCGGCTTCCATAGTGCTGTCCTCTTCAAATGTAATCAAGGTGCCCGACTTCATCTCGATGTCTAAGGGCATCAATGGGTCTGTCAAGGAAGACAGAACCCGGGTTTTAACTTTGTACTTACCAGCAAACTCTACTGAACGAATCTGCAAGACCTTTGAACCTAAGCTAGCCATTTCTAGCATCTCTTCAAAAGTAATCTTGTCTAGACGACGTGCATCTTCACAAACTCGAGGGTCAGTTGTATAAACACCATCGACGTCGGTGTAAATTAAACACTCATCTGCTTTAAGTGCAGCTGCCATAGCGACTGCAGAGGTATCTGAACCACCACGACCTAATGTGGTGATATTGCCTTCTGGATCAACGCCCTGGAAACCGGTGACCACTACTGCTCGACCAGCGTTCAAATCACTCAGAATTTTCTTGTCATCAATACTTTTAATGCGTGCTTTAGTAAAAGCAGAATCGGTATGAACTGTTACCTGCCAGCCAGCATAGCTGACTGCATCCACACCTTCTCGCATTAATGCTAAAGCTAGTAGGCCAGAGCTGACTTGTTCACCAGTTGATGCAATTTGATCAAGCTCGCGCGGATTTGCATCAGGATTAATTTCTTTTGCTAGACCAAGCAAGCGATTGGTTTCGCCTGACATGGCTGAAGGCACGACAACCACTTGGTGACCAGCACGCATCCATTTAGCAACGCGTTTAGCAACATTCGCAATGCGCTCTGTTGAGCCCATTGAGGTGCCACCATATTTATGAACGATAAGAGCCATAAAAACTGTCTATTTCACTATCTGTAGCAGGAAATGAATTTCCTGAGGATCAAAAAGGCCTTATTTTACAGGGTTTTAAACCTGCTAAACCTTCTGTTGCCACTCGGGCAGCACCCTAGGCCCCGTGTTAACCAAATGCGGGTAGCTAAGACCGACCCCCGCCACTGCTATCAAATCCCCATTAATGAACAAGAGCGGCGCCTTACGCTGCCATGGTGGAATATCGCCCTCCTGAAAGAGATTCTTGAGGGTTTTGCGTGGTGTCTTGGCTTTGATTTGAATTTTTTCTGATCCAGACCTATTTACCTGGGTGATCTGGCCCTTTTGCTGAGCCTCTTTGACCCATTTACTTGGAAGCCCCAAAGTTTCACTTGAACTGGGGATAGATTTAAAAACCCACTCACCAGCAGTTTCGTCTACGACTTGCAAAGTCCCACGCCAAAGCCGAATGACTCTCTCATCATGCACCCACTCTAGCTGAGCATCAGCCTTTACTGCCTCAAGATCGCGCCACCATCCAGCAAGGCGCTCTTGCGAAGGCATCGTCAGCCCGCTTGCCTTCAACCAATATCTCAAAACATTATTGGCAGCAGGTAAATCCTTTTTTGCTAATTCAAGTACTTGCTTTAGTTGAACCCCATTCTTCAGAAGAATAGCTTTACCGTCTTGGGTTGCTAATCGGTCAAGCAAACCCTGCGCTTCACCAAGCAATGCTGCGCTTCGCGCCAGATTAGCAATAGCTTCGGGCTGAATTTTTTCTAGTGCTGTAATAACTGTTTTACGAATGGCATTGCGACGGTATTTAGAATCTTGATTGCTCGGATCTTCAACCCACTTGAGCTTATGTTTTTTGGCATAAGCCTCAAGTTGTTTTTTACTTTGATCCAGTAAAGGGCGCCAGAGTGTAATCTTGCCATCTGTTGTCTTGAGTTTACGGCTGGCGGGCATGGCTGCCAGGCCTGCAACACCAGCACCACGCAGCAGCTGCAACAGCACTGTTTCTGCCTGATCATTTTGGTGATGCGCCAAGAAAATGTCGTTAATGTCATATTCCGCGCAGAGATCTTCTAGGGCTTCATAGCGCCCCGCTCTTGCATTCGCTTCGATATTGCCCTCTTCTTTACAAAAGTGGAGTAAGCGAAAATCAAAATGGATTTGATATTTTTTGGCGAGCTTCTCGCAAAAGATCAACCAGTCATCAGCCTGCTTTTGTAAACCGTGATGAATATGAAAAGCATAGATTTCAGCAGATTTGTATTTTGCGTGCGCTTTGCAAACGGTATCGAGCAGCACAACCGAATCGAGGCCGCCACTCAAGGCAACCGCAATTCGATTACCCGGCTTAAGGCTTGGCTGTGATTTCCTTGAACTTGCCATAACTCATTAGGCGTTCATGACGACGTTCAAGCAGTGACTCTACTTTCATGCCATCAAAGGTCTTCATCGACTCACTAAGAGATTTACGCATATTGACCATCATGGTGTCATAGTCACGATGAGCGCCGCCCACAGGTTCAGCTACGATCTTATCGATTAGACCTAAGGCTTTTAATCTTTGGGCAGTCAAGCCTAGTTGTTCTGCAGCCTCGGGAGCTTTATCCGCAGTTTTCCACAGAATCGAAGCACATCCCTCTGGGGAGATCACCGAATAGGTAGAGTTTTGCAGCATCAGCACCACATCACCCATGGCAATTGCTAGAGCACCACCCGAGCCACCTTCGCCAATAATCGTAGCGATGATTGGCACTTCTAATTCGGCCTGAACATAGAGATTGCGACCAATCGCCTCAGATTGATTGCGCTCTTCTGCATCAATACCAGGAAATGCTCCCGGTGTATCCACAAACGTAAAAACAGGAATGCCAAACTTTTCCGCAAGACGCATGAGGCGCATCGCTTTACGATATCCCTCAGGGCGACTCATGCCGAAGTTGCGCAGTGCACGCTCTTTGGTATCGCGGCCTTTTTGATGGCCAATCACCATACACGGCTGGTTATCAAAACGCGCCAAACCGCCAATCATGGATTGATCATCAGCAAATGTACGATCGCCATGCAGTTCATGAAAATCAGTGAATAGTGCGTTGACGTAATCCAAGGTGTAAGGACGCTGAGGATGACGAGCTACTTGGGATACCTGCCATGGTGTTAGTGCAGCATAGACATCTTTGGTGAGTTGCTGACTTTTTTCGGAAAGCGTTTTGATCTCATCGGAAATATCCACCGATGACTCATCTTGTACAAAACGCAGCTCTTCGATCTTTGTTTCTAATTCGGCGATTTGCTGCTCAAAATCCAGGAAAGTCGTTTTCATCATCTGATTTTAATATTCAACGGGGATGGGGTCGATACTTCTCCACATATACCAAGTGGCAACCGTACGCCACGGGGCCCAATTGGCTGCAACTTCCCTGGCCTCATGGCGGCTGACAGGCTCACCGCTGAAGTAATTCAGGGAAATAGCCTTAATTAAGCCAACATCATCTAGGGGCAGGATATTTGGGCGAACCATGTTAAAAATCAAGAACATTTCCGCTGTCCAACGGCCGATTCCCCGAATGGCGCTCAATTCTTTAATGACGCTCTCATCGTCCATCTCTTTCCATTGATTGGCATGCAGGCGCCCTGAGTCGAAGTGATCGGCCAAATCACGGATGTACTCAACTTTACGCCCCGATAAACCTGCTGCCCGCAATTCTTCTACGGTGAGTGCCAAAATATTTTTGGGGTTCACTTTCTTC
The DNA here is from genome assembly GCF_018687735.1 of Polynucleobacter sp. MG-5-Ahmo-C2. Lineage (NCBI taxonomy): Bacteria > Pseudomonadati > Pseudomonadota > Betaproteobacteria > Burkholderiales > Burkholderiaceae > Polynucleobacter > Polynucleobacter sp. MG-5-Ahmo-C2. The sequence continues at coordinate 778,034 of NZ_CP061304.1, read as the reverse complement.
TTGCTGGCAATCACCACTCTGTCCCAAACAGCTTGCGCAGCAGCTACCGAAATTTGTTGTCCTACGATTGCTCTAGCTAGGGTTGTGAATGCATCACCGCGAGTAACTAAAAAACCAGATCCATATTTGGGAATAAGTTTTTTGAGAATGCGGTCCTGTTTCATGAGCTCGCGACAAGCTTGCTCCCAATACTCTGGAGCAACTTCTTGCAAAATGGATTTTTCTTTTACTGCAGTCACTAAGCTCTTCGCCATTCTGTCAAGCCGCCTGGCTTGTCTTCTAGAACTACGCCTTGATCTAATAGCGTCTTACGAATCAAATCTGCTTTAGCAAAATCTTTTGCTTGCTTGGATGCAACTCGCTCAGCAATTTTTTCTTGAATCTGAGCAGCGCTCAAGCCACCCTCTTGTTTTGAGTCTGCCTGCAAAAATGCCGTTGGGTCACGTTGCAAGAAATTGAGTGAAGCACCAAGCGACTTTAAGGTGCCAGCCAGCATTTGCTTCTCAGCGCCCTGTGCACGATTGACCTCAGTGGCCAAATCAAACAACACGGCAATCGCCTCGGGGGTATTGAAGTCATCATTCATCGCTTGCGCAAAGCGCTGTACCCATGAATTCTGCGGATCAAGGGTACTAGTTTGAGTTTCTGCTTGTGCCAATGCCGTATACAGCCTGCCCAAGCCAGCACGAGCCTCTTCGAGTTGAGCATCGCTGTAATTGATTGGGCTGCGGTAATGGGCCTTGAGCATAAAAAAACACAATACTTCGGGGTCAAAGCTTTTGAGAACATCCCGAATCAAGAAAAAATTGCCTAATGACTTTGACATCTTCTCTTCGTTTACCCGAATATGGCCGTTATGCATCCAATAATTGACGAAGGGGGCATCGTCATCTTTGCGATTTTTTCCATACAAGGCCCCTTCACTCTGGGCAATTTCATTCTCATGATGAGGAAACTGCAAGTCAGCGCCACCGCCATGAATATCAAAATGTTCGCCAAGCAAGTCACAAGACATGGCAGAACACTCAATGTGCCAACCTGGGCGGCCCTCACCCCATGGAGATGCCCAGCGAGTATCTGCAGGCTCTTCGGCTTTCGCACTTTTCCAAAGGACAAAATCTAATGGATCCCGTTTACCGCCCACAATCGCAACACGTTCACCGGCATTCAGATCATCCAAGGATTTACCAGAGAGCTGACCGTATCTGGGAAGCAAGCGCACTGCAAAATTCACATCGCCATCATCTACCGAATATGCCAATTCATTTTCAATGAGCTTGCCAATCATGCCCTGCATCTGCTCAATGTAATCGGTTGCTCGTGGCTCTTGATCGGGGTGCATGAGGCCCAACTCATCAGAGTCAGCATGCATAGCATCGATAAAACGATTGGTGAGGGCGGCTATGGGCTCGCCGTTTTCAATCGCACGATTAATAATCTTGTCATCAATGTCGGTGATGTTGCGGACATACTGAACTTCATAGCCGCTGGCCCGCAACCAGCGAACCACCATATCAAACACAATCATGACTCTGGCGTGGCCAATATGGCAAAAGTCATAAACCGTCATGCCGCAGACATACATCTTCACCTTGCCCGGCACAATGGGCTTAAATACCTCTTTTGAACGACTAAGGGTGTTATAGATTTGCAGCATAGGGCTATAAAGGTGGGGCAAGTAGCGCCAATTTGTTAGACTGAGCGCTGAGTATATCGAATGAGCCAGTTTCACACCCTTTCCCCTATGCCCTTAACCATCCAAGCACCATACCCTGTTCTGATAAAGATCCTTGCTGCCATATTTACTGCTGCGTTGATCGCGGGCTGTAGCACCCCCGCCCAACAGCTTGCAGATACAGAAATGAAGGCAGCAAGCACCCAAGAATTGAAATGTGGGCCCAATACCCCCTATTTGGGCGGATACAGCCCCAATGATCCCCCCAGGACATCGGTAGATACACCTTACGACCCGCTCAATCCAGAGCTATCTGAGACTGTGGCATTGCCATTCTTATCATTCCTGATCATTGAGCCAGATCCTGTAAGTAAAAATGCAGTGCCCTCAGATATTGAAAAGTTAGTCAAAGCACGCCAATTTCCGGAGGCCATCAAACTGATTGATGCGTATTTAAAAAAATCGCCAAAAAATGTGCAGCTACGTTTTTTAAGAGCCCGCCTGCAACTTGAAATGCGCGAGCTTGAGCAAGCAAAAAAAACCTTGATTCAAATAACCCAACAATTCCCAGAGTTGCCTGAGCCCTACAACAATCTGGCGGCCATAGCAGCAAGTCAAGACAAATGGATTGAGGCAAGAGACTATTTAGAACTTGCCCTCAAATTGCGGCCAAGTTACGCGATCGCCTCGGCCAACTTAGGTGAACTCTATGTGCGACTTGGCGCGCAAGCCTATGAAGAGGCCGCCTTATCAGCACAACTCAATCAACGCCAATACTCCAATCGGGCTAAAGCATTAATGAAGCTCATTAGTCAGCCCAATAAAGCAACAACAATTCCATCCACTAACCCCCCAGAAAGTCGATCTAAATAATGTCTAAAGTACTGTTAAAAACGAATCAGGGTGACATCACCCTCAGCCTTGACTCTGCCAAGGCGCCGAAGAGTGTTGCCAATTTTTTGGAATACGTGAAGAGTGGTCACTATGATGGCACCATCTTTCACCGCGTGATTAATAACTTCATGATTCAAGGCGGCGGCATGACTGCTGGCATGAAAGAGAAGTCCTCTGGCAAACAAATTGAAAATGAAGCGAACAATGGTCTAAAGAATGATCGCTACACCGTGGCGATGGCGCGCACCAGCGATCCACACTCTGCTACAGCACAATTCTTTATCAACGTTAATGACAATGATTTTTTAAATCACACTGCACAAAATGCCCAAGGCTGGGGCTATGCTGTCTTTGGCAAAGTCACCGATGGCATGGATGTCGTTGACACTATTCGTAAAGTAAAGACCGCAAGCTCTGGCTTTCATCAAGATGTTCCAACTGAAGATGTGGTGATTGAAAAGGCAACCGTTCTCGAGGAATGATCCCGCAATACTCGAGCGCACTGCTCATCTCCGATATACACCTGACGCCGTCAATGCCCTTGACGGCGCAGCGTTTTTTTGACTTCTGTGAAAAAGATGCTCCCAAGGCACAGGCTGTCTTTATTCTGGGTGATTTATTTGAGTATTGGGTGGGTGATGACACTTCCCCAAGCTCACCCTTCCAGCAAGAGGTTCAACGCGCCCTTGCCAATTTATCCACCAAAACCAAAACCTATTATGTTCACGGCAATCGTGATTTCTTAATAGGGCCCGCCTTCCTGAAAAAGACAGGAATGTCCTTACTAACAGATCCTTCTTGCATTGAAATCGCCCATGAGCAATATGTAGTGTGTCACGGCGACTCACTCTGTACAGCAGATGTTGGCTATCAAATGTTTCGCAAGCTAGTGAGAAAGCCGTGGATGCAAAGAGTATTCTTGAACATGCCGCTTCACTGGCGACGCTCCATTGCCAATCACCTTCGTAGCAATAGTTACAGTCAATACCAACGCGGAGCGAGGAAGTCATCCCAACAAAATAATGCGAGAACCAATGTCACCTTGGAGGCTTGTGCTGCATTGGCGCGGGATCGATTTGTGGATAAATTAATCCACGGCCACACTCATTTACCAGCCCATCACCAAGAGCAATTAGGTGAGCAAACCTGGCAACGTTGGGTACTTTCTGACTGGGATTTAGATCACCCTGAAAGCACCGCTCCAAGGGCTAGCGCACTATCGATCGATAGTCAGGGTGTGCGCTATCTTGATCTAGTAAAAACCTAAATAGCCGGTTTCTTGCCCTTTTACTGATGAGAGTATTTAGATAAACATTGCACCATCTGTGCAAAGATTCTTGGATTAGCAGCCATGACTTCACCGCTCTTCAGGAAACCTTCTTCCCCACGATAGTTACCAATCAAGCCACCTGACTCCGTAATCAATAAGGCGCCTGCCGCCATATCCCAAGGCTTGAGATCACTTTCAAAGAAGCCATCGTAACGACCAGCAGCAACATAAGCTAAGTCCAAAGACGCAGCACCTGGGCGACGCAAACCAGCGCACTGACGTGTCATCTCCGCAAAGATTTTGAGATATTTTTCAAGATCTTGGTCTTCACGATAGGGAAAGCCCGTGCCAAGCAAAGAATTTGCCAGGCGATCTTGAGTGGCCACGCGCAAGCGGCGGCGATCTAAATACGCGCCCGCTCCACGGGTTGCAGTAAATAGCTCATCACGCGTTGGGTCATAGACAACCGCTTGTTGTGTTGTGCCATTGACGGCCAATGCGATAGATACCGCATATTGCGGAAAGCCATGAATAAAATTGGTAGTGCCATCTAATGGATCGATGATCCAGACGTTCTCTGCATCGATATTATGTTCGCCAGTTTCTTCAGCCAAAAAACCATGTGTTGGATAGGCTTCACTCAGCGTTTCGATTATGGCCGCTTCTGCGGCCTTGTCCACCTCGGTTACGAAATCATTATGTTGTTTACGATCAACCTGCAAGCGCTCTAGATTCAGAGAAGCTCGGTTAATCACGGTTCCAGCACGACGGGCAGCCTTAACGGCCACATTTAACATGGGATGCATAAGTATTGATGGACAAATTAAATAAGAACGAGCCTGTAATATTGCCTAAACTGCAGGACAATACGAAGCTAATACCTTGATTCTAAACGATTGGCGCTTTGCACCTTCCTGGACCCTTCTAAACCCCCCATGAATACCGAGAAATACCAATTGCTACGCTGGGTTCTGGTGGAGACTAGTCACCCAGGAAATGTAGGCTCAGCGGCCCGCGCGCTCAAAACAATGGGGTTTAGTGATCTGCGCCTGATAAATCCTAAGACCAAGGATATTGCCAAAGAATCAGAGGCTATTGCCTTAGCCAGTGGCGCACTCAATGTCTTAGAGTCCTCCCAGGAATCAGAATCTTTAGCATCGACAGTTCAGGGTTGCTCGCTTGTCCTTGGCCTAACCAGTCGGGATCGAGAATTTGGTCCGCCAGCCCTAGACTGGGTAGCAGCCCGCGCGCTCATTCGCAATACAACAGCCCAGCATGGGCGGGTTGCCATGGTCTTTGGGCCCGAAAGAACGGGTCTTGATAACGAACATCTGGCCTTATGTACCCATAGGGTCTGGCTTGACGCCAATCCTGACTACCCATCACTCAATCTAGCCCAAGCACTCATGGTCTGCGCCTACACACTGAGAGAGAGCTTCGCGGAGGCTGGTGACCTAGAGATGATGGTGAATCGTGAGGAGTTAGCCGAGTTGGCCGATCCAGCAGCCATTGCGGCCATGTTGGATCATTGGCGCGAAGGTCTTGAGGCCATTGGCTACCTAGACCCCAGCAATCCCAAAAAGCTCATGCCTCGCTTACAAGCCTTATTTGCTCGGAGCAGCTTGCATAAGGAAGAAATTGATCTCTTACGTGGCATCGCCAAACAGATGCTCCTGAGAAAATAGGCGTATCCCGTTAAAATCAAATGATGTTTAATTCATTATTCGACCAAGTCGACTCCATCATTGCAAGAGACCCTGCAGCCAGAAATCGCCTTGAGGTCATTACGTGCTACCAGGGCTTGCATGCGGTTTTCTTTCACCGTGTCTCCCATTTTTTATGGAATCTTGGACTCAAGTGGATAGCCCGGGTGCTATCGATGTTTGCCCGTTTTTTTACTGGTATTGAAATACATCCTGGCGCCAAGATTGGTCGCAGAGTATTTTTAGATCACGGTCTGGGCATCGTCATTGGGGAAACCACAGAAATCGGCGATGACTGCACGATCTATCAGGGCGTTACTTTGGGTGGCACTTCACTATACAAAGGCGTTAAACGTCATCCCACTCTTGGCAAAGGCGTGGTTGTCAGCGCAGGCGCAAAAGTACTAGGTGGTTTTACGGTTGGCGATGGCGCACGCATTGGCTCAAACGCAGTTGTTCTCAAAGAAATCCCAGCAGGTGCTACTGCCGTTGGTATACCGGCACGCATCTTGCATCCAGATTTACCGCAAAGCGCGGACAGCAAAACAAAAGAATATTTTTCTGCTTATGGCGTAACACCCAATGTAGATGATCCTGTATCCATGGCGCTCAAGGGTTTAATTGATGCAACGATTGAGCAAGAAGCCAAAATTGCTGCACTAGAAAAGGCGCTAGCTAAACTGGGTAATACGCCAACTGATGCTCCAGGCTCAAGCGATACCAAGCGAGACCTAGATGCCATTAAAGAATGGCTTAAAGAGTAGCGCTGTTTAGTGAAGCGTGCGCGGGTTCGAAGTGCGCAAGCCCAAAGTACTACTCAGGAACTCTTCCTCTTCAGCATCGTCCCCATCGTCGTTTGGCATTCCAAAGGTAAAGCTCTCGCCACCTTCTGGATGGCGGTTTTGAATTTCATCTTCTGTAGCTGCACGCACATCTTCCACTTGAACCCAGAAACGCAATGCCATGCCTGCTAGGGGATGGTTGCCATCTAATACCACCTGACTATCTGCAACATCAGTCACTGTGTAGATGAGTGGCTCGTCATCTGAATCTGATTCATCGGCTACTTCCAATTCTTCATCAGCATCAGGCACGCCTTCAAATTGCATCCCAATTTCAAGCGGCTCCGGAAAACGGGTACGGGGCTCAATCTTTAAAAGTTCTGGGTCATACTCCCCGAAAGCCTCGCTAGGTTCCAACTGAACCGTTGTCTCGTAGCCAATATCTTGGCCATCCAAGAGACTTTCAATTTTTGGGAAAGTGCCCTCGTAACCACCATGCAGGTATACCATCGGAGAATCTGGTTCTTCGATAACATTATTTTGCGCATCGGTTAACTTGTAGCGAAGGGATACGATGGTATTTTTTTCAATCTTCATGCGAAATCTATCGAACATTTGTTTTTAATGAGTTTTTGCTAAGCTTTTAACTTTATGACTCCATTTTACTTGAGCAAACCCTATCAGCCGCCCCAGGCACCGCAAAACCTGCCTCTAAAGGAGTCCTGGGCCTTATTTGGGGGGATTAGCCCAGATTTATTCATGAAGCGGTATTGGCATAAAAAGCCCTTACTAGTCCGCGAGGCCATCCCTGCATTTGCGCTAGCATCACAAGATCAGGAAAGCCTGGGGAGCCCTATTTCAGCAGATGAATTAGTCGAATTTGCAGCTCAAGATACCGTTGAATCTCGACTCATTAAAGCTGGGCCATGGAGCTTTAATACCGGCCCGTTTTCAAAAAAAATGATTCCAGCATTCAGTAAACCCAATTGGACACTTTTACTTCAAGGCATGGAAGCACACCACCCTGCTGCTGCAAAAATTCTTTCTTGGTTTCGTTTTATTCCAGACGCTCGTCTCGATGACTTAATGATCAGCGTTGCCGGGATTGGTGGCGGTGTTGGACCTCATTTTGATTCCTATGATGTCTTTTTAATCCAAATGTCTGGTCGTAGACGCTGGCAGATTTCAGAGCAGGAAGATTTAAGTCTGACCCCAAATTTACCGCTCAAGATTTTGCAACACTTTAAGCCTGAGCAGGAATGGGTATTGGAGCCAGGGGATATGCTGTACTTACCGCCCCACGTTGCTCACGATGGCATCGCTCTGGATGCAGGCTGTCAAACTTGGTCGGTTGGCTTTCGCTCTCCTAGCTTCAAAGAGTTATTACAAGAAGGACTGTGGCGACTCGCTGAATCATTGGAAGATATTCCAGAGCTTGAGAAAAAATTTGCTGACCCGAAACAAAAGGCAGCCACTCATGCGGAACAGCTGCCCGAAGAGCTGATTGAGCAAATTACACAAAAACTGCGTCATCTGAAATTGAATCGTGTTGACCGTTTTTTACCTGGAATTACAGCCTACTTATCCGAACCCAAACAACAGGCATTTTTTGATAGTCCAATAAATCCATTAAATCCCACCCTGTTTACCAAGAATCTTGCTACTAAAAGACTGCTTCTCAACCCCCAAACACGCATCCTTAGTCTGGGTAAAGCAGTTTTTTGTAACGGGGATAATATGAGCCAGGGGCAGACAAAGGATATTGCCCAAGCTTGGCGATCCCTATCTGCCAAGAAAAGCCTTTTATCCAAAAAACTTCCAGTGAGCGGCCAGAGCAGTCTTTATGAGGCCTACCTCGCTGGCTGGCTGGTTTTTGAGGTCTAATTTCAAGGATGGATATAATAAATACTGGAAATCACCTAGGGATAATCCCTTGGAATTTTCAACACAATTACCGGTAATTGTTGTTACATTTTTTAAGAGGAAATTACAAATGAAGAAGTCACTCGTATTCGTTGCAATGTTAGCTATCGCTTTGGCCGCTTGCGGTAAAAAAGAAGAAGCAAAACCTGCTGAAGCTCCTGCTGCTGCTCCTGCCGCTCCAGCTGCTGAAGCTCCTGCTGCTGCTCCTGCCGCTCCAGCTGCACCTGCTGCTCCTGCTGCTGACGCTAAGAAGTAATCTTCTTCATGAAGAAAAAAAGCCGCTGAAGGGCGGCTTTTTTATTGCTTAAAGTTACTCCAACTTTCTAGCTTATTTGGTTAACTGATCAGTTAGCAAAGTGAGCAGTTGAATACCAGCTGGGCTGTTCTCCGGCTTACCCTCAGCATCCTGCACATAGACATTCGCTGAATTTTCACCAGTGCTCTTCACAATCACTTGATATTTCTTAGCCTGCAACTTTGAATCATCTTTGCTACTAAAGAGGTTGGTGAAGAAACCTTTTTTCTCGCCGACATCCTTAGCGTTGATATAACGCACGTAGTAAACACCGTTAGAACGATTACGATCCTCAACAGTAAAGTTAGAGCGATCTAGAGCCAATCCAATATCGCGCCATGATCGATCAAAGCCAGCGCTCAACTCGATATAACCCTGATTATTAGCCTCTTGCACTAATTTTGCCTTAGGGGTCTTTGGGCCCAAAGGTACGGCAACCATTGCCTTGGCTTGCTCTTGAGTCATGCCAAGACGCTCCATTAAGCGCGCCAAGAATACCGCCTCTAATTCTGGGTCATTCGGGCGACTTGTCCAAATGGTGTAAAGACAAGAACCTGTTGTGTCAGTTACGCATTTTTCAAGCGCACCTTTTTGTGTAATGTAAATCTCAGTCTCTTCAGGCTTAGGCGCCTCTAAACGGGTTTTGTACTTATCACGCTCACCAGTGTCATAGATAGAGTCCAAGGCACCGCCGATAGTAGAGCGAATCCAATCTTGCGGAATCTTGCCGCGGTTTTCTGCCCAATCCGTTTCCATAATGCCAGTTGAAGGTGAATCAATGGTCAATAAGAAGCCATTCTCTTGCCAGAAATCTTTTACTTGTGGATATAACTCAGTAGCAGGTTTTTCAACTACTAACCAACGACGCTCACCATCACGTGCAATACGCATACCCGGAATGCCAGTCATCACGTTGTTACGCATCTGCACTGATTTTTTCATGGCTGCGTTGTATTCAGACATGGTTGCAGTACCGTCTTGCACAATGTAGCGACGATCCGCTTGAGCAGTAATCAAATCAGGGGGATAAGACAAATTAGGACCACGCACTGCCCCGGTCGCTTTGTAATCTACCGTATCGCTACTGGTAACAGATTTACACGCTGTTAGTCCGGAGACCAATGTAATAACCAAACCCAAAATTGCGATGTAGCGGCGAAGTATTTGCATCAAATTCATCATATCAAGTTAGCCTGTTTTAATGCTGCCTTTAAGGGCTCACGTAAGGAAGCGCTTAAAGGGGTTAACGGCAAGCGAATGCCCGCAGTGATCTTACCCATTTCATGGAGGGCCCATTTCACTGGGATTGGGTTTGCCTCTGTAAACATTGCTTTATGTACCGCTAGTAATTGGTATTGAATCTCACGGGTTTTTTTCACATCATCTGACATCGCTGCAACACACAGCTCATGCATTAAGCGTGGTGCAACATTCGCTGTTACAGAAATATTCCCTTTGCCACCCATGAGCATCAACATTGCTGCAGTTAAATCATCGCCAGAGAAGACTGAGAAATTGCCATGACCCGCACGCTTCAAATCAGCCATTAATAATGTGCCACGCTCTAAGCTACCAGTGGCATCTTTAATCGCGATGATTCCAGGTACACCTGCAAGACGCACCACGGTATCGCCCGCTAAATCAGCCACAGTGCGGCCCGGAACGTTATACAAAATGACCGGTAGATCAACAGACTCTGCAATTTTTTTGAAGTGGGCATACATACCCTCTTGCGTTGGCTTGTTGTAATAAGGAACTACCTGCAAACTGGCATCTGCGCCAACTTTTTTAGCAAACTCAGTTAATTCAATTGCCTCAATTGTGGAGTTACCACCAGTACCGGCAATTACAGGAATGCGGCCAGCGATGTGCTCTACCGCTACACGAATGAGTTCACAGTGCTCTTGGACAGAGACCGTAGGAGACTCGCCGCTTGTACCCACAATCACGATGCCATCAGAGCCTTCGGCTACATGCCAATCTAATAAAGATCGTAGGCTGGCGTAATCCAAACTACCATCTTCATGCATTGGCGTAACAATAGCTGGCATGCTGCCAGAAATGGTCTTTTTGCCGCTTGTAGATTGAGCTGTATTTGTCACCGAATATGTACCGATATTGACTGTCTTAACCTTGAAATTGTAACGGAATGCGGCTTTTTAACGCGTCTTTTACAGCGCAAAGGCGCTGAACCATAGCTGGTTTGGGCTGATCCACATAAATATCCTCGTACGCCACTACTTGGAGGCCATGACGGGCTGCAAAAGCCAACAATTCCCCAGGATTTAAAAGGAAATTGGGGTTGGATGGTTTCCCAAACTCCGCATTTCCCTGGGCGAAAGTTTCATAGATCAAAATCCCCTGTTTTTTTAGAAGCTCAGGCAAACGATCAAGATGAGGACGAAACAGGTAATTAGTAACTACGATGCCGTCAAAGCAAGTCCCGAGCAAAGGCCAAAGATCTTGCTCAAGATTGAGGCATTTTGGGGTGATGGCGGGAGAGTTTAACTGCTCTACTCCTGAGATATCTTGATCAACTGCCAAAACAGAGTGCCCCAGATTAGCTAATAACTGAGCATGACGGCCCGACCCACAGGCAAGATCCAGAACTGCCCCACCCTGAGGAATGAGTGGCGCAAAGCGCCTCACCCAAGGGGACGCACTCATAATCACATCATGCGCACTAGACAAGTTTTGACTCAGTCGTAAGCAAGGCCCATTGCTTCACGGACCTCGCGCATCGTTTCTTGCGCAACCTTACGAGCCTGATCGCAACCATCAGCAATAATCGAACGCAACAAACTGGGATCATCTAAATATTTCTGAGCACGCTCGAACATAGGTTGCTGCTCTGCCAGAATGGCATCAATCACCGGCTGTTTACACTCAAGGCAGCCAATACCTGCAGATTTACAAGCTTTATCAACCCACTGCTTCGTCTCTTCGCTAGAGTACACGGTATGCAATTGCCATACTGGGCAACGCGCGGGATCGCCGGGATCTGTTCTGCGGACGCGAGCCGGATCCGTTGGCATCGTCCTAATTTTCTTGATCACCTCTTCAGGTTGCTCACGAATGCTAATGGTATTGCCATAAGACTTCGACATTTTTTGACCATCAATCCCCGGCATGCGTGACGCAGCGGTTAATAACGCCTGCGGCTCCGGAAGAATAATTTTGCGAGAACCCTCTAAGAAACCAAATAACCGCTCACGATCAGCCATCGATAAACTTTGCGCTTCCTGTAACAATGCCTTGGCTTGCCCTAATGCTTCATCATCACCGCGCTCCTGAAATGCCACGCGTAGCTCCGCATACATCTTGGCGCGTTTGCTGCCAAGCTTCTTGACCGCCTCCAACGCCTTTTCCTCAAAGCCAGGTTCACGACCATACAAATAATTAAAGCGACGCGCTACTTCACGTGTCATCTCTACGTGAGGTACTTGATCTTCACCAACGGGCACAAACTGTGCGCGGTAAATCAAAATATCAGCAGCCTGAAGTAATGGGTAACCTAAGAAGCCATAGGTTTGTAGATCTTTTTCTTTTAACTTTTCAATCTGGTCTTTATAGGTTGGCACTCGCTCAAGCCAGCCCAATGGAGTTCCCATGGACAACAGCAAGAAAAGTTCTGCGTGCTCGGGTACCTTGCTCTGAATAAACAAGGTTGCTTGATTTGGGTCGACACCTGCTGCCAACCAATCAATCACCATATCCCAAACGGATTGTTCAATCACATCGGGAGTTTCATAATGAGTGGTCAGAGCGTGCCAGTCAGCCACAAAGAAAAAGCATGGATACTCAGACTGCAAGCGCACCCAATTCTTCAGGACGCCATGGTAGTGGCCAAGATGCAAATTACCCGTAGGTCGCATACCAGAGAGAACGCGTTCAGCAAACATCTTTATTCTTTATCTTTGTCGTTAATGAATCAATGAAATACAGACCATACTGGTGTGAGATGGTCTGGTAAATGTGGCAAGTTCCCTAAGTCAATATGGCTCTCCCTAGGATCATGAAAATCTGATCCACGTGAGGCCAAGAAACCATATTGTTGCGCAATTTTTCCAAAGGTTTGGTACTGATCTGGGCTATGACTTCCCGTAATCACTTCAATCGCCAAGCCGCCAATATCTTTGAAGTGCTTATAGAGCTCATCCATCTGCATCGCATTCAGTCTGCTGTAGCGCCCTGGATGGGCAATCACAGCCACTCCGCCAGCCGCCTTGATCCAGGAAACCGCATCATCCAAGGTTGCCCACATATGTGGAACAAAGCCGGGCTTATCTTCCACTAAGTAATTTTTGAATACATGCTCAGTATCTCGACAAACTCCCTGCTCTACTAAAAAGCGTGCAAAGTGTGTGCGCGAAATCAACTCATGATTACCGGCGTAATGTAAGGCGCCTTCATAGGCCCCCGGAATACCTACTTTAGTCAATTGTTCCGCCATGAGCTGCGCTCGATTACTACGACCATCACGCGTGCGTCTTAGGCCCTCTAAAATTCCAACGTGGTCAGCATCAATACCAAGCCCAACGATATGAATGGTTTGCCCCATCCAAGTCACCGAAATCTCAACACCGGCGAGGTAATCCATCTTTAAGGCACTAGCTGCATCTTTTGCACGCTGCTGCCCACCCAGCTCATCATGATCAGTTAATGCCCATAAATGCACGCCGTTAGCCTTCGCCCGCTCTGCCAGTGCTTCAGGCGTCAAAGTGCCATCAGAAACTACTGAATGACAATGTAAGTCGGCGTTAATGGGGGAAAGGCTGCTCATGACCCTATTTTAGGTCAAGCTTGTGTCAATTACCCGGCGTGGCGCATCCAGGTAGTCACGGGACTGCATCTCAATCAGGCGGGACACGGTTCTGGAGAATTCCGCGGTAATTTGACCCTCGGTATACAGATCTGGGGCTGGAACATCAGCCGAGATGATTAATTTGATCTTATGGTCGTATAAAACGTCTATGAGCCAGATAAACCGACGGGCTTCATTCGTCATTCTTGGAGGCATATACGGCACTCCAGAAAGAATCACTGTATGAAACTGCTTGGCAATCTCTAAGTAGTCATTTTGAGAGCGCGGGCCACAACACAGCGTTTGAAAATCAAACCAAACTACTCCCTCAGCCATGTGCAAGGGACGCAGTTCGCGAGACTCGATATATAAGACCGGCATTTGCGTCTCTTTTTTCTTACCAATCAAAGTCTGAAACATTTGGCCAAGTTTGACTTGGGTTTCTGCATTAGCCGGAGATAGGTAAGCCTCTACTTGAGCCATTTGCACACGACGATAGTCGTTACCTGCATCGACATTCAGAACATCTAACTTTTCTTCAAGTAATTTGATGGCTGGCAATAAGCGATCGCGATGCAGGCCATTGGGGTACAGCTGATCCGGGCGATAGTTTGATGTCATCACAAATTGCACGCGATCCTCAAATAGCGCACTTAATAGGCGATACAGCATCATGGCATCAGCAATGTCATTAATATGGAACTCATCAAAGCAAATCAGGCGATAGCGCTTTGATATCCTCTTAGCAAGCTCATCTAGCGGATCTGACATGCCTGAAAGCTCATGCAATTCGCGGTGTACTTCCCGCATGAACTCATGAAAATGAATGCGAATCTTTTTTTCTAATGGTGAAGCTGCATAAAAGCAATCCATCAAAAAGGATTTACCACGACCTACCCCGCCCCATAAATACAAACCGCGGGGGAGTGCCGGCTTAAAGAGCGCCTTCTTGAGATTGTTGCTACGGATTTCTTTATAGGCAATCCACTCGTCTTCGCACTGCTGTAGACGCTCTACAGCACGAAGCTGCGCGGGATCACTTTGATACCCGCGCGTCTTTAACTCTTGCTGGTAAAACTCAATGGTTTTCAATTACATATTTAATGCGCGTTGATCCGTCGCTAATGCTGCTTCGCGTATCACTTCTGACAAGCTGGGATGCGGATGACAGATGCGTGCAATATCTTCAGCTGCTGCCTTAAATTCCATCGCTACAGCTGCTTCTGCAATTAAATCAGATGCATTTGGTCCAATGATGTGAACTCCCAGGATTTCATCAGTCTTGGCATCGGCCAAGATTTTGACAAAACCATCAGCGCGACCCATACCCAATGCGCGACCGTTAGCTCCAAATGGAAATTGACCTGCCTTGTATGCAATTCCAGCCTCTTTGAGTGCTTGCTCAGTCTTACCAACCCAAGCAATTTCAGGATCGGTATAGATCACCCAAGGAATGCAGTTGTAATCAATGTGTGGTTTTTGACCAGCGATTACTTCCGCCGCGAGAACGCCTTCGTCTTCTGCTTTATGGGCCAACATGGGGCCGCGCACTACGTCACCAACCGCATAAACACCAGGAGCAGCAGTTGCGCAAGTATGGTCATCAATTGGAATAAAGCCACGCTCGTCTACCTTAAGGCCAATCTTGTCTAAGCCTAACTGATCGGTATTGGGTACACGCCCAACAGATACTATCAGGCGATCGCATTCCAACTTAGCAGCTTTACCAGCGCTATCGGTGTAATTCACAACAACACCTTTTTTATCTGCCTTCACTTCACCAATCTTCACACCCATATTGATGTTCAAGCCCTGCTTCACAAAAAGCTTGTGAGCTTCTTTGGCGATACCGATATCACAAGCCGCCAAAAATGTAGGTAGCGCCTCGAGCACAGTCACCTCAGAACCCAGGCGACGCCATACGGAACCGAGCTCCAAACCAATCACGCCGGCGCCAATCACGCCAAGCTTCTTGGGCACTGAATCAAACTTTAAGGCACCCTCGTTATCGCAGATCAAAACGTTATCTACTGGCAAACCAGGCAAATGACGTGCTTTTGAACCGGTTGCAATAATCACATTCTTGGCACTTACAGTTTCTTTGTCTTTACCGTCAATCTTGACTTGATAGCCATCAGCACCCTTAGCTTCAAAAGAGGCATGGCCCTTTAGCAAAGTGATCTTATTCTTGCGGAACAAATACTGAATACCACCAGTCATCTTCGTAACGATGTCATCTTTACGAGCAACCATCTTTTTGGAATCAATGCTGACAGCGCCAACTTTAATGCCATGATCAGCAGCATGATGCCCAATCTTCTCAAATTCCTCAGAAGAAGCCAATAAAGCCTTGGATGGAATACAGCCGACGTTTAAGCAAGTACCACCTAAGCGTGGCTCACCTTTAGGATCATCATAAGAACTAGATTCAGCACAGGCAACTTTAAAACCAAGTTGCGCAGCACGTATGGCGGCGATGTAGCCACCAGGGCCACCACCAATTACGAGTACATCAAAAGCTTGGCTCATGATCTTCCCTTCTTACAAATCAAGGAGAAGACGTGATGGATCTTCTAAAGCATCCTTCATCGCAACTAAACCAAGCACCGCCTCGCGGCCGTCAATAATGCGGTGATCATAAGACAAAGCCAAATAATTGATTGGGCGAACGACTACTTGACCGTTTTCAACAACAGCACGGTCCTTAGTGGCATGGATACCCAAAATTGCAGATTGTGGTGGGTTAATGATTGGGGTTGAAAGCATGGAACCAAATACGCCACCATTAGAGATGGAGAATGTGCCGCCAGTGAGCTCTTCAATCGACAGCTTGCCTTCACGCGCTTTAACACCAAACTCAGCAATCTTCTTCTCAATATCAGCCAAATTCATTTGGTCAACGTCACGCAGAATCGGAACAACCAAACCACGTGGCGAGCTTACAGCGATACCGATATCAAAGTAGCCGTGGTAAACGATATCGTTTCCATCAACCGAGGCATTGAGCAATGGGAATTTTTTCAAGGCGTGTGTGGCTGCTTTCACGAAAAAGGACATAAAGCCCAACTTCACACCATGAACTTTTTCAAATTGATCTTTGTACTTGTTACGCATTGCAATCACTGGAGCCATATTGACTTCATTGAACGTGGTCAAAATTGCATTATTTGCTTGTGACTCAAGTAAGCGCTCTGCAATACGGGCACGCAAGCGGCTCATTGGAACGCGCTCTTCTGGGCGAGCGCCCATCGGCATTGGTGCACTTGGAATAGCGGCAGATTTTGCACCACCAGCAGCAGCACTTAATGCATCCCCCTTAGTGATGCGGCCATCACGACCAGAGCCAGCAACTTGGCCAGCGTTGATATTGTTTTCAGCAAGAATCTTCGCGGCCGAAGGAGCAGCAGCTGCGCCGGCTTTGGCAGCAGGAGCTGCTGCTTTTGCAGGTGCTGGAGCGGCGACTGGGGCAGGTGCGGCAGCCGCAGGAGCCGCAGTAGCTACTGCAGTGCTGTCAATCTTAGCAATCAACTGCTCTGCAACAACAGTGCCACCATCGGCAACCACGATTTCAGTTAAAACACCAGCAGACGGGGCTGGTACCTCAAGAACAACCTTATCAGTTTCGATTTCAATCAAGATCTCGTCTTGACCAACGGCATCGCCGACTTTCTTTTTCCATTGCAACAAAGTTGCTTCAGCAACTGATTCAGAGAGTTGTGGAACTTTAACTTCAAAAATAGCCATGATTAATCCTAGTTATATGTATGTTGAGTTGTGACGACGGTTATTTCGTAATCACGTAACCTTTTAGTTTGGCAAATGCCGCATTCAGTAAAGACTTCTGCTGTTCTTGATGGAGATGTGCATAACCGCAAGCAGGCGAAGCAGATGCGGGACGACCTGCATAAGCCAACTTCATACCATCAGACATGTTTTCCAAAATGTTGTGTTGGACAAAGAACCAAGCACCTTGGTTTTGTGGTTCATCCTGACACCAAATCACCTCTTCTAGTTTTGGATATTTCTTGAGTTCAGCGGTCAATGCTTTATGTGGAAACGGATAGAGCTGCTCTAGACGAATGATGGCGACATCAGCAATCTTATTCTCGGTGCGCTGCTTCACCAAATCGTAATAGACCTTACCCGAACACATAATCAAACGCGTGACCTGTTTAGCATCGATCGCGTCATCGCGCTCGCCAATAATGGTCTGAAATCCACCCTTTGTAAATTCTGACAAAGGAGAGGCAGCCTCTTTATTACGAAGTAATGATTTTGGCGTCATCAAGATCAGCGGCTTGCGGAACTGACGAATCATTTGACGGCGCAATACGTGGAAGATCTGTGATGCAGTAGTCGGTTGAATCACCTGCATATTTGTATCGGCGCATAATTGCATGAAGCGCTCTAAACGTGCGGATGAATGCTCTGGACCTTGACCTTCGTAACCGTGAGGCAGCATCATGACAAGGCCATTAGCACGACCCCACTTCACCTCACCAGAAGCAATGAACTGGTCAATCACCACTTGTGCACCGTTAGCAAAGTCGCCGAACTGGGCTTCCCAAATGGTTAGAGTGTTCGGTTCTGCTGCTGCATAACCATATTCAAAGCCGAGAACCGCCTCTTCAGAAAGAATCGAGTCAATCACCACAAACGGCGCCTGATCTTTAGCAACGTGTTGAAGAGCAATATGCGTGCCGGTATCCCACTTTTCACGATCCTGTTCATGCAATACCGCATGGCGATGTGTAAAGGTACCGCGACCGCTATCTTCTCCGGATAAACGCACTGGGTAGCCACTGGCAACCAAGGAGGCAAAAGCCATATGTTCACCCATACCCCAGTCAACATTTACCTCACCTCGCCCCATTGCTGCGCGATCGTTATAGACCTTCGCAACCAATGGATGGGCTTTGAAATTTTGAGGAATGGTCGAAATCTTCTCAGCCAAACGCTTCCATTCTGTCAATGGAATGGCGGTGTCAGATTCATCGGTCCATTTCTTATTCAAGAAAGGAATCCAATCGACTGCGAACTTACCTTTGAAGTTGCTCAATACCGGATCAGAAGTCTGTTTACCTTCGTCCATTGCAGCACGGTACTCTTTCACCATCAAATCGCCAGTACCCGCTGGCAAGACGCCTTGGGCCTCTAATCGATCGGCATAGACCTTACGTGTGCCAGGGTGCGCAGCAATAATCTTGTACATCAATGGCTGAGTCATCGCAGGCGTATCTTGTTCATTATGACCAAGCTTACGGAAGCAAACGATATCAATCGCCACATCCTTATGGAACTTCATGCGGAACTCGAGCGCCAATTTAGTGGCCAGAACCACCGCCTCAGGATCGTCACCATTCACGTGCAATACAGGAGCATCCACAATCTTCATGATGTCCGTGCAATACAAGCTTGAACGCAAGTCGCGTGGATCAGATGTTGTGAAACCAATTTGGTTATTAATCACAATATGCACAGTACCGCCCGTGGAGTAGCCACGAACCTCTGACATCGCCAAAGTCTCTTGCATCACGCCTTGACCCGCAATCGCAGCGTCACCGTGTACTAGGACTGGCATAACTTGTTCACCCAACATATCGCCACGACGCTCCATACGAGCACGTGCTGAACCTTCAACTACTGGATTCACGATTTCTAAATGGGATGGATTAAACGCTAAAGATAAGTGAACTGGGCCTCCTGGTGTGGACATATCACTTGAGAAACCTTGGTGATACTTCACGTCACCGGCTGGCAATGTCTCTGGACCTTTGTGTTCAAACTCAGCAAACAAGTCTTTTGGCATTTTGCCCAGGGTATTAATGAGCACGTTCAGGCGACCACGGTGGGCCATACCGATTACGATTTCTTGAACGCCTTTGGAACCAGCGTCACGAATAAGCTCATCCATACAGGCAATAAAACTCTCACCACCCTCAAGGGAGAAGCGTTTTTGACCAACATACTTCGCCTGAAGATAGCGCTCCAAGCCTTCTGCCGCAGTAACACGGTCCAGAATTTGGCGCTTCTCTTCCACATTAAATTGTGGCGTTGAGCGAATAGACTCTAACTTCTCTTGCCACCACTTCTTAATCTTTTGATCGGCAATATACATAAACTCGGCACCGATCGTGCCGCAGTAGGTTTCCCGCAATGCTTGCAATAAATCACGCAAGGACATATCGGATTTGCCGAAGAAGGTATTGCTTGTGTTGAAGACGATATCCATATCGCCATCAGTGAATCCATAAAAAGCGGGATCTAATTCAGGAATGTCTTGGCGCTCAGTGCGCTTCAATGGGTCAATATTCGCCCAGCGGTTACCCACGTTACGATACGCGGCAATTAATTGCTGAACAGCAACGCGTTTACGTCCGAGCTCAGAGTCAGCCGAATCAGAAATCGTTCTGATAGGACCTTGCTTAGCGCGCTCTGCAAAAGAGGCAACGATAGGCGCATGTGCAATGTCAGTTCGAGATGAACCATCCACAGCAGGGACTTGTTTCACGTTATCAAAATAAGCTCGCCAATGATCAGCGACAGAAGCCGGATCGTGCAAGTAAGATTCGTAGAGTTCCTCTACGTAGGGTGCGTTACCGCCAAAGAGATAAGAGTTATCTCTTGATTCCTGCATCATGATGCTCACCTTTCATCGGGTTTCCCGATTAAAAACTGTGGTTATAACCATCCGTTACGCGGCTGTACCGTCTCACGAATTGATCTGTGCAAATACTGTTACTACCTTAGTAATTTAACACGATTGACCATTGCTATATAAAGGGCTTTCCCTGATTGATCCGGGTTTTGGGGTATTTCCCCATGTAAAGCGAATTAATAAGCACTTTCCTACTTGGCTTTCAAGATTGACTGACAGATTCCCTGGAGTTTGATTTTTATTCTCTAAATCTTCAAATGAATTAATGAAATTAAGGGAAATATGAAAACCGTTACTCCGGATATGGAATATCTCAGTACCAGACAAAGCGCCAAGATTTTGCAGGTATCGCTTGGAACCGTTCAAAAAATGGTGGAATTAGGTGAATTAATTGCCTGGAAGACGCGCGGGGGGCACAGAAGAATAATGGCTAGCTCACTAGAGCAGCAACTCCAACGTAGAAAAAGAGCTATGCGACAAAAGACCAGTCAAAACTGTATTGCCATGGGCATATTTCGTAGGGCTGAAAATAGCCAAACCCTCCTCGAATCAATTAGAGATTGGCAATTAAAGGTAGAGATGGAGGTGGCTATTGATAGCTTGGAAGGCTTAATGAAGGCAGTATCCATTGCGCCTGATTTGATCTTTTTAGATGCATTAATACCACCGGTTGAACAGGTCCATCTAATCCATTATCTGAGTAAAAACAAGGACACACAGAGGATTCCTATACTAGTAGATGAAGGTTTTATCAAGCTACACCCGGGCGTCCTAGCCCTTGCAGATGAAAACAATAGTCATCGAGCCCAATTCACAGAAAATATCCAACAAGAGCTAGAAAATGGTCTCATTGACCATAATCCGCTTATTTTTGGCTACCCTGCAACCAATATCGAGGTGGATCAATCATGGCCCCAAGGCAGCCGGTATGAATTATTGGAGCCCATTTTTATAGAGGCACTAGCCAAGAAATGCGCCTAATAGGCTATTGACCTTAAAAAGGCCGCATGAGCGGCCTTTTTAGATGCAGCAGTTAAATCATGGAATTAAATCAGGTAGTTAGCACGATCTTTGCCATCAATCCACTTCGGAGCCTTGCCACGACCGGTCCAGGTTTCGCCTGTTGATGGGTTGCGGTATTTAGGGGCCACCTTGCCGCCAGCACTCTTTGTGCCTGCTTTACGACTAAATAAGTCCGAAGCATTTAGTCCATATTGCTCAATAATCACTTTAGCCTTAGCAATTCCATCGGCTTTTTCTAGAGCGATTGCCTCTTTAATCTGTTTATCCAACTGCTCACGCTGAGCTAATAAGTCTTTATAAGAAGACATGTATATTTTTCTCCAAATAGGGTGATTTTGAATAGCTAAATTAAAATATATTAAGCTATTTATAGATTAATTATATATGAATTAATCATTTAAGCAATATGTTAATAACCTAAAATTTGAAGGTTAATAAAATCAACTATTATATTAATCAATATAATAGTTATAAATATTATTATCGATTATAAAGAATCTACTAGAGATGCTACTTTCTCAAGATGAATGTACCGCTCGCCTTCGCAGTGATCTCACCGGCATCATTTAATACCACCGCTTCACAATAATTCACGGTCTTGCCAGCCTTTAATACACTCCCCTCCACCACGATACTGCCAACGCTCGGTCGCAAGAAGCTAGTCGTCATATCAATAGTGATAACCCCCA
This sequence comes from Polynucleobacter sp. MG-5-Ahmo-C2, assembly GCF_018687735.1. Lineage (NCBI taxonomy): Bacteria > Pseudomonadati > Pseudomonadota > Betaproteobacteria > Burkholderiales > Burkholderiaceae > Polynucleobacter > Polynucleobacter sp. MG-5-Ahmo-C2. Next base: position 756,318 of record NZ_CP061304.1, on the reverse strand, counting down.
AAGGATGTTTAGCTGCACTTCGCGCGGCAGCCGCCATCGCAAAATCGAGCAAAGTCATGACTAGGCCTCCATGAGCAACTTGAAAGCTATTGGTAAATTCGGGTTTGAGCACAAGGCTAATCCGTGACTTGCCATTCTCCGCATATTCGGGAACAACGCCCAAATGGTCAAGAAAAGGAATATCTAAGCCAAAGAAGCTAGTTCTAGCTTGTATTTGTGGAGTGGGGTTTGATGAGCTCATTTGGGGTCAATAAAAAGGCTAGAGATAGGTGGTCGGGGCGAGAGGATTTGAACCTCCGACCACATGCACCCCATGCATGTACGCTACCAGGCTGCGCTACGCCCCGACAAGAGACAAAATTGTATCAGCAACTATTTGGACAGAATTTGCAAAACCGCCTGCAACTCATCGCGGAGGCGTAGTTCGCCGCGCACTTCATCCAGGCGATTTCTGGCGCCACTAATAGTAAAACCTTCTTCATAAAGCAGTGCTCTGATTTTACGAATCAACACTACTTCATGGTGCTGATAATAGCGGCGATTGCCCCGTCGTTTCTGTGGGCTTAGCTGTGAGAACTCCTGCTCCCAATAACGCAATACGTGGGAGCGGACGCCGCACAATTCTGCAACTTCACCAATAGTGAAATATCGCTTGGCCGGGATCGGGGGGAGTTGAGAGCTCGGTAACGCCGAGCTAGCATCAAACTCGGATTTCTCGAGCATGTGACTCCACTACATCTTTAAGCTTTTGACTTGCATGAAAAGTAACTACACGTCTTGCCGCTATCGGAATCATTTGTCCTGTCTTTGGGTTTCGGCCAGGACGAGCCGATTTATTGCGCAACTGGAAATTACCAAAGCCGGAGATCTTCACTTCAACGCCAGACTCAAGAGATTGACCAATGCGATCAAAAAAAGCGTCAATCATATCTTTTGCTTCACGCTTATTGAGACCAACCTGATCGAAGAGTGCTTCGGATAGTTCGTTCTTGGTAACGGTGTCGTTGATATTGATTTCACTCATTGCTAGTCTCTTCAAAAGCTTTTTGATATTTACCTAATACTAAACCTAGCGCAGACGAGCCGCGCACTTTTTTTCTACGGCATCCAATAAAGCTGCCATAACTGCATCAATTTGGGGATCCTGTAATGTTTCCTGCGTATTTAGAAGGGTTACGCGGAAAGCTAAACTCTTTTCATCATCAGCCATACTGCTGGATCCTGACTTTGGCTTGAACTCATCAAACAGCTCAATGGTACGTACGAATTTCTGCTTACTGGCTGCCATTGCATCCAGTAAAGATTGCGCAGAAACATTTTGTTTAACTACCAAAGCCAAATCACGTTGCACTGCTGGGAACTTGCTGAGCTCCTCTGGCTGAGGCAAGCCTAAGTCTCTAATGAGGTCCAAATCTAACTCAAATAGAACTGGTGCTTGCGGCAACTCATAGCTTTGCTGTAAACCGGGGTGTAATTCACCAATCCAACCAACTACAGTCTTTCCTGAGATTGTTTTTAGGAATATCTGTGCTGAGCGGCCCGGATGCAAAGCGGGGTGTTGGCCGGCCTCAGTTACAAACTGCAGAGGATCTAAAGCCCTCTCAAGATCGCCCTTCACATCAAAGAAATCCACAACTCGATTAGCGCTTGCCCACTGCTCTGGCACGAAAGAGCCATAAGCCAAGCCGCCCACCTTCTGTGGCTGATTAAAGCCGGCCACCTTACCAGGCTCCTCTTGGACGCTAGAATCACGCATAAATACCCGGCCAGCCTCGAACAAGCGCACACGACCTGAACCACGATTCAAATTGGCTTTGAGGTTATTTAGCAATCCACCCCATAGGGTGCTACGCATTACCCCATATTGGCTGGCAATTGGATTGAGAACGGCAATGACGTCTTCCTGGGCAACACCAGTCAGTCGTTTTTCACTTTCAAGATCAGTAAATCCAAAATTCACAACTTCTTGATAGCCTTGCAAAGCAAAACGCTGGCGCAATAAATGAATACCGCGCTTTGCCTCTGCCTTAGCACTCATTTTTAAAGAGGCAACTGGAGGAATATCAGGAATATTTTCAAAGCCGTACATACGTGCGACTTCTTCAATCAAATCTTCTTCGATTTCAATATCAAACCGATAGCTTGGAGGCATGACTACAAATGCATCGCTATCTTGCTTAAAATCGAAACCTAAACGCTGAAAGACATCGCCAACAATTGTATTTGTGAGCGGAATGCCGATCACTTTTTGAGCGCGGGCCAGCCGCATTTTCACAGCTTTACGCTCTGGTAGGTTTAAAACCTGGTCATCTACTGGGCCCGCTTGGCCACCGCACACCTCTAAAATTAAAGAGGAAAGATATTCAAGGCAATTGACAGTATTTTGCGGGTCTACGCCACGCTCAAAGCGATGAGCAGCATCGGTACTAAAATTAAAGCGACGCGCGCGTCCCTGAATAGCCGAAGGAAGCCAATAGGCTGCTTCTACATAGATATTCTTGGTGACATCAGATACAGCGCAATGATTACCGCCCATGATCCCTGCAAGAGCCACTGGACCGGATTGGTCAGCAACTACACCAGCATCCTGCATCTTGCCTGCAGAGTCTGGGCCTTGCAAAGTCACCGTCTGACCATTTAATAGTTCAAGAATTTCCCCTGCTTTAGCCCAACGCACTGTGATATCGCCATTCAATTTATCAATATCAAATACATGTGTAGGCTGACCCATTTCTAACATCACATAGTTAGATAGATCCACTAATGCAGAAATACTTCTTTGGCCGGCACGTACAAGACGTTGCACAATCCAATCCGGTGTTTTTGCCTGTGGGTTCACGCCGCGGATTACTCGACCTGAAAAACGTCCGCAGAGCTCTTTATTTTCTACTATGACCTTACGCTTCTCATCGAATGATACTGCTGGTACATTCCATTTAGGAGCACAAAGTGCTGCACCAGTAATTGCAGATACTTCTCGCGCTATTCCCATAAGAGAAAGGCAATCCGCCTTATTGGGCGTTAACTTAATCACAAAAATTTGATCATCTAGATCTAGGTACTCACGAATGTCTTTACCAATCGGTGCATCTGCCGGTAACTCTAAGATACCTTCATGATCATCACCTAGACCAAGCTCGCGACCAGAGCACAACATGCCCTGACTTTCTACACCACGTAACTTACCTACTTTGATCATGAATGGCTTTCCGCCTACTTCTGCCGGAGGAAGTTCAGCGCCAACCATGGCACAAGGAATCTTGATACCAGCGCGGGCATTGGGTGCACCGCAAACAATTTGTAATTCTTGACCAGTCCCAGCATCGACTTTACAGACACGCAAACGGTCTGCGTCGGGATGCTGCTCAGCAGACAAAATCTGCGCAATCACGATTTTGGTAAATACAGGCGCAACCGAATGTTGCTCTTCCACCTCTAAACCGGCCATTGTCATTGCATGACCCAATGCATCACTATCGAGTGAGGGGTTCACATACTGACGGAGCCAAGATTCAGAAAATTGCATAGCGCGATCTAAGATTTCTTAATGAATAATTTGTTATGCAGGGAACTGTGCCAAGAAACGGAGATCGTTTTCGAAGAAGAGGCGCAAATCATCTACTCCGTAACGCAACATCGTTAAGCGCTCCAAGCCAGACCCAAATGCAAAACCGGTGTAACGCTCTGGATCAATACCCATATTGCGTAATACATTGGGATGAACCTGCCCTGCTCCAGAGATTTCCAACCAGCGACCAGCAAGTTTTCCATTGCCAAAAGCCATATCAATTTCAGCAGAAGGTTCTGTAAAAGGAAAATAGGATGGACGGAAGCGCACTTGTAATTCGTTTGTTTCAAAGAAAGTTCTCAATAAGTCGGTATAGACGCCCTTGAGATCTGCAAAGGAAACATTCTCTGCTATCCACAAACCCTCAACCTGATGAAACATTGGTGAATGGGTGGCATCACTATCCACACGGTAGGTTCTTCCGGGGGCGATTACTTTAATTGGAGGCATCACATTTGCATGGGCATATTTCTTCACATGCTCACTGGCATAACGAACTTGGATTGGGCTGGTATGGGTACGCAACAACAAAGGTTTTCCACTGCTATCTTTGCCGTCAATATAAAAAGTATCCTGCATTGAACGGGCAGGATGATTCTCAGGACTATTTAAGGCGGTGAAATTAAACCAATCGGTTTCAATCTCAGGGCCATCAGCTACATCAAAACCAATTGAGCGAAAGATCTCTTCAACACGTTCCCAGGTACGCATCACAGGATGCAAGCTACCAACTGCTTGGCCACGACCAGGCATGGAAACATCAATAGACTCCGCAGCTAGGCGTTGCATCAACACTGCATCAGCCAACGCTTGGCGACGCTCTTGCAATGCAGCTTCTACCTGGGTTTTGATTTGATTAATGTGGGCGCCAGCACTCTTACGCTCCTCAGGCGACATTCCACCAAGCGCTTTTAGACGCTCAGTGAGAACACCTGATTTACCGAGATACTTGGCTTTCGCGTCCTCAAGAGCTGCCGCATCGGCAGCTCCGAGGAAATCACGTTTAGCATCCTCGACAATGTGGTCGAGAGAAACCATTGCAGCTTAGTTTAAAAAACTAAGATTAAGCTGCAGCGTTTACTACGGATTTGATCCGAGTAACCAAAGCAGCAAAAGCCGCTTTGTCAGCAATGGCCATATCAGAAAGCACTTTACGATCGAGATCGATTGACGCTTTCTTCATACCATTCATGAATACGCTATAGGTCATGTCATGCTGACGAACTGCCGCGTTGATACGAGCAATCCACAAAGCGCGGAATACACGTTTCTTGTTGCGACGGTCACGATATGCATATTGACCAGCACGCATAACCGCTTGCTTAGCAATACGGAATACGTTTTTACGACGACCGCGATAACCTGTTGCGGCATCAGTGATTTTTTTATGACGGGCTCTTGCTGTAACCCCACGTTTGACTCTTGGCATTTAATTCTCCTAATCTAGTCTGAGGTTAAGCGTAAGGAAGCATGGAGCGAATTGACTTAACGTCAGCTTTCGCAACTTCGGTGGAACCACGCAAATGACGCTTGTTCTTTGTGGTCTTCTTGGTGAGGATATGGCGTTTGAAAGCCTGACCTCGTTTAATCGTTCCGCCTGCGCGAACCGTGAAGCGCTTTTTAGCGCTACTCTTGCTCTTCATCTTGGGCATAAAGCACCCCTTCATTCACTTGTGCAACATAGGTGGTAACCGACGGTTACTCTTCCTGTACCCAGAAGCACTTCAAACTGCCAGCATCTTAGTTATTCACTAAGAATGCCTCCCTACATAAGAAAAAGAGAACTCCTAAGAATTTTCTTTTTACTTAGCCTTACGAATGGGGGCCAGTACCATCACCATCTGACGGCCTTCCATTTTTGGAAACTGTTCAACTTGGCCATGCTCTTGCAGATCCAACTTCAAACGTTCCAACATTCTTGCTCCGATTTCTTGGTGGGCCATTTCGCGACCCCGAAACCGCAGCGTAATCTTTGTCTTATCGCCATCTTCCAAAAAGCGGATTAGATTGCGTAGCTTCACACCATAATCACCATCATCTGTGCCAGGACGGAATTTAACTTCCTTCACCTGAATCACTTTTTGCTTCAGCTTTGCTTCATGCTGACGCTTGGCTTCTTGGTACTTGAATTTGCCGAAGTCCATGATCCGGACTACAGGTGGTTCGGCTGTCGGAGCAATTTCAACCAAATCGGTCTCTTTCTCTTCTGCTGCCGCCAAGGCTTCACTCAACTTAACTACACCGATGGGCTCTCCATCAATTCCAATCAAACGCACTTCAGGAGCAGTAATTTCCCGGTTAATGCGCTGCAATTTTTCAGTAGCGATCTTCTTAATTCCTTTAAAAAAACAATAAAAACCGTTCTAACCCTAGCTAGGCTCGGGTCCGACTTTCTGGGATATATCCTGCTGGAGTCGGGCAACGAAGGCATCAAGAGGCATTACACCTAAATCCACTCCGCCACGGGCACGAACGGCCACCGTATTACTTTCAGACTCTTTATCCCCTACAACCAGCAAAAATGGGGTCTTCTGTAATGCGTGCTCGCGTATTTTATACGTAATTTTCTCATTCCGCAAATCCGATTCGACTCTAAACCCTTGTTTTTTCAGCAATTGCTGCACTTGTTGTGCATATGCAGCAGAATTTCCGGAGATATTCAGGACTACCGCCTGGGTCGGAGCAAGCCAAACTGGCATGTTTCCTGCGTGGTTTTCAATCAATATACCGATAAAACGCTCCAAAGAGCCCACAATTGCTCTATGAAGCATTACTGGGGTCTTGCGACTATTGTCTTCAGCCACATATTCAGCTCCTAAACGGGCTGGCATTGAAAAATCTACCTGAATCGTGCCACACTGCCAAGTACGCCCAATAGAGTCCTTGAGGTGATATTCGATCTTCGGGCCGTAAAAAGCACCCTCGCCTGGTAACTCTTCCCATTCTTGGCCAGAAGCCTTTAAGGCGCCACGCAGGGCCTCTTCCGCTTTATCCCAAATAGCATCATCACCAACGCGCTTTGCCGGACGCAAAGCCAGCTTCACAGCAACTTCAGTAAAGCCAAAATCTTGGTAAACAGCGCGCACCGCTTTGTCAAACTGGGCAACCTCTGACTGAATCTGATCTTCGGTACAGAAAATATGGCCATCATCTTGAGTAAAACCGCGAACGCGCATCAAACCATGCAATGCACCGGATGGTTCATTGCGGTGACACTGACCAAACTCACCAAAACGAAGTGGCAACTCACGATAGCTATGCAAGCCAGAGTTATAAATCTGTACATGGCCAGGGCAGTTCATCGGCTTTAATGCATAAGCGCGATTTTCAGACTCAGTAGTGAACATGTTTTCTTTATAGTTTTCCCAGTGCCCAGATTTTTCCCAAAGACCACGATCCAGAATCTGCGGCGCCTTTACTTCCTGATAGCCTTCTTGCTGATACACACGTCGCATGTATTGCTCAACTTCTTGCCAAATTGACCAACCTTTTGGATGCCAGAAAATGAGTCCGGGAGCTTCCGATTGAAAATGAAAGAGGTCAAGTAACTTGCCAAGACGTCGGTGATCACGCTTCTCAGCTTCTTCTAACATATGCAAGTAAGCATCTTGATCTTCTTTGTGCAGCCAGGCAGTACCATAAATACGCTGCAACATCTCATTCTTGCTATCACCGCGCCAGTAAGCGCCAGCAACGCTTTGTAGCTTAAATACTTTTAGTTTACCGGTCGATGGCACATGAGGTCCTCGACATAGGTCGGTGAACTTACCTTCGGCATACAAGGAAACATCCTCGCCTTGCGGAATAGCGGCAATCAATTCTGCCTTGTAATTCTCACCTTGATCTTTGAAAAACTTTACCGCATCGTCGCGCGGCATCACCGTGCGAATGACTGGTTCATCTTTTTTAGCGAGCTCAGTCATTTTTTTCTCAAGCGCAACCAAATCATCTGGAGTAAACGGGCGATGATAAGAGAAGTCGTAATAGAAACCATTCTCTATCACTGGACCAATGGTCACTTGCGCTTCTGGAAATAATTCTTTAACAGCGTATGCCAATAAGTGAGCGGTTGAGTGACGAACAATCTCAAGTGCTTCAGGACTCTTGTCGGTGATGATGGCGAGCTGACTATCTTTATCGATTACAAAACTGGTATCAACTATCTTGCCGTCAACAATGCCGCCAAGGGCTGCTTTTGCAAGACCGCTACCAATGCTTTGAGCAACATCCGCTACGCGGACTGGGTCCTCAAACTCACGTTTTGATCCATCGGGCAGAGTAACTACAAGCATGACGACTCCATCTTATTGACTGAACTTCTGTTTTACTACTATGACCTAAAAATAAAGCGCGGCAGCTTATGGGCATCCGCGCCTCGGGTTTCCCCTTTGGGTCTTATTCGTTGGTAGGCTCGATTGGACTCGAACCAACGACCCCCACCATGTCAAGGTGGTGCTCTAACCAGCTGAGCTACGAGCCTATACAGCCATAGAGTTTATCACCGGCGACGCACTTGGGTGACCCCTTTAACCTCCTCTAGGCTATTTTGAACTGAGCGTAGTACCTCAGAATCCTTTACCTCTAGCGTTAAAAGGATCTGGGCGAGGCCTTTTTTAGCAGATTTGCGCAAATCAATCACATGGACACCTTGCCGAGTCAGAATTTCAAAGAGCTCGCGCATCAAATCTTGGCGATCCAAACCAGTTACTACTAAATCAGCCGGGAACACCCTCTTTTGATCATTCTCCGCAGTTTTGTTGGTAGCGGCAGTCCAGGCAGTTTGAATAACCCGCTCTGGTGCTCGCTCCAAAAGCCCTCTAAAGGTTTTGCAAGAGCGCCGATGAATCGAGACCCCTCGACCCTGAGTCACAAAACCTGCAATTGCATCTGGAGGCACTGGCCTGCAGCAACGCGCTAATTGCGTCAGCAAAGAATCCACGCCGACAACTAAGACATCGCCGCTTTGTCCAGCTTTGCGAGTGCTATTGCGCAAAATAATTTCTGGTGTAGGCGTCTTTTCTTCTGCGCTAACTTCAACTTTATTTTCTGGAGGTTTTGTTGAAAGGCCTGCTTCCTCATCATCAAGGGCATTAAACCAAGCGCGTACTCTAGAGCGTGCTCTATGCGAGCGTAAATAGTGCTTATCTGGGCTAATCCAATCTCGTGATGGACCCCCATGCTTGACTGCAACGATCTCAATAGTTTGACCATTTTGCAATGCCGTCTCCAGGGGAACCATTGCACCATCTACTCGCGCACCTCTACAACGATGCCCCAGGCTGGTATGTACTGCATAAGCAAAATCAACTGGCGTAGATCCTTTCTCCAGAGAAATCACTTTACCTAAAGGGGTTAGCACATAAATATGATGATCTATCTCATGATGCTTGAGTTGCTCCCATGCATCTTCTTTCCAGGAGATAAGCTGTCTCGCCCAGGCGATTTGTCTTTCATAAGCCACCTCTGCGCTATGAGTACCCTGCTGATGGTTGATGCTGGGTTTATTTGCCTTCCCTGAATTGGGCGGCGTCGCCATACCAATATAGGCACCCTCTTTGTAACGCCAATGGGCTGCTAAACCATACTCTGCCTGCTGATGCATTTCTTGGGTGCGCACCTGAATCTCAAAGGCAGTGCCATCTTCATTCATCACCACTGTGTGTAGAGATTGATATCCATTCGGCTTGGGCCTTGCAATGTAATCATCAAACTCACGAGGTACTGGCTGCCATACGTTATGCACAATACCTAATACTGTGTAGCAAGATTTCACATCCGCAACCAAGACACGAAATGCTCTGACATCATAAAGATCAGCAAAGTCGAGTGACTTACCTTGCATCTTTTTCCAGATGCTGTAGATGTGTTTTGGCCTACCTAACACCTCACCATCAATCTGTGCCAACTTTAATTCATCTTGAAGCTGCAAAACAATGCGATCGATAAAGGTTTGACGTTCAATTCTTTTGGCATCGAGCATCTTGGCAATATCGCGATAAATATCTGGCGACATGACTCTAAATGCCAAGTCCTCCATCTCCCACTTCATTTGCCAGATACCCAATCGATTAGCCAGCGAAGCATCGATATTGAGAATCTCTTGTGCCCAAGCTGCAGGCATAGACATTTTTTCTTGCGCAACCCATCGCAGAGTCTGTAAGCGTGAGGCCAAATAAATCAGGACAACACGAAGATCATCGCCAAATGCTAGAAGCATCTTCCGCAGCATCTCCTCTTGACCTGTGACACTGAGACCACCATCATCACGAACTAACTTTGCTTGAGCCTGGCGTAAGCCGCGATAACCAATCAATAACTTTGCCGGCTCTTCACCAATCAGTTTGATGAGGGCATCTTTGCCATGCGTACGCGCGATGTTGCTAGCTGCAGTCAATGTAGCCTCATCTAGGTTGAGGGCTTGCAGTATTTGGGCTACGCCAGTGGTATGAGATTCTGCTGGCTCGCCATACCAAGCATCGGTAAATATGCTTACTTTTTCTGATTTACTAGAGGCGTTTGCCATTGGCAACCAAAGCTTAACTAAAGAATTCTTTTGCTAGCGCAATTTGTTCTTTTTTCACAAATGCTGGTGCATGACCCACGTTCGGAATCTCAATGCTACGAGCGTATGGATTGACTTTGCACATCTGGGAAACTGTAGCTGCCGAAAGTAAGTCAGAATCAGCACCACGCACGATCAACATCGGAATATGAATTTGCTTAAAGGCATGCCACATTGCCATTTCACCTGCCTTGGCCATAATGGGGTTCACAGAAGCAAACGGCACGGAAATATCAGGATCGTAGTGCATGATCCATAAGCCATTACGCTCGATCAGCATTGGGCCGTTGTAGGTTTCCCACTCATCAGGAGTGTGCTCACCAAATGTAGCGCAAATTTCGTTCAGCCGATTTAAAGCATCAGTACGGTTAGCAAATGAAAATGGCTGACCAACATACGAACCTAGGCGTTTGATCGCTTCAGCTTCAATTTTTGGCCCGACATCATTGATTAACATTCTACGAATTGGGGAGTTTGGCATTGCTGCATAAACCATGCCAATTAGGCCGCCCATCGAAGTTCCAATCCAATCGACTTGGGATACTCCCAGTGTTTTAACGAGTTGGGCAATATCGGCAACATACTGGGGAACAGCATATTGCATTGGGTTACTGAGACGATCTGAGTCTCCCCTGCCAACAACATCTGGGCAGACTACGTAATAATCGCGGCACATTGCCTCAGCTAGAGTCTTAAAGTCGCTACCGCGTCTTGTTAAGCCGTGAACGCAGAGCAAGACTCTTGGATTTCTCGGATTGCCCCAAGCGTGATAGGCCATGCGATGATTGCTATCGCCATCCATGCACTGCACATAAAAGGTGTCGCCCTGGTGAATCACTGGGGCTGAATACACTTCATCCTGAGCGCTCTCATCTGGGACATACTCATCGGTTCCGCCAAATACTTCGGGCTGCAAGGTCACATGGTCAATACCATGCTTGTCAAGCAGCATTGCATTGATACGCGACATAATTTCCGGCCACTCTTGCATTTCAGCGATTTCAATATGGCCAATTAATGCAGGAAAGCTTGGTGTCATCTCCCAAACATGAAGATCATGAACAGCCAATACGCCGGGCACACCTCTCAAGTCTTTGCCCACCTGCAAATAATCAATATGCAGAGGAACACCCTCCATTAGGAAGTGATATGACTCACCCAAAATAGAAATCGTTGATTTGAGAATTAAAAGGGAAACCAGGATTGAGAGGATGGCATCAATTGGCATCCAGCCAGTTAACTGAATAACAACACCAGCAATCAAGGCAGCAACTGATCCGAGCAAGTCACCCATGACATGAACAAGTGCAGCACGTGTATTAACGCTCTTCTTGTCACGTGACAACACCCAGGCCACGACGATATTCATGAGAAGGCCGATCGCAGCAACCACCGTAACAGTCAGGCCGTCTACTTTATGCGGGTCATAGAAACGACTAATAGCTTCAAACACAATCCATACGACTAAAGCTAACATCACAATACTATTTACGAACGCTGCTAGTGCTTCAGCCCTTCCGAAGCCGAAAGAATGTTTTGGCGATGGCGGGCGACGAGAAATAATTTGGGCCAAGAGCGCCAAACCTAAAGCTGCGGCATCGGTCACCATATGACCAGCATCAGAGATCAACGCCAAGGAATTTGCGAAGTACGCGGCGGCACCCTCAACGCCTGAAAAACCCAAAGTTAGTACGAGGGCTATTAAAAGCAGATTTTGGTTTGAGACTTGCTTGCTGTGGGTGTGCCTTGCGTCACCCTTTTTATGGGCGTGCAGCGAAGGATCTACTTCTGAGCTCATCTGAACTCTAGACTTTACTGAATGTGAATGATGGGATCCCGACATGGTGATCCCATTATTTCATTAAATAATGACGGTAGTTAGAAACCCGCTGTATCAACAGGGGCACCCGTCTTAGCAATTACCTCTTCTTTGGTGACACCAGGAGCTAATTCGGTCAATTTCAGACCTTTTGGTGTGATATCCAACACGCAAAGATCAGTAATAATCTGGCTGATCACGCCCACGCCCGTTAATGGCAATGTGCATTTAGGCAGAATCTTGAGCTCTTCTGTGCCGTCTTTCTTTTTGGCAACGTGCTCCATCAAGACAACCACATGCTTTACACCAGCAACCAAATCCATTGCACCGCCCATGCCTTTGACCATTTTTCCTGGAATCATCCAGTTAGCTAAGTCACCGTGCTCACTGACTTGCATCGCACCCAGAATAGCAATGTTAATTTTTCCGCCACGAATCATGCCGAAAGAGTCAGCAGAAGAAAAAATGGATGAGCCAGGGAGAGTGGTAATTGTTTGCTTACCTGCATTAATTAAATCTGCATCAATGGTTTCTTCCGTTGGAAATGGGCCAATACCCAATAATCCATTTTCTGACTGGAGCCACACTTCCATGTCCTTTGGAACATGGTTTGCCACCAAAGTTGGCATCCCGATTCCCAGGTTTACGTAATAACCATCTTTTAGCTCTTTGGCAGCACGTGCTGCCATCTCATCTCTAGTCCAAGGCATATCAATCTTCCTAAATATTCTGTTCTGTTGCTCTTCTGTTTTGGGTAATTAAGCTTTTGCAGTCAAGGTACGTTGCTCAATTCGCTTCTCAGGTGTTTTGTGCAGCACTAAACGGTGCACATAAATTCCTGGGGTATGAATTTCATCGGGGTGAAGTTGGCCGTTCTCAACAATCTCTTCAACCTCAGCAACCGTTATCTTTCCAGCCATCGCTACTACTGGATTGAAGTTGCGAGCGGTATACCGATAAACCAAATTTCCAGACTTATCTGCCTTCCATGCCTTCACTAAAGAAATATCTGAAACGATGGAACGCTCCATGATGTATTTCTCGCCATCAAATTCTTTTACTTCCTTACCCTCAGCAACCAATGTACCAACACCAGTCTTTGTATAAAAAGCAGGAATACCACAACCACCGGCACGTAATTTTTCTGCTAAGGTGCCCTGAGGGGTGAATTCAAGCTCTAACTCACCAGCTAAAAACTGACGCTCAAATTCCTTATTCTCGCCAACATAAGATGCAACCATCTTTTTTACTTGGCGAGAGTTCAATAGCAGACCTAAACCAAAACCATCCACGCCTGCGTTATTTGCAATCGCTGTCAAATTCTGTGCACCCAAATCCTTTACTGCCTGAATGAGGGCCTCTGGAATGCCGCATAGACCAAAGCCGCCAACAGCCAGTTTTTGTCCGTCATTCAAGATATCTCGCAAAGCATCTACTGCCGATGGGTAGGTTTTATTCATCGCTTTTGTCCTAATATTGCCGAAATGGGTAAAAAAGTAATCATAACGCCTCAGCTCTCCAAGCCCAGCCAGTCTCAGCACCGATTTGGTTTTTAGCTATTCGAACTAAACTAATGGGGCTGAAAAGCCTATTTTTAAGAAATTCCGGAGAATTTGCATGAACGCAGCACAATTACTAGAGCAATTTGGGCCCAGGGAATCCATGGACTATGACCTAGTCATTGTTGGCGGCGGCCCGGCTGGTCTATCGGCAGCAATTAAAGCCAAACAATTGGCCAACTCCTCCGGCAAAGAGATTAGTGTCTGCGTTCTAGAAAAAGGCTCGGAGATTGGCGCGCATATTCTGTCAGGCGCCGTCATGGATCCAAAAGCCCTCAACGAACTCTTTCCTGACTGGAAAGCAATGGGTGCGCCACTCGACACTGAAGTGACGCAAGATCAATTTCTATTCCTCACCACTGATAACGCGTTTCAAGTTCCCAATTGGATGCTGCCCCGCTGCTTTAAAAATGAAGGTAACTATATAGTTAGCCTCGCAAACGTAACACGTTGGTTAGGACAGCAAGCTGAGAATCTGGGTGTAGAAATTTTCCCGGGCTTTCCAGCGGCAGAGATTCTGTACAACGAGCAAGGCGCAGTCTGCGGCGTGATTACTGGTGTAATGGGTTTAGACAAAGAAGGCAATCCTACAGATCAGTTTCAGCTTGGGATGGAATTACGTGCTAAGTACACACTCTTCGCTGAAGGTGCGCGTGGCCACCTAGGCAAGCAATTAATTTCTAAATTTGCCTTAGATAAAGACGCCGATCCACAAAGTTATGGCATTGGCATTAAGGAGCTCTGGGAGGTTGAGCCCTCTAAGAGCAAGCCTGGGCTGGTGGTTCATACTGCTGGCTGGCCACTGGAAAGCGATACCTATGGTGGGTCATTTCTCTATCACTTGGATGACAACAAAGTTGCTGTTGGCTTGGTTGTAGGTCTCTCTTACAAAAATCCTTACCTTTCTCCTTTTGAAGAGTTCCAGCGCTATAAATTGCATCCTAAGATTCGGGAAACATTTGAGGGTGGTAAGCGGATTGCTTACGGTGCGCGTGCACTGACTGCAGGCGGATTAAACAGTCTACCGAAGACAGTCTTTCCAGGTGGTGCATTAATTGGTTGTGATGCAGGCTTCTTAAATGCGTCGCGTATTAAAGGTAGTCATGCCGCAATTAAGACCGGCATGCTTGCTGCTGAAGCTGCCGTTTCTGCTATTCAAGAAAATCGCTCTGCCGATGTGTTATCCGCCTACCCAACAGCTTTCCAAAATAGCTGGCTTCATACCGAACTCAATCAAGCGCGTAACTTTAAGCCTTGGATGTCTAAGGGCCTTTACCTTGGCACCATCATGGTTGGCCTAGAGCAAAAACTCCTGGGCGGCAATATGCCTTGGACCGTGCATCTCAAGCATGCAGATCATGAATGCTTAGAGCCCGCAGCACAACATAAGCCAATTGACTATCCGAAACCTGACGGCAAGATTACCTTTGATCGCCTCTCCTCGGTATTTATCTCTAACACCAATCATGCAGAGAATCAGCCGGCTCACTTAACCCTTAAGAATAATTCTGTACCGGTAGACATCAACCTGAAGACTTATGCCGGTCCAGAGCAACGCTATTGCCCTGCCGGTGTCTATGAGTATGTAGAGGTTGATGGTAAAGCCAGATTGCAAATTAATGCGCAGAACTGCGTCCATTGCAAAACCTGTGACATTAAAGACCCAAGCCAAAATATCATCTGGATTACTCCAGAAGGTGGTGGTGGCCCTAACTACGCGTCAATGTAACCATGATGATCCTACACACAATGCTTCGCATCGGCGATTTAAATCGCTCGATTAATTTCTATACCAAAGTGCTGGGTATGAATTTGCTCCGCACAACCGAGCGCCCAGAGCAAAAATATTCCCTAGCCTTCGTTGGCTACGGCAAAGGTAATGCTGATGGCCAAGCTGAGATTGAGCTAACCTATAACCATGGAGTCTCTTCTTATGATCTGGGGGATGCCTATGGACATATCGCCATTGGCGTTCCAGATGCTTATGCTGCTTGCGACAAAATTAAAGCTGCTGGTGGCAAAGTCACTCGTGAGGCTGGTCCTGTAGCAGGTGGCGACACCATCATTGCCTTTGTGACCGATCCTGATGGATACAAGATTGAATTAATCCAGCGCTAATAGTGACAGGCTCTGACAAGCTCCATTTAGAAATCCTAGATCGTCTATCCGACGTATCTGCTGCAGATTGGAATGCGCTTCTCAGCCCTAATGACGGCCCCTTTCTAAAGCATGAATTTTTAAGCGCGCTTGAAGAAACAGGCTGCGTAGGTGGTAATACTGGATGGCAAGTTGCCCACCTGACTCTCAAACAAGATGGCCGATTAGTCGGCGCCATGCCTTTATACCTAAAGCAACACTCCTATGGTGAATTTGTCTTTGACTGGTCTTGGGCGCAGGCTTATGAACAGCAGGGTTTGAACTACTACCCCAAAATACTTTGTGCCATTCCATTTACCCCCGTGCAGGGTTCACGCATCTTATGCGGGTCTGAGTCGAACCAGACTAGAATTCAGGAGGCATTAATTGATGGCCTCAAGTCTTTGTTGGCAGAAAACGATCTATCTTCTGCACACATTCTGTTTCCAATGAATTCTCAAGCAGAGTATCTAAGGGAACAAGGCTTCCTATTGCGAGACTCAGTGCAGTTTCACTGGCAAAACCAAAACTTTCAAAGTTTTGAGCAATTTTTATCTGCGTTAACAATGAAGCGTCGAAAAAATATTCGTCGCGAACGAGAGCAAGTGGTAAGAGAGGCTATTTCGTTTCAACATGTACCCGGCGAAGATTCAAACGACCAAGATTGGGAATTCTTTTTTGATTGCTATCAAAATACTTATCTAGAGCATCAATCAAGCCCTTACTTAAATGAATCATTCTTTAAGTTATTGGCAAAGCGAATGCCAGACAATCTGCATTTAATTTTTGCCCAGCGAAACGGAAGCCCAATTGCAGCTTCCTTGCTAGTAGTGGATCGACCATCATCCAAGGTCTTCGGAAGATATTGGGGTGCAATAGAACATATTCCTTGTCTGCATTTTGAGACTGCCTATTACCAGGCCATTGAGTACTGTATCGCTGAAGGTATTCAGACATTTGAAGGTGGCGCACAAGGTGAACATAAAATGGCGCGAGGCTTTTTACCAACTACGATCCAATCCGCTCATTTCATTAAAGACCCCAGATTTGCAAAGGCGATTGGACATTTTCTTGATCGTGAGCACCAAGGGATTGGCGCGTATGTAGATGAGCTTGCCGAGCATAGTCCGCTGAAATCGACTAAAGTACTTCCATGAATTCTGATACCGCCAACTCCCAAGCCCAAGACGGCTCACATTCACTCTCTACGGGAGATGATGCTTCCGACTCTCCTTGCATTGGAGTCTGCACAACGCTTTATGACGAGATCTGCCAAGGCTGTGGTCGCACTCTAAGTGAAGTCAGCAATTGGGTATTTCTCTCGGATGAAGAGAAACTCTCAGTTTGGAAACGTATTCGTGAAGATGGCACTGCCATGCGCTTTCAGAGGCAGGCCAAAGAAAATAAGCCTACGTAGTTACTCGCAGGCTTATTGTTTGTCATTCTAGATAACACTTTAGCCAGCCAGTTCCTGACTGCGCAAATACTCTTCGTAAGTACCCGAGTAATCCACCACCGTACCATCCATCTTCACCTCTAAGATGCGATTGGCCAATGCCGATACAAACTCACGGTCATGGGATACGAAAATAAGAGTGCCATCAAATTTCTCTAAGGCAATCTGCAAACTTTCAATCGATTCCATATCCATGTGATTGGTTGGCTCGTCCATTGCTAAAACGTTATATTTTTGGAGCATAAGCTTGCCCCAAATCATTCTGCCCTTTTCACCACCGGATAGCACCTTGACAGATTTACCAATGTCATCACCAGAGAAGAGTAAACGCCCTAAGGTGCCACGAATTACTTGATCGTCATCACCGGTATTGCGCCACTCATTCATCCAGTCCATGAGTAATTCGTCTTTAGCGAACATCTCAGTATTGTCTTGCGGCATTACGCCAACGTTGGCATTCTCGGCCCACTTCACATCACCACTATCTGCTGCTATGCCATCAAAGCGCTTGCTGAGAATAGTTTTTAGGAGCGTTGTTTTGCCAGCGCCGTTTTGACCAATAATGGCAATCTTTTCACCAGCACGAACACCCAGCTTGAAGTTTTTGAAAATGGTTCGGTCGTAGGCTTTAGTAAGCGCGTTGCACTCAACGGCCATATTGTGTAGTTTTTTCTCAGTATCAAAACGAATAAACGGATTTTGACGTGAAGAAGGCTTGACTTCAACAATCTCAATTTTTTCCAACTGACGCTGACGTGAAGTTGCCTGGCGAGCCTTAGAAGCATTTGCAGAGAAGCGGGCCACGAAAGCTGCTAATTCAGCAATTTTTTCTTTGGCTTTCACGTTAGAGCTGAGTTGCTGTGTTCGCGCCTGAACAGATGCCAACATATAGGAGTCGTAGTTTCCTGGATAGACCTTCAAAGTTCCATAGTCCATATCGGCCATATGCGTGCAGACCTCATTGAGGAAGTGACGATCATGGGAAATGATGACGATGGTGCTCTTAATTTGATTGAGGATATCTTCAAGCCAATGAATCGAGTGAATATCCAAGTTATTAGTTGGCTCATCTAGCAGCAAAACATCCGGGTCAGAGAACAATGCTTGCGCCAGCAATACACGTAGTTTCCAACCCGGGGCAACGTTACTCATTAGACCAGTATGCTGTTCTATCGGAATGCCGATGCCCAATAACAACTCACCTGCTTTTGCTTCTGCGGTATAGCCACCGTACTCAGCATACTTACCTTCAAGTTCAGCAGCCTTCATGTAATCTTCATCGGTCGCTTCTGGATTGGCATAAATCGCATCGCGCTCCGCAGCGGCTTTCCACATCTCTTCGTGACCCATCATTACTACATCGAGCACACGCACATCTTCATAGGCGAATTGATCTTGGCGCAATTTACCCAAACGAATGCCCGGGTCTAAGCTGACATTACCACTGGTGGGCTCAAGCTCG
Source organism: Polynucleobacter sp. MG-5-Ahmo-C2 (assembly GCF_018687735.1). Taxonomy (NCBI): domain Bacteria; kingdom Pseudomonadati; phylum Pseudomonadota; class Betaproteobacteria; order Burkholderiales; family Burkholderiaceae; genus Polynucleobacter; species Polynucleobacter sp. MG-5-Ahmo-C2. The sequence continues at coordinate 737,756 of NZ_CP061304.1, read as the reverse complement.
CCACCGAGAATTTTCATGAAAGTAGATTTACCGCAACCGTTTGCGCCAATGAGGCCATAGCGATTGCCACCGCCAAACTTCACGGAAATGTTTTCAAACAGGGGTTTCGCCCCAAACTGCATGGTGATATTAGATGCGGACAACACGGATGGTTTCTAGCTTTCTGAAATTGAATTCAACAGATACCCCCATATTTGGGGGCAAAGACCGTTATTTTAACGGGTTAAGGCCGCAAAGGTCTAATTCAGACTTTGACCCTAAATGGGGTGAAATTTGTATGGGTATCGTAATAATCCTCATTTTCCTTGCGCTTGAGGAAATTCACGACCCAATAGGTCATTGGTGTTGCCAGCACTTCCCAGGAAGTTTTCAGTACATACTGCGCCAGCGCCACCTGAATCACTTCATGGGTAGGCCATATGCCATAAAAGGCCAACATATAAAAGAAAGAGGAATCTACTAACTCGCCTACTGCTGTTGAACCGATAGTGCGCGTCCACAGAAAACGGCCCGTAGTCCAAATTTTCATTTTGGCAAGAACAAAGCCATTAGTAAGACTGCCGCACCAGAAAGAAAACATCGAAGCCAAAGCAATGCGCCAGGAATTGCCAAAGACCGTTTCGAGGCCATTTTGATAATTGTCCATATAAGCACCAGGCCCAACTGGCAAGGCAATCACAATCTGCGCCATTACCGCTGCAAACGCTAAAGCTGCAAAGCCCGCCCAAACTGCACGACGATCATAGGCATAACCATAAACCTCAGTCAGGATGTCGCCAAAAAAGTAGGCAATGGGAAAAAACAGAATTCCAGCGCCAAAATAGACTGTTCCGAAAAATGGAAGATCAACAACCGCCGCTTTCCCGGCACCAATAAAGTTGGAGCAAAGCAATACGACTACAAAGGCCGCCAATATTAAGTCGTAATAGCGATGGTGTCGTCTAGGTGAGTCCATAAGTTTGGAAAAAATGGATAATAGAAAGAAGAATATCTGCATTCCTGAAAATTCGCAGGAAGCAAGAAAAACCAACAATAGGATGATCAAGTAATGAGTAAAGCCAGCTTTAACTGGGCCGACCCCCTTCTCCTCGATACTCAATTAAGCGAAGAAGAGCGCATGATCCGCGATGCGGCAGCTGAGTATGCTCAAGGACGCCTCATGCCACGCATTCATGATGCATTCCGCAATGAGACAACCGATCCTGCAATCTTCCGAGAAATGGGAGAGTTAGGTCTTTTAGGCATCACTATTCCTGAGGAATACGGCGGCGCCAACTTGAATTATGTTTCTTATGGGCTAATCGCTCGCGAGATTGAACGCGTGGATTCCGGTTATCGCTCGATGATGAGCGTGCAGTCATCTTTAGTCATGGTTCCTATCAATGAATTTGGTAGCGAAGCACAAAAACAAAAATATCTTCCTAAGCTAGCTACTGGCGAATGGATTGGTTGCTTTGGTTTAACTGAACCAAACTACGGATCTGATGCTGGCGGCATGATCACTCGTGCCAAGAAAGTGCCAGGAGGATTTTCTTTAACGGGATCCAAGATGTGGATCTCCAACTCTCCGATTGCTGATGTATTCGTGGTGTGGGCCAAGAACGATGAAGGCATTATTCGTGGCTTCATCCTTGAAAAAGGGATGAAGGGCTTAAGTGCCCCCAAGATCAGTGGCAAGATGGGTCTTCGCGCCTCTATCACTGGTGAAATCGTGATGGATGAAGTATTTGTCCCGGCTGAAAATGAATTTCCAGAAGTTAGCGGCCTGAAAGGTCCATTTACTTGCTTGAACTCCGCTCGTTATGGCATTGCTTGGGGAACTCTAGGTGCCGCTGAATGGTGTTGGTATGCTGCTCGCCAATACACTCTAGATCGCAAGCAATTTGATAGACCTCTCGCTGCCAATCAGTTGATACAGAAAAAACTGGCTGACATGCAAACTGAAATTACGCTGGGCCTCCAGGGTTGCTTACGCTTAGGTCGCATGAAAGATGAAGGTATTGCTGCCCCAGAAATTACCTCCATCATGAAACGCAACTCTTGCGGCAAGTCTTTAGATGTTGCACGTTTAGCGCGCGATATGCATGGTGGCAATGGTATCTCTGATGAATACGGGGTCATACGTCACATGCTGAACTTAGAAGTAGTGAATACATACGAAGGCACGCACGATATTCATGCTCTAATCCTGGGCCGTGCACAAACTGGTATTCAGGCGTTTAGCTAGTCAGCTAAGAACCCAGTTTTGTGACGATGGCCTTTGCCGCTTTGGCGAAGGCCTCATCACTGTCATTCTCTAGCTGTACAAAATTTTCGATCTTGTATTGCGGAAAATTACGCACGATCGATGATTGGTAAGATGGGTCATAGTGCTTTACCAATAGCTCTTCAACTAAGTCTGCAAAGTTACCCGCATCAATAGCCTCATTCCATTTGGCAATCTGAACTTTTCCATAATGCGTAGTAAGCAAACCAAGCTTTTGCTTAAAGTTATCTGTATCAGTTAAGAAGTGATGATACTCACGAATTAACCAAGAGACGCGTGTCTGGGCGCTAGAGCGTAACTCGATGCAAATACCATTGCGAATCTTTTCCATTAAAGCATCTGGCACATGTAAGCCACCAACCTTTTTACTCTCCGACTCTACAAAGACTGGCTTTGATGGATCAAGATTACGCAACGCATTCCAGAGGGCTGTTTCAAAACCCTTTTGCGAGGGTTGTTCGGCATTGGGCTCATTTCCCAGAACAGATCCACGGTGAACTGCTAAGCCCTCTAGATCCAGGATCTGTGCGCCTAGTGCGCCAATCTCTTGTAATACTCTTGTCTTGCCGCTTCCTGTCATGCCGCAGATCACTTGGAATGTGAAAGCATTTGCAAATTGCTCGAGGCCATCAATCACAGTCCGCCTAAAGCCTTGATAACCACTCTCCAGTTGCATGGCTTTCCAGCCAATGCGATTCAGAATATGGGTAAATGCCCCACTACGTTCACCACCGCGCCAACAATAGATCAGTGGGCGCCATTCACGCGGCAATTCTAGTAGATGCGACTCTATGTGTTCGGCAATATTTTTCGATACTAAGGCTGCGCCGAGTTTCTTGGCGGCAAAGGGAGAAACTTGCTTATATAGAGAGCCGATCTGCGCACGCTCTTCATTATTCAGAACTGGATAATTCACTGCCCCGGGAATGTGGTCCAAAGCAAATTCAGCGGGTGACCTCACATCAATGATCAGATCAAACCCATTCAACTCAGAAAGAAATGTATCTAACTTAAGGATGTGCGGATTACTAGGTTGCATACCATTTGCTAGCTCAGTTAACTTGTATCAGTTAACTGACTTGCAATGCAAGTTGATACAGATTGGTTGAGCGGGCTCCAGAACGACAAAAGGCCAAAATAGGACCAGGCATTGTTTTAAGAAGGCGGGCCATCTCTTGCACCTGAGCTGGAGTGAGCGCACCAGGTATGACAGGCAAATAGGCGTAATTGAGACCAAGCTTTTCAGCTTCCATCTGAATGGATGCATTGCTTGGCTGATCAGGTCCGCCCTCACCATCAGGACGATTATTAATCACACTTTTGTACCCTTGCTGGGCGATTTCCGCTAAATGACTGGGGTCAATCTGACCAAGAGTACCGAACTGAGCGGTATGGCAACTAATAGGAAGACTCATGAAACCCTCTACAAAGAATATAGGCAATAGGGTTGATTCTAAATCAGGCTTCTCAGATGCTGGGCTTGTTTATATGGGCTGTAAAGAAACGCTCGCAAAATTCCATACCGGCCAGCATTGCCAGCACAAATACTAGAGCCTTCAGATGCCCTGCCCCAAGCGCAACCAGTGCTGGACCAGGACAAAAACCAGCAATGCCCCAGCCCGCCCCAAAGATAAGACTGCCAATGATCAAAGGCTTGGTGATGTCTCGTCTTGTTGGAATATGCAGAGCGCCCCCAAAAAAGGCTTCAGTTCGTTTGCTAGCAATATAAAAGCCGCCAAGACCAACAATGACTGCGCCCAACATTACAAACATCAGGGATGGATCCCAGTTTCCAGCGAGGTCCAGAAATCCTAAAATCTTTTGCGGATTGCTCATGCCAGAAATGATTAACCCCCACCCAAAGAGCGCGCCAATTGCATACTGACTAAAGAGGCCAACATGTTTTCTCATCTTAAGCGCCGATCAAGTGACGAGTCACAAAAACAATTAAGAAACCAGTACTCATAAAAACAAGTGTTGCAACTAATGAGCGTGGTGACAGGCGAGACAATCCACAAATACCGTGACCACTCGTACAGCCTGATCCATACTGAGCGCCAAAGCCAACTAAAAGACCGGCGATCACAATCGCAAACCAGCTTGAGTCAATCTCAACGATTGGAAAGATGTCAAAAATTACCGCCGCTAAAAATGGAGCCGTGACTAAACCCATAACTAAACTGAGGCGCCAGGCAGAGTCAGTCAGTTTAGGATGTAGCAATCCAGCAACGATTCCACTAATACCCAGTATGCGACCATGCAACAAAACATACAGTGCTGCGGCCACACCGAGAATCATTCCCCCTAACAGGGATGGAATGGGGGAAAAAGAGAGCCAGTCAATTTGCATTACTTCCATCCAATTAAGTGTTGATTAAGCGCAAGGATTTGGGGCAAGGCGGAATTGCAAATAACGCAATCCTAGATAGGCGCCAAATATGAATCCAGGTAAAGCCAGGAGGGATCCCAGGGCCAATGTAGAAATACCACTTAAACCCTGCCCCACAGTACAACCTAGTGCAGTAACTCCGCCAAAACCCATCAAGGCAGCGCCAACGAGATGATTGGCAGTGTCTTCAGCATCGCGGAAAGATTCCCAACGAAAAGATTTTGTGACAACTGCAACAAGGGCTGAACCCAATATCATCCCGGCTACAGCAACAATCCCCACTGTCAGCACTTTAGAAGTATCGCTATACATCATGAGCCAGTCTAGTGAATATGCATAGGGGGCAACAAATGACAAACTTTCCATGCGTCCGGAATTGGTCAGCAAGAAAACTTCTTCCAAGGTATTTGGGTCTTCCGCTACGTAACCAAGATTGCCAGAGACCCACCACACAGCACAGATTGCCAAGCCAACCACAATGCCAGCAATTAGATTTTCTGCGGTCCAAAATGCTTTGCTAGCTAAGGCATAGGCAATAAATGCAAAACCAATGATTAAACCCAAAGCCAGATGCAAAGAGGAACGGGCAATGCCCAAAGGACCACTGAGAAGACTTGGCAAATCTTGCGGGGTACTAAAGGAAATAAAAAAAGTATCCAGCGTATTAATGCGAACAACACCCAAGAAGCCGCGCATAGTCATATAGGCAGTTAAACCGAGAACCATGAAAACAACAATAGACTTTAAATTGCCCCCACCGATACGTATCAACGTTTTACTGCCGCATCCTGAAGCTAGAACCATCCCAAAGCCAAACATCACACTTCCAACAATAGTAGAGAGCCATAAAAACTTATTGCCGGTATAAAAACTTTTTAATGGATCAATGAGGCCTAAGTTAGACATTAAAGAAAATCCAATAATGGCAACGCCAATCGCCAAGAACCACTGCTTCAAGCGATCCCAGCTAGACATAATGAATGCATCAGAAACGGCACCCATGCTGCAAAAGCCTGTTTTCTGCATGACCGCACCAAGCACAAAGGTAATAACTAATGTAGCCCAAAGAACTGACTTACTTAGAGAATTAATATCAACAACATCCATAGTGACTGTATTTAAAAAATTAAGGTTTAAATTTATAAAACTGCTGATTGAGATAAGCAACGACATCTGCTTCATCTTCGGGAAATAGGTCTAAACGAAGTTCGGTGTTACAAATGCCAACCATCTTCCTCAAATTGGCGACAGACTTCACCTTGCTATCGCTACGTGTGTAGATCATGTCGCCATTACCAAAGCCAGATTTCTTGGCATGGCAGCCGTAGCATTTTTGCTGATCAATGGTTTTACCGTTTGCCAAATCAGGTGTAGCAAAAGCTGAGGCACTCACCAGTGCGCTCAAGACAATTGCAGGAATAGATCGGATAAAAACCATTTTGATTACAAATCAAGGATTTAGCATTAATCTTCTATTTTAAGGCCCAACAGGCAAGATTGGCTCACTCGGCCTGGATTGATAGGTAGACGTTATAGGCATTCATGCGGTTAGCAGCCCTAAATAAAGGCATTCCTTCGTATTCAGACCAATCTGTCTGCTTGTAGGCATCTTCAAAGGGGTCCATATTGATGGCAGCTGAGGCCATCGACTCCCGCAAGTATTTAAGGTAGTTTCTAGTGAAGGCAATGTCCTCAGCAGGTTTAACGGAATAGTTACCATGCCCTGGAATCACAATATTGGGATTGAGTCTTTCGATCTCATCCAGAGCGATTAGCCAGCCTTTACTGTCAGCATTGCCAACAAATGGGATGCGGCCTCGAAATACTAGATCACCTGCAAGTAGCACCTTTTCTGATGGGACATAAACCATCAAGTCTTCCGGCGCATGTGCAGGCCCTACGCGACTAATGAAAAAATTGACGCCACCAACATTGAGATTCATTGCTTGATCAATCCAAACGTCAGCTGAAATCAGCCTTGTATTGGCATTGACCCAAGGAGCAAAATCTACTCTTGAGGCAATCAAGCGCTGCCTAGCCGTTTCTGAAGACAGATAGTTTCTACCTTCACCTTGCGCATAAATTTTGGCGCCGATCTTTTGAAATTCTTGCAGGCCATAAATGTGATCGGCATGATAATGGCTAACAATAAGAGCAACTATCTTTTGATTTGTTATCTTCTTGATTTCAGCAATCAATTTTTGCGCCAATATTGGCGATCCCAAGGCGTCAACCACTACGACACCCGCAGGAGTAACAACAAAGCCAGCATTAGAAATAAAGTTTTGATTAACGCTGCTCCCCAACTCCGGAAATCCCCGCACGAAATAAGTATGCGGGGCAACCTGAACTGGCTTTAATTGAATAGTGTCGGCAGGTTTAATGGTCTGCCCATGAGTGCCGCCAAAAAAGATAAAAGATCCCATCAGGATCCACATCATGCACTTTAAGAAAGCAATAGCAGTCTTACAAAGATTCATTTGAATATAGACTAAGGCTTGATGTAAGCGAAGCCGTCTTTGTATTGGAGATCGGCAACACGCACCACACCAGATGGCGTGAAATCCGCATCAAGGGTGAATTGATCTTTTTTGAGATTACGATTTTTTAAAGTAATTTCGCAAACCTCAAACTTCACGCCACGTGACTTGAGAGCCCCAACTAATGGCGCATATTCCACATTATTTTTCTTATCCCTAGCACCTTCCATCAACATATCAACACCATTAGCATGAGTCACAACGATGATGATGGTATTGGGAGAAGTATCCAAATGGTTGCGAATATTGCGTAGCCCTTTCAAGCCTTGGGTTTCAGCTTCATCAATGTGATAAACCACTTTAGTAGGCCCTGATGATTGTGCGTTGGCAATAGACCCAAAACCAAGAGCAATCATTGCTATCAATATAAGGTGAATCAGTTTATTCATGGACATTACTTTCATACTATTTAAATTGGAGCCATGCCAGGATTATTGCTAACGCCTTTGATGATTGGCTCATTCAACTTTACAGCCTTCACAACTTTGACATCTCTTAAATGCCTCTCCATTACATCCCAAATTGCTTCTCCACCAGCATTTTTAGCCTCTTCGCTTACCGGTGCCCAACCAGCGACCTTATAAGTCTTACTAGCTTCAATTGCTTTGCCGTTTAGGCGCATATCGGTAATGCGCTTACCAGCAGTTTGCGCTGGGTCGATAGCGTATTGCATACCGCCAACGCGCACCATATCTCCACCTTGCTGGTAATAAGGATCAGGATTAAATAAATTGTCTGCGACATCTTCCAGGATCGTCTTAATGGTGTCACCAGTCATATTGGTGACAGTGGTATATGGATAGGTGATGGCCGTTTGATCTAAGAGATTTTCACGGGTGATAGCTTGGCCAGGCAAGAGACTGGTGCCCCACCGGAAGCCTGGTGAAAAAGCGATCTCCGCATTTTTCTGCGCCATCAAGCCATCAAGAATGAGCTGATCAAAACTACCATTGAAGTTGCCGCGACGATACAAGAGCCCCTCAGTAGTTGCTAATTTCTCACTAAGTTTTGTCTCATACGGCACTCTGATCTTAGTAATGAGCTTACTCATGGTTGGATCAGCCGGAATCATATTTGAGAAAATGGGGAAAAGCTTATAGCGGAAGTCAACCGCTTTACCACCCTTCACATCAAAGTCCAATACACCCAAGAACTTGCTATTGGAACCAGCGTTGGTCACGAGGGTGACGCCACCAGCATTTTTGACTTTGACTGGTATAGGAACACCGTCATGCGTATGGCCACCTAAAATTGCATCTAAGCCACGAACACGAGATGCCATCTTCAAATCCACGTCCATGCCATTATGAGATAAGAGAACGACAACCTTTGCGCCCTTTGATCTGACTTCATTAATGGTCTTTTGCATATTCTCTTCTTGAATACCAAATGTCCAGTCAGGAGTGAAGTAGCGAGGATTAGCAATTGGCGTGTAAGGGAAGGCTTGGCCAATGATTGCTACTTGAATGCCATTCTGCACTTTCATAACGTAAGGATTAAATACGATGTCACCAAAGTCAGCTGTCCTAATATTTTGCGCGATGAAAGAGACCTTACCCTTGAAATCGCCGTTCACAATTTCCATCACGCGCTTCTCACCCAAAGTCATTTCCCAGTGAGGCGTCATTACATCAACACCTAAAGCAAGAGCAGCATCAACCATGTCTTGACCATTGGTCCACAAGGCAGTGCCAGAGCCCTGCCAAGTGTCGCCACCATCAAGCAATAAGGCTCCAGGGCGATTTGTTTTCATTTGCTTAATCAAGCTAGCCATATGGGCAAATCCACCCATCTTGCCGTAGTTTTGAGCTGCTGCTACATAATCCAAATAGGTAAATGCATGAGCATCACGAGTGCCAGGTGCAATACCATTCGCTTTCAAGAAGTATTCCCCAACTAAGTGCGGCGTTTTACCCTCTTGCGCGCCAATGCCTAAATTGACATTAGGCTCGCGGAAATAAATAGGCAATAACTGTGCATGACAGTCTGTGAAATGCAAGAAATGCACATTGCCAAACTTAGGTAAATCATAGAATTTTTGGGCTGCGCTTTGCGCGTTGGAAAAATTTGATTGCAAACTCATTCCGCCTGCAGATGCAATAGCCAAAGCTTGCAAGAAATCGCGACGACTTAAAGACATAGTATTCCCCTTAAGAAAACAGGCCTGTCGGCCTGTTCTTGATATTTTGTTACTCTATTTACTGATTCACTGGAGAAGCAGGATCCAACAGTAATGCCATGACATCCTGAATCTGCTGCTCATTTAAGAGCTTGAAGTGAGCAAACCTTGGCATATTGCTGCAGGCGTTATAAGCCTTGGAGTTATTGATTCGGTTCCAGGTATAGGTGACGACTTCTTGAGAATAGCCGCGTGCCTTGCCATAGTTCCACAATGTTGGGCCAATCGTTCCATAAGAAATCTCCTTCTTATCGATTTGGTGACAGTTGTAGCAGCCACCACCAATTGGAGTATCTGCTTTATCAGTCCAGGTTGCACCACGACCACTTTGTGCAATCGCTTCGCCTTTCTTCCAGTCACCAATATATTTACCGTCTGAGGGTTGCTTGATGCTATCCATATTCATTTTCTGAATCTTCTCGCGCATCTTTTCACCCTGCTTGCTATTTGCAAATACAGGGTCAGAGCAAAACTTTTGAGTTGCGTCCTGATCAATACGGTCTAGGCCAGCAATACCATCAGCCCTAAATCCATCCTTCATCATTTTGTTGAACTTAGGATTGTTGGCTTGTTGAGCGCTTGCAGAGCCATGGATAGCAACAGCAGCTAAGGCAAATACTGCGATGGCTAAGAGGGATTTAAGGTTCTTCATATTCATATTCTCTGTCTCTTATCCATTAACGCTTCAAACCAGGGGTTTCAACTGTGCCGCCATTGGCATTCTTTGCCATATACATCGACACAGCGACAGTTAGGTCGGAGCCATAAATTGGGAACGGGAAACGTTGCTGACGATAGCAGTCATTTAAACGCTGCTGCATTGTCCAGAACTGTCCGCTAGAGACGCGATACGCAGGCCAATAACCCCAACCTAAAGCGGCACCCTTTTGGGTGGTGATATTAGGCAAATCTTGCAAACGAATACGTTTGCCATCTTCACCGTGGCAAGAAGCGCAGGAGAAATCCATTGGTCCACCTTGAAAAAAGAATGCGCGCTTACCAAGCTCATACATTTCTTTTTCTTTTGGATGACTAGTGCTGACCTTAATCTTGTCGCCTTTAGATAAAGTCACTACGTAAGCAACAATCGCCTCCATATCCTTTTTTGGGCCTTTTTGGAAAGGGGCATCAATCATTTCTTGCGGGTCACGACCTTGTAACTTTTGCATACAAGTCATCAAACGTGACTCAAGGTCTTGCACCTTGTTGGTATCTTTAAAGTATCGCGGCAACTGGGCTGCGGCACCCTTCAAAACGCCTGGCCCTAAGCCTAAATCACACTTTTCTAGCGTTGCGTTCTTCGGTCCGGCTGGTTTCTTCCAAAGCTCTTCACCAGCGGCCTCATAGAGTTCGGAAGGGTTTCCATCTGCAATCATCTCGCGATACTTTGCGATATCGTCTGTCGCACTTTGTGCATATGACGTTGATGAAATTGACAACATCGTTGCCAGTAATCCTGAGGCTAAGCCTAAGGTGTATTTACGCTGCATTTGTTACCCTTTCAAAACTATTGAGACAGTGAAGAAGATCCACATCAAGAAGCAGTGGCTTCGTCAGTGCGCTTATCGCCTTTGCTATCTACCCAGCTCACAACAATCTTGTCGCCTTTAGCGCCTTTGTATTTGAAGTTCAAAAATGGGTCCTTAGAAACTGCCGGACCAAATTGACCATTCAGTACATCTTTGCCATTGGCTTTGACATTGATACTGCTAATGAACCATGCGGGAATCGTTTTACCGGCAGCATCTTTACGCTGACCAGATTCCATGTCGTGCTTCATCAAAATTTTTACATCCACAATTCCACCGTTCTCAGCAGCTCTTACGCGCATTGGATCAGCCATGTTTTCCTCTTGTAATCTAGTAATTAATTAATGGTATTTAATAGGACTGGGGGCAATTAACCGCCGCAACCACCCAAAGTCACTTTCACTTCTTTAACCGCCATACTCCACTTGCCATCGGCTTTTACCAAGGCATATACGTTGGAGGTTTGGCCCATCTTGATGCGAGTAGTCACGAATGGCTCGGTACCAGCTGGGATAAAGAATTGCGCAGCTAAGGCGCTTGGATTTTTCTCAACCAAGATAGCCATTTGCTCTGCTTTCAGTGTTGTTGTAATTCCAACCGGAACTACAGCGCCGTTCTCCGCAATATCAGGAGCATTCAAAGTAACGGCACCTGATTTATCTGGGCTGCCTGCACCTAAGATTTTGAATACATCCTCAAGGCTCTTGCCTTCAAAAGCGGCTTTATTCCACTCTTGAGCTTGGGCTACGCTAATAAGACCCGCAGAAGCCATCAAGCCAAAAACGGCTGAATATTTCAATAAACTGCGTCGCTGCTGATTCATAAAAACTCCTTTAATAATCTACTCTTAGTATCAAATATAGCGGTATTTCCAAAAACCCTCTGTAAATCTATTGCCCTGTCAGAACCCAGCGTACAAGAGTCGCCCTGTCCTCATCGGATAACTGCGACTGTGGCGGCATTGGAATGGCCCCCCATACTCCTGAACCCCCATTTTTAACCTTAGCCATGAGCTTTTCTTGAGCCCCGCTTTGACCTTTATATTTCGCTGCAATATCAGCAATCGATGGCCCCACTAGCTTCGCGTTGGGTGCATGGCAAGCAGAGCAATTCTCATTCTTAAATAATGCTGCAGGACCTTTTACTGCGGCAGCATGGGTATCAGCAGCATGCGCCAAACCCTCACCCGAAGATCCGGGCAGTCTGTCAATTGGTGGCTTAGTCGAATCCGAACCACGATATGGGCCATAAAGACGATTTTGCTCTGCAATATTGCCATGCGCATTTCTGGCAAAATCCGGCAATGTAGAACCAATCTGCACAAACTTCACGCAATTGCTCATGCAAGAAGAACCGTTTACATCCGGCTTGCCGCTCACACTCCAAAAGCCATGATTACGAGTCATGCCATTCCGGTTAGGCATCTTCTTTTGTACTTCCGCAATATTGGTATTGCTTAGGACAAAATCATCTGGAACGATTTCGCCCAAGCTCAAAATAAATGCCACAAGAGCATAAGTGTCATCCGGCGTTAGTGATCGTGGTGCATTCCAAGGCATGGCACGATAGATGTAGTCCCACAAAGTAGAGACAGTGGGCACCTTCATTAAAGTGGTCCGCTGTGGTTGCTTGCGATCAACCAAAGAAGCAACTTTTCCAGTCTTTATGTCATCAACAGTCGTTCCACCTGCGATTGGCGTGAAGATTTCATTAGATTCACCAAAAACACCGTGACAACTAGCGCATTTGGATTCCCAAATCGCTTGGCCCTTTTCTACGGAGCCAGACCCTTTTGGTAGACCCTTGAAGTCGGGTCGCACATCAATGTCCCAAGCAATCACTTCTGCCGGTGTTGCATTGCGACCAATCCCAGGAAACTGAGTAGAACCTTGAACGCCTTGGGCATGGGCAAGCTGAGCAGAAAATACTGCCAGGCCTAAAAATACTAAGCGAGCAAATAATTTATCCAACCTGTACATTGCTCACCTCGCCATTTGAATCCAACTTCCAAGACTGAATTGCATTGTTGTGATAAATCGAGCGATTGCCACGAACATCGCGTAACATCTTGATGGATGGCTGTATATAACCAGTGTCATCTACCGCTCTAGACTGCAGTATTGCCGGTGATCCATCCCATACCCAATCAATATTGAACCGGGTAATGGACTTTGTAAGAACTGGCGTTTCTAGGCGTGCAGAACGCCAGTTGTTACCACCGTCAAATGACACGTCAACGCGTTTAATCTTGCCGCGGCCTGACCAAGCCATACCGCTGACATTATAAAAACCTTTATCTAACAATTGCTGACCACCAGAGGGTGTGGTGATGACGGATTTACATTCTTGTATGGATGCATATTGACGATGCATTCCATCAGGCATCAATTCAATATAGTGAACGGCTTCGTCTTTTGTATTCCAAGGCATATCGCCCACTTCAAGGCGACGCAACCACTTCACCCAACTGACGCCCTGCACTCCTGGTACTACCAAGCGCAATGGGAAGCCGTTTTCTGGGCGCAGCATCTCCCCATTCATACTCCAGGCAACGATCGTATCCTCAAGACAAGAGTCAAGATTAATCGTACGAGTCATACCCGAGCCATCGCCACCCTCAGTAAGAAGAAACTTGCCTTTTTTCAGATCCGCTCCGCACTCCTCTAGCAATACTTTAAGTGGCACACCTGTAAATTCGCAACAAGACAGCATGCCATGGGTGTATTGCACTGTTGGCACTGCAACGTTGCCCCACTCTAGGCCGGTATTTGCGCCACACTCAATAAAGTGTGTACGAGAGACTGATGGCAAACGCATTAAGTCATTCATCGTAAAGACGCGGGCATTCTTCACCATGCCATTGATCATCAAACGATGTGTTTCAGGATTTAAGTTGTACCAACCCTGATGATGGCGTTCAAAGTGAAGGCCGTTTGGAGTAATCGTTCCAAACAAACCTTGCAGAGGTGTGAAAGCAACAGAAGCTGCGGATACACGTGTCAAGCCAGGTGATTCACGACGAATCAAATTGGCTTCATAAATGGATGGCACGCCATATGGCATCGTCGCTACGTTCTTACCAAGAGTAGTCTGCCACTCCTGCTTTTCTAGAATCGCTGGGTCACCCTCACCAGTAGCAAATGCCATTGGGGCTGCTAAGCCAGCTGCTGCACCACCTAAAGCGGAAAAGAATCCTTTGCGCAAAAAGCCGCGGCGTGTTTCATCTAGACCATTGGCGTTGATATCAGCAATTAATTCCTGAGAAATAAAGTGCTCTGGCGCCTTAACAAGCCTAGCCCTACTAGCAGGCTTCTCAACCACCGAAATCTCTTCAGCGCTCAATTCAATTTGCTTCTTCGTCATTTGACCTCTGCTTGATAAATACTTTGTATTAATGAATGCTTTCAGCAATCTTTGCGCAGACTGTCTGGCACATCTCTACGGTTGCGTTATCTGCAATTGAGTAATAAACCGTTACACCGTCCTTACGTCTGAGTAAAATTCCAGCCTTATGCAGTGCTAAAAGGTGCCGAGATACATTTGCTTGGCTTGTGCCGCACATCACAACTACCTCTGAAACTGATTTTTCACCTGTACATACTGCATACATGATGCGCAAACGTGCTGGTTCAGATAAAACATTGAAATAGGCCGCTACTTGTGCGAATACCTTCTCCATCTGCTTGGGAGACAAACTCTTGGTTGCTTTTTGAACCTTAGATTTCATGTAGGTTATCTATGAATATATACGTATAAACGCATATTTAACCCATATCTAAGGCCACTGAATATAGAGACATACCCTGACGATATCAACGGATACAATAAATACATGGACATAAATGCCATTCTTCTCTCGTTAAAGCTTGCTTTGTGGACCCTTGTTCTCATTCTGCCTTTTGGAGTCTGGGTTGCCCACTCGCTACAAAAACTCGGTAAAAGTAAGTCTTGGATAGAGGCCGCCTTAGCATTGCCATTAGTGCTCCCCCCCACCGTATTGGGCTATTACCTGCTGGTCGGCCTCAGCGGCAAAAGCTTATTTGGTATTCCGATGGTATTTTCATTCACCGGAATATTAATAGCCTCCCTAATTGTGAATCTACCCTTTGCAATTCAGCCAATACAGCGGGCTTTTGAATCCATCAACCCTGAAATTATTGAAGCTGCTCAAGTCAGCGGTCTTTCTCAGTGGCAAATCTTTCGCTTGATTGAATTGCCATTAGCCTGGCGTGGCATCACTAGTGCAGCCGTCCTGACCTTTGCCCACACTCTTGGAGAATTTGGCGTTGTCCTGATGATGGGTGGCGCAATACCCGGGGAAACCAAAACAGTCTCCATTGCTATCTATGACAAAGTTCAAAGCTTTGATAGCGCTGGCGCAGGAGTACTTTCATTGCTATTGCTTGCAACCTCTTTAATAGCGATTGCAATCTCCTATGGTGTGTTTGGCCGAAACCCATCTCGTAGAAGTGGATGGAGAGCTTAATGCTGAAGGTCAAAGCCACACAAATACTCCCCAATCCATTGCAAATTGATATTGAATGCGCCCCCGGAGAATTACATGCTCTGGTAGGCCCATCCGGAAGCGGCAAAACATCAGTCCTCAGGACAATTGCAGGTCTGAACAATGCTAGTGCGGGGAAAATTGAATGCGACACTGAAGCCTGGTTCGAAGCAAATGAACTGCAAGGAATTACAAAGTATCTCCCGCCAGCCGAGCGCTCATGCGGATTTTTATTTCAGCAATATGCACTCTTTCCCCATTTAACTGCCCTGCAAAATGTCTGTATTCCTTTGCAAAATTCTGGATTGAATCAAGCAAAGCGTGAATCAATCGCCTTAGATTGGTTAAACCATATGGGCATTGCCGAACTGGCTCAACGCATACCTCACGAACTGTCTGGCGGACAACAACAACGCGTAGCCCTCGCTCGAGCGCTTGTAAAAAAACCCAAGGTCCTGCTACTTGATGAGCCTTTTTCTGCAATTGATGCGCCTACCCGTCAAAGTCTTTATAAAATCTTAGCTGAACTCAGAAAAGAGTTGCATATTCCCATTCTGCTAGTGACTCATGATTTACGCGAAGCTGATTTATTGGCAGATCACATCACCGTAATTGACCAAGGTATTGGCTTGCAGACCGCAGCTCCAAGGGTTTTATTTCAGAAACCCAGAAACTCGAGAGTGGCAGAGCTAGTTGGCATTAACAATATATTCGAAGGTATATTCACCTCGGGTAAGCTCTCCTGGGATAGAAGTCATCATATTTTTAATGTACTGGATAAAGGTAAGATCCCTCCGGGTACACCAGTCGCCTGGGTAATTCCGGCAGATGGATTGAGCGTTCATGATAGCCAGGTCTCGGACGGCATTCCTGTTGTCGTTGAGCAAATTAGCGCCCTGGGTCAGATTGCCGTCATTCAACTTCTTGCAAACAATAGCGCTCATACCATTACCTGGGAAGCCTCTGCAGCAGAAGTCAAACGCTTAGGCCTAGAGCTCGGCACGAAGACCTATGCTGAAATCGATGGTAGCAAGATTCACATCATGCCACTACGCTCCATCAACGACCCGCGCCGCTTTACTTCCTAGCAACCAGCCCCAATAAGGCAGACATGCCAGTATGTCTTGGGCCTTCTGATAACATTTGTTCGTATGAGCGCAGTTCAAGAATCTCAAAATCAATTGTGAGTTCTCGAATGAGCTCTTCGGTATACAGATGGTCAATGAGAGACGGGCCACCCGTCTTGTACTCGAGCTGCTTAGGTGTGTAGCCCTGCATTATCAAAATGCCGCCGGGCTTTAATGCCTCATAGGTCTTCTGAAAAATGCGCTCACGCATCTGCGGATCAGCAAACTGAATAAAGATCCCGATAACGGCATCATAAGTATTTGCCTGCCAAGCAAAGCTATCGGCATCCGAGAATGAGTATTGGACTACTACCTGGTTATCTTTTGCGAACTGGTTTGCTTTAGCAAGCGCAATATCAGACGCATCAAAGCCAACTACTTGCATACCTTGCTTAGCAAGCCAGACGCCATTGCGCCCTTCACCATCCGCAATACAGAGGACTTTGTTATTTGGCTTTAGATACTGATTAGCTTGTTTGACGAGATATTCATTTGGCTCTTTACCAAAGATAAATTCTTCTTTATTGAATCGCTCATTCCAAAACTGAGTGGCATCAGCAAAACCCAAAGGTTTACTGAGGTGGACTTCCTTATTTTTTGAGTCCACCAACGAGGTCATTCTTTAAATCATTGATATTTTCAAGACCAACCGCAATACGCACCAAGCCATCAGAGATGCCTGCTGCCTTGCGAGCCTCTGGAGTTACGCGGCAATGGGTAGTTGTCGCAGGATGAGTAATGGTCGTGCGTGTATCACCGAGATTTGCTGTAATTGAGCAAAGCTTAGTTTGATTAATGAGGCTAAAGGCCGATTTCTTGCCACCCTTCAAGATGAAAGATACGATCGCACCGCCTGCTTTTTGCTGACGTTTTGCTAATGCATGCTGAGGATGGGATGCGAGGCCAGGATGGTAAACACGCTCAACACCAGACTGCTTCTCCAACCATTGGGCCAGGGCGAGTGCATTTTGACTCTGCTGTTTCATACGAAGCTCTAGAGTCTCTAAACCTTTGAGAAATACCCAGGCATTAAATGCGGATAGTGTTGGTCCTGCTGTGCGCACATAAGGAAACACCTTGCCCATGATGAAATCTTTGCTACCCACAATTGCACCACCCACCACTCTGCCTTGACCATCCAAATACTTTGTCGCTGAATGAATCACGACATCAGCACCGAGAGCCAGCGGCTTTTGCAAGGCCGGCGTACAGAAGCAGTTATCCACTGCGAATAAGGCGCCTGCTTTCTTGGCAACCTTGGAAATTGACTTGATATCTGCAATCTCTGTCAGGGGATTAGATGGCGTCTCTAAGTAAAATAATTTGGTGTTTGGCTGGACAGCAGCCTGCCATGACTTGGCATCAGCCAAATCAACATAAGTTGTTGTAATCCCAAAGCGCCCCAAGATATTGGTAAACAATTGAACCGTTGCACCAAATACCGAGCGGGAGCACACCACATGATCGCCAGCTTGCAGATGAGCCATCGCCATCGTCAAGATGGCCGACATACCAGAGGCAGTAGCAATGCATGCTTCGCCACCCTCTAAGGCAGCCAAGCGATCTTGAAACATGCTCACAGTTGGATTGGTAAAGCGGGAATAGATAAAGCCCTGATCTGCGTGAGCAAAGCCATCGGCAGCCAACTCTGCACTATCAAAGCAAAAACTCGACGTCAGAAACATTGCCTCTGAATGCTCTTGATATTCAGCTGTGCGGCGAGTGCCAGCACGGACCGCCAAAGTCTCTAATGCCAGCTTAGAAAAATCCGGCTTTTTGCGTATAGTTTTGCTCTTCATCGTGCTATTTTGACACCGAATTGCAGAATTGCCTCGTAGAAGGCAAATTCTTGTCGCTTTTTAGTCTTCAGTAGCCAAATGCAGGTGGAGCTGTGAGCGGGCAAAGTCACTCGAATCACGCTGACGATCAGCCTTAGCATCAGAGGTATTTCTGGCAGCCTCTAAGGCATCAAGATAGGACTCGGTAATATCTCCGGTGATGTAATTGCCATCAAAGCAGGAGGCCTCAAAGTTCTTGAGATCAGGATTGATATCACGAACTGCTTGTTTCATATCCTCAACACTTTGATAAATCAATTGGTCAGCACCAATCATCTTGTTGATTTCTTCATCGGTACGACCATAAGCAACCAACTCACTCCGTGTTGGCATATCAATGCCATACACATTCGGAAAACGGACAGGTGGCGCTGCTGATGCAAAGATTACTTTCTTCGCGCCAGATTCACGTGCCATTTGCACGATCTCGAATGAGGTAGTGCCGCGGACGATTGAATCATCTACGATCAGCACCGTTTTATCTTTGAACTCAATCCGCATTGCATTAAGTTTCTGACGTACAGACTTTTTGCGGACTGCCTGACCAGGCATGATGAAGGTGCGACCAATGTAACGGTTCTTAAAGAAGCCTTCACGATAATCCACCCCAAGCTTCTTGGCTACTTGCATTGCTGCAGGTCGGCTTGAATCAGGAATTGGCATGACCACATCGATTTCATCCACATTAGTCTCTTTGCGGATTTTCTCTGCTAAATAATCGCCCATGCGCATGCGCACGTTATAAACAGTTACTCCATCAATAGTGGAGTCTGGACGTGCCATGTAGACGTATTCGAAAATACAAGGCGTGAGGACTGCATTAGGCGCACACTGACGGGAATAAAAATTACCATCCAAATCAATATAAATTGCTTCACCCGGATTAACGTCACGTACAAAAGTAAAACCAAGACCTTCAAGCGCCACAGACTCAGATGTCACCATCCATTCAGGACCTTGTGGCGTATCAATCCGCCCAAGACAAAGGGGACGAATACCAAATGGGTCGCGAAATGCTAATAGGCCATAACCCGCAATAATCGAAACAACGGCATAAGAACCTTTAACGCGACTAGTCACTCCAGTAACTGCATTAAACATAGCGCCCTCATCCAAGGCAGCGCTATTGGTCTCTTTTTGAAGTTCATCAGCTAAGACGTTTAAGAGCACTTCGGTATCAGAACTGGTATTAATATGACGACGATCACGATAGGCCATCTCAACCCGCAAGCTCGGTGCATTTGTAAGATTACCGTTGTGCGCTAAAACAATTCCGTATGGCGCACTGACATAAAAAGGCTGAGCTTCTTCTTCGCTGCTGGCTGAACCAGCAGTTGGGTAGCGGACCTGGCCGATACCAGCATTACCAACCAAGCTGCGCATATTACGAGTTCTAAATACGTCGCGCACAAGGCCATTGGCTTTATGCATGGTGAACGAGTTACCGTTCATAGTTGCAATACCAGCTGCATCTTGTCCGCGGTGTTGCAAAAGCAACAAAGCATCATAGAGAAGTTGATTTACTGGTGAGTGGGAAATAGCTCCGACGACGCCGCACATATCTCTAGATTCCTATTGTTAATTTAGGAGTAATCGTTGGCGTTACTTTGGGCATTGAATCACCCAATTGCTTAGCCCAGTCAGCTGGCAGCCAACCTTTAATTAAACCGGTTGCCGTATCCATAGCCGGTCTTGTAATAGCATCTTTCCAAGCGTTGCTTTGTGGGATCGGCGTTAGTGCAGCGAGCGTTGCCAGAATAATCACAATCAGGCCACCACGCGCTAGGCCAAATACCAAGCCTAAAAAACGGTCCGTCAAACTCAAACCTGCTGACAAAATAATTTTTTGCACTAGACCACCGAGCAATCCACAAACAATCAAGGTCAAGATGAAAAGAATCAGGAAGCTGATACCCAGACCAAGTAACTCATCAAGGTGAAATGTTGAAAGCCATTCGGTGGCAAGGTAATTTGTATAGTGATAGGCAACCCACGCAGCCGCAAACCATGAAGCTAGAGCAAGCACCTCTTTAAATAAGCCACGAGAAATGCCTACCAAGGCGGATACCAAGAGGACAACTAGGGTGAAGTAATCCACCGATGTTAATTTTAAGGTGGATAAGTATTCCATTACTGTTTACCAGTCTCGACGAGTCTTGGTGAAAGACCCATCGCCTTCGTTTTCTTTTCTGCTGCTTCAGCAGCATCTTTATCTGCAAACGGACCAGCACGTAAAACATAGAGTTTGCTGCCATCGCTAGCTGTTTTATTAAAAACGTAGTTAGGAATCTTTTGTTCTTTGAGTTTAGCAATCCAACCTTTAGCGCGATCTTCAGATGCAAATGCGCCCAGCTGAATAATAAATTTGCCAGAACCACTCGCAACATTGTTAGCACTACTTGCATTGGTCTTAGTAAGGTCATCAGTCTTCGCTTTGGTATTAGAAGCAGAGACTACTTCTTCTCCGGTAGCTAGACCTAAGGCGGCAGTTTTGCTTGGTACAGACTTAGCCTCAATCTTGGTATCTGATTTGGGCTCCACCTTAAGCTCAGATTTCACTTCTGGAATAGCTGCCGCTTCTTTAACAAGCTCTGTTGGGGTATCTACTTTTACTTTTTCTTCGACCTTGGTTTCTGGCTTTGCATCAATACCCGGAATTGGCAGACTCGTTACGATGTTGACAGCAATATCATTTGGCGCTGACTTAGGCTTGCTATCCAAAATACGCGGCAAACCCACGACCGCAATCAGCACTAATACAGTGGCGCCAATTAAACGATGGCGAGCCCTTTGTTGTTCTGGGTCTTCGGTGAGGGCAAGTTCTTCTGCTTCGGCAGCACGCTGAAAACTGCGAGGAGCAGCGCGTTGAGCAGTGCGCCCCCTTACTGAACCTAATTCAAGGTCATCAGCCTGTGTTTTTCGCTTAAAGAAGCTCGGTAAACGAATCATGGATCAATGGGCCTGGTTGTTTCGGTAAATCATTACGCCTGCAACGGTATAGAAGGATCCGAAGGTCACAATTCTATCACCCTCACCCGCTTTTGAGAGCGCTTTTTGATACGCTGCAGCAGGATTTTCAAAGGTTTCAATACCGCCATCCGCTCCGTTTTGAGGCTTTACGCCCAAGGCCTCAAGTCTCTGGCTCAAGGACTTTGCGCTGGCCGCCCTAGGGGTTGGCAAATCCGTACAAAACCAGAAATCCACAATACTCAACAAGGGCTTCATTACCCCCTCAATATCCTTATCGGCCATAGCCCCAAAAATGGCATAGGTATAAGGGTGGTAACCCATTTTGTCTAAGCCTTGAGCCAAAGTAGCTGCGGCATGGGGGTTGTGGGCCACGTCCAAAACTATGGTTGGCTGCCCTGGCAAAACCTGAAAACGGCCCGGCAGTTCAACCAAAGCAAAACCATTACGAATATCCTGGGCGCTGACTGGCAGACGTTGGTGCAAGGCCATTAAGGCGGCAATGACAGCGGAGGCATTCAGAATTTGGTTAGCGCCCCGTAACGCTGGGTATCCAAGACCACTAAAGCGCTTCTTACGACCTGCCCATCCCCACTGCTGCTTATCCCCCTGAAAGTTGTAATCACGTCCTTGCAACCAAAGATCACAGCCAAGCTTTTCTGCATAGTCAATTAAAGATTGCGGCGGTACTGGGTCGCCGCACACGGCGATATGTCCAGGACGAAAGATGCCCGCCTTCTCGAAACCAATAGCCTCGCGAGTAGCTCCCAAGAAATCTGCATGATCAATATCAATGCTAGTAACGATCGCGCAATCGGCATCCACAATATTGACTGCGTCTAAACGACCACCCATGCCTACTTCTAACACCACGGCATCCATATTGGATTTAGAAAACAGATGCATGATAGCCAAAGTAGTGAACTCAAAATACGTTAGCGTTGGTGCATCTACCAAACTCACGCGTGCATTTTCAACAGCAGCAAAATGTTCTAATAAAAGATTGTCGGTAACCTCTTGTCCATTGACACGGGCGCGCTCATTGAATTTGAGAAGGTGAGGTGAAGTGTGGCAAGCAACGCGATATCCGGAGGCTAGCAAAATACTTTCAAGATAAGCGCAAGTAGAGCCTTTGCCGTTAGTGCCAGCAACTGTAATTACAGGGCAATCAAAATGAAGATCTAAGGCCGCCTTGACTCGATTGATACGTTCCAGACCCATGTCGATACCGACTGGGTGCGCTGTTTCGAGGTGACTAAGCCAAGCCTCTAGACTAGAAAAAAGAATTGGGGTTTGGTGGGCTGTACTCAAGCGCTTAAACGACTGCGCTACCCGCAATCGCAGGCTCTGGTAGTTTTTGTAAGAGCGCCAATAAGCGTGCAATCTCGCCACGCATCTGGCGACGATCAACAATCATGTCAATGCCGCCCTTTTGCATCAAGAACTCGGAGCGCTGAAAACCTTCTGGTAATTTTTCACGAACAGTTTGCTCAATGACACGTGGACCAGCAAAACCAATCAAGGCTTTTGGTTCAGCCATCACCACATCACCCATAAAGGCAAAGCTTGCAGAAATACCGCCCATCGTAGGGTCAGTCAATACACTGATATATGGCAAACCTTTTTTAGACAGCAGAGTCAACATCGAGTTAGTCTTTGCCATCTGAAATAGAGATAACAAGCTCTCTTGCATACGCGCACCACCAGTAGCAGTAACACAGATGAAAGCGCATTTCTTGTCAATCGCTTCTTGCACACCGCGGGCAAAACGCTCACCCACGACAGATCCCATTGAGCCACCCATATATTGAAACTCAAAACAAGCTGCCACAACTGGAATACTCTCAATCTTGCCGCCCATCACAATCAGAGCTTCTGTTTCGCCAGAAGCATCATTGGCTTCTTTAATACGATCTGGATATTTTTTAGAATCTTTAAATTTGAGCGGATCGGTTGGATAAATATCTGCTCCGATTTCGTATCGGCCACTTGAATCGAGAAGGCTATCTAAACGCTGTCGCGCGCCAATTCGCATGTGATGACTACATTTTGGGCAAACTGAAAGGTTAGCTTCGATATCAGTGCTATAGAGAACCGTTTCGCAACTTGGGCACTTCACCCACAACCCTTCTGGTACTGACTTACGATTTGCAGGATCAGTATGTTGGATTTGGGGTGGGAGTAATTTATCTATCCAGCTCATTAGTTTTAACTATCCAATGCGTCGCGAATCTCACGAATGAAGGTTTCCAATGATTGTACCGCTTGACCAGGTGGCGCATCCTCTAACAGACGAATAATTCGACTGCCGATGACCACTGCATCAGCACTAGCGGATACCGCCTTGGCACTTGCCGCATCGCTAATCCCAAAGCCTACGGCAATTGGAATATCGGTCTCCTCGCGAATCTTAGGGATGATGCTGGCCACATCTTGAGTGTTGAGGTGGGAAGCGCCTGTGACCCCACGCATCGAAACATAATAGATATAACCAGAGGCAATTTTGGCAGCCTCTTTAATACGCTCATGAGATGAGGTTGGTGCCAATAAGAAAATCGGGTCAATACCTGCAACACGCATACGTGCAGCAAAATCTACACACTCTTCTGGTGGGTAATCCACAACCAAGACCCCATCTACACCGGCCGCTTTTGCTTCGGTTGCGAAACGCTCTGCCCCCATTTGCTCGACAGGGTTTGCATAACCCATTAAGACTACGGAAGTAGTGACATCTTTTTGACGAAACTCTTTCACCATCTCCAAGCAAGAATGCAAAGTCACACCATGTGTTAAAGCACGCTCCGATGATCTCTGAATCACTGGGCCATCAGCCATAGGGTCTGAGAAAGGTACGCCTAACTCAATGACACTCGAGCCACCACGTACTAGCGCATGCATTAGCTCAACCGTTTGCTTTGGATCGGGATCGCCTGCAGTAATAAAAGGAATTAATCCTTTTTTGCCACTTGCTTTTAACTCTTTAAAGAGCGCTGTAATTTTTGACATCGTTTTTCTTAACCTTCAGAACCAGTAGCTTGTGCAACGGTGTGCATATCCTTGTCGCCACGTCCCGAAAGATTTACCAAGATGGTTTTATCTTTTGGCAAAGTCTTGGCGAGCTTGCAGGCATAAGCAATTGCATGGGCCGACTCCAATGCAGGAATGATGCCCTCAATCTGACAACAGTCATGAAATGCCTTAAGCGCTTCCTCATCGGTAATAGCTACGTAGTCAGCACGGCCAGAGTCCTTCAACCAAGCATGCTCAGGACCAACGCCGGGGTAGTCCATACCCGCTGACACCGAATGGGTTTCAGAGATCTGACCATTCTCATCTTGTAACAAGTAAGTGCGGTTGCCATGCAAAACACCGGGCTTACCAACACAAAGTGCTGCTGAATGCAGACCACTACCCAATCCATGGCCTGCAGCCTCAACGCCAACTAGCTTTACTTCTGGGTAGTCAATATAGGGATAGAAAATGCCCATTGCATTAGAGCCACCCCCAACACAAGCTAATACGAAGTCTGGTTGTCGACCAGTCATCTCCGGCATTTGCACTTTGCACTCTTCACCAATGACGCTTTGGAAATCGCGCACCATCATTGGGTAAGGATGCGGCCCTGCGACAGTGCCAATGATGTAGAAAGTATTTTCCACATTGGTCACCCAATCGCGCATTGCTTCATTGAGTGCATCTTTTAATGTTTTGGTACCCGATTCCACGGGAACTACTTTGGCACCGAGTAATTTCATACGGAAGACGTTTTGTGCCTGACGTGCAACGTCTACAGAACCCTGATAAACCGTGCAATCCAAACCAAAGCGCGCGCAAATAGTCGCTGTAGCAACACCGTGCTGCCCAGCGCCGGTCTCAGCGATGATGCGAGGCTTGCCCATGCGCTTAGCCAGCATCGCTTGGCCAATCACGTTATTTATCTTGTGTGCCCCAGTGTGATTAAGATCTTCACGCTTAAGATAGATCTGTGCACCGCCGACCATTTCGCTCCAGCGCTTGGCGTGGTATACCGGCGACGGTCTTCCGACGAAGTGTTTGAGCTCGTAATGAAACTCTTCAATGAATTCTGGATCGTGTTGGTATTTAGCATAAGCTTCTTTGAGCTCATCTAATGCAAACATCAACGTCTCAGAAACAAACACGCCGCCGTAAGGACCGAAGTGTCCTCGTGCATCTGGCTTGTCGTACATAGCTACCTCTTTTGATTTATCTACAGCAATTTATTGGGATGATGATTTCTCATCTGCTGCGCGCACTGCTTTTACAAATTCAGCCATGAGCGCAGGATCTTTAATACCCCTGCTGCTTTCTACGCCACTAGAGACGTCAACCGCGCAAGGATGTAGACGAGCAATCGCCTCGCCCACGTTGTGCGTGTTCAATCCACCACTCAAAACGACCCGAGGCGCGTTTTCGCTTACCCATGTCTGTGGAATTCCTTGCCAATCAAAAGGAACGCCTCCGCCACCATAGCCCTCGACGAGAGCATCTAGTAGAAAAGCGTTTGCATCCCTATATTGTAGGGAAAAATCATCGAAGGCGAACTGAGGGCCTACACGCGCAGCCTTCATCCAGGGCTCACCTTGAGCCAATTGAGCACATCTCTGAGGGGTCTCATCCCCATGAAACTGCCACAAAGTGATTGGGGCAGCCGCACGAATAGCAGCAAACTCATCATCGCTCGCATTCACCAGCAGTCCAACGGCGTCTACCCCCGCCGGAAGTCTAGAAATGAGCTGGGCAGCCATATTGGGGCTTACAGCTCGAACACTGGGGGGATAAAAGACAAAGCCAACGGCATCAACACCAGCCAGAACGGCCGCATCAGTATCTGCCGCCGTCTTTAAACCGCAGATTTTGACCCGGGTTCGCCCCGGAGAATATGTCAATAAGCCCATAAATGAATGATAAGGCCTTATAAGCCCCTAAGACTGAATGATCTGAGCAGGCAACCAGGAGTTTTTTAGCCAAGGCGCTGGTATGGCAAATTCCTCCGGATAAGCAATTTTGGCCAAATATAGACCATCCGGCATAAAAGTGGGGGCAGCCAAATGGCGATCTTTAGCGGCCAACACCTCAGCCATCCATTCTGGCTGATGTTTACCGCGACCAATTTGCAAAAAGCTACCAACAAGATTGCGCACCATGTGATGCAAAAATGCATTGCCTCGAATGCGGAAATACAACCAAGGCTCATCAGAAATGATGTCAATCGCATATATTGTTTTTACCGGCGTCTTGCTTTGACATTCGGAAGATCTAAATGAGGTGAAGTCGTGCTCTCCAATAAGGCATTGGGCAGACTCTTTCATGGCATCGACATCAAACCATTGATTGGGTGGCAATAGCACATAACCCGCGCGCGCATTCACCATCGGCGAAGGACAAGGTCCTGCATGTATTGCATAAATATAGGTGCGCTCGAATGCCGAAAATCGCGCACTAAATTCTGTCGAGACTGTTTTGGCCCAATTGATAACAATCGATGGTGGCAGGAATGAATTTACCCCCCTCACCCATGAGAAATCTTCCCGCTCAACCTGTGTCTCAAAATGAACTACCTGTCCAAGCGCATGGACGCCAGCATCTGTTCTGCCAGCAGTAATGGTGTGCACCGGAAAACTTTTAGCCTCTTCACCAATAAAAGCCGTAATTGCTTTTTCTAATTCTGCTTGAACAGTATTGTGATTGTGTTGAACTTGCCATCCAGCATACGGACTACCGTCGTATTGGAGGCCGAGCGCTATACGCATCGCTCAGCCCTAAGCCTGACGATGGGAAAGCTCTGATAGTAAGCCTTGCGCTTCAATCGTAATGGTTGGATCTACTGAGTTACTAACGCGAATAATTTCTTCTAAAGATTTCTTTGCTGCCGAGTAATCTTCAATAGTGATGTAAGCGCGAGCCAAGTTCAGTTTTACGCGCAAGGTATCCGCCAGAGGATTGCTCTCAGACGCAACTTCAGCAGATGGCTCTTGCGCTGGAGTGGAAAGATCAAGATCAATTCCAGAAAATAGTGCTTTAGCCCGTTCAGGCATTTCAAAATTGGGGGCGGCGGCCGTCTTTTGCGAGTCTGGCTCGGCCTTAGCAAATGCAGAAGATTCTGAGCCACGCGCATTGCGCGCCAAGACCCACAGCAGAAGTCCTGTGAATGCAATTAAACCCATTGCCAAAACAGCTGGCCCAAAGCCACCCAAACCAAAATTATCAGCAACAGATTTTTTATCTTTGGATTTTTCCAAGAGTCGCTGTAAGTCAGCAATATTCTTTTGCAGTTCTGCAACACGCGCTTTGGCTTGCTCTAATTCTTTTTCTTGGGCAACCAGTTCTTCCGTATAGCGACGCTCTTCAGCGCTACCTTCAGCGCTGGAGCCAATCTTCAAACGGTCTTTTGCAGCATTCTCCCCCGCCTTAGTTTTGATGCCCTTACTAGAGCCATCAGGACCTTTATCGCCTTTTGTACCCTGATCCGCGCGCCACTGTTCATTCGCATCAGCAACAAACTGATGTGCCTCAACTGGACTAATAGAGCGCAGAAGTGCTTGGCTTGGTTTATTAAGCTCAGCTCCAGAATTTAATCTATTAATGCTGCCGCTGGCAAATGCTTCAGGATTCGCTTTGTATAAGGCCAGCATAGTCTGATCTAGGCTAGCGCCTTCCAAGCGAGGCGCCATAATGGTCGCAATCTCGGATAGACTTTGACCGGGCTTTACTATCACCTTCTGCGTATCGCCTAGTAAAAAGGTATACGTTTTAGTAAGACTTCCGCTAGACCAATTCAGCTTCACTAATATATCCAAGAATGGATCATTGCTAACTGGTACAGGGTTAACTGACTCAACTAGCACCATTAACTGTTCTTGGCGGTTTCGATAAACCATCACCTGCGGATTGAGATCTAGAATTTTTTGAGAAATTCCCAATTTTTCATAAGCAGCCTTACTCGGAAGCTCAACAGTGAGACTTGATAAAAAAGCTTTTTCATCTGGTCCACTACGAATGGGAATTTCAACACGCAAAGGTTCACCAGGGACAGACTGTAATTTAGGGACGCCTAAATAAATCGCACTGGCCGTGCAAGACCAACTGAGCAAAGTAAAGCAAATTACTTTAAGCAAACTAGATTGATCAAGACGAAGCATCTGTTCATTACCTCTCGAGTAGGATTCTGAGCATACGGCGCAAGGGCTCAGCAGCACCCCATAATAGCTGATCACCCACAGTAAATGCACCAAGATACTCCGGACCCATCGCCAATTTGTGCAATCTGCCGATAGGCACAGTCAAAGTGCCACTCACTGCTGCCGGCGATAAGTCCCGTTCTGTCAATTCACGTTCGTTTGGCACTACTTTGGCCCATTGGCTATCATTTGCCAAGATAGATTCGATTTCCTTAAGTGGAATATCCTTCTTTAACTTCACAGTCAAACCTTGTGAATGGCAACGCATTGCGCCAACACGTACGCACAATCCATCGATTGGAATACTGCCAGGAGTGCGGAATGCTGGACGACCCAAGATTTTGTTGAACTCAGCGCCACCCTTCCACTCTTCTTTCGTTTGACCATTTTCAACTGGCACATCAATCCATGGAATCAAACTACCAGCCAAGGCAGTGTTGCGGAAATTCTTTTTCGGAAAATCTGCTGAACGTAATGTTTCCGTTACCTTACGATCAATATCCAAAATCCATGAGGAAGGGTCTGCTAATTCAGTAGCAACACTGTCGCGCAAAGCACCCATTTGCAAAAGCAACTCACGCATGTTTTGTGCGCCAGCACCAGATGCCGCTTGGTAAGTCATGGCGCTGATCCACTCAACCATGTCAGCCTTTACCAAACCACCCATAGCCATCATCATCAAGCTCACGGTGCAGTTACTACCAATCCAGTTTCTACCTCCAGCAGCCAATGCCTGATCAATTACGGAACGGTTGACTGGATCCAATACCAAGACAGCATCATCCTTCATGCGCAATGCACTAGCAGCATCAATCCAATGACCAGCCCAGCCTGCAGCTCGCAGTTTTGGAAATATTTCGTTGGTGTAGTCACCACCTTGGCAAGTCAAAATGATGTCGCAACGTGACAATGCTTGGATGTCATTGGCATCTCGCAAAGTACTTTCGCTCTTTGTTACTTTTTGACCATTGAGCAATGGCACTTCGCCTCCTGCTTGGCTAGTACTAAAGAAGATAGGCTCGATTAGGTCGAAATCTTTTTCGGCAAGCATGCGCTCCATCAGGACGCTACCGACCATACCACGCCAGCCAACTAAGCCTACTATAGGAGTTTTTGTATTTACCATGATGAATAAATTTTTATGTCGATTTATGAGAGTGCGGCGACTACTGCATCGCCCATTTGTACAGTAGATACTTTTTGAGTGCCCGCGGTATAAATATCAGCTGTACGCAAGCCTTGTGCCAATACTGTTTGCACAGCTTTTTCAATCCGATCCGCTTCAGCTGGCATTCCCAAGGAATAGCGCAGCATCATTGCCGCAGAAAGAATCGTTGCCAAGGGATTCGCAATACCTTTGCCGGCAATGTCAGGTGCAGAACCGTGGCTGGGCTCATACAAACCCTTATTGTTCTTGTCTAATGATGCGGAAGGCAACATACCAATGGAGCCTGTAAGCATCGCTGCCTCATCAGAAAGAATATCTCCGAACAGATTACCAGTTACCACCACATCAAATGCCTTGGGCGCTTTTACCAACTGCATTGCAGCGTTATCCACATACATATGGGATAACTCAACATCAGGATATTCTTTAGAAATACGAATCATCACCTCGCGCCACAGTTGTGAAGTTTCTAAAACGTTTGCTTTATCAACGCTACATACTTTCTTGCCACGTTTGCGCGCCGCTTCAAAAGCAACGCGACCAATACGCTCTACTTCAGGCTCACTGTAGTGCATGGTGTCGAAACCTTCGCGCGCACCTTTAAACAAAGGCAACTCTGAACTACGAATACCACGCGGTTGACCAAAATAGATGTCGCCATTCAATTCACGCACAATCAAAATATCTAAGCCACCAATAATCTCTGGCTTCAAACTAGACGCTGCAGTTAACTCTGGGTAGCAAATTGCTGGTCTGAAGTTAGCAAACAGTTCTAAGTGTTTGCGCAATCCTAAAATAGCCTGCTCTGGACGCAATTCACGCGCAAGGGTATCGTATTTCCAATCACCCACTGCACCAAATAAAATCGCATCAGCATTCTTTGCCAAATCAAGAGTTGCTGGCGGCAAAGGGTGTCCGGCGACATCATAAGCGGCGCCACCAACAGGGGCTTCTTCAAGATCAAACTTTGGGCCGAGTGCATTTAAAACTCGAACGGCTTGAGCAACGATTTCCGGGCCGATACCATCGCCCGGTAGAACTGCAATTTTCATGAAAGGCCTTTAAATCTAAAATTACGGCAATTGTGTCGCAAGCCAAGGCATTTTGAGAATGCGCTCGGCTTCATAACCCTTGATTTTATCTGCATGTCGCAGAGTTAAGCCGATATCGTCCAGACCATTGAGAAGGCAATACTTTCTGAATGGGGCTACTTCGAAGCTATATACAGTGCTATCAGGGGTAATCACCTGTTGAGCTTCGAGATCAATAGTGAGCTGATAGCCACTAAATGCGAGAGTTTCGTTAAACAGGTGATCAACCTGAATTTCTGTCAAAACGATGGGTAGAAGACCGTTTTTGAAGCAATTATTGTAAAAAATATCGGCAAAACTAGGGGCGATGACTGCCCTAAAACCGAATTGATCAAGCGCCCAAGGGGCGTGTTCACGGGAGCTGCCACAACCAAAGTTTTTGCGCGCCAAAAGAATCCCGGCATCCTTGTACCGAGCCTGATTCAGAATGAAATCAGGATTAACTGGGCGAGCACTGCAATCCTGCCCTGGCTCACCATGATCTAAATAACGCCACTCATCAAATAAGTTTTGACCGAAACCAGTCTTCTTGATGGATTTGAGAAACTGTTTCGGAATAATAGCGTCGGTATCCACGTTCTCGCGATTAAGCGGAGCAACCAAACCTTTGTATACCGTAAATTTATCCATGATTCTGACTTTAACTCTTAATGTTTACTTCACAGGGGTAATCACAACATCTTTACCCTTGGTTTGTGACTGATTATTTTGGGTGCTATTTGAGCTATCCATTGACTTACCCATCGTTTGTAAATCTTTCCCCATGCCTTCAAACGTATTGCTGCAAGCAGAGATGGTAAGACCTGCAATACCAACGATAGCTAATTTAGCCATTAAAGATACTGGAGAAAATTTCATTCTGAATGGCCCTTATGAAATCTTACGTACATCAACAAAATGCCCTTCAATTGCAGCGGCAGCTGCCATCGCAGGACTCACTAAATGGGTGCGACCGCCATTACCTTGGCGGCCTTCAAAGTTACGATTGGAAGTTGATGCGCAACGCTCACCCGGCTCTAAGCGATCAGCATTCATTGCCAAACACATAGAGCAACCTGGCTCGCGCCATTCAAAGCCAGCAGCCTTAAAGATGCGATCCAAGCCCTCACGCTCCGCTTGCGCTTTAACCAATCCTGAACCAGGAACAATCAATGCCAACTTCACATTCGCCGCAACTTTTTTACCAAGACGATCAACCACTTTAGCTGCTGCGCGCATGTCTTCGATGCGGCTATTGGTGCAGGAGCCAATAAATACTTTATCAACGGAAATACTGCTTAGTGGCGTATTCGGAGTCAGATTCATGTACTCCAATGCACGCTCCATTGCAGAACGCTTATTAGGGTCACGCTCTTTTTCTGGATCAGGAACACGTTCGCTGATGGCAAGCACCATTTCTGGTGAAGTACCCCAAGTCACTTGAGGGGCAATCTCTTCTGCGCGCAACTCCACTACTGCATCAAATTTTGCATCTAAATCAGAATGCAAAGTTCTCCAATACTGTAAAGCTTGCAATAACGCTGGGCCTTTTGGTGAGTATGGGCGACCTTGAATATATTCAATAGTGGTTTCATCAACGGCAACTAAGCCCGCTCTTGCACCAGCTTCAATTGCCATATTACAAAGGGTCATACGACCTTCCATCGATAGGCTGCGTATGGCTTCGCCAGCAAACTCGATGGTGTAGCCCGTTCCCCCTGCAGTGCCAATCTTACCGATGACAGCAAGAACGATATCTTTAGCAGTAGAGCCTGGCTGCAAACGGCCATCTACTTTAACCAACATATTCTTGCTCTTTTTCATGAGCAGGGTTTGAGTCGCCAATACGTGCTCGACTTCTGAAGTGCCAATACCAAATGCCAAAGCACCAAATGCGCCATGAGTACTGGTATGCGAATCACCGCACACCACCGTCATGCCCGGTAAAGTTGCGCCCTGCTCTGGCCCAATCACATGAACAATTCCTTGACGGGCATCGTTCATTTTGTATTGGGTAATACCAAAAGCATCGCAGTTTTGATCCAAGGTATCTACTTGCAATTTTGAAATTGGATCAGCAATACCTTCAGAGCGATCTGTTGTTGGCACGTTATGGTCTGAAACTGCTAAATTCGCAGAGATACGCCAAACTGGGCGACCGGCCATATTCAAGCCTTCAAACGCTTGAGGGCTAGTTACCTCATGCAGTAGCTGACGATCAATATAGATCGTCGCTGTGCCATCTTCTTCAGAGTAAACAACGTGGTCATCCCACAATTTGTCATAAAGCGTACGAGACATGAGCGACCTTAAGAACCTTATTTACGAACCGAGATGTTAGGAACCTTGCGTGAAGTTTCACCAACATACAGCTGACGTGGACGTCCGATCTTGTACTCTGGATCGGTAATCATCTCTTCCCACTGCGCAATCCAGCCTACTGTTCTTGCCAAAGCAAAAATACAGGTAAACATTTCTGTTGGGATGCCAAGTGCGCGCTGCACGATGCCCGAATAGAAGTCCACGTTTGGATAGAGCTTGCGGCTAACGAAATACTCATCTTCCAAAGCAATCTTCTCAAGGGTCATTGCTAACTTGAACAATGGATCATCTTGCAGACCGAGTTCATTCAAAACTTCATAGCAAGTCTCACGCATCAATTTTGCACGTGGATCAAAGTTTTTGTAAACACGATGGCCAAAGCCCATCAAACGAACGCTAGAGTTCTTGTCTTTCACTTGAGCGATAAATTCATGGATCTTATCAACGCCACCGCTTGCTTGAATCTCATTCAACATCTGTAAGCAAGCTTCGTTTGCTCCACCGTGAGCCGGACCCCATAGACAGGCTATACCAGCAGAAATAGCAGCAAATGGATTTGTGCCTGAAGAGCCGCACAAACGCACGGTCGATGTAGAAGCATTTTGCTCATGGTCTGCATGTAAGGTAAAGATGCGGTCCAAAGCACGTACCAATACTGGGTTTACTTTGTACTCTTCACATGGGGTAGCAAACATCATGCGCATAAAGTTGGCGGTGTATGACAAAGAATTATCTGGATAGATAAAAGGTTGTCCTACTGAATACTTGTATGCCATTGCCACAAGGGTTGGCATCTTCGCGATCAAACGAATTTGCGCTACTTCACGCGCCTTTGGATCGCTGTAGTTAATTTGATCATGATAGAAAGCTGCCATACCGCCGACCAAGCCAGTCAGTACTGCCATTGGGTGCGCATCACGACGGAAACCGCGCAAGAAGAATTGCATCTGCTCATGAACCATAGTGTGGTGCATAACCATTTCTTCAAAATCTTTTTTCTCGGTAGCGTTTGGCAATTCACCATTAATCAGCAGAAAGCACACTTCCAAGAAGTCGCAGTTATTTGCCAGGTCTTCAATTGGGTAGCCGCGATAGAGCAACTCACCTTTGTCGCCATCGATATAAGTAATTTTGCTATTGCAAGACGCAGTAGAAAGAAAACCTGAATCGTAAGTGAACTTACCAGTCTGACCATAGAGCTTGCGAATATCGATTACATCAGGACCAACTGTTCCTTTGTAAATTGGCAGATCAATATCTGGCGTGCCATCCGAAAACGAGAGTTTTGCTTTGATGTCCGATTCAATCATTTCTAATCCTTAGTCATTCAAAATTATGAGTAAAACACTATTCAATCAAATGCCATCACTACCACTGCACCAAAAAGCTGAATTATTTCTCTCTGAGCCTTTGTAAAACTGCTTTGAAAGAATCAGACTGCATCTCTTTCTCCAACATTGATACTGAATCTTTACGACCAATTAACAAATCCATGAGGTCATTGTCATCAAGGGCCAATAACTGACTTAAAACGATTCCATCTGCTTCGCTCAACTGAGCGCCATAACGCTCAAAGAAGCGCTGCAGAATTAAGTCGTTTTCTAGCAAGCCTCTACGAGCATCACTCTTTAAACGATATAACTCTGCATTGCCTAGGGTCATACTGCCCTACGAACCATCAACTCCTTGATCTTGCCAATTGCCTTGGTTGGGTTCAAGTGCTTAGGACAGACGTCCACACAATTCATAATGGTATGGCAGCGGAATAAGCGATACGGATCTTCCAGATTATCCAAGCGCTGCGATGTTTCTTCGTCACGGCTATCAGCAATAAAGCGATATGCCTGTAACAAGCCCGCTGGACCCACAAACTTATCAGGGTTCCACCAGAATGATGGGCATGAAGTTGAGCAAGATGCGCACAAGATGCACTCATACAAGCCATTTAACTCTTCACGCTCTTCAGGGCTCTGAAGGCGCTCTTTTTCTGGAGGTGGATTGTCATTTACCAAGTAAGGTTTGATAGACAGGTATTGTTTGAAAAACAAAGTCATGTCGACGATCAAATCACGCACGACTGGCAAGCCAGGCAATGGGCGCAATGTGATGACCTTAGGCAAAGTCAACATATTGGTCAAACAAGCCAAACCATTTTTACCGTTGATGTTCATCGCATCTGAACCGCACACACCTTCACGGCATGAACGACGATAAGAAATTGTTTCGTCTTGCTTCTTTAAAGAAATCAAGGCATCTAACAACATACGTTCGCCAGTAAGTTCTAGCTCATAGCGCTGCATGCGTGGAGCTGCATCGACATCTGGATCGTAGCGGTAAATTTCAAATATACGGATATCACTCATTTTCTATTTCTCTTCGCTTAGAAAGTACGTTCTTTAGGAGGGAAGGACTCAACAGTCAAAGGCTTTAATACCACTGGCTTATAAGAGAGCTTATTTCCTTCGCTATACCAAAGGGTATGCTTCATCCAGTTGTCATCATCCCGATGCTGGTGATCATCATGTGAGTGTGCACCGCGACTTTCTTTGCGGGCTGCAGCAGAAATCATGGTTGCATTGGCAGTCTCAACTAAGTTAGCTACTTCCAACGCTTCAATACGCGCTGTATTGAAAATCTCAGACTTATCTTTGACCCACAAGTTCTGAGCACGCTCAGTCAATTTCGCCATTTGACGAACGCCTTCATCCATCAGCTCTTGATTACGGAACACGCCAGCATATTTCTGCATACACTTGCGAATGTCGTTAGCAACGTCTTGTGCGTACTCACCAGAAGTAGAGTTATCTAACTTCGCAATACGTTCCAAGGTTTGCTGACCAGCATTCTCAGGCAATTTCTTGAACTCACGATTCTTCAAGCCCAAGCCAACAATGTGGTTACCCGCTGCGCGACCAAATACCAAAAGGTCTAGTAATGAGTTCGTGCCTAAACGGTTTGCACCGTGAACGGAGACGCATGAGCATTCGCCAATGGCATACAAGCCATTCACGATTTCGTTATGAATACCGTTGGCAGGCACAACCACTTGCCCATTGATGTTAGTTGGAATGCCGCCCATCTGATAGTGAATGGTTGGCACAACTGGAATGGGCTCTTTAGTCACGTCAACGTTAGCAAAGTTAATGCCAATTTCATACACAGAAGGTAAACGCTTCATGATCGTTTCGGCGCCAATGTGCGTCAAATCCAGCACAACATAATCACCGTTGGGACCACAACCGCGCCCTTCTTTAATTTCTTGATCCATGCAACGAGATACGAAATCGCGTGGCGCTAAATCCTTATAGGTTGGCGCATAACGCTCCATGAAACGCTCACCGTCTTTGTTGCGCAAGATACCACCTTCACCGCGACAACCCTCTGTCAGCAATACGCCCGCACCCGCTACGCCGGTTGGGTGGAACTGCCAGAACTCCATGTCTTCCAATGGAATACCTGCGCGGGCTGCAAGACCCATACCGTCGCCGGTATTAATAAATGCGTTAGTAGAGGCGTCCCAAATACGGCCTGCACCACCTGTAGCCAACATAACAACCTTGGCTTCAAGGATATAAACCTGACCAGTCTCCATTTCAAGAGCGGTAACACCAACGACATCACCCTCATCGTCACGAATTAAATCCAGGGCTAACCACTCAACAAAGAAATTGGTTTTAGCGCGCACGTTACGCTGATACAAGGTGTGCAACATTGCGTGACCAGTACGGTCAGCAGCAGCGCAAGCACGTTGCACTGGTTTTTCACCATAGTTTGCAGTGTGACCACCGAATGGACGCTGATAAATCGTACCATCTGGATTACGGTCAAATGGCATACCAAAATGCTCTAATTCGTAAACAACTTTTGGCGCCTCACGACACATAAACTCGATGACGTCCTGGTCACCTAACCAATCAGAACCTTTAATAGTGTCATAAAAGTGATAGTGCCAATTGTCTTCGCTCATATTACCCAATGAAGCACCAATACCACCTTGTGCAGCAACCGTATGTGAACGTGTTGGGAAAACTTTCGTTAATACAGCAACATTGAGACCAGCTTCCGCCAATTGCAATGAAGCACGCATACCTGAACCACCCGCACCAATAATCACCGCATCAAAACGGCGGCGTGGCAATGATTTTTGAATTGCAGTCATCGAATTACACTTTCCACAAAATTTGGACGGCATAGGCCGCACAGGCTACGAGATAGAGGACGGTCAACACTTGCAGTGTTAAACGAATACTGACGGGCTTGATGTAATCCATCCAGATATCGCGCACACCAATCCAGGCGTGATAGAAAAGGCTGAATAAAGCCAACAAGGTTAAAAGCTTCATAAACTGATTGGCGAAAAGACCAGACCAGCCTTCATAAGTTGCGCTACCAGTGATGCAGTAGTCAACCAGCAAAACAACTGTAAATATCACCATCACAATCGCAGTGACGCGTTGGATGATCCACTCTTTAAGACCGTAATGGGCGCCTACAACTAAGCGCTTTGGTCCAATTTGATAAATAGGCATGAAATTTCCTTAAGTGATGTGCGCTTAGTACAGGTCAAATAATTTGAGGCCAACGATTGCCGTCAGAGCCAAGCCAACAATTAAAACAATGATGGCAGAGCGATTGGATTCCGACTTCTCCACCCCGATTTCCAAATCGAGTAAGAGGTAACGGATACCAGCACAAAAGTGGTGCAAGAATGACCAGATCAAGCCTAGGCAAATTATTTTTACCAAAATGTTGCTAGTAAAAGCTTGGAATTTTTGATAACTCAACTCAGAAGCCAAACTCTGATCAAAGAGATACAAGATGAATGGCAATAAGAGGAACAATACCGCTCCGCTGATGCGGTGAAGAATAGAAACCTTCCCTGCCCAAGGAAGGCGATATTTCACTAATTGGGCTAGGCCAATATTTCGATAAACCGGTTTATCTTTTTTTACATTGTGTTGTGCATCAACCATGGGCAATCTCGATGTTTAAGTGGAGGTTTATTGTGGTTTTGTTGTGTCGCAACATATTCTATTGGAAACCTTAGGGGTGGTGGGGATTTTTTAGTGTTTAAAAGCGTTAAATAGGGGTTTTAACGGATATTTTTAGTTCAATTTATTTTCGTAGTGCTGCTCTGAAGTGTCGTATCTGGCATGACGAATTTCTACTGGTTTATTCCCGTAAGTGAAGGCCACTCTCTCAACAGAAAGCAGTGGTGCGCCAAGTGGCAATTGGAGATGACCCGCCAAGACTTCATCAGCAGCTACTGCCTTAATTTTTTCTTCTGCACGCACCATATGTGTCGCAAATTGACTCTCATAGAAAGCGTATACCGGACCATGCCAGGTATTCAGCGCCTCGAGATCAAGATCCTTAAAGCGGGCTCCAGGTAGCCAAATCTCTTCAAAAACAATGGGTTTACCTGCAAAACTCTGGACACGATCAATATGAATCACTGCGTCACCTGCCTTTAATTTAAGCAAATCCGCTATATAAGGACTTGCTTTAGCCCTGACACAGGCTAAAAACTGGCTAGTGAGATGAAATTTCTCACCAGAATCAGGGGATAAGCGTAAAAAACGATATTGCCAATCGTCTTCTTGATGGGTGGCAACAAAAGTACCCTTCCCTTGACGTCTCACCAATAAGCTTTGGGCTGCCAGCTCATCGATAGCCTTGCGGACGGTGCCCTGGCTAACGGCATAGCGTGCCGCCAATTCCATTTCACTAGGGATGGCTGCTCCAGGAAGCCATTCTGCAGCTTGCAGGCTAGCCAAAATCATTGACTTGATCTGCTCGTACAGAGGGCTAAATGAGGCAACAGGCAAATTGACTTCTGACAAATTGACTCCAGTCGATAGCAATTGGATAAAATTTACGGTGATTCTAGTCTTATATAAGACGTCATTGACAGTGTAAAGCGAAAGTCCATACACTTAAATGGATAATAGAAATGTTTTGATTAATTAACCTTCCTCTGGAGTTATTAGTAATGGCAAAAGCCCCAATGCGTGTCGCTGTAACCGGTGCAGCCGGTCAAATCGGATATTCCCTTCTGTTCCGTATCGCCAATGGCGACCTTTTGGGCAAAGACCAGCCTGTCATCCTCCAGTTGCTTGAGATTCCGGATGAGAAAGCTCAAAAAGCCTTGGCTGGCGTGATGATGGAATTAGAGGACTGCGCATTCCCACTATTGGCAGGCATGACAGCGCACTCTGACCCCATGACCGCGTTTAAAGATATTGACGTAGCCCTCTTGGTTGGCGCACGTCCTCGCGGTCCTGGCATGGAGCGTAAAGATTTACTCTCTGCTAACGCACAAATTTTTACGGCTCAAGGCAAGGCATTGAATGCAGTTGCTAAGAAGACTGTCAAAGTATTGGTGGTTGGTAACCCAGCAAATACCAATGCATATATCGCGATGAAATCTGCTCCAGATATTCCTGCGAAGAACTTCACAGCAATGTTGCGTCTCGATCATAATCGCGCACTCTCACAGTTGGCCACAAAGCTAAACAAGCCTGTTGCTGACATTGAGAAACTGATTGTTTGGGGTAACCACAGTCCAACAATGTATCCAGACTATCGCTTTGCAACGATCGATGGTCAGTCTGTAAAAGACGCCATTAACGATCCAGCCTGGAACAAGGATACCTTCATTCCTACCGTTGGTAAGCGTGGCGCAGCCATCATTGACGCTCGTGGTCTCTCATCTGCAGCTTCTGCTGCAAATGCTGCGATTGATCACATGCGTGATTGGGTGCTCGGTACGAATGGCAAATGGGTCACTATGGGTATTCCTTCTAAAGGCGAGTACGGTATTCCAGCTGAAGTGATCTATGGCTTCCCAGTAGTGTGCGAAAACGGCGAGTACAAAATGATCGAAGGTTTAGAGATCGATGAATTCTCCCGTGAGCGCATGACTCATACCCTCAATGAATTGCTTGAAGAGCAAGCTGGCGTGAAGCATTTGCTCTCCTAAGGAAAAATTACACATGAAGAAAAATCTTCTTACCATTAGCGTTGTCATTGCCAGTTTTTTTGCTGCTGCACACGTCAGCGCTAGTGAAGAAGTTTTCACTTGGACTTGCAGCGAAAGTAAACAGTTCAAAACTTCTGGCACTACCGAGAAAGTTCGCTTAACTTGGGAATCCAAAACGTTCGACTTAGATCGTCAAACTTCATTGCCTGGCAGTCTGCGTTACAAAAACACAAACAGCGGGCATGACCTTGTTGTGCTTGGTAACAAGGCAATGTTGTTTAACATTAAAGCGGGCGTCAGGCTGGCTGACTTCTGCCAAACCGCAGAGATGAGATCTGGCAAGTTACCGCATTTATTTGCTGGTGCTGAGCCGTTTACTCAGAACTAATGCTTCATCAACGCATCAATTAAAAAGCCGAGAGTTTCTCGGCTTTTTCTTTTGTATTAGTGAAATAGGGGTTGTTGGGTTGGAGAGTCTTCGGGCATCTCTGCATGCACTGCCTCTCCTGAGCGATCGGGGAATAGCGGGGCGCCACAGTCATCACATAACTCTGGCTCAAAAAGCATTGCATGACGAAAGACATCCTCCACTCCAGCATCATGCAAAGCATCGCATATTTTCTTGATTGGGCTTTCATCATCCGACAGATCATTTAAGGCATCGCTCGCCACGCTCTCGCGGTCATACAAAGGCCAGATCACGCCATACATAATTTCTGGGGATCCCTTTGCGCTAAAGGAAATGCGGTACTCATCAGCCTGCTCTTCTCCAAATGCACCCACTACGCAAGATAAGCCAGCAGGCAAGATACCTAAACCGCTCTCTAAAAAGTTCACCGCTGCGCGAATACTCAAGGGACGAACATGCTTATCGGCTAAACGGCAATTTGTGAAATAAGATTCTGGAAGTAAGAGTTCGAATTCACAACCTGGCAGCAAAGAAGCAATCGGCTCTTGCATTGCGTTTTGCCAACCAATCAAGCTCACGCCACGTTCTTGCCGAGCTGGAGGCTCAGCCTGCCAACGGAAGATAGGGGCTCCACTGGGCGCACTTAAAGCAGCAATAATGAAACGGGGATCAGCCAGGACTGCAATGGTCTCAGACATATCGCGCAACTCAAGCTTGACATCTTTATTGCAGATTGCCGCATTAGCCAAGGACTCAGTCAAGACACGTGTTTGACAATGAGAGTGAGGCATCTGATCAATGCTGTAGAGCCAAGGAACAATGGCAAGACGGGTATCAGGGGCAGCAATAGCAGCGTTCAAGGCCTGCGCAGTCGCCTCAATAATACTTGCCGGTAAAGGTCCAGAAGGAATTTGATAACGGGTATGCGCCACAATCGGCATCGCCAATAAAAGAACATCCCACTCCTGCCCCTCATGCTCCATTCTCAGGGACTCCGCCAAGGTTTCTGCAGAATCCGCAAGTACTTCAAAGGCAACCGTGTTGATGCGAAAAGTTTGATCTAGAGCGGCATCAATCACATTTTGATTTTGGCTTTTCAGTAAACGCATCAAACGAATATTGAGGCGATCTTCCCAAAAGCGATCTTCAATCTGACTGCCAGAGGCTGCCAAGGAAATGGCGTCAGATACCAGCTTTTCAACTTCGGGAGAACTGCGTTGCGAAGACTTCGTGCGATGTACGGCCATTATTTTTTCTCTGCCCTTCTAAATACCGGCTTGTCTAACTTCGATTCTGCAGCAAAATACTTATACCCATCCAAATGAAAACTTTTTAAATCGGCTGGATCGGTAATGCGGTTCTCGACTACGTAACGCGCCATCAACCCACGTGCGCGCTTGGCATAAAACGAAATGATTTTGTACTTTCCGTCTTTAGCGTCCTGAAATACAGGGGAAATAACAGGGCAATCCAAATCTTTAGCCTGCAAGACCTTGAAATACTCCTCTGAGGCCAGGTTGAGTAGCGCAGGCTTCTTTTGCTTTTCCAATATTTTCTTGAGCGAATCCGTTACCCGGCTACCCCAAAAAGCGTAAAGATCCTTGCCTCTGATATTGTTGAATGCAGTGCCCATTTCCAGGCGATAGGCCTGCATCAAATCGAGGGGCCTTAAAGCACCATAGAGACCAGACAAAATCCGGATATGGTCTTGAGCAAAATCAACTGCCTTGGCATTAAGGGTTTTGACGTCAAAGCCGTCATAGACATCACCATCAAAGGCATAGATCGCTGGCTTGCTGTTCTCTTCGGTAAATTTCTTAGACCAATCCCGGTAACGGCCGACATTTAAGGCTGCCAATGGATCGGACAAACCCATTAGCTTAGCTAGGTCCTGAGGGGACAGCTTTTTGAGGTCAGCGATCAGTTTGGCCGATTCCGAGACAAATTCAGGCAAGGTAGGCGCCTTGACCTGGACTGGGGTCTTGTAGTCTAAGGATTTAGCGGGAGAAAGTACGATCAGCATGGCACAATTTGTATATGTATTTTTACCATTCTAGCGACTACTAGACTTCCCTGCCCCAAATGACCGCGCCAGACCACGCACCCTCATTTCCGAGTCGCCTACCCAATGTAGGAACAACGGTATTTACCGTTATGTCTGCGCTTGCAGTGGAGCATCAAGCAATCAACTTAGGGCAAGGCTTTCCAGATTTTCCTTGTGATCGCAAATTAATTACTAGCGTCAATGATGCGATGCTCGCCGATCGCAACCAATACCCCCCCATGATTGGCATCGCTGAACTGCGAAACGGAATTTGCCAAAAGATTAAAAACCTATATGGCCATCACTATGATCCCGATAAAGAAATCACGATAACTGCGGGGGGCACTCAGGGCATTCTCACAGCAATACTTGCCTGTGTAAGCCCAGGCGACGAAGTGGTTATCATTGAACCTGCTTACGATAGCTACCGACCCTCAATTGAATTAGCAGGTGGCAAAACCATTGCAGTATCACTTCAAGTAAAGCGTGACCCAAATGGTCAAGTGGCCTCTTATGAAATTCCTTGGGAGGCTTTGGCTAAGGCTATTCAT
The DNA here is from genome assembly GCF_018687735.1 of Polynucleobacter sp. MG-5-Ahmo-C2. NCBI lineage: Bacteria > Pseudomonadati > Pseudomonadota > Betaproteobacteria > Burkholderiales > Burkholderiaceae > Polynucleobacter > Polynucleobacter sp. MG-5-Ahmo-C2. The sequence continues at coordinate 694,672 of NZ_CP061304.1, read as the reverse complement.
TCCAAAACACGCTTACTCATCATTAACTCTCCGCACAATCCTACTGGAATGGTGTGGCAAGAAGCTGACTTAGATCGCCTAGCGCAATTAGTGAAAAATACTTCTGCGCTCATTTTGAGTGATGAAGTCTATGAGCATATGGTCTTTGATGGCGCCGTACATCACAGCGTTGCCTCCCACCCAGAGCTGGCTGCAAGGAGTTTTCTAATTTCCAGCTTTGGTAAGACTTATCACGTTACTGGCTGGAAGGTCGGCTATGTAGCAGCGCCTCCCTTGCTCACTAAAGAATTTCGAAAGGTTCACCAGTTCAATGTCTTTACTGTAAATACACCAATGCAGTATGGCCTCGCTTCCTATCTAGAAGATGCATCGCATTACTTAAATCTTCCGGCTTTTTATCAATCCAAACGGGATTTTTTTCGGGCTGGTTTAGAGAAGACTCAATTTAAGCTACTGCCAACACCTGGCACTTATTTTCAGTGCGTCGATTACTCTGCACTGAGCATTCCAGAATCCAAATTGAATGAAGCAGATTTTTGTCAATGGCTCACCACCAAAGTTGGTGTAGCGGCTATCCCCGTTTCCGCTTTTTATGATCAACCCACTGAATCTGGCGTGATCCGCTTCTGTTATGCCAAAGAAGAACAGACTTTATCGAATGCCTTACAACGCTTACAAAACTTATAGAGAGATCCCCCATGGCAAATAAGCAATCCAAAAACGTCATTGATGTTTATAGCTGGCCAACGCCGAATGGCCACAAGGTCCACATCATGCTGGAGGAATGTGGCTATCGCTTAGGTAAGGGTTGGGTTGCCCACCCCATTGATATTGGCGCTGGTGATCAGTTTGCCAAGGACTTTTTAAAGATTAGTCCGAATAATAAGATTCCGGCATTAGTAGACCCCCATGGGCCCGATGGAAAGCCAATCAGTATTTTTGAATCCGGCGCCATCTTGCTCTACCTCGCCAGCAAGACCGGCAAGTTTCTTCCTAAAACAACTCGCGCTAAGTATGAGGTTTTGCAATGGCTCATGTTCCAAATGGGTGGTTTAGGACCTATGCTTGGGCAAAACCACCATTTTCGACTGTACGCCCCCGAGAAAATTGACTACGCCATTCATCGCTACACCAATGAAGCAAAGCGTTTATATGGAGTTCTGGATGCGCAACTGAAAGATAATCCTTATATAGCAGGTAAAACCTACTCGATTGCGGATATGGCGATTTACCCTTGGACGCGAAATTGGAAAAATCAAGGTATTGAGATTAATGACTTTCCTCATTTCAAGCATTGGTTTGAAAAGCTTAGTGAACGTCCAGCAGTCAAGCGTGGTTGCGAAGTATTAACCGCATTACGCAAGCCCTTGACAGACAATAAGGCTAGAGAGCAATTATTTGGTTCAACCCAGTATCAAAAGAGGAAATGAAATGAAGATTCAATCAGTTGGCGTGGTCGGTGCGGGCACAATGGGTAATGGTATTGCACAGGTTTGTGCGGTTGCCGGTCTCGATGTCGTCATGGTTGATATTAATGAAGCAGCCGTACAACGCGGGCTGGATCAAATTAGTAAAAGCTTAGATCGCCTCGTTAAGAAAGAAACACTCACTGCCGATGCAAAAGAAGCGGCACTCAAGCGAATTAAAGGCAGTACCTCTTATGCAGATTTCAAGGGCTTAGGCTTAGTCATTGAAGCTGCTACTGAAAATCAAGCAATTAAAGAAAAGATTCTCAAGCAAGTAGATGAGATTGTTGGCAAAGACACCATCATTGCCACCAATACCTCCTCCTTATCGATTACCAAGCTTGCTGCACTTGACTCAAATCCAGCGCGCTTCATTGGCATGCACTTTTTCAACCCGCCACCTCTCATGGCTTTAGTAGAAGTGATTCGTGGCCTGCAGACGAGCGACACAACGCATGCCGCCATTATTGAGATGGCTAAACAAATTGGCAAAGAACCCATCACCGTGAAGAATTCACCAGGGTTTGTGGTGAATCGCATTTTGTTACCCATGATTAACGAAGCATTCTTCGTGCTGTCAGAAGGACTTGCTAGTCCAGAAGATATCGATGCCGGTATGAAGTTGGGCTGTAATCAACCTATCGGCCCCTTAGCCTTGGCAGACCTCATTGGTTTAGATACTTGTTTAGCGGTGATGGAGGTTTATTTTGAAAACTTCAGCGACTCCAAGTACCGCCCTTGCCCACTCCTTCGTGAAATGGTTGCAGCCGGTTATCTAGGTCGCAAAACCGGTCGCGGCATTTATACCTACGACAAATAATTTCCCAATCCAATTAACCTCAACTAAAACTGAAGTGCTCGTGAATCCTATTCCACCCCTAGTTAGTAAACTGGCTTACGCTGGTCTCATTCCTTTTATTGGCCTCGCTTTAATGGTGCAGCTCGCGCCAACGCCTCTGAACTATTTAAGTGCAGAGTCTCTTGCGGGCTATGGGGCAGTGATTACTTCCTTTATGGGTGCTTTACATTGGGGCGCTAACTTGCATCACTTAGGCAAAGCACCTATTGGTGATCGTTGGGTTGACCGCAATGCTTGGATTTGGGGTGTGATTCCCGCACTAGTTGCCTGGGTTGCCTTGCATATTTATATTCCGGTGGGGCTGTTGATTTTGGCATCCACTTTAATCATTCAGCGCAATATTGATCAGAGCACCTATCAATATTATTTTTCTGATGAAGCAGCACGCAGCACCTTTATGACGATCCGCAATCGCCTGACTTATGTTGCCGCGGCTTGCTTAAGCTGGGCAGCCATCGTCATTCTCTTTATTCAAGCATGACTGTTCAATGAGCGGTCTTTTCGAGAGCACCCCTCCGCCGCCACTAGCGGAAGCTTTGCGTCCGAAAAACATTGAAGAAGTGATTGGGCAAACCCATTTATTGGCGGCCGGCAAGCCACTTAATCTAGCGTTTGCCTCAGGCAAGCCCCACTCAATGATTTTGTGGGGGCCTCCAGGCGTAGGCAAGACAACGCTGGCACGCCTCTCAGCAAAAGCCTTTGAGCGCGAATTTATTGCCATCTCTGCAGTCTTAGCTGGCGTCAAAGAGATTCGCGAAGCCATTGAACAAGCGCAACAAAACATGGCGCAATATGACAAGCAAACAATTTTGTTTGTTGATGAGATTCATCGCTTCAACAAGAGTCAGCAAGATGCCCTTTTACCTCATGTTGAATCAGGCCTCTTTACCTTTATTGGCGCCACTACTGAGAATCCTTCTTTTGAAGTGAACTCAGCACTTTTATCTCGTGCACAAGTGTATGTACTTAAATCATTAACTGCAGATGAACTGAAGAAGCTATTTATTCGCGCACATCAGCATGCTATGCCCAATGTCAAATTTGACGATAGCGCAATAGATACTCTGATCTCTAATGCTGATGGCGATGCTAGAAGACTCTTCAATCTAGTAGAGCAAGTTCGTAATGCCGTTTTGACACCTAACGCTCTTGTTGATGTTGTTGACCAAGCCTTTATTGAAAATGCGCTTACTGTCCAGGCACGTCGCTTTGATAAAGGTGGCGATCAGTTTTATGACCAGATTTCTGCGCTCCATAAATCAGTGCGGGGATCCAACCCTGATGCAGCACTCTATTGGTTTTGTCGCATGCTCGATGGTGGCGCAGATCCGCGTTACTTAGCGCGCCGCATTATTCGCATGGCATGGGAAGATATTGGATTAGCCGATCCCAGAGCGATGCAATTAGCAAACGATGCCGCCCAAACATTTGAAAGATTAGGATCGCCCGAAGGTGAGCTGGCTTTAGGTCAAGCGGTAGTGTATTTGGCGGTAGCCTCAAAAAGTAATGCTAGTTACAAGGCATTTAATGCTGCGCGAGCCTATGTTGCCCAAGATCAATCTAAGCCGGTGCCCAATCATTTGCGCAATGCGCCAACTAAACTCATGAAAGAGCTTGGACACGGCAAAGAATATCGCTACGCACACGATGAACCGCATGGCTATGCCGCTGGTGAATCCTATTTGCCCGAAGGAATGCCAGAAACACAATGGTATGAACCTGTGGAGCGTGGTCTGGAGAGTCAGATTAAAGAAAAACTGGCTTTCTTACGAAAACTGGATGCTGAGTACAAAGGGAAATAGGGCAGACTCTATGAGTGAGAAAACAGCAGCCACCCTCTACTACGACATCATTTCACCTTTTGCTTATTTGTATATTAAGCAAAGGCAGCGTTTAGAAGACAAACTCAACATCACACCCGTCCCAATTCTCTTAGGCGGCCTGTTAAGGGCCACTGACAATAAAGGTCCTGGTGAAATCACCGCCAAGCGTCCGCATACATATCAATTTTGTGTCTGGCAAGCTGAAAAGTTAGGCATCCCATTTCGCTTTCCTGAACACCACCCGTTTATGACAGTTGCAGCTCAGCGTCTTCTTGTACAAGAGAATGCAGATTGGGCCATGCTTGAACGCGCCTTTGATTATGTGTGGATGGAAGGTAAAGATCCCAATCTTTCTTGGTCCGAGTTTTGTACTTATTTAGGTTTGCCAGCAGATACTGCAAAACCAGAAAGCCCCGAAGTAAAATCTAGGCTCATTGCCAATACCGATCAGGCTAAAGCAGATGGCGCCTTTGGATTGCCGGCCCTGATACTGAAGCAACATTGTTTTTGGGGCGTCGATACCATTGATTGGGCGCTGGACTACCTCAATCGGCCAGGCATGTTCGAGGAAGCCTCCTATGCCTATGCTGGCAATGTCCCAAACGGACTGACTTAATGCGGTTGCGCAATACAATCTGTTGTATCTATCTCACCCAAGGAGTCCTTATGCGTAAGCTTTTTACCAGCCTCATTCTGATTGCCGCCTGCTTTGCTAGCCAAGCTGCTATTGCTGGCACTAAGGTTGAATTCAAAACCACCATGGGCAACTTTGTAGTAGAGCTCGATGATGTGAAAGCCCCAAAGACTACCGCTAACTTTTTAAATTATGTCAAAAGTGGTTTTTACAATGGCACCATCTTTCATCGCGTCATTGATGGCTTCATGATTCAAGGTGGCGGCTTTACTCCTGATCTGATGCAAAAGTCGACTGATGCACCGGTTGCATCAGAAGCAAACAATGGCCTCAAGAACAATACATACACCATTGCAATGGCTCGTACTGCTGACCCTGATTCTGCGACCTCCCAATTTTTTATTAACGTTAACAATAATGCGGCATTGGACTACCCGAATGCAATGGGCAATGGCTATACCGTATTTGGGAAGGTGATTTCTGGGATGCAAACCATCGATGCCATTCGCAAGCTACCTACCATGGTGGCACCAGCCCCACGAATGGGCAGAATGGCTGATGTGCCATCCAAGACTGTCACTATTGAATCTGCCACCCTTCTGAAATAACTAGAAGACATTAGGTTAGCTGCGATGATTTTGCTCGATGATGCGCAAAGTACAGCAGCTAAGCCATCTAGTCGTCATTATGAAAACCCACTGCAGTATTGGCGAGTGCTTACAAGTGGTGACAATGCTCAGGATCTAGCTGCGACTCAGGCCTGTTTAACCCAGATTACTGCTTCGCTTGCTAGAGGCGAGTTTGTAGTTGCTGCATTTGCGTATGAGTTTGGCAGACAAATTCATCAGCTTCCACAAAGATCAGAGGCTAGCCCAAGTTCACACCCGCTGATCGAGGCTTGGTCATTTAAAGGCTATGACAAGCTATCCAAGACTGAAGTGGATACCTTCATCGCTAAGCAGATTGCGATGCTCGAGGGTCGCCAGAAGACTGCTGGTGTGCTCGATATTCGTGAGTCATTAAATGAAGTGCAGTTTTCATCTGATATTGCTAGCATTCAGGAATACATTCGCAGTGGCGATAGCTATCAAATCAATCATACCTACCGAATTTCTGGCAAGACATATGGTTCACCACTGGCTTTATATAGTCGCCTACGTGAGCGTCAGCCCGGTAGGTTTGGGGCATATATCGCACACTCTGGCAGCTACTTACTTTCTCAATCTCCCGAGCTCTTTATTTCCCGCGAAGGTGATACCTTAAAAGCAATGCCGATGAAAGGCACTGCCAGCGCATTATCTGAAGTAGCAAGCGCTTTATCAGACGATCCGAAGAATCAAGCCGAGAATGTCATGATTGTGGATCTCTTGCGTAATGATCTTGGCCGCGTCTCTTTACCTGGCACGGTCACGGTACCTAATTTATTTGAAGTTGCTAGACATGGTGATGTATTGCAAATGACTTCAACTGTTCAGAGCCAAGCCAAACCAAATACTGCTCTCTTTGATATTCTGAGTGCTGTCTTCCCTTGTGGCTCAGTAACAGGTGCGCCCAAAAAACGCAGCATGGAAATTATTCAAGAGTTAGAGCCTGAAGATCGTGGCTATTACTGTGGTGCCTTAGGTTGGCTAGACCCCAGTGGAGACTTTGCTTTTAGCGTTCCCATCCGCACGGTTGAGATTACAGAAGATACTCAGTCACATGCCTCCACTTTTACCCTGGGAATCGGTGCTGGCATTACTAATGATTCTGATGCAAAACAAGAATGGCAAGAGTGCCAAATTAAATCCGCCTTCTTCAAGAATCTTTCCGCTGCTACCGGATTATTCGAAACGATTGCCATTGCCGAAGGAAATCCGCAACAACTTGAGCTTCATTTAGATCGCATGCAGTCATCCGCTTTAGCCTTGGGCATTCCATTTCATAGATCTGCCGCAACAGCAGTGATTACAAATACATGTTCATCACTCAATCCCGCAACTTCTTTTAGGCTAAGACTTGATCTTGCTCCCAACGGTGAATTGTCAGCCTCTATTGGAGTTCTCGAAAGTCTTCATGAACCCGTCAAAATTTTCTGGGCAAAAGATATTCTTTCTGGCGATATGCGAATGTTTTCTGGCGATGCTTTATTGCGTCACAAGGTGAGCAACCGCCATCTCTACAATCTTGCTTGGCAGACCGCCACCGAATTAGGGGGTTTTGATGCCCTCTTTACTAATGAGCAGGGCTTTGTTACTGAAGGAGGCAGAACTAGCATTTTTGTTAAACCTCAAGGTAGCTCTGAATGGCTTACTCCCCCCGTTTCAGCTGGCTTGTTACCAGGGGTACTGCGCGCAAGCCTACTAGCCGATCCCATGTTCAATGCCCGCGAAGCCAACCTGACTATTAATGATGTTTCAATGGCAGATGAGATTATTCTTAGCAATGCCCTACGTGGCACTATCAAAGCCCATTTCTAGAAAGTCAGTATGAAGTATTGCCCTAACTGCGCCACGCTGCTGACCATCAAGATTCCGGCCGATGATTCTCGTGAACGCCATGTATGTGAAGCATGTGGAAGCATCCATTATCAAAATCCCCGCAATGTAGTGGGTAGCATTCCGATCTACGGTAAGCAAGTGCTTCTATGTCGCCGTGCCATCGAACCACGTCTTGGTTATTGGACCTTGCCTGCGGGTTTTATGGAATTAGGTGAAAGTACTGGTCATGGCGCTGCTCGAGAAACACATGAAGAGGCGGGTGCTCATGTAGAAATTGGACCGCTCTACTCCTTACTCAATGTTCCGCATGCAGAACAAGTACACCTGTTTTATTTAGCAAGAATGGATTCACCGGAATTTTCTGCCGGCGAGGAGAGTCTTGAAGTAGCTCTCTTTGATGAGCATGAGATTCCTTGGGCAGAATTAGCCTTTCCAACGGTTAAACAAACGCTGGAATGGTTCTTTGCTGATCGTGCTGCAGGCCTATTAGAAGAAGGCAAAGCATTTCATGTACGGAGTCGCGACGTTTTGCCCTCTGAAAGAATTTAGTGGCTAAGCTATGGGTCGAGTTAGGGGTCAAGGCATGAGTCAAATTGCTTGGCTTGGACCAAACGATTCCTTTCCAAACCCGCTGATTCATCCGGATCCCGATCCCAGCGTACCTGGATTAATTGCCGTCAGTGAACGGATATATCCCGGACAATTATCCCAGGCTTACCAGTTAGGCATTTTTCCTTGGTACTCCGATAATCAACCCGTTTTGTGGTGGTCACCAGATCCCCGGATGGTTCTCAAGCCTGCGCAATTTAAATGCAGTGATTCCCTTAAAAAGAGTCTTCGCTTTTTTTGCCAAGATGCTCACTCACGAATTGCGGTAGATGTAGATTTTGGTGCAGTGATTCGTGCATGCGCTACCAGTAGTCGAAAAGATCAAGATGGCACTTGGATCACCCATGAAATCATGGATGCTTACACTGCACTTCATGAACAAGGTCATGCGCATAGCATCGCTGTGACTGAACAGGGTCAGATGATTGGCGGCCTTTACTGCGTATCCTTTGGCGGGATGGTATTTGGGGAATCGATGTTTAGCCGCAAACCGGGTGCCTCGAAGATTGCCCTAGCGAGCTTAAGTGCCTGGTGCCTTCAGAACGGGATTGCCATGATTGATTGCCAGCAAGAGACGGAACACCTGCATTCCCTGGGTGCTAGCCCGATTGCTAGGGGACAATTTTTAGAGCAACTGCAAATATCTGTAAATCAAACTAAGATGGAATCATCTTGGACTTTTGATAAAACAATCTTGACCCACTGGCTATGACCCAGCTCAAAGAACTTCCGCTCACCGCATTACAGTTTTATGCAACGGCGCCCTATCCTTGCTCTTATTTACCCAACAGAATGGCGCGCTCCCAAGTGGCTACGCCGTCTCATTTAATTCATGCGGATGTTTACAGTGAGCTTTTGAATGCGGGCTTTCGTCGTAGCGGTCTTTACACCTATCGCCCATATTGCGATGAATGCCGGGCTTGTATCGCCACCCGCATCTTAGTGAATCAATTTATGCCTTCACGCAGTCAACGTCGTTCCTGGAAAAAACACTTCGGCCTCGAAGTATCCGTTCTCAACTTAGGCTATCAAGATGAGCACTACCAGCTGTACCAGCAGTATCAAAACCAACGACATGCTGGCGGAGAAATGGATAACGAAGACCAAGATCAATACATGCAGTTCTTGTTGCAAAGCCGGGTGAACTCACGCATTGTGGAGTTTCGCGATGGGCCACATGACCCCCACCCTGGCCGCCTGCGCATGATTAGCATGATTGATATCTTGGATCAGGGCATTTCTTCGGTTTATACCTTCTTTGATACCTCTGTACATGCCTCTAGCTACGGCAGTTACAGCATCCTATGGCAAATTGAGCAGGCAAAAACACTCGGACTTCCTTATCTCTATCTTGGCTACTACATTAAAGAGAGTGAAAAAATGTCCTATAAGGCCAAGTATCAGCCTATGGAAGGTTTGATTGATGATCACTGGCAGCCTTTGTCTGGGTTGACTGGGTCATAATATCTACCCATGATTGATCGCTATTCTCTTTTGCGTCCCTGGCTCTTTTGCCTAGATCCCGAACAAGCCCACAACCTCACCCTCAGTAATTTAGATCGTGCTCAGCGTTGGGGCCTTCTTGAACGCTTCCTTACTAAACCGGTGCTTGACCCACATACGATTTGTGGAATTACTTTTCCAAACCCAGTCGGTTTAGCTGCCGGATTAGATAAAGACGGCAAGCATATCGATGCACTTGCCGCCCTTGGATTTGGTTTTTTAGAGATCGGCACAGTTACCCCGCGCCCACAAGCCGGCAATCCTAAGCCCCGCATGTTTAGACTCACAGAGGCTCAGGCCATCATCAATCGCATGGGCTTTAATAATGATGGTGTTGAAGCTTGCGTTGCGCGCGTACGTCGCTCCCAGTTTTGGCAAAAGGGTGGTGTTTTGGGTATGAATATTGGCAAGAATGCCAGTACGCCAATTGAAGATGCGGCCAGTGATTACATTCTGGCAATGGAGGCTGTTTATGAAATCGCCTCTTACATTACCGTCAACATCTCTTCCCCTAACACCCAGAACCTACGGGCTCTCCAGGGAGAAGAAATGTTGCGCTCATTATTAGGCGACTTAGATGAAGCCAGAAAACGTTTAAGCGATCGTTATGGCGTTCGCAAACCGCTCTTCTTAAAAATTGCACCTGACTTAGATGCCACCGACCTTCATTTGATTGCAGATCTACTCATAGAGTTTGGTATCGATGCCATCATTGCTACCAACACCACTATTAGTCGTGATACGGTACAAGGGATGAATCATGGTGGTGAAGCTGGTGGATTATCTGGCGCTCCAGTGCGCGCTGCATCAAATCAGGTGATCAAAACACTGAAGGCACGGTTGGGGAACAATCTTCCCATCATTGGTGTTGGCGGCATTTTGTCAGGAGCCGATGCAAGAGAAAAAATCATGGCTGGCGCCAGCCTAGTGCAGCTGTATACCGGCCTAATCTACCGGGGTCCAGATCTAGTAAATGAGTGCGCTAAGGCCCTCAGACAATCCTAGAATCACCTCTGAATACTGAGTATTGACGCTCAGGAATCGTTCCAGCAGGATTTCATAATATGCAATCGCATCTGAAATCGCTACAATAAACTCCATGAGCACGAGCAAAACCGTCAAAAACACCAGAAGCACTGGGGAAGTTGGTAAAACAGCCATCCAGGTGGTTGAGCGCATGATGAATTTGCTTGACGCCTTGGCAGAACAAGAAGAATCAAGCAGCCTCAAGAATTTGGCCGAACAAACGGGTCTACACCCCTCCACTGCCCACCGTATTCTGAATGATATGGTGGCCTGCCGTTTAGTAGAGCGTGGTGATGGCGGCACCTACCGTCTTGGCTTAAAACTTTTGGAGCTTGGTAACTTAGTTAAAGCACGGCTCTCTGTTCGTGAGGCTGCGCAAATTCCGATGCGTACACTGCATAAGCTTACTGGTGAGACCGTTAATCTATCGGTACGCCAAGGTGATGAGATTGTGTACATCGATCGCGCCTATAGCGAACGCTCTGGCATGCAAGTGGTTCGCGCCATTGGTGGTCGCGCACCACTACACCTTACTTCAGTAGGTAAATTATTTTTATCCAGTGATGACCCTAGCCAAGTGCGCGCTTATGTCACCCGTACCGGCTTATCAGGGCACACCCGCAACAGCATTACGGACCTCGCCAAATTAGAAGCTGCTCTGAATCAAGTTCGCAAAGAAGGCAATGCGCGCGATGACGAAGAATTGGAGTTGGGTGTGAGCTGCTTAGCCGCCGCAATTTTGGATGACACCGGTAAATTGGTTGCGGGTTTATCACTCAGCTCACCGACAGACCGAATGCAAGCAGATTGGTTAAAAGCCTTGCAGGATACAGCCCTACAGATTTCTAAAGGGATGGGCTACAAACCCAAATCCAGCGATCCTGGCTCAGCTGCCTAGATTACATTAAGCGGCGAATGGGTTGGGCGCCTGAAGGCATACGCTCATACCAATCGCGCACTCGTACCGCATCAGCAAAACGCGATTGCGTACCAACAGAATCTAAGAAGACTAACAATAGAGGGGTGTTATTCACCCTGGCTTGCATAACCAAGCACTTACCTGCTGCATTAATAAAGCCCGTCTTTTGTAGGCCGATATTCATATCACCTGATCGTACTAAACGATTGGTGTTTAGGAACTTCTGTGGGCGCTTGGCAATCACCATCGTTAAATCGGGCCATGTTGAAAACTCACGAATCATTTTGTACTGATAGGCAGCGTTCAGCATGCGGGTTAAATCTTCAGCAGACGCCACGTTCTCACTCATCAAGCCAGTAGGATCAGCAAAATGCGAATGGTCCATTCCCAAATCTCTGGCTTTACGGTTCATGGCATCCACAAATGCAGAAATACCGCCCGGATAATTTCTACCCAAGGTATATGCAGCGCGGTTCTCAGAAGACATTAAAGCTAGCAACAGGGCTTCTTCACGCGTCATAGCTGTGCCACCAGCTAGACGAGAATTTGGGTAGATACGGACATCATCCGCATTGATCACAATCGTCTCATCCAGGGGTAGTCTGGAATCCAAAACAACCATAGCTGTCATTAACTTAGTGATTGATGCGATTGGCAGACTGACAGAAGAATTTTTTTCAAAATAGACTTCTTTGGTATCTTGATTAACCACCATCGCTACGCTCGACTTCAAGCTCAGCTCGTCATGTTGGCCGCGGAGACCAAGCGCTGTCGCAAATGATGGATGAGAAGAAACAAGGGGCTCAGATGAGCGAGTCACCGTTACTCGAACTGTTTTTGGCTTTTTGGGTGATCGAGCAGTTTTAATCACTACTTTACTAGTCTTGACTTGCTTGTCTTTATCCTTGCTGGCAGCAATTACTGGTGTGTTTACCAGAGCGCCACAGGCAAATACCGCAATGAAGGCAAAGAGCCAAAATCGATTCAAATACATCCCAAAATACCTTCCAAAACTTTCAACATACGGAATGATAATTAATTTCACAAGTCGACATGGATTTATTGGCCCCAACTTGGACATTCGCTGGCACCCTACTCAGCAATGGTCGCTACCGTGTTGGCTTGGCGGGCATTTACCAAAACGACCCCCGTCATCGTCAAACCAAGCCCTACGGCCATCATTGCGTTAAACGGCTCATCAAAAAAGAACCAGGCTAGCAGCGCAGTGGTTGGAGGCGTGAGGTAAAGAAAACTCGTTACCTTGGTTGCAGCACCCTTGCGAATCATCATAAATAATAAGCTAATTGAGCCAATGGATAGAGGAAAGATCGCCCACAACAAGGCCCCGATGACAGATGCATTCCAGACCATGACACCCGTCTCAAAGAAATACATGCAAAAGAAACAAAGAACCGCAGAAACACTGAACTGAATCGAGGAGCCAGCTCGCAAGTCAAATACGGGGCAATATTTTTTCTGATACAGCGTTCCAAAGGTAATGGAAAGCAAAGCAATGAACGCTAAAACGTAGCTAGCAAATGGGATATGAGCAAAGCTAATTTTTTCCATTACCACCAAGGCAACACCAGCAAAACCAAACCCTAAGCCGATCCATTGACGGGGTGAAACTTTCTCTGAGATCCAGGCCGCAAACCAAGCAGTCAAAATCGGCTGCAAACCAACGATGATCGCAACCAAGCCGGCTGTCATACCTAAGCGGACAGCAAACCACACGCCCAATAGATAGCCAAATTGAAGCAAGATTCCAGCGATAGCAATATGCTTTATTTGCGACCAACTTGGCCAAGTAATACGCCAGATCAGACTTAAGGCTGCCATGGCTGCCAAAACACCTGCAAAGCGCCAAAACAAGAACGTTGCTGGCTCAACATAAGGCATCGCAAGTCTTGCAATGACAAATCCAGTACTCCAAATCAGCACAAAAATAGGTGCAATTGCGTTATCTAGCCTGAGCTTCATGGGTCACTTTTTGATTGAATCATTGATTTTAGGCTTTTTTGGCTTCCTTCCCTGCCCTTCAATATCCATACTGAAATGATTCTTTATGCTGCGATGCAATATAAGTGCTGTAAAATGGCACAAGAAGGAATAGAGTGAGCCATCAGCAAGAGTAAAAACAAATCGTGAATCTACACGAAAGGGATTGAGATGAATCTAACACCAGAGCAATTGGCTGCAGCACAAAAGGCCAATTTAGAAACGTTAAGCAGCCTCACGAATCAAGCGCTGCAAAGCATTGAAAAATTAGTTGAGCTCAATATGCATATTGCCAAACAAAGTTTGAGTGACAGCATGACCAGCGCTAAGAAAGCTTTGGAAGTGAAAGACATTCAACAGCTCCTCGCCCATCAAGCAGAAGCGGTTCAACCAATGGCTGAAAAGATCATGGCTTACAGCCGTCACTTATATGACCTGGCTCATGAAACTCAAAACAACTTTACAAAATCTGCTGAAAAAGAATTTCAGGCAGGCCAACAAAAGATCAATGCATTGGTTGAAGAGTGGACTAAGAATGCCCCAGCTGGTTCTGACGCCGCTGTTCAAGCAATGAAACAAGCCATTGCTTCTGCTAACAATGTTTATGAATCTAGCCAAAAGGCTGTGAAGCACGCAGTCAATGTTGCGCAGACAAACCTGAACAGCGCTACTGACACGGTAATGAAAACCGCTGAAACTGCCAGTAAAGCGGCTAAGAAGAAATAAAGAGTTTCTTGAATATAAAAGCCCCGATTACTCGGGGCTTTTATATTTTTAGCTTCTAAGACAGTTATCTACCTAAGACTTCTTCTTGACCGGTGGCAGATCGGTGCAATGGCCATGTACCGCTTCCGCAGCCAGACCAACAGACTCGCCTAAGGTTGGATGCGGATGAATGGTCTTGCCCATATCGATAGCATCAGCACCCATCTCAATCGCTAAGCAAACCTCGCCAATTAAATCGCCAGCATGTGTACCAACAATACCGCCTCCAATAATCCGATGAGTGCTTGCGTCAAAGATCAATTTTGTGAAACCTTCATCGCGCCCATTAGCAATAGCACGTCCACTAGCAGCCCAGGGGAATAAGCCTTTTTCATAGGCGATACCTTGTGCTTTGCACTGCTCTTCGGTTAAGCCAGCCCACGCCACTTCTGGATCAGTATAGGCAACGGATGGGATTTGCTTCGCATCAAAGTAAGACTTTTCACCGAATGCAGCCTCAGCAGCCACATGGCCCTCATGCACAGCTTTGTGGGCCAACATCGGCTGACCAACGATATCGCCAATGGCGAAGATATTTTGAACATTGGTGCGCATTTGCTTATCAACGGGAATAAAGCCACGCTCATCTACTTGCACACCCGCTTTACCTGCATCAATCTTCTTGCCATTTGGGGTGCGGCCAACCGCAACCAAGACTAAGTCATAGGTTTGCGGTTCTGCAGGCGCATTCTCGCCTTCAAAGGTCACTTGAATGCCATCAGGCTTCACTTCAGCTTTAGCAGCACGCGTCTTGAGCATGACCTTTTCAAAACGTCCGGCATTGAACTTCTCCCAGACCTTTTCCAGATCACGGTCGGCACCAGCCATGAGGCCATCCATCATCTCGGCAATATCAATGCGTGAGCCAAGAGTGCTGTAAACCGTGGCCATCTCTAAACCAATAATGCCGCCACCAATCACCAGCATTCGTTTTGGAATACTCTTAAGCAATAAGGCGCCAGTACTATCCACGATACGTGGGTCTTCAGGTAAAAAAGGTAATTTCACAGGCTGACTACCAGCAGCAATGATCGCTTTCTGAAAACGCACTACTTCTTTTTGGCCTGTCAAATCTTGCCCAGCACCACTAGTGATTTCAACTTCAACGTGATTAGCATCTAAGAAGCGCCCTAGGCCACGCACTGTTTTGACTTTGCGCGCTTTTGCCATACCAGCTAAACCGCCAGTCAATTTTGCAATCACCGAATCTTTGTAGCCGCGCAATTGATCGATCTCTATCTTTGGCGCACCAAAAGTAATGCCATGCTTAGACATGGTTTTGACTTCATCCATTACAGAGGTGGTATGCAGCAGTGCTTTAGAGGGAATACAGCCTACGTTAAGACAGACGCCACCTAAAGTTGCGTAACGCTCTACGAGAACAGTATTCATACTCAAATCCGCACTGCGGAATGCGGCACTATAGCCACCAGGGCCAGCGCCAAGCACCAATAGCTCGCACTCGTGATCCACTTTGCCGCTGTATTGACCGGCAATGGGAGTGGGAGCCTTTGCCGCTGGAACTGCTGGCGCTGTAATTGCTACTGGAGCAGGTGCAGCAGCGCTTGCCTCGATCTCAGCGATAACAGAACCCTTGCTCACTTTATCGCCGAGCTTTACAGCAATACTAGTAATCTTTCCGGCAGCATCTGCTGGCACTTCCATGGTTGCTTTATCTGATTCGAGCACTAATAGTGGCTGCTCTTTTTCAACGACATCACCAACCTTTACCAGCACTTCAATCACCGGCACATCGGAATAGTCACCAATATCTGGCACGAGGATCATTTGCTTAGCCATAGAACCCCTTTACAGAGTAGCGCGACGGAAGTCGGCTAACAGTTGCGCGATATACAAATTGAAACGCGTAGCTAAGGCACCATCAATCACGCGGTGATCTGCAGAGAGAGACAATGGGCAGATCAGACGTGGCACAAATTGTTTACCATCCCATACTGGCTTCATAGCAGCTTTGCTCACACCTAAAATTGCAACTTCTGGCGCATTCACAATGGGTGAGAAGTAAGTTCCACCAATGCCGCCTAAAGATGAAATCGTGAAACTCGCGCCCTGCATTTGGTCTGGCTTCAGTTTGCCATCACGAGCTAAAGCTGCCAACTCAGAAGTTTCCTGAGCGATTTCAAAGATGCCCTTCTTGTCCACATTTTTGATAACTGGCACTACCAGACCAGTTGGCGTATCAGCTGCAAAGCCGATATTGAAGTATTTCTTGAGAATCAAATCATCGCCATCGAGTGAGCTATTGAACTCTGGGTGCTTCTTCAAAGCAGCTACCGCAGCCTTCATGAGGAATGCGAGCATCGTAATCTTGACGCCCTTCTTCTCATTGTCTTTGTTCGTTTGTACGCGGAATGCCTCTAAGTCAGTGATATCTGCATCCTCGTGATACGTCACCGCTGGAATCATGACCCAGTTACGGCCAAGATTGGCGGCAGTCATTTTCTTAATACGATTCAGTGGCTGACGCTCAATCTCACCAAACTTCGTGAAATCAACTTTTGGCCAAGGAATCAAGTTGAGGCCACCTAAGCTGCCGCCACTTGAGGCTACTGCTGGACTACCAGCACCACCACTCATTGCCGCTTTAACAAATGCTTGTACATCTTCCTGAGTAATACGACCTTTCAGACCAGATCCTTTAACCTGGTTGATCGTGACACCGAGTTCACGCGCAAATTTACGCACTGATGGGCTTGCATGACTCAGTGTTGGGTCTACTGCTGGGGCCGTATTGATAACTGGAGGAGGCGCTGGAGCACGTGCAATTGGAGGCTCCACTGCAGCCGGCTTACTTGCTGGTACTGGTGCCGCCGCAACTACTGGTGCTGCTGCCCCAGAAGATCCGCTTTCCAGAATCAGCACAAGCGATCCTTCAGAAAGATTGTCACCAATCTTCACTTTGACTTCCTTTACAACCCCGGAGTGTGATGAAGGAACGTCCATGGTTGCTTTGTCAGACTCAAGAACAACAATTGATTGTTCTTTTTCAACCTTGTCGCCTGCTTTGACTAAGACCTCGATCACTGGCACATCTTTATAGTCGCCAATGTCTGGGACTTTAATGTCGATTAGAGCGCCGCCCGAACTTGAGGATGTCGCTGCTGGAACCGTTGCAGGACTGGCCTGGGCTGCTGGAACCGCAGTAGCTGCACCTTCTTCCAAGGTGATCACTATTGAGCCTTGAGAAAGATTGTCACCAATCTTCACTTTGACTTCCTTTACAACACCGGAGTGTGATGAAGGAACGTCCATGGTTGCTTTGTCAGACTCAAGAACAACAATTGATTGTTCTTTTTCAACCTTGTCGCCTGCTTTGACTAAGACCTCGATGACTGGCACATCTTTATAGTCGCCAATGTCTGGGACTTTAATGTCGATTATTTGACTCATGAATTAATCTCGCTTAAACCGTCATCGGGTTTGGTTTAGTAGTATCGATGCCATACTTTTTAATGGCCTCAGCAAGTTTTTGACGATCCATCTGGCCTGCATCTACCAATGATCTCAAGGCAGTAACTACTACCCAGCGGCGATCTACCTCAAAGAAGTCACGGAGTTTTTCACGGGTATCAGAACGGCCAAATCCATCAGTCCCCAATACCTCATAGCGACGCCCGATGTGCTGAATCGCCGGACGAATCTGCTCAGCAAACAAACGAACATAGTCAGTAGCTGCAATGATCGGGCCTGAAGTATCTTTCAAACACTTTTCTACGTGAGAAAGTGATGGCGTTGCTGTTGGGTTTAAGAGGTTGGCGCGGTGAACAGCATTCCAATCACGACCCAATTCAGTAAAGCTTGGGCAGCCCCACAAATCAGAAGCAACACCCCAATCTTTTTGTAGCATTTCTGCAGCTTCAATCACTTCGCGGAAGATGGTTCCTGAGCCGAGAAGCTGAACACGCAACTTAGCCTTAACATCACCAACAGACTTAAGCTTATACATGCCCTTAATGATGTCCTTCTCAGCGCCCTTTGGCATTGCTGGATGGGTGTAGTTCTCGTTCATCAAAGTCACGTAGTAATACACGTCTTCCTGAACTTCCAACATACGGCGCATACCATCCTGAATCACTACTGCCAATTCAAACGAGAACGTTGGATCATAGCTAATACAGTTTGGAACAGATCCACTCCAAAGGTGGCTGTGGCCATCCTCGTGTTGCAAGCCCTCACCATTCAGCGTGGTTCTTCCAGCAGTACCACCGAGCAAGAAGCCACGGCTGCGCATATCCCCTGCCGCCCAGGCCAAGTCGCCAATACGTTGGAAACCAAACATTGAGTAGAAGATGTAGAAAGGCAACATCGGCACGCCATGAGTGGAGTAAGAAGTTGCAGCAGCAATCCAGTCACACATACCGCCGGCTTCATTAATGCCCTCTTGCAAAATCTGACCAGTCTTGTCCTCTTTATAGAACATCAATTGATCATGATCTTCCGGGGTGTAAAGCTGTCCCAACTGATTCCAAATGCCCAACTGACGGAACATACCCTCCATACCGAAGGTACGGGACTCATCAGGAACGATTGGAACAACCCGTTTACCTAAAACCTTATCGCGCACAATCGTGTTGAGCATGCGCACAAATGCCATCGTTGTCGAAATCTCACGGCCTTCTGCAGTTGCTTCCAGCAATGGCGCAAATACGTCCAATGCTGGCACAGGCAAGCTTTCTGCTTTAGTGCGACGCTGTGGCAAATAACCGCCCAACTCTTGGCGACGAGCCTTCATGTACTCCAGCTCAGGGCTGCCATCAGCAAACTTCACCAAAGGCATGTCATCGAGATCCTCATCTTTTACTGGAATCTCAAACCGATCGCGGAAACGACGCACGTCGTCATCGTTCATCTTCTTCGCTTGGTGAGCAATATTCATCGCCTCACCAGAACCACCCATGCCATAGCCCTTAATAGTGTGAGCCAGGATTACGGTAGGTTGATTCTTATGATTTACCGCAGAGTGGAACGCTGCATAAACTTTATGGGGGTCATGGCCGCCACGATTGAGTTGCCAAATTTCATCATCACTCCAGTCGCTTACTAGCGCTTTTAATTCTGGCGTGTTGAACACGATCTCGCGAACATAGGCACCATTCTTAGACTTCATGGTCTGATACTGACCATCTACGATCTCGCCTAGGCGTTGCATCAAAATGCCTTTTTTGTCACGCGCAAATAAGGCATCCCACTGACCGCCCCAGACTACTTTGATGACATTCCAGCCAGCACCGCGGAACTCGCTCTCAAGCTCTTGAATAATGCTGCCGTTACCGCGCACTGGTCCATCAAGGCGTTGCAAGTTACAGTTAATTACAAAAATCAGGTTGTCGAGTTTTTCACGGCCTGCCATACCAATTGCACCCAATGACTCCGGCTCGTCAGTTTCGCCATCACCCAAGAACGCCCATACCTTACGACCTTCGCTCTTAATAAAACCGCGATCCTGCATGTAGCGCATGAAGCGCGCTTGGTAAATCGCCATGATTGGACCTAAGCCCATAGAGACTGTTGGGAACTGCCAAAAATCTGGCATCAACCATGGATGTGGGTAACTAGAAATCCCTTTTCCACCAACTTCTTGGCGGAAGTTATTCAGTTGCTCATCAGAGAGACGGCCCAACATATAAGCACGTGCATACACACCTGGTGCTGAGTGGCCTTGCACAAAAATCAGGTCGCCGCCATGCTCTGGTGATGGCGCATGCCAAAAATGATTGAAACCTACGTCGTATAAAGTTGCCGCCGACTGGAAAGAAGAAATGTGTCCACCAACGTTGGTGTCCTTGTTGGCGCGCAGAACCATCGCCATTGCATTCCAGCGTGTATATGAACGAATGCGATGCTCGACATTCTGATCACCAGGCAAACGTGCCTGGCCTTCAACTGGAATCGTATTGATATACGGTGTCTCAGCATGGAAAGGTTGAACTACTCCGTTCACCCGCGCATGAGAAATTTGTTGGTCTATTAAAAAGGCAGCGCGCTCTGGGCCCTCGTTGTGGATGACGCCATCAAGGGCTTGCAACCATTCTTGGGTCTCACCAGGATCTACGTCCTGTGAATTCTGTTTACCTAATACCTGCTCTGGAACTGCGGCCATAACTTGTCTCCAATAAGTACTTCGCAATTAGCTATTCACTTTATAGGCAACATTCTAGGAAGGTATATGGGTGTAAACAAGCAATTTTCCACATAATGATAATATTTCTCATAATGTGGTATTTTATTGCAGTGCAAATAAGATGTCGATTTATATGCAAAAAAGCGATTTGGAGAGCGCAATGAGGCAAAATGACTCTCATTCATGAAATTTACGGCTTTTTTTAGCTTACTCCTCAGTCCATTTAAATGGCTCCGAAAAATCCGGGGATTTAGGCTCGTATACACCCCTCTCTTGGCCATCATCCTATTCACCGCAGTCATGGGCGTGATTTTGGGCACCTTGCACTTACAGGAAAAAAATCAACAAGAGTCCGCATTATTTAGAGAGCTCTCATTTGCCAAACAGCGCATTCAACTTCGCTTTGCAAATAATTTAGATACTCTAGTCACTATTAACCGCGAAATTACTGCCAGCGAAGACCAGGCTAGATTAAAAAAAATTGCTTATGAGCAGGCTGATGACTTAGTCATCAACAATCATGAGATTGTCAAAATCATTTGGGTCAATAATCAAAATCAGGGGCAATGGTCTGTTCCACCAAGCAATACCAAATCCGACTGGATTAGCAAAACACAAAATGATCAGTCGGCCAATGATGCACTTGCCAGCACCATTGAATTAAGTAGAGTCACCAGCAGGGCTGCCTTTAGCCAGTTTGTAAACTTAAATTTGCCAAGCGATGATCCTCTTGCAAAAGAAAGAAAGATCGTTTTTTGGCAAGTAGTTCCTAATATTGTCAGTGGTGACATCACCGGATATCTGGCGGCGCTTTACACAACCCAGGGCATCTTAGATGTAGTGCCAGCCGAACTCAAAGCCCATTACCGCTTTACCCTCGTAACAGACAATGAAAGAGTATTGGCAATTTCATCGGACCAAGATACGCCCAAGAGAGCCTTTAGTAATCAGACTAGTCTTGACATTGGCGTTCTCAGTCCCAACCTGACTTTGCGCATTGATACCTACCCTCCTCCTACCAATCTCACCTTCAGGATGTTGATTGGTGTGGTCCTTGGATTGTGCGCCTTCGTGATTTGGAGCTTGTGGTCTGTTCTAAAACAAATGCAAGTTCGCCAAGAGGCGGAAGCAAGTTTACGTACTGAAACCAGTTTCCGAAACGCCATGGAGAATTCGACTCCAGTTGGTATTCGAGCACACGATATGCAAAAGCGCATCACTTATGTGAACCGAGCTTTTTGCGAAATGACAGGCTGGTCAGCAAAAGAGCTTGTTGGACTAACACCTCCATTCCCCTTCTGGCCGGACTCCAGGCGTGATGAACTAGTTGAGAAAATGAATCGGGCTTTGAATTCAGAAACGGGATCGAAAGCAGGGATCGAGGGGGCCATTCTGCGCCGCGACGGTACACTGATACAAACTCGCACCTTTATTGCTCCGCTCATCAATGAAAAGGGCAAACAAACCGGTTGGGTTACCTCCTTAATTGATATCTCTGAGCCAAAAAAGATTCGCGAAGAATTGGCCGCATCACAAGAGCGATTTGTTACCGTGCTGGAAGGCCTAGATGCTGCAGTGTCTGTGGTTGACCTGGAAAACGACAAGCTATTATTTGCTAATCGCTTCTATAAAGAAAACTTTGGCGATGATTCCAAGGGCCACTTTAAGCTGGCTGGCAGTACCAATAACTTGGAGACCTTGCACAATGTTGCAGAAGATTTACAAGACTCCCCTCCAGGTATTCCGACCTCCTTTTTATACCAAGAGTCTGAGTCAGAAGAAGTTCAACTAGATGATGGTAGTAATAAATGGTTTGAGGTTCGCCGCCGCTTTATTCCTTGGGTGGATGGCCACTTAGCCCAACTCTTAATTGCAACGGATATTACGATCCGCAAAGAGGCAGATGACCTAGCGCGCCAACAAGAAGAGCGCATGCAATTTACAAGTCGCTTGACTACTATGGGTGAGATGGCCTCCTCTCTTGCGCATGAGTTAAATCAACCGCTCGCTGCAATCTCCAATTACTGTATGGGCGTTGCAAAACGTCTGGACGGAAACATTGATTCAGAATTAAACAAAGAAATTTTGCCTGCCCTTGAAAAAGCCTCTGACCAGGCTCACCGTGCTGGCACCATCATCCAACGCATTCGAGGCTTTGTAAAACGCAGTGAGCCTCAGCGCAAATCCTCGTCAATCGCCGAGATCATTAACGACGCTGTTGGCCTTGTTGAAATCGAAGCCCATCGCCATCGCTTAAGCATTACCTCTGACCTTGCAGACAATTTGCCCGAGGTCAACGTGGATCCAGTGCTCATCCTGCAGGTTCTGGTCAATCTCCTCAAAAATGCCCTAGATAGCGTACGAGAAGCCTACCCCCTCTCCTCCCGCTGGTCAGCACCGCCAGTTAGCATTAGTGCCGATTTGGATACCAACACTTTTCCAGCCATGCTACGCATTCGGGTGACTGATTCTGGGGGTGGCATTCCTGAATCAGTCCTAAACCGCATGTTTGAGCCCTTTTTTAGCACTAAGACCGATGGAATGGGCATGGGGCTCAATATTTGCCGCTCCATTATTGAATCCCATCACGGACGCCTCTGGGCCTCCAATGTCATGGACTCCGAACGCACCAAACTGGCCGGCTGCACCTTTACAATACTTCTACCCCTTGAATCTTCTGATTCGAAGGAAAATGGATGAATATCCTATTTTTAGGTTTACCTTGCGAGACCCAATATGAACGTAGCTGCTACTAAACCAAACCAAGCTGAAGTCGTCTATGTCGTTGATGATGATGAAGCTGTTCGAGACTCTCTCACTTGGCTCTTAGAGAGCAATGGTTATGTAGTGCGTTGCCATGCAAGTGCGGAGCGCTTTTTACAATCCCTACAAAGCACAGATAAGTCCACCATATCTTGCGCTATTTTGGATGTTCGCATGCCTGGTATGTCTGGTCTCGAATTGCAAGAGCGTTTGATAAGCGAAAACCTCCCAATGCCAGTGGCATTTATTACGGGTCATGGAGATGTATCGATGGCAGTCTCCACCATGAAACGTGGCGCCGTTGATTTTATTGAGAAGCCATTTAAAGAGAATGATCTCTGTGGCTTAGTTGATCGCATGCTTGCTAAAGCAAGAGTGGATTACTCACAAGCAAGTCAACGCAAAATTACCCAGAGCTTGCTGAGCAAACTTACTGGTCGCGAGCGCCAAGTATTAGAGCGTATTGTTGCCGGACGTTTAAATAAGCAAATAGCAGATGATCTTGGTATCTCTATTAAGACTGTTGAGGCTCACCGTGCCAACATTATGGAAAAGCTGAACGTCAATACCGTAGCGGACTTGCTCCGTTTAGCCTTATCTGATCCTCAACCCAATTAACCCGCAGTTAATCCAATTAATACTCTTGAAATGCCTGCACAATTACTAGACGGTAACGCGCTCTCCAAAAAAATACGTGCTGAAATAGCCGCCCGTGGCGCTATTGTTACGGCTAAAGGAGTTCGTCCTGGCTTAGCAGTCATCGTCGTTGGTGAAAATCCTGCCAGCCAAGTCTATGTTCGCAATAAAGTCAAAGCCTGTGAGGATGTTGGCTTTCACTCTGTACTAGAGCGTTACTCAGTTGAGCTTGGCGAAGAAGAATTGCTTGCTCGCATTGCCACTCTCAATGCTGATCCATCAATTCATGGGATCTTGGTGCAATTGCCGCTACCAGAACATATTGCTGCTGAGCGTGTGCTTGAGGCGATTGCCCCTCAAAAAGATGTGGATGGTTTTCATGTGGCCAATGCTGGCGCCTTAATGGTTGGCCAACCAGAATTTAAGCCCTGTACCCCCTACGGTTGCATGAAGATTTTAGAAAGCATTGATTACCCGATTCGCGGTGCTCGCGCAGTGATCGTTGGCGCCTCTAATATTGTGGGCAAGCCAATGGCTATGTTGCTGCTGCAAGCTGGTGCCACAGTCACTATTTGTAATAGCAAGACTCGTGACCTAGCCCACCATACCAAAGATGCTGACATCCTAGTAGTTGCTACTGGCAAACCCAAGATGATTTCTGGTGATATGGTGAAAACCGGTGCTGTTGTGATCGATGTAGGCATCAACCGTATGCCGGATGGCAAACTCTGCGGGGATGTGGATTTTGATGCCGCTAAATATATCGCCGGCTGGATTACCCCAGTTCCTGGCGGTGTTGGCCCAATGACGATCACCATGCTCCTCATGAATACTTTAGAAGCAGCAGAAAAAGCAGCCAGGCCTTAGATCCATTAAGCTAGAGGGTATGACTACAGCCCTCTTTACCCTACCCGCCGCATTACAGAATAACCCGCTTCTGACTTTTGGTCGTGGCATTGCCGCCTACTCGGAAGTAAAACCAGAGCACATCGCACCTGCCATTCAGTTTTTGCTCCAGCATGCGCAGAATGCTGTAAATACTGCGACCGATCCCAAGACGCCGTCAAGCTGGAGCAATCTGGCAGAGCCTTTAGAAGATGCAACTGAAGCGTTGGGTAGATCATGGGGCGTTATCTCTCACCTCAATAGCGTAGCCGATACAGCAGAGTTGCGAGCCGCCTATGGAGAAATACTACCAGAGGTCACTGCATTCTTTTCTAGTCTTGGACAAAACTTAGCGCTCTATCAGAAATTTAAAGAGCTCAAAAATAGTCCTGATTTTGCAAAGCTCAATCGTGCTCAGAAGAAAGTGATTGAAAATTCTTTACGGGATTTTCGTCTAGGCGGCGCAGAGTTGAGCGATGCTGATAAGCCGCGCTTCTCTGCAATCCAAGATGAACAAGCTGTACTAGGCAAAGCATTTTCAGATCATGTTTTAGATGCGACCGATGGCTTTGTTCATTTAGTTACCGATAAATCTGATCTTGCTGGACTACCAGAGGATGCTATCGCTGCAGCGGCAGATACTGCGCAGCAGAAAGATCTGCAAGGCTGGGCTTTTACCTTGCACTTTCCTTCCTACTATCCAGTAATGCAGTATTCCGAGAACCGAGAGCTGCGTCGCCTGATGTATCAAGCCTATGTGACCCGCTCATCAGAGTTAGCGCCGCAATACGGCAAAGGTAAGCTCGACTGGGATAACACGCAGAACATGTTAGATCAATTACGTCTACGCGATGAAGAGGCGCGCATGCTGGGGTTTGCAAATTACGCAGCCTTAAGTTTGGCGCCAAAGATGGCCAATACCGTTGATGAGGTAGATCTCTTTCTAACCAACTTTGCCATCAAATCAAAACCTTTTGCTCAGAAAGATTGGCAAGAACTTTGTGAGTTTGCTAAAGCAGAATTAGGATTCGCAGATGGGCTAGAGCCTTGGGATATTCCATTTGCTGCTGAACACTTAAAGCAAGCGCGTTATTCATTCTCCGAGAATGAACTTAAGCAATACTTCCCATTACCAAAAGTCCTAGATGGTTTATTCCAAGTTATTCAGACATTGTTTAACGTCAAGATTGAAGCCACAGACCTACCAACCTGGCATGCTGACGTGCAATCCTTTGCTGTTAAAGACCAGACTGGAAAGATCCGGGCTTACTTTTATTTAGATCCCTATGCTCGGCCTGGTAAACGTGGCGGAGCCTGGATGGATGACGCTCGTGGACGTAGAGAATTGCCCAATGGAGAAATCCAGATACCAGTAGCTTATTTGGTATGTAACTTTGCGCCACCAGTCAAAGTGGATGGCGTATTACGCCAACCGACCATTACTCATGATGATGTCATTACCCTCTTCCATGAAAGTGGTCATGGTTTACATCATCTCCTGACACAAGTGAGTGCCCTAGGTGTATCAGGCATCAATGGGGTTGAGTGGGATGCTGTGGAATTACCAAGTCAGTTTATGGAAAACTTCTGCTGGGAATGGGAAGTGCTCGAGAAAATGACTGCGCATGCACAAACAGGCAAGCCACTACCACGTGAGCTCTTTGACAAAATCCTCGCTGCCAAGAATTTCCAAAATGGTTTAGCGACCTTACGTCAAATTGTGATGTCTTTAACAGACTGGCGATTACATTCCAGCTTTGATGCAAAAGCAGCCAAAGGGCATGCAGTACTCGATGTTTCTAGGTCTATTGCTGATGAGTACAACATCATTCCGCAGCCTGAAGTCTCTCGCTGGATTAATTCTTTCAGTCATATCTTTGCTGGTGGCTACGCCGCTGGTTATTACAGCTATAAATGGGCCGAGGTTTTATCTGCTGATGCCTACTCAGCCTTCGAGGAAGCCTCCAAGCTAACTGGCAGCGTGCTGGATGTCAAGACCGGAACACGTTACCGAGAGGAGATTCTGGAAGTGGGTGGAAGTCGTCCAGCTGCTGAATCCTTTAAAGCATTCCGGGGCAGAGAACCCAGTATTGATGCGCTACTTCGGCATGGTGGTTTGGCTTAGTAATCCTTTGGAGTTTACCTAATCTATCCAGGTGGGATGTTTCTCCATCACCGACTGAAATAACTGTGATTCGATATGTTGAGTAAGCCACCTCCTTGTTGCGGTAAGTGGCAGCGCTGCAAATCTTGGTGGGTTGACGCCAGCAAACTGTCGGATGAATGGAAAGATAGCTACATCTACCCAAGACAGCTTATTACCCATTAAATATGGATTTGCCTGTAATGCAATCTCAATGGGTTTAAGCATCAACTCTAACGTGGTGTTGAGGACCTCATCTTGATTAAGCCCTGGGTACCGATTGGGATATTTGTATTGATCAAGCAGTATTTTGAACTGGCCGTCATTTTTCTCGATCCAGCAGTTGGCCATACTCTCATCAACATTCTTCCAGCCATCGGGATCCGATTTATCCAATGCCCAATGGATGATGTCTAAGCTTTGGTCAATGACTTGTCCATCGATACACAGTACAGGAACAGTGCCTTTAGATGATGCTAGGAGCATCGCTTTCGGCTTTTCTCTTAGGGCAATCTCTCGATGCTCAAGTTCTATGCCTGCATACTTTAATGCCATACGCGCCCTCATGGCATACGGACATCTTCGATAGGAATACAGAATTGGCATCATGGATGCAAGATTAACTTAAGTAGGTTTGCCTTAAGCTTTTTTAATAGTGGCAATCACCGGGGCATGGTCCGATGGTTGCTCCCAGGCTCTAGGCTCTTTGTCGACTATGCTGGCACTGCACTTTTCCTTAAGCGCTTCACTTAAGAGAATGTGGTCAATGCGCATACCGGCATTTCTTCTAAAGCCCATCATGCGATAGTCCCACCAACTGTAAGTTTTGGGTGCTTGCTCAAACATCCTGAAGGAATCATGTAATCCAAGATTCATTAAATCTTGGAAAGCATTTCTTTCTGGTGGCGAAACCAGATTCTGCCCCTCCCACGCTTTGGGGTCATGCACATCTTGGTCTTCTGGCGCAATATTAAAGTCGCCTAAAAGGGCTAGCCGCTGGTTTTGTTGTAACTCCTCTGTTAACCAGGTTTGAAGTTTGCTTAACCAATCCAGTTTGTAAATGAACTTATCGCTATCAGGTGACTGCCCGTTTGGGAAGTAGGCTGAGACCAATCGAATAGGTTTAGTGCCTACAAACGGAATGGTTGCAGCCAATATGCGCTGCTGCTCATCTTGGTAGTTTGGGATATTTCTGGTGGGTTTTAGAAAAGACGTTGTTGTGTCAGAAGCAATTGCTGCTAGCGCTGCTTTGCGAACGATGATAGCAACACCGTTATAAGTTTTCTGCCCAGCAGCGATACTCAGGTAGCCGGCTGCTTCCAGCTCTTGGTGGGGATACTTATCATCCGTAAGCTTGAGTTCTTGCAAGCATAAGGCATCAATCGGCTGATTCTTTTTCTCCTGGTCTTGCAACCAACGAAGTACGTGTGGAAGGCGAACCTTTAGGGAATTCACATTCCACGCCGCAATTCGGATTGAATCAGTCATCTATCCCCAGTTCCTGTAATTTACGTGTAATCGTATTGCGCCCAATGCCAAGGCGTTGCGCAGCCTCTACTCTACGTCCACGCGTTACCTCTAAGGCTGCTTGCAATACTGCCTTCTCAAACCGTGAGCATAGCGCATCGTAAACCTCTTTATCGCCATCTTGCAGCATCTTCGCTGCTAGACGTCCAAGCCCACTTTCCCAATCGCCTGCAGCTATTTTTGCAGTAGCCGGGTTTGTCGGAGAGGATTCACCATGCAAGATGATTGGCTGCTCGCTTGCTTCAGCAACGATATCAGCGGGTAAATCACTCACACCGATGATATTGGCAGGTGTCATTACTGTAAGCCAATGGCATAAGTTTTCTAATTGACGAACATTACCTGGAAATGGCATTGTGCTCATTTCTTTTAAAACTTCATCAGAAAGTTTTTTAGGCTCTACAGCCAATGATTTAGCGCAGATCAGCATGAAGTGTCTTGCCAACATCGGAATATCTTCACTGCGCTCGCGCAATGAAGGCATGCGCAGGCGAATCACATTCAAGCGATGCAATAAGTCTTCACGGAAGAATCCTGCGGCCACCCTAGTATCCAAATTTTGATGTGTAGAGGCGATCATGCGCACGTTTGCTTTAATTGGATCTTGACCACCAATACGATAAAAATGACCATCAGATAAAACGCGCAGGAGACGGGTTTGCAAATCAAACGGCAGGTCGCCAATTTCACCTAAAAATAAAGTTCCGCCATCGGCTTGCTCAAAACGACCCCGACGTAATGTCTGCGCACCTGGGAAGGCGCCACGCTCATGACCAAAGAGTTCTGACTCAAGAAGATCCTTAGGAACAGCTGAAGTACTCAGTGACACAAATGGACCTTTGGCTCTTGGGCTGTGCTTATGCAAAGCATGCGCCACCAGCTCTTTGCCAGTACCAGACTCACCAGTAATCAGCACAGTTGCATGAGATTGAGCCAAACGGCCAATCGCACGGAAGATCTCTTGCATCGCAGGTGCTTGGCCAATAATTTCTGTAGCATCTTGTCTCCACGCAGTCAGCTCTTTAGCGCCAGAATCATTCCGGATTCCCTGCTCCACTGCACGATGAATTAACTCAACTGCTTTTTCGACATCAAAGGGTTTTGTGAGGTACTCAAATGCACCACCCTGAAAGGATGACACCGCAGAATCCAAATCTGAATAGGCCGTCATGATAATGACAGGCAAATGAGGATGGCTGGCCTTTACATGTTGCAACAAATCTAAGCCATTACCACGAGGCATGCGGATATCGGAGATGAGAACCTGGGGAGATTCTTTCTCGAGGGCATTAAGCACATCATTGGGATTAGAGAAGCTCTTGTGCGGGATATTCTCTCGCGCCAAGGCTTTTTCTAGAACCCAGCGTATTGATTGGTCATCGTCGACGATCCAAATTGGTTTCATGATGCTCTCTCCTGCCTACGGTATGGTATTTGAATGTGGAAATCGGTACGTCCAGGGCGGCTATCGCAAGCAATAAAGCCCTGATGCTGCTGAACGAAGGTTTGTGCCAAAGTCAGACCCAGGCCGCTACCCCCTTCTCTCCCAGAGACCAAGGGAAAGAAAATGCGCTCAATAATTTCTTCTGGAATACCGGGGCCGTTATCAATCACATGTAAATCCATCGCCAACTTATAGCGTTGCTTTGCAATCGTGACAGAACGTGCCACCCGTGTTTTTAATTCAATTTGAGCAATACCAGCACTGATCTCTTCAGATAAGGCCTGTGCCGCGTTGTGCACAATATTGAGTGTTGCCTGAATAAGTTGCTCACGATCACCCATCACATCAGGCAGACTAGTATCGTAGTTACGGATAATCTTTAAGCCCTGAGGGAACTCTGCCAACACGAGGCTGCGCACCCGTTCAAGCGCTTCATGCACATTGAATGCTTCAATCACATGAGCCTTACGATGCGGTGCCAGCAGTCGATCTACCAGAGTCTGCAAACGATCAGACTCTTTAATAATGACTTGCGTGTACTCCCGCAAACCTTTTTCAGCTAACTCAAACTCTAATAATTGAGCTGCCCCACGTATTCCGCCCAATGGATTTTTTATCTCATGCGCCAAATTACGCATTAATTGCTTATTCGCTTCGACTTGTTGCGTGACGCGCTCATCACGCTCACTGCGTAACTGCTGATCGATAGGAAACCATTCCATCATCAAAAGATCTGGATCCTCTAGAGCAGCAACCACAATGTGCGCCTGAATGAATTCCTGATGAATACTACCTGGCATCGAATGCAAAACCACCTCTTGGCGCTGGGCCACAAAATGACCTAGCTTCACCTCAGAAATCATCTTGTTCAATGCTTCATTGCCGCCAAATAAATCATGCACAGACTGACCCTCAAGTGATTTACGGGAGAGGTCCAGTGCTGACTCTGCAGCTGGATTCACATAAATCAATTGTTGGTTCTCGGCCTCAAATACCACGATGGCATTGGGCATCTGATCAAGCAATGTCGGAAAAAAAGGAGCAGCCGTAGCTGCTCCCTTGAACGAATTGCGCAACAGACCTGCGCTCAAGTTCTCTCCTTCGCTTACAGGGAGTAATACATATCAAATTCGATTGGATGAGTTGTCATACGGAAACGTGTGACATCTTCCATCTTCAAATTGATATAGGCATCAAGCATAGACTCAGTAAATACACCACCACGAGTCAAGAACTCATGATCTTTCTTCAGTGCATCCAATGCCTCTTCCAAGCTTGCGCAAACGGTTGGAATCTTTGCATCTTCTTCTGGCGGCAAGTCATACAAGTTCTTATCAGCAGCTTCGCCCGGATGAATCTTGTTCTGAACGCCATCCAAACCAGCCATCAACAAGGCAGAGAATGCCAAGTATGGGTTAGCCAATGGATCAGGGAAGCGCGTTTCGATACGACGGCCCTTAGGACTTGAAACGTGTGGAATACGGATAGAAGCAGAACGGTTACGTGCTGAGTAAGCCAATTTCACTGGAGCTTCAAAGCCTGGAACCAAACGCTTGTATGAATTTGTACCTGGGTTTGTAATCGCGTTCAATGCTTTAGCATGCTTGATGATGCCGCCGATGTAGTAGAGAGCAAACTCTGACAAACCAGCATAACCATTGCCAGCAAACAAGTTCTCGCCATTCTTCCAAACAGATTGGTGAACGTGCATACCAGAACCGTTATCACCAACTACTGGCTTAGGCATGAAAGTTGCTGTTTTGCCATAAGCATGGGCAACGTTTTGAACAACATATTTTTGCCAGATAGTCCAGTCAGCGCGTTGTACCAATGTGCTGAACTTGGTGCCCAATTCATTTTGACCTTGGCCAGCAACCTCATGGTGATGAACTTCCACTGGAATACCCAATGATTCAAGAATCAAACACATCTCAGAGCGCATGTCTTGGAATGTATCTACAGGAGCAACTGGGAAGTAGCCGCCTTTTTTACCTGGACGGTGACCTGTATTACCACCTTCAACTTCAAGAGCAGAAGACCATGGAGCCTCTTCGGAATCAATCTTCACGAAGCAACCCTGCATGTCGGCACCCCAACGAACGCCATCAAAAATAAAGAACTCTGGCTCTGGGCCAAAGTAAGCAGCATCACCTAAACCGGTGCTCTTCAAGTACGCCTCAGCGCGTTTTGCAATAGAGCGTGGGTCACGGTCGTAACCTTTACCGTCAGCTGGCTCGATCACGTCGCAAGTCAATACCAATGTTGGCTCTTCATAGAATGGGTCGATGTAAGCAGCGGTTGGATCTGGTTTGAGCAACATGTCAGAAGCTTCAATACCCTTCCAGCCAGCGATAGAAGAACCGTCAAATGCATGACCGCTCTCAAATTTATCTTCGTCAAAAGCAGAAATAGGTACAGTCGTGTGTTGTTCTTTACCCTTTGTATCCACAAAGCGGAAATCAACGAAAGTACATTCTTTCTCTTTAACTAACTTCATCACATCAGCGACGGTCTTCGTCATGCAAATCTCCTCTATTAACTAAATTCGGAATTCAAAATCAAGGCATACACCCTTGTTTATTCCAGGCATCAAACATGCCTAATGGATGTATGTAATTTACTGAAGCAAACAAATGGGAACACTTATTATTGCACTAATTAAGTGCTCAATTTCCTCTTCAAGAGTGTAAAAACCCCCTAAATGCACTTATTTGGTGCAAGTATGAATGGTTGATACTCAACTGATATCGTGGATGTCGTAACCGAGCGCTTGGGTGCCCGTCCTGAGAGCGATCCAGGCGCTTTCTAGCAGATTGGCATTACCTTTAATGCCTAACTCAATGTGGCGCTGGGCATAAACACCGCCCTTGCTAGGGTCTCCAACCGAAGGAAGGCTGAAGACCTTTACCCCCGGGAAATTGGCCTCTATACGCTCCATTAAGGGGGTTAAGGTTGATTCAATGCCCTTAGGAACAATGAAACTCTGCTCTGCCCAGTTCTCTTGATGAAAAAGATCTTTGTAGTGTGTATCCAAACACCACGCCATCATCGGTGCAGCCATCACCGGAAAGCCAGGAACAAAGTGATGCTCTTTAATTCGGAAACCTGGAATCTGGTTATAAGGATTAGGAATGATGTCGCTACCAATCGGAAACTCACCCATCTTGAAACGATGTTGGTTCTCAGGTGTATTTAAATCTGCTTTGATGGGATCGCCTTCTGCCATAGACTGAATGCGGCCTGCTATCAACTCTTGTGCAGTGGGATGCAATTGCGTTGTAGTGCCGAGCGCTAATGCAGCGCATTGACGTGTGTGATCATCCGGTGTTGCACCAATACCGCCGGTACTAAACACCACATCGCCACTGGCAAAACTTTCTTTGAGTGTTGCAGTAATTTGCTCAGGATCATCGGCGACATATTTTGCCCATGCCAAGCTTAAGCCGCGCTCATTGAGAAGCTCAATCAAGGTCGCCATATGTTTATCTTGACGACGGCCAGAGAGAATCTCATCACCAATCACAATTAAGCCAAAGCGACGTTGTGCCCCAGTTGGCGCATCTTTTGCTAGATCTATTTCCACTTTTTTCATTTCATCAACCATCTCATTGGCCATGATAGGGAAGTTCCATATCCACTACATGCGCTTGCACTGTTAAGGCTTGATCCAATTCTTCTTGTCGTAACTCTTTTAAGGCATCTAATAAGAAATGGCTGAACCAAAGGCCGGCAAACACAAAGATCAAAGAATAAATCCAAAGAGCAATAAAGCTAACAATTGGGAATAGAACTAAGGCTAATGCAGATGTAGCCCAGAAAAAGGTAGGAACAGCACCAAGCATCCCAGAAACAATACCCATCGTGAGTAATGGCCAACGATATTTTTCCAATAGCTGATCACGTTCTTCAACGCTCGCGTGTTTAGCCAAGACGTCATACGACATGAGACGCATGGTTAACCACCCCCAAAGAAGTGGTGGTAACACTGCTACCAATGGAGGCACCCACCACACCGGCAATGTCAGCATGACTAAAGCAAGGCAAATGAGCGCTGACCACAAGGTGTAAACCATGCCGCCAAATAAACCGCCGCCCCGCTTGCACGCTAAATCTTGGTAGTGCGCTTGCCTGACTACCATCTTTACGATGGTGGGTACAGTTGAAAATGCAATCAGTACCAATAAGCTAATCGTGATTAGCGGAATAATGAGCATCACAAAAAATAACGGGGCAATCCATGCTCTAGCGTTTTCAAAACCAGCCCAGATCAAACCTTCTTGAATCCAATTCGTAAACAGGGAGTGAGTCAGAAACTCGCTAAGTACCGCTAGCGCTGGAGTCCACGTCAGCCAAATAAGGCAACCCCAGAGAATCGATACAATGAAGAATGGTCGCAAGCTAAGCCACAACATCCTTGGATGAATCGTCCCCACTAGAGCCAATCCAAATGATTTAAATACTTGCGGCAGTCCAACCATAAAACTCCTATTGCATGCTTCTTCGCATGCCTGACTTCATTGATTTACTTTGGCATGAGCTCTTTAACTGAGCGCGCAAGACCTTGCCATTGCTGGGTCAGAATATTTTGCGATACCTCCAAGTATCTGACCCCTGTAGGATAGACCTCTTTCGGGAAGATAGCAGTTTTAAACAACATATCCCACCAAGGAAACAAAATACCAAAATTACAACCTCCAAGCACACCAGGTTTACCGATCGCTTCATGGCCATAGCCCACTGCATGGTGCATACGATGAAACATCGGCGATATCAAAAGATATTGCGCCTTACCCAAGTGGACTTTGATATTGGCATGCTGCCAACTCTGAATAAATTGACTCAATGCAATCAAGATGATGAATTGTCCTGGGGAAACTCCAAATAGAAGAGCAAATAGTGCCATTACTACAGCACGCATGCTGTCATCTAGTATGTGATTGCGATTATCAGACCAAGCAGTCATGACCGTTTGACTGTGGTGCAGCGCATGCAACTGCCACCACCAATTAAACGCATGGGATGCGCGGTGATAGAGATACTCTACGAAGTCGAGCAGCACCAAATAAACCAAAAAACTGACCACGGGTATTGAGGTCACCCCGGGCCACCAAGACTCCACATTAAAACGATCAAAGCGGAAATCGTGCAAGACGGAGTCAATCTCAAAGAAGAATCCTGACAGCGCAATAAAGATCAGGCCATGAAAAATACCAAGACGATGGAACAAGGTATAGACCACATCCGCCCTACTAGTCTTAGCAAAACGCTCTTGTTTCTCGGCGGGCGCAATACGCTCCCAAGTTCTGAGCACAACAATAATCAAGAAAATCTGTATGCAGCCAAATAAAAACCAATCGATACCATCAAATACATCTTCCGCCCAAGACATCAAATCGAATTGGTACAAAAGTGGTCCAACAATATTGGCAAATAAAAACTCCTGGACGCTGCCGTAAGCGCTAGAGATTGCTGAAGTGATTGAACTTAAATCCATGTCTTATTTTGACTGATCTGCCAAATTTTTGTGCGCCTTGGGCAAAGTAGCAAAGCAGAATCCACGAGCTTTGAGGTTGACGATCAATTGCTCCAATACAGCAGGCGCCCAAGGATCCTTTCTGGACCAGATACCCAGGTGAGCCATCGCAATATCGCCGTCTTTAATATCGCGACTAGCCTTTTCTAGAAGTTGGTCATTGGGATGCTTATCGGAGTTGAGTTCATCCCCCAGAAAACCTGCCGGCGCCCAGCCAATGTGTTCATAGCCACACATATCCCCCATCCGAATTAATGTCGGTGAAGTTTTTCCACCCGGGGCACGCCAGATCTTTTGCAAAGGCTGGCTGGTTAATTCCTGGAAGCGCTGATCTACCTTACGAATCTCTTTACACATTGCCGCTTCGTTATACAGAATAGTCTCTCCTGCTTTTGGTCCAAATTGAGGCCTCTCAAAGACCTGCCCTTTGGGTCCATCTTTGACAAAATAAGTATGGTCATAAGTGTGGCTACCGAAGTGATGGCCCTCTTTAAGCCGCTCCTGCCAATAGGCTCTCCATGAATCGTCTAAAGCAAAGTCACCTCGGAAAGTTTTTTCATTAGAAAGGAAAAAGGTAGCTTTGACATTGTGTCGCTTCAGAGTTTCAGCAACTTTTTCAGCGACCGACATATTACCAGTATCAAACGTGAGGTAAACCGTTTTATTACAACTTGCAGTTTGAGCGTGTGCGCCAAATGCAAAACAGCCGAGTATGAAGGCGGCTGTTAAATAAATCATTTGTTTGCACTTCATGATGAAAACTTATTCCCAGGATGCTCTAGGATAGAAAAATACGCCGTGTGGTGATTTGCCCACCGGAATCACGGTCAATAATTTCATAGAGGGAATATCAATCACACCAACCTTTTTAGAAAAACGAAAGGTGACCCATAAGGTTTTACCATCAGGGGTGATTTCCATATCATCTGGACCAGATGGCAGGCCAGTAATATCGCCCACCTTCTCCAGAGTTTGCATATTGATGAGGCTGATAGTGGATGCAATACGGTTGCTCACAAATACCTGCTTCTTATCGCCTAAGGGACGGAAGTTATGGGCGCCCTTACCCGTCAGGATGCGCTTTACCTCCTTGCGATTCTTCCAATCAATTACTTGCACATTATCTTCACCAGTAATACCAACCAATAAATACTGATCTCCAGGGGTCATCCACAGGCCAGCAGGCACCTTACCTGTAGGCATCACCCAAAGAATTTTTTGGGTTTCCAAATCGATTGCTGCAAGCTCGCTGGAATCTTGCAAGGTGATAAATGCAATTTTGCTATCCGAGGTGAATGCAATGTGACTTGGTGTCTTTGCTAACTTCACCGTTCCAGCCAATTTCAGATCAGCGCCATTAGCAGCATAAATATCCACACGGTCTAAGCGATTGCCATTTGCCACAAACCATTTGTGATTTGGTGAATAGCCAATTTGGTAAGGATCAATGATGTTCGGTATTCTGCCTGTTAACTCACCAGTGCTTGGGTTCATTAATACAACATCATTACCGGCTGCATTGGCAACCAATAATGTTTTTTGATCGGGGGTCATCATCAAGTGATGAGGTTCCTTACCAACCGTCATCGTTTTCATCACTTGGCGACTTTGCATATCAATCAAACTGACTGAGGCAGCGCCAGAATTTAAGATGATGGCGACTTTTGGTTCGGTTGATGCTATAGCCTCGGCAAATACAGGATAAGCATGTGAGAGAAGTGCCAATATTGCAGATCCCGCAATATTGCGAAAACCTCTAATCGTGATAAATGTGTACATCCCTCCATTGTAAGCAATCGAGGGCTCACAAATCCCCCTCTCAAGCACATTGGATTTGACCTAGCGCAAACTAGCCAAAACCTTTTCCAGTCTCTTTAGGGACATTGGGGTTGGAGTTTTGAGCTCTTGAGCATACAAAGCGACCCTCAACTCCTCGAGTTGCCACCGAAAATCCTGCAAAGCCTGGTCCTCGGTCATGGCATAAGAAGCTGAACCCCTGCCTCCTTGTAGCAACT
Source organism: Polynucleobacter sp. MG-5-Ahmo-C2 (assembly GCF_018687735.1). Taxonomy (NCBI): domain Bacteria; kingdom Pseudomonadati; phylum Pseudomonadota; class Betaproteobacteria; order Burkholderiales; family Burkholderiaceae; genus Polynucleobacter; species Polynucleobacter sp. MG-5-Ahmo-C2. Next base: position 657,502 of record NZ_CP061304.1, on the reverse strand, counting down.
TTTGCCAGGGTCTGGCAACCGACTCCCAGTCTTTTTGACATTGGGCATCACGGCTAGGGTTGGCGCGTAACTTATCAATCCTCATGGCAATCGCTTTTAAGTAGCGCGGTAAATGTACCAGTTGCCCATAAGGAATTTCAGCAACAAACCGAGGAAAGATCAATCCTTGCATTTGCGTTTGTATATCTGCATAAGCAGTAGGTGAAGCCGCTTTTGCACTAGCTACCTTCTTCTGCAAATCAGCGTGGGCTTGAAGGGCATTTAAGGCGTGCCGGGAAATTTCTTGGGCGATGAGAGCCAATCGCGGTTTACCGGCTTGTAATTGCATGGCAAATTGCTCAGCATTGACTGGCAGCGTTTCGGAGACAAATGCGCGCTCAAGTGCTACATTCAGAATTTGCTCAATCAATTCTTCTACAGAACCCACATTAATAAATAGCAATCCTAGCTCGCGAATACCTGGCAATTGTTTTTGCAAGGACTTCAGTGTGTCTTTATTGTTAAGCGCGAAGAGACGACGTAATCCTAAGTGATGTTGCTTTCTGGCTTCCAGCAAATCATCAAAGACTTCTAAATCGCAGTAGTCGCCACGATCCACCAAAGCTGGGTAGCCGAATAAAGTTTTATTTCCCTTCTGAATCTCTAGAGTTTCTGGTAGCTCACCAAACTCCCAAGAACGATAGCCCCCCTGCTCTACTGTACGTGCCTTCTCATCAAGTTTGGAGCCAGCCTTAGGCGCCTCTACCCCCAACTCTGCTTGTGCAGCCTCTTGCGCAATCGCCTGAAAAGCGCTGCGGGCAGTTTCTCCATACTCGGAACGTAAGCGAGCAAGATTTCTTTCTACTTCAAGCTGACGACCATGTTCGTCAATCAACCTAAAATTCATCGATGAGTGCAAAGGTAACGCTTCAGGTCTAAAGTCGGTCCGCTTAATTTCAAGGCCGCGTTCTTGACGTATATCGTTAATTAGACTGTCTAAAAAGTCGCCCACCCCAAATTGCTTACCTTCCAAAGTACGCTCTAAGAATGACTTTGCATAGTCGGGAAGTGGCACACAGTGACGCCGCAACTTCTGTGGCAAGGATTTGAGTAGCAGCAGCACCTTCTCTTCACACATACCAGGAACCAACCATTCACATCGACGTCCATCTACTTGATTAAGTTGCGTTAATGGCACAACCAAGGTGACACCGTCTTTTGGACTTCCGGGCTCAAAGTGATATGTGAGATTGAGCTCCGCTCCACCAACCATCATTATCTTAGGATAGCGATCGACCGTAATACCTGCAGCCTCGTGGCGCATCAGGTCGGCCTTCTCGAGTCTCAACTGGCTGTCAAGCCCAGGTTCTTTCTTGAACCATGCTTTGAGACCTTCGCGATTGCAGACTTCTCTCGGAATGCGCGAGTCATAAAAAGCAAAGAGTAGATCATCATCAACTAAAACATCAGGGCGGCGTGAACGATGCTCAAGTGCTTCAATTTCTCTGATCAGGCGACAGTTATGCCAGAAGAAACTAAAAAGACCGGGGTATTTTTTCTTGGCATCAGATTCAGTTTCACGGTAGAGGGCTGGTGTATCCATGCGACCAAACATTTCTTCCTGAACTAAGGCTTGGCGGATAAATAACGCTCTTGCCGCTTCTGGATCATGCGGCTCATAACGAACTCGTCGACCATGATAGATAGGCAAACCATATAAAGTGCCACGCTCAAACGCCAAGACTTCACCCTGACGGTGATCCCAAAATGGGTCACTCAGAGTCTGAATGAGGCGATGGGCTGCAACCTTCTCCACCCACTGCGGCTCAATCTTGGCAATCGTTCGTGCATACATGCGATTGGTTTCTACTAACTCCCCAGCCAGGATCCAGGCCCCCGCTTTTTTACCAATGGTTGAGCCTGGCCAAATGAATGGCCGAATACCTCGAGCACCAACATAGCCACCCGACTTACTATTACGATCTTGAGACTTTTCGTCTTCTTCTTTTTTGGCAACATAACCGAGTAGGCCTGTGAGAAGCGATAAATGGACTTGCTCATATGTTGCAGCAAGAGCATTTTCTTTCCAACCCTTTTCACCCAGCATAGTATGCAATTGACCATGCACATCTCGCCACTCCCGTAAGCGGCGTGGCGATAAGAATTTACTTCTGCATACATTTTCTAATTGGCGATTGCTGTGTTTGTGTTGCAAGGCATCCTGGTACCAATTCCAGAGTTTTACGAAACTGAGAAACTCAGAGCGCTCATCAGCAAACTGGAGATGCGCTTGATCAGCAGCAGCACCCTGATCCATGGGTCGCTCACGGGGGTCTTGGGTTGCTAAAGCCGAAGCGATGATAGTGACTTCTTTTAAAGCATTGTGCTCTTTTGCAGCTAGCAGCATTCTGCCAATACGAGGATCCAGCGGTAAGTCTGCTAACTGCTTACCAATCGCTGTGAGCTTAAAGCTATTGTTGATATCTTTTCCATCGGTAGCATCTGATTCATCAAATTCAATTGCACCCAATTCATCAAGAAGCTGCACGCCATCAGCAATCGCTCTGCCTAGTGGTTTATCAATAAAGGGGAAGTGCTGAATCTTTGGCAGGCGCAATGCACTCATGCGCAGTAGCACTGCTGCCAATGAGCTTCGGAGAATTTCTGGGTCGGTAAATTTAGGGCGGTTTTGATAATCAAGCTCGCTATACAAACGAATGCAGATGCCGTCTGAGACACGGCCGCAACGCCCGGCCCGTTGATTGGCAGCCGCTTGCGAAATAGGCTCAATCTGTAGTTGCTCTACCTTATTACGATAAGAGTAGCGCTTTACTCTCGCCAAGCCACTATCAATCACATAACGAATATTGGGTACGGTTAAAGAAGTCTCGGCCACATTCGTTGTCAGAATAATGCGACGACCATTACCTGGACCAAAGACTCTTTCTTGTTCGGCTACCGATTGACGAGCGAACAAACTCAGAATTTCTGGATGAAAGCGTTGTTGCAGTACATGATCCTTGCGCAGCGTCTCTGCACAATCCCGAATCTCGCGCTCACCTGGTAAAAAGACCAACACATCTCCAGCACCTGATGTACCCTCGCGCCAAACGTTAGCAATTTCTTCTGCGACAGCATCTGGAATTTCTTTTGCAGCCTTGGATTCCTTTTTTCCATCAGGCTTGGAATCTGGCTCCAGCGGTGAATACCGCTGCTCCACTGGAAAGAGTCGGCCGCTAACTTCAATCACTGGGGCTGCTTTACCGTTGATTGCAAAGTGTTCTGCAAACCTTTGGGCATCTATTGTTGCCGAAGTGATGATAAGTTTGAGATCGGGCCTCTTTGGAAGTAGCTGTCTTAGGTAACCCAAGAGGAAGTCAATATTTAGGCTACGCTCATGTGCTTCATCGATGATGAGCGTGTCATAAGCTTTGAGCTGGGGGTCGCGCTGAGTCTCTGCCAAGAGGATGCCGTCTGTCATGAGCTTGACCGAGGCCGTTTGACTACTCTTGTCAGCGAAGCGCACTTGATAGCCAACATCTTGACCAATGGGAGAGCCAAGCTCTTGAGCAATTCGCTTGGCAGTCGCTGTAGCTGCTATTCGGCGGGGTTGGGTATGGCCAATTAATTTACCGCCGTTGATGGTGCCTCTACCAAGGTCTAAACAGATCTTGGGTAGCTGAGTAGTCTTACCCGAGCCGGTCTCACCACAGACAATTACCACCTGGTGGCTCTGCAAGGCATCCTTGATGATTTGCCTCTGACTAGAGACCGGCAATTCTTCCGGAAAGCGGATTTCGAGCCTGCGAGTGGTGTTGGAAGCAGGCACAGGCTTTGGCATTGCTTTGGGTTTTTGTTGGTTTATGGGCTCTTGCACCCTATAATTTTCTCACTATGCCAACAAATGCACCGAATCAGGCCTCAAGTGCCGAAGAATCTACCTCCAACTTCCCCTTTGTAGGGTGGTTGCGCGATGTTGCGCCCTACATTCACAGCTTCCGTGAAAAGACCTTTGTAATTGCTTTTGCTGGTGAGCTCGTCCAAGAAATTGGTCTTGAGAATCTCATTGAGGACATTGCCATGTTGCATGCCATGGGGATGCGCATTGTTTTAGTTCACGGCATTCGTCCACAAATTGAAGAGCAACTCATGTTGCGCAAAATCAAGAGTAAGTTTGGCAAAAGCTCTATTCATAGCTACCGTATTACTGATGCTGCCGCACTCGAGTGCGTCAAAGAAGCCGCTGGTGAATTGCGTCTCGATATTGAAGCAGCCTTTAGTCGTGGTTTACCTAACACCCCAATGGCGGGATCACGTATCTCCGTGATCTCTGGTAACTTTATTACTGCGATGCCTGTAGGTGTTGTGGAGGGTATTGATTACATCCATACAGGCTTAGTGCGTAAGGTCGACTCTACTTCTATCAAACTCTCTTTAGATAGCAATAAGATTGTCTTGCTCTCACCTTTGGGCTTCTCGCCAACCGGACAGGCATTCAATCTGGCTTATGAGGATGTGGCCGCCTCTACTGCTGCCTCTCTTAAGGCTGACAAGTTGATTTTCTTAAGCCCTTATGAAGGCTTGCATGATGCAGAAGGCGATCTGATTACAGAGTTATCCCTGCCACAGCTCCAAGACTATATGGCAGGCAACAAGGATTTAGATGTTGGCATGAAGAGTCTACTCAACATTTCCGGCAGAGCGATCAGAGCAGGCGTAAGTCGCGTTCATTTCTTACCTTGCAATCAAGATGGTGCTTTGCTTGAAGAGCTCTTTACCCATGATGGCATCGGCATGATGCTTGCTTCATCTGATATTGAGAACTTGCGTGAAGCCAATCAGGATGATGTGGGCGGTATTTTGCAGTTGACCATGCCTCTAGAAGAAGAAGGTATCCTGGCTGCTCGTGGTCAAGATGTGATTGAGCGTGATATTCAGCGCTTCTCAGTCATTGAGCATGATCGCGTTCTATTCGGCTGTGCTGCCCTCTTTCCATTTCCCAACGGCGTTGGTGAACTCGCATGCCTGGCAGTTGATCCAGACGTTCAAGGTTCAGGTGATGGCGAGCGTCTTCTAAAGCGTGTAGAGATGCGTGCCAAACAAGAAGGTATTAAAAAATTATTTGTGCTCACCACTAGAACAGAGCATTGGTTCTTAAAGCGCGGCTTTAAAAGGGCAAGTGTTGAAGACCTGCCTGGAGAAAGAAAACAAATTTATAACTGGGACCGTAAGTCCATGGTTTTAACTAAAGATCTATAAGAAAGGCATTACAGATGGCACGGATGGTTCAATGTATCAAGCTCAACAAAGAGGCTGAAGGAATGGATTTTGCTCCGCTACCCGGTGAGCTTGGTAAAAAGATTTGGAATCAAGTATCCAAAGAGGCTTGGGCTGCTTGGTTAAAGCAGCAAACTATGTTGATTAACGAAAACCGCCTCAATATGGCTGATCCCCGCGCGCGCCAGTACCTTTTAAAGCAAGTTGAGAAATACTTCTTTGAAGGTGGTGCGGATATGGCGCAAGGCTACGTTCCACCAGCGGAATAAAGCGCTACATCTGCAGTATTGCGGCACAGCATTAGTAAATTAATAAAACTTGTTCCCAGCTGTTGACACTCTATCTATGCAGGCATAGGATGTAATCGTAGTGAGGCAGTGATTGTGCTCCACTACATTGGCGAAAGCCATTCAGAATGAGCGTATCTATATGCTCATAGGCTAAGGAACTAAATCTCTTCCGAGTGCCTGCGCCATGCAAACCATGGCAAACAACCCGATGGGCATACCCCGTCGGGTTTTTTATTATCTAGAGCAGGATTCTTTCTACACCAGAGGCATTACTCACCAGCAGAATGTTTGCTTTTTCTTTAGCAAACAATCCAACCGTAATCACGCCAGCGATCTGATTTAGTTGTGCTTCCATTTGAATAGGGTCAGCAATCTGTAGACCCGCCACATCCAATATCCACCCACCATTATCAGTAACAAAAGGTTCGCTTAGGGTTTGATTTAAATCTGCACGGGTATTTTTTGCCAGACGCAGCGTGACCTTGCCACCGAATTTTTCTAATTCCCTGCTTACGACACCTTTGGCAAGTGGAATGATTTCTACTGGTAACGCAAAGTTACCCAGCACTGGAACTTGTTTAGATGAATCACAGATGCAGATAAATTGCTTGGCCATGGAAGCAATAATTTTTTCTCGGGTTAGCGCACCACCACCACCTTTGATCATGTGGCCCGTTGGATCGATTTCATCAGCACCATCGACATAGGCGGGTAAGCCAGTGACATCATTGGGATCTAAAACCTGGAAGCCATGTTTGAGTAAACGCTCTGTTGTTGCATTTGAACTCGATACCGCCCCTACGAAATGATTTTTGTGTGGAGCTAAGGCATCAATAAAGCAGTTAACAGTTGAGCCTGTACCAACCCCTAAAATTTGCCCTGCTGGCAACTTTAAGACTTCATCACGAGCCGCCTCGCCTACCATTTGTTTGAGTTGATCTTGGTTCATAAGCCTGCTAAATGCCTTTATTGAAACTGAGTCATTAATACATCTATCATATGATATTCATCAAAAACCGACTACTGTAGACCCCTTATTTAGACCAATCTAGCCATGAATAACACTTCTTCAGCCCCAAACCAACTAGAGCAACTTAAAAAGCTCACTACGGTCGTTGCCGATACTGGTGATTTTGAGCGCATGCAAGTATTTCAACCACAGGATGCCACGACTAACCCGTCGCTCATCCTCAAAGCAGCCCAACAAAGCAATTATCAAAGCTTAGTGCAGTCAGTAAAAGATGCCCATCGCGGAATGAGTCCCACTGACTTGGTTGACTATATCTTGGTAGCGTTTGGTTTGGAGATTCTGAAAATTGTTCCAGGGCGCGTTTCTACTGAAGTCGATGCCCGACTCTCTTTTGATACCAAGGCAACGGTTGCTAAGGCCAAGCATATTATTGCTTTATATGAGTCGCATGGGATTGAGCGCAAACGTATTTTGATCAAGCTTGCTGGCACCTGGGAAGGTATTGCTGCTGCAAAAGAATTAGAAGCTGAAGGCATTCATTGCAATATCACTTTACTCTTCTCACTCATTCAGGCGGCTGCTTGTGGCGCAGCAAACGCAAAGCTGATCTCCCCATTTGTGGGCCGCATTACCGATTGGAATAAGTCCAAGTTGGGTAGCAATTGGAGTGATGAAATGAATGGGGGCGCCAATGATCCTGGCGTGACTTCAGTCAAGAAAATATTTACCTATTACAAACACTTTGGCATCTCTACCGAGATCATGGGTGCCAGTTTTCGGAATACTACTCAGATCCTCGAGTTAGCGGGCTGTGATTTGCTAACAATTAGCCCGGAGCTTTTAGCTGAACTGCAAAGTAGCACCTCACCTGTTATTAAAAAGTTGGATGCAGATAGCGCTCATGCGGAAAAAATTACTCCGCTAAAGCTAGATGAGTCTAGCTTCCGTCTGCAACTCAATAATGACCCAATGGCGACCGAGAAATTGGCCGAAGGTATTCGTAATTTCTGTATTGATACAGAAAAACTTGAAGCACTGCTAGCGAAGTAAGTCGCTAGCAGTTTCTACCTATTAATTCTTGGCAGCTTTCGCTAGGCGCTGTCTTAATGCCTCATACAGGCATACGCCACTTGCAACAGAAACATTCAAACTTTCTACTACACCTTGCATGGGTATGCGTACGAGCTCATCACAGGTTTCTTTTGTAAGGCGACGCATGCCCTCGCCTTCAGCTCCCATCACTATTGCAATGGGGCCAGTGAGATCGAGGTCATAGATTGATTTTTCAGCCTCATCGTCTGTGCCAATTAACCAGACGCCTGCTTCCTGCATCTCCTTCATGCTACGCACAAGATTGGTCACAGTAATTACGGGCATGACTTCAGATGCCCCACTCGACACCTTGCTGACGGTCGCATTAATAGAGGCGGAACGATCTTTTGGAATCACTACCGCATCAACACCTGCCCCGTCAGCCACACGCAGGCAAGCACCAAAGTTATGTGGATCAGTAACACCATCTAAAACCAAGAACAATGGTTGCTTCTGAGCGCTCTCTGCATCTTCTACTACTTCAGTAATGGTCCGTGCGATGGTCATTTTTTCAGCCAAAGCAACGACGCCTTGGTGACGATCATGCCCAGTAAGCTTATGTAAACGCTCGGCATCAGCAGCATGCAAACGCTCACCCAATACCTCTTCAGCTTGCTTTAAAAAATCCCCCATGCGCCTATCGCGACGACTGGGATCAAAGTAAACCGCTTTCAAACTATCTGGGTCAACGCGTAAGCGTGCCTGAACCGCATGAAAACCAACTAATATTTGTTTCATCTATTTTGTGCGCTTTTTATTTACGGCGGGTAGCTCTAGTGTTTCGTACTGGTGGTTTTGTGCCAGCAGGTTTACCAGGAGTTCTTCCAGGATTTGATTTACCATTCTTGCGGCTGGCTTTGCTCTTAGATTGGTTGGCACTGAGTGTTCCAGCAGACTTTGCAGCATTCACATTTATGCCGCTAGGCTTTTGTGGGGTTTTGCTTTCTGGCCTACTCTTTTTAGATGCAGCTTTCTTATTTGGCCTACCAGTATCAGCAGCCAATAGCAATTGACGGCGACTAGATGCGCCACTTATCTCTGCACCTATCGATTTGACGAGACTAAATTCAATCTTACGTGCATCTAAATCAACACGACTAACTAAAACATGCAAGCGATCACCTAAACGATAACGAATGCCCGTTCTTTCTCCGCGCAACTCTTGACGAGCCTCGTCATACTGAAAGTAATCACCACCCAATTCAGTAACGTGAACCATACCTTCGACAAACAGGTTCTCGAGCTGAATAAATAATCCAAAGTTAGCAACACTCGTTACGGTGCCGGCATATTCTTGGCCTAAATGATCACGCATGTAGTAACACTTGAGCCATGCCTCAACATCGCGTGAGGCTTCATCGGCGCGACGCTCATTGGATGAGCAATGCACGCCCAATTGACCCCAAATTGGCAAAGCGGCATTAGCACCTTTGGGTGGTCTAGCGCCTTTGGCGGCGACTGCTTTAGCGTCACTATGAGACTTCTTAGCATTTACTGCATTCTCGCGACCTTTGCCTTTGCGTGGTAGCGTCAGATTTAGAGGCACAGTTGCTGGGAGCACGGGAGCGTAAGGCTTCTTCTGCAGTATCGACTTAATCACACGATGTGTAAGTAAGTCTGGATAGCGACGAATCGGACTGGTGAAATGAGAGTACGCTGGATATGACAAGCCAAAGTGACCTTCATTATCTGGCTGATACATAGCCTGCTGCATAGAGCGCAACACCACTGACTGCAACATATTGGCATCAGGGCGATCTTTGATCTCACGCATCAATTTTGCAAAATCACGAGGTTTTGGTTTCTCACCGCCATCCAAAGAAAGGCCTGAGGTTCTTAATACCTGGCGCAAGGTCACCAACTTCTCTTCAGAAGGCTCGCCATGCACGCGATACAGACTCAAGTGCTTATTCTTGTCGATGAAATCAGCAGCACAAACGTTTGCTGTCAACATGCACTCTTCAATTAAGCGGTGGGCATCATTGCGCAGGCGCGGCTCAATCCGCAAAATCTTACCAAGCTCATTACTAATGATCTGAGTCTCGGTAGTCTCGAACTCGATGGCACCCCGCTTCTCACGCGCAGATAACAAGATCTTGAATAAAGAGTAGAGGTTACCAAGCAGTGGGCGGAACTGGGCAAATCGAGCAGCCTCAGGCCCCTTACTATTCGATAGAATCTCCCAAACCGTGTCATAAGTGAAACGTTGCGCAGAATGCATTACCGCAGGGTAGAACTGATAGGCCAAGACAATACCGTTGTTATCCACCACAGAGTCACAGACCATACACAAACGATCTACTCCAGGATTGAGGGAGCACAGACCATTGGAGATCTTCTCGGGCAACATTGGAATAACGCGCCTTGGAAAATAGACTGAAGTAGCGCGCAACAAACCTTCGTCATCTAATGGATGGCCTGGTTTAACGTAATGCGACACGTCGGCAATACCTACAATCAAGCGCCAAGCTTTGGTCTTGCCGTACATGATGGGTTCGCAATACACCGCATCGTCGAAGTCTCTAGCATCTGCGCCATCAATGGTAACCAAAGGGATATCGCGCAAATCTACGCGCCCCTCTAAGTCCTCTTGCTGAACTGAGTCTGGGAGTGCTGCAGCCTCTTTCATCGCTGCAGCCGAGAACTCGTGAGGCACACCATACTTACGGACAGCGATTTCGATCTCCATGCCGGGATCATCAATCTCGCCCAAAACCTCAACCACTCGACCAACAGCTTGGCGATAACTATCGGGGTAGTCAATAATCTCGACACTGACCACCTGACCTAATTTAGCCTGTCCTTGCCCCTTCGGCGGAATCAAAATGTCATGACCAATTCGATTATCTTCAGGCGCAACAATGAGAACGCCGTTTTCATTTAACAGGCGACCAATGACAACTTTGTTGGCATGCAGAACCACCTCAACAATCTGCCCTTCTGGCCGACCACGTCGGTCTGTTCCTAACACCCTGACATTGACTCTATCGCCATGCATGACACGAGACATCTCTCGCTCAGAGAGAAAAATATCTTCACCACCATCATCGGGAATGACAAATCCAAATCCATCTCGGTGACCCTGGACTGTTCCTAAACGATCAGCCTCACGCGGCACCAAGTCTTTTGCTTTACGCATTTAATTCCTTCGGCAATACATGCCCTTGCTATATATCTATTGATATCTATTTTTGTTATGAATAAGGCTACTGTATCAAACCATCGAGTCTGTAGGAAAAAAGACAAATTAGCCCAGAAAAGCCCCTGGAATAGCCATCCCTCTATAATAGAGGCATGCCCAGGTGGCGAAATTGGTAGACGCACCAGCTTCAGGTGCTGGCGATCGTAAGGTTGTGGGGGTTCGAGTCCCTTCCTGGGCACCAAACACTCCTACTTGACCTTATATGGGGTCAAATTGGCATATTGCAAGCCACCATCTCACCTACTTACGCGAACCAAAACCGAACAGCTGTATAAACTGCCATTCCTATCACGAGGGTTGGAATCATTTTCTTGCTGAAATAAAAGGCAATCATTGCCGCAATTCCTCCCCAAATATTGGGAAGTCTTAGGTTAAATTCAGCAATGCTGGAGGCGCTGACTGGTAAAAAGATTTCAGGTGCCAAAATTGCAATCAATGCAGCCAAAGGTGCATAACGAATGGTCTCTAGACCCCATTCTGAAATCTTGATGCGATCGCCCAGCAGAATAAAGAAACTGCGTGCCACTACAGTAACAATGATCATGCCAATAATGAGATAAGCAATACTCATGAGATCACCCCTTCTTTTGGAGATTTATCTAAAACCATCCCCACAAATACAGCAGCACCAATGGCTAAAATAATATTGAGTCGAAACGTAATGCCGTAGGTCATGACCGCAACAACCCCGGCAGTGACTGCAGCCCATCTTGCCGAAGCGCGATCCAACATTGGTCCAATAATGACAACCAAAGCAACGGCACCAGCAAACTCCAAGCCCCAGTCCTTTGGAATTTGACTGGCAAGCAAAATTCCAGTGATAGAGCTGACCTGCCAAGCAAGCCAGTTGGCAGCTTGAAAGCCCATCATGGAATACAGGCGCAGGTGCTCTTTATCGGCAGCCAATTCTTCTTTTGTCTCCGGTTTTGGGAAGCGCTTAATGTGCGATAGATATGAAAAGTCCGTAGTGAAATAGCCCAACACAATTCTGCGCCAAGTAGATAGATAGGCAAAATGGGCTTGCAATCCGAGACTGAAAATAACAAAGCGTAAGTTCACCATAAAAGAAGTGAGCAATATCACCCAAATAGGTGCGCCCACCGCAATTAGAGGTAGTGCAGCGAGTTGAGCTGAGCCTGCGTATACCAGCAGACTCATTGCAATGGCTTGCTGAACAGTTAAGGTGGACTTTGCCATAGCAATGCCAGTCACCAAACTCCACGTCAAGATCGTCACAGCAGAATGCGACATCTCCTTAAAGCCATGAATAAATTCCCGCTGTTGTGCCGGCGTCATTTGAGAGGACTAGATGCCCATGGATCGATGCAAAATCTTGGGTTTCATTTCTTCCCAAAGACTTTCAAAATCTTCTAGCTTTGCCTCCGATAGCTTGACCGACTCAAAGAGTTTTCCAAAAACAATTGATGTTTTCTTGACTAGCGTTTTATCAAACTCGGTAAGAGCAATTGGCTTATCGTCCATATCTCGCGTTAACTCTGCAGAGCAAACGATTGCCTCTTCATCATCACGATCCACAATTGCAAACTCGATATATTGCTGATTCTTTTCAACGATCACTAAGGTGCCACGCGCATAAGAGACAGCATCATGTTCTTTAACGATATATGCCAAAAACTGATCCTCCTCTTCCTTCTCCATGCCCAAATCATCGATGAAGAATAAAAATTGATCTCCCTCACCGTTAACTAAGGTAAATACTTTTGGCACAACGCCATGCGCTAAGGCGAGATTGCGATAGTAAGCAGCAATTTCTACAGCAAGGTTTTCGGTGAATAAATGCATGATGCAGACCTTGATAGGTAATTAAGCTAAATTCTTTTTCAAGAATTCTAGGGTTCTATCCCAAGCCAATGTCGCTGCCTCGGCGTTGTATTCTAAAGGTGGCAAGCCACGGACAGCCGACTTTGGATTAGCAAAAGCATGCTTAGTATCGTAGCGATAAAATTCATAGCTAGCGCCAGCTTGTTTTAACTTCTCCTCTAGCTGATCAACGCCTGTAATGGAAAAGAACTCATCATGCAAAGCCCAGTGTGCCAACATCGGCTTCTGAATAGCTGCAGCATCTACATATTCCAAAGGAGGATAGCCGTACCAAACAATCGTGCCATCAAGCTCAGGAACATTACAGGCGGAAAGTACCGTCAGGGCACCGCCCATACAAAATCCAGTAACAGCAACCTTCTGACTACCAGTCGCTTTTAAATATTGAACTGCGCCACGAATATCTTGAGTAGCAGCATCGCCAAAGTTCAAGCCATTCATTAAATGCTCGGCCTCGTTTGCTTCAAGGGCTAACTTACCGCGATAGAGATCGGGGACTAGAGCACGATAGCCGGCTTTTGCCAAACGATCTGCCACTGACTTCACCTCATCATCCAAGCCCCACCACTCCTGAATGACCACAACGCCCGGAGCATTGGCTTTATCTGCAGGCTCTACCAAGTAGCCTTCAACAGAGTTACCGTCGGGTCTTTTAAACTGAATCATGTGGTCTCCTTGTGTGCCATGTGTTTCATCAAGTCTTTTCTAAATGCTTTTTTGCATCTGCGTGAATATATCCTACCAGCCAAAAAGTAAGTAGGCCACATACTGCAGCCCCATAACCAACCAGGTTGTAGTGTTGCATCATGCCATCCGCATTAATCGTCACTACCATACCAGCAACTACCGAAGCAATTCCGGATGCCAACATCTGCACTGAACCAATCAGACTCATAAAGGTTCCACGAATTTTGCTTTCAACCACTTGGCTTACCATTGCCATTGCCGGAATCATTCGTCCAGAAATTAAGATAAAGAATGTGGTGGAATTCAACAGCACAATCCACAATGGCGTCACCGGAAGATTAGTGGTGACAAGCAAAGGAACTAAGCTAATGATGGCAAGCACTCTAAAGACCTTTACCTTCCCATATCGATCAGCTAAATGACCAATCAACCGCGAGCTCATAAGCGTTGCCACCCCACCGCACAAATAGATTAGAGAAATATACGAATTATTAATTCCTACATTTGTAGTGAGATAAACGGCGATATATGGAATGACGGAAAATCCCGTCATCATAATGAGTCCCATAAATATAAAGGCCTTGATATGTTGAGGCGCAATCATAATCTTCAGAATTTGACTCAGTCGACTACCCTCATGCACATGATCTAAGTGCCCCGCAATCTTGGGGATATGCAAGTAGCCTACATAAAAAACCAAGGTTGAGATTGCGCCAATAAAGATAAATGGTGCGCGCCACCCTAAATAAGAGATGTGATGCGCTAGAAACAAGCTGAGGGGCACGCCTGCTACAGTGGACACTGAGAATGCAGCCATGACTGTTCCCAAGGCTTTACCTCGGCGCTCAAATGGAATTGAATCTGCCACAATGGTTTGCACCAGAGAACCAAGAATGCCCCCAAAGGCACCTGCGAATGCTCGTGCAATGAATAAGGTTTCATAATTTTGCGCCAAGCCGCAAGCTAGAGTAGCAATGATAAAAATTACGTAAAGACTTAAGAGCAACTGCCTACGCTCAAAGCGGTCCACATAATAGGTAGCAAAAATTCCTGCCGCGGCAGCAGCAAAGGTATAGGAAGAAAGTAAAAGCCCAAACTGATGGGTATTAATATTCAAGACCCGAATGAACTCTGGCCCAAGCGGCATCATGATCATGAAGTCCAAAATGTGGGTGAACTGTATGCCCGCTAAAGAAAACAAGAACAAACATTCTCGTTTTTGGGTTTCTGGACTATGGGTAATATTGTTCAATGCGCGCTTTACTTGAATGGTGCCGTATGACATTATCAACGCTGATGAGAAATTTGATATTTACACAAGCGCCGATAAGATGCCCCCAGTGACCTACCAATTTACCTACTTAGCACTCTTACAAGACATCCTGTTGGGTGTGGCTGGGATAGTTCTGATTTTGATATTCCACGGAATCTCGATTAATACCGTCTTGATGCGCTTCGAAAGAATGACCACAGCCAATCTTGCCAAAAAAGAGTATCACTGGGTCTTTCTCCACTTCTATCTCTCGTTCTGTTTTATTGCCCTCATACATATTGCAGAAGTGCTGATTTGGGCAACCTTCGTTTATCAGGCTCAGTTATTAAATAGCGGCATTGATGCAATCCTCTTTGCAGGTAGCTGCTATACGACCCTTGGATTTATTCAGGACATCTTGCCTGACGGCTGGAAGAGTTTGGCTTTTTTCATCTCCTTTAGCGGGCTTTTTTCACTTGCCTGGACCACTTCCATCATGATTGGTATGACAAGTACCTACCGAGAGACTTGGAAGCTAAAAAACCATCACCATAAGGTCTAAAAAGATTTATTTGCTGCCTCGCACCATTTCTCTGTAGTTTAGGGTATTATTAGGGTATACCCTTAAAGGAGCTCTAAAATGGCACATTCAAACTCAGTACAGTTTCACCAAGCACCACTCTTTAGTTTCAAGCCTTTGTTTGCGATTCGCGACTTTTTTGCCCTCATCGCAGCTGCATGGGCAGAGGCTAAAGTAATGGAGCAAAAAAGCCATAAAAATAGCGCAAATTGGTAATTTTTTACTGGTTTAACGCCAAATTTGACTATTTTCAGTCAATTTTGATAAAGCCCTTGAGCACTGCTCTGGGGCTTTTTTATTGGCTGTTGATGGGTCTATTTTTGAATGTAATAGCCATAAACACAGCGAGTTCCGCCGCGTGATGGATCGTGCGTATCTAGTATAACCCCATCAACTATGGCGGTTAAGTGCTTGGAAACCTTCACAATTAATATGCCATTCGGTAGTTCATCAGACCTCAGGTGAACCTGGCAGCCTGCACCGATCTTCATCGTTGGAACCCACTCAAAATCAAGCCCAAGGATGTAGTCATGAAACACATTTCGATGGTTTCCGTTACGAGGTGATGATCCCTTGCTATTAAGCCGCCTTGCCAAACGATCGCTCCGCAGTTCAGCATAACTCGCGTTAGCTTTTCTGAGATCCTCATAGACCTGAATATAGGGCAGCTTGGCAGCAATCGCGATCGACCTGACTACACAATCTCCAGCGCCGCCCTTAAAGCCCGCTTTTTCCCTGCCACCATCATTTAGCTGGAAAGGAAAAGTCTGCCTAGACTTGGAAAATAGATTTAGAAAGCTGAACATTTGGATGCCCCCAATAAAAAATGGATTTGCTTTGTGGGCAAATCCATCCTTACTGAGGCTTAGCCTAAATTACTTAGCGCCAGCTTTCTTCACTTCCAAACGCCAAGCGTGCAGCAGTGGCTCGGTGTAGCCGTTCGGCTGCTCAAGGCCTTTAAAGATCAAATCACTAGCGGCTTTATAAGCATAGGAATCTTTATAGTTCGGCATCATTGGCTTGTACAAAGCATCGCCAGCATTCTGGCCATCAACTACCTTGGCCATACGTTGCAATGTTTCATTCACTTGATCGGCTGTAACGATACCGTTTAGCAACCAGTTCGCAATATGTTGACTGGAGATACGTAAAGTAGCGCGGTCTTCCATCAGGCCTACATTATGAATATCAGGAACCTTGGAGCAACCAACACCTTGATCAATCCAACGCACTACATAACCCAAGATACCTTGGCAGTTATTTTCTAACTCCTGCTGAATCTCTTCTTTAGACCAATTCGCCTTCTCAACTACCGGAATCGTTAATAAGTCATTGATCAGCGCTTCTGCTTCAGCGGCAGTATCGAGCTTTTCCATTTCTTTTTGGAGATCAGCTACGTTCACCTGGTGATAGTGCAATGCGTGCAAGGTAGCAGCTGTTGGAGAAGGTACCCATGCAGTATTTGCACCCGCTTTAGGATGTACGATCTTCTGCTCAACCATTGCCTTCATCAAGTCTGGCATTGCCCACATACCCTTGCCGATTTGAGCGCGACCACGCAAGCCGCAATCTAAACCCGCAAATACGTTACGACGCTCATAAGCAGACAACCATTTACTGGCTTTCATATCACCTTTGCGCATCATAGGACCTGCATACATTGCTGTGTGCATTTCATCGCCAGTGCGGTCCAGGAAGCCAGTATTAATAAACGCAACACGTGCACCAGCAGCAGCAATTGCTGCTTTGATATTGGCACTCATACGACGCTCTTCGTCCATGATACCGAGCTTGACTGTATCTGCTGGCAAGCCGAGTAATTTTTCAACGCGACCAAAGAGCTCACCTGCAAAAGCAACTTCTTCAGGACTGTGCATTTTTGGCTTGACGATGTAAACAGAGCCTTTGCGTGTATTACCGATAGCCTGAGTCGCTGGACGATTGATGTCATATAGGGCAATCAATACGGTGACTACTGCATCCAAGATACCCTCGTAGATCTCTTTGCCTTCACCAGTAATGATGGCTGGGTTAGTCATCAAATGACCAACGTTACGAAGGAATAGGAGTGAGCGACCGTGCAAAGTCACTACGCCATCCTTAGCATTCACCGCACCGATACCCGCTGTGTACTTGCGATCTGGATTAAGTGCGCGCGTAATTGTCTTGTCACCTTTTTTTACTTCCTCAACTAAAGTGCCCTTCAAGATACCCAGCCAGTTTTCATAGGCAAGCACCTTATCATCGCCATCCACTGCAGCAATAGAGTCTTCCAAGTCCAAAATGGTAGAAAGTGCAGCCTCTAATACGACATCATTGATGCCAGCAGGATCGCTAGCGCCAATAGTCTTGCTCTTGTTAATTTCGATATCGATATGGATGCCGTTGTTACGTAACAAGATAGCGCTTGGTGCAGTAGCATCGCCTTGGTAGCCCACAAACTGCTTCTCATCAGCTAAGCCAGTCATACTGCCATCTTTGAGCTTAACGGCCAATTGGTTGCCATCAACTGTATAAGCCACTGAATCTTTATGTGAGCCTTTAGCCAATGGAGCAGATTGATCCAAGAAGTTACGTGCATAAGCTACTACCTTTGCACCACGAATCGGGTTATAAGCTCCCGCTTTGGTAGCGCCATCTTCTTCAGAGAGAACGTCTGTACCGTAGAGAGCATCATACAAAGATCCCCAACGCGCATTGGCTGCATTTAATGCATAGCGTGCATTAAGAACTGGAACTACCAACTGTGGGCCAGCTTGCAGCGCCAACTCATCATCGACATTCTGCGTTGTGCCAACTACTTTTCCTGGGACATCATCCAAGTAGCCAATTTCTTTTAAGAATTTGCGATAAGCAGGCATATCTTTAATTGGGCCTGGATTAGCTTGGTGCCATTTATCCAAATCCAATTGAAGACGATCACGCTTGGCAAGTAAGGCTTCATTTTTTGGACTTAAGTCCTTGACGATTTCATCAAAGCCCTTCCAAAAGTCAGCGCTCTTAATACCGGTACCTGGAAGAACCTTGTCTTCGATAAAGCGGTAAAGAGGAGTTGCTACTTGAAGGCTATTGCAAGTGGTACGTGCAGTCATTTTGTAAACCTTTGTCTCTAATGCGTTAGTTAATAAATATAGTTAGTCAATTATTTTCCATCAATCCTGGAAAGGATGCTGCAGCAAGATGGTCTCATCGCGTTCTGGGCCTGTAGAAACCATCGCAATCGGTTTTCCAGCTACTTCCTCGATGCGACGTAGGAAGTTTTGGGCCTCGCTTGGAAGCTTGCCCCACTCCCGAATACCGAAGGTTGTACCCCTCCAGCCCGGAAAATCTTCGTAAATTGGTTCGCAACGAGCAACAGATTCAGCGCCACGTGGTAACACATCGAGTTTTTTACTATCTAAGTTGTAGCCAACACACAAGCGAATCGTCTCTAAACCATCAAGAACATCTAATTTAGTGATACACAATCCAGAAAGTCCATTAATCTGAATAGAGCGCTTCAATGCAGCGGCATCCAACCAACCAGTGCGGCGTGGACGACCCGTTACAGAACCAAACTCCTTGCCGACTTCAGCCAAGCGAATACCAATTGGATCTTGCTTCGCTGGATTGTCATGATCATAGAGTTCACTTGGGAATGGGCCGGCACCAACACGCGTGCAATAGGCTTTGGTGATACCCAGGATGTACTGCAAAGAATCTGGACCAACGCCAGAACCAGCAGCGGCATTACCTGCCACACAGTTGCTGGAAGTGACATAGGGATAGGTGCCATGATCGATATCTAATAGAGTGCCCTGTGCACCTTCAAACAAGAGGTTTTGTCCCGCTTGCTCAGCGGCATAGAGTGCGCTAGAAACATCCACCACCATTGGTTTGATGCGCTCTGCATAAGACATTGCTTCGGCAAGAGTCTTTTCATAATTTACAGGCTCAGCACCGTAGTAATTAGTGAGCATGAAGTTGTGATACTCCAAGTTCTCACGCAATTGCTCGGCAAACTTCTCTGGGTAGAATAAATCTTGTACGCGCAGTGCACGACGCGCCACTTTATCTTCGTATGCTGGTCCAATACCGCGACCAGTTGTACCAATCTTCGCTTCACCACGCTTCTTCTCACGGGCATGATCAATTGCAACGTGATAAGGCAGGATCAATGTAGTAGCTTCAGAAATCTTCAAGCGGGATTGAACATCCAAGCCAGCAGCTTCGAGTTCGCCAATTTCTTTAAAGAGCGCTTCTGGTGATAGAACTACACCGTTGCCGATATAGCAGATCACTTCCTTATGCATGATTCCAGATGGGATCAAGCGCAGAATAGTCTTCTTATCGCCAATGATGAGTGTGTGGCCCGCATTGTGACCGCCCTGAAAGCGAACTACCGCTTTTGCATGGTCCGTTAACCAGTCGACCACTTTACCCTTGCCCTCATCACCCCACTGGGTGCCAATGACAACTACGTTACGACCTTTAGCTTGCTGCTTTGAAGACATATTGAAATCCAAAAAGATAATTACAAATGGGGTTAATTGCTTACTTTATTTTTTCTTTACTTCCCAGGAACTGCCCTGCTTTACCAGCTCTCGATCACATTCATATTCGGTAGCTTCAACTTTTTCTCCAGCCATCACCTGAATGACCACTTCACCGGAATCTCGTAAAGCTGCAATTGTTTTATTCAAGGCCGTATCTTCAAGCCAAGGCGCTACGATTGCCAACTTGCGTACTTTCAATGATGAGAGATTAGCCAGAGTTAACAGATCTAGTGAGAATCCGGTAGCAGGACGTGAACGGCCAAAGGCCTGACCTACATGGTCATAACGTCCACCTCTAGCAATTGGTTGCGGTAACTTTTCTACATAGGCAGCAAACATTACGCCGCTGTGATATTGATAGCCACGTAAGTCTGCTAAATCAATACTCAGTTCTAGGCCACTGGATGCAGTAACTGCGGCAACTAAACGCTCGAGATCTGCTAATGCCAGATCGATGGCAGCATGTTTAGGCAGTACTTTCTTTGCTTTTGCAAGTACTTGCGCACAAGGCCCATTGAGCTCAGTGAGTGCCATCAGCGCTTCGGCTGTTGTGACTGGTAAGCATGCAGCCCACTGACTAAGGCGCGGACGATCTTTAGTCTGCAGCAAGCCATATAAAGTCTCAGTCGTCTCTTTATCCAAGACCTGGTCAGCTAAGATGCCAGTCAAGATCCCGGCGTGCGATAAATCGAGATAGACCTTGTCAAGGCCAGCAATCGAGAGTGTTTTGAGGAGCAAGGTAATTGCCTCAAAATCTGCTTCCCAAGTAGCGCAACCATACATCTCTGCGCCCAGTTGCAAATCTTCACGGGCAGAACTGCCGACGGGCGTGCGGGCGTGCGCAACAGATCCGGCATAACAAAGACGGGTAACGCCGGCACGATTCAGTAAGTGCGCATCGATGCGCGCCACTTGCGGAGTAATATCGGCACGCAAACCTAGCGTGCGTCCTGACATCTGATCTACCAACTTAAAAGTTTGAAGATTGAGATCTGAACCAGTACCAGTCAATAGGGAGTCTAAGAACTCCAAAATAGGAGGGGCAACTAGCTCATAACCATAAGACTGATAGAGATCCAAGATGGCGCGACGCAAAGCCTCCACCTTACGAGCCTCGGCTGGCAAAACATCTGCAATATCTTCAGGAAGTAACCAACGATTCATGATCTGAATTATTCACCTTCTTATTTTTTATGCAGAAACTTAAAGAACTCACCATTGGGCTCAACAACCATAATGTCCTTCTTATCCTTGAAAGAACTGCGGTAGGCTTCCAAGCTTTGATAGAACTGAGCAAATTGAGGATCGCGTCCAAATGCTTCTGCATAGAGAGCGGTTGCCTTGGCATCTCCCGCACCTTTAATCTTTTGAGCATCTCGATAAGCTTCAGCCAAAATCGTATCGCGCTGACGTTCAGCATTGGCACGAATCTTGTCGGATTCAGCTGCCCCCATTGAGCGCAATTCATTTGCGACACGCTTACGCTCTGCCTCCATACGGCGATAAACTGAGTCGCTGATTTCAGCTAAGAGATCTACGCGCTTTAAGCGTACGTCAACAATTTCAACACCAATATCCGCCGCATCATCAGCCACTTTTTTGCGAATGCCCTGCATGACTTCTTCGCGCTGATCCGAAATCAACTCGCGGACAGTACGCTTTGTAAACTCTTCATTAAGGGCAGAGCGAACTAATTGCGTGAGGCGGTCTTGAGCTAAGCGCTCGTCACCCTTAAAGCTAATAAAAAACTTTCGGGGATCCACAATGCGCCATTTCACATAAGAATCCACCAGGAGATTCTTCTTCTCTGCAGTGATAAAGCGCTCTGCCTCTGGATTGTCAATTGTCAGAATGCGGCGATCAAAGAAACGCACACTTTCAAATGGGGCCGGCAGTTTCACACGCAAGCCAGGCTCTTCAATCACGCGCACGATCTGACCAAAAGAAAAAACAACTGCAAATTTCCGTTGATCAACAATAAAAATGCTAGATGACAGCACATAGATCACAGCAATGAACGCAATGCCAGCAGCAATCAAACGATTTGCATTCATTATCTAGCCTCCCGATCACGACTTCGAAAGCTATCACGCTTATCAAGAGTACGATCGTTCGCATTATTCACAGCTGGTGCTGGGTTTGTTGCACCGCTACCTGAAGCTAGACTTGGATTATTCGTTCCGGTTGCGCCACCCACTGTCACACTTCCCGTTGGGGTGGAAGCGCTCGTTTGATTTACTTGAGTGCTAGCGGCCTGAGCACTCTCAGCACTCACTTGAGCAACAATCTTATCAAGCGGTAAATACAAGAGACTATTACTCTTGGTTGTATCTACTAAGATCTTGGTCACATTGTTATACATCTCGCGCATGCTATCGATGTACATACGATCACGAGTGACCTGCGGCGCCTTGGAATATTCAACCAAAATTTGCTTGAAGCGAGTGGCATCACCTTCTGCGGTAGCCACCACTCTAGCCTTATAACCTTCAGCCTCCTGAATCAAGCGAGCTGCGGTACCCTTAGCGCGCGGAATAATGTCATTGGCATAGGCTTGGCCCTCACTCTTTAAGCGCTCTTGGTCTTGGCCAGCCTTCACTGCATCGTCAAATGCAGCTTGTACTTGCTCAGGCGGCTGCACGTTTTGCACAGTCACACTGGTAACGAAAATGCCACTTTTGTAGCTATCTAAGATCTTCTGAATCGAGTTCGCCAAATCAATACCAATCTTTTCACGTCCCTCGTAGAGAACGGTATCCATCTTGCTACGCGCTACGATTTCGCGAACAGCAGTTTCAGCAGCCTGAACTACTGTAGCGTCTGGATCACGATTGTTAAATAAATAATCGGTTGGATCCTTTAAGCGATATTGCACAGCAAAGCGCACGTCGATGATGTTTTCATCTTCGGTAAGCATGGAGGAATCTTTTTGATTGGTTGCCTTAATCAGCACCGGGCGACCCACTTCTACAGAGCGAACACCAGAAAGATTCACTGTTTCATCCGACTGAATTGGCCAAGGCATGCGCCAGTTAATGCCTGGCTTAGCGGTGTAATCGTACTTACCAAAGGTCAGAATGACACCAGCCTGGCCTTCTTGAATGATGAAAAAGCCACTGCAAATCCAAATGAAGAATACGGCTCCAGCGGCAATCAGCACGCTGGCCCTAGATCCAAATGGATTAGTGAAATTGAAGTTTGGTGCACCATTGCCGCTTCCGCCTCCACTGCCACCACGCTGTGAAGGTGGAGGAATATCGGTACTGCTAGGTTTATTAGCTGGCTTACTGCTTGCTGCTCCTGGCTTTTTCTTACCGCCAAAGATGCCGGCAATTCTGTCATTAAAGTCGCGCCAGAGTTCATCCAAATCTGGGGGGCCATCCGGCTTCGCAGGCGAATTGACTGGCTGAGTGTCTGTTGGCTTATTAGTATCCGGCTCCACTTTTGGAGCTTGGTCACCTCCCTGCCCATCTTTGACATCTTTAGGTCCACCACTGTGGCTGTTGCCCCAACCTGGATCATTGACCGAAAAGAGGTCGAGAAATTTACGCATCATTAGAAAAATAGCTTCGGGTAGGAATCGGATTAAATTCAGAAGTTTCTGGTCGTTCGGGTAAGGGTTCTAAAAACTCGTCCGGGGCCAATTGCTTCTTGGCACGGTTGTGCTCGACCCTTATTCTATCAGTCATTTGAGAGCATTCGGCCAAGGCTAGGCGGAGCAAATCAAGGCCCAAGCCTGTCTTGGCGGAGAGGAAAACCTGGCTCGGCAAACCCTGGCTATCCCGCTCTAAAACCGCCCCACGGTTAAAGGTTTGGGGCATCTGGTCAATTTTGTTCATCACCTCAATTCGAGGGATCTCATTTGCCCCAATTTCCTCCAAAACCGCTTCTACTTCGGCTTTTTGCTCTCTGGCAACGGGGCTGCAGGCATCTATTACATGCAAAATCAGGTCTGCATGAATGGTTTCATCCAAAGTGGCCCTAAAGGCCTCAACTAGCTGGTGGGGCAAATCTCGGATAAATCCTACGGTATCAGAGACCACAATAGAGCCCACACCCTCTAAATGCACCTTTCTGGAAGTGGTATCCAAAGTGGCGAAAAGTTGGTCGGCGGCGTAAGTCCCTGCCTTGGTTAGGGCATTAAATAAAGTCGACTTGCCAGCATTGGTATACCCAACCAAAGAAACTGAAAACACACTCTTACGATTGCGTGCCCTTCTCTGGGTTCGTTGTTGGCGCTGAAGCTTCTCAAGCTCGTTTTCTAAACGCTTCGCTTGCGTTGCTAGCATCCGACGGTCCAACTCCATCTGCGTTTCACCAGGACCACCCCTTACAC
Organism: Polynucleobacter sp. MG-5-Ahmo-C2; assembly: GCF_018687735.1. Classification (NCBI taxonomy): domain Bacteria; kingdom Pseudomonadati; phylum Pseudomonadota; class Betaproteobacteria; order Burkholderiales; family Burkholderiaceae; genus Polynucleobacter; species Polynucleobacter sp. MG-5-Ahmo-C2. The sequence goes on along the minus strand of NZ_CP061304.1, from coordinate 633,460 downwards.
CAATACCGCCGCGCTGACGTTCCAAGTGACTCCAAGCTCGCACCAAGCGAGACATGCGATAGCGTACTTGCGCCAACTCCACTTGCGTCTTACCAATGTGGCTTTGGGCTCTTTGACTAAAGATATCCAGAATCAAGCCCGTGCGATCCATCACATGACGCTCAAGATGACGCTCTAAATTGCGCTGCTGCGTTGGAGAAAGTGGATGATTAAAGATAGCCAGCTCTGCGCCCTGCTCTTCCATCACACGCTTAAGCTCATTCGCTTTACCAGACCCAATAAACAAAGCAGGATCTGTTCTACCCTTGCGGGCAATCACACTAGCTGTGGGTATAGAGCCAGCACTATCAGCCAAGAGACTGAGCTCGGCCATGCTGTCTGCAAAATCTTCGCGCCCCGTATCAACACCAACGAGGACGGCGCGGGCCGCATCTACTCCAGTTTTATACAGGGCTAGCTTCTTCTATGCGGAAATCAATCGCACGAGCTGGAACGATCGTAGAGATTGCGTGTTTGTAAACCATCTGCGTCACCGTGTTGCGCAGCAACACAACGTATTGATCGAAAGATTCAATATTGCCTTGCAACTTAATGCCATTGACGAGATAGATCGAAACAGGAATATGCTCTTTGCGCAAAGCATTCAGAAAAGGATCCTGAAGTAATTGGATTTTGTTGTTATTCATACTGCTCCTTATTGGTTTTGTAATTAGGGAGTCTTGCTTTTTTAATAAAAGCTTTTATAAATTACTGCTACTGAACCTTCTATATTGAGCTCAATTATAAAAAAATCAAGCCCAAAATCACCGCTTTTTACCTTTTTTACCCTTATCTTCGTCCACATAAGGATTCTTAGCAGTATTCATCTGGATTCTTAAAGGTGTTCCACGTAATTTGAATACATCCCTAAAGCGCCCTTCCAAGTATCGCTTATAGCTATCCGTTACACCGCTCAATGATGTTCCATGAATCACCACGATTGGGGGATTCATGCCCCCTTGGTGTGCATAGCGTAATTTTGGACGACCCATACCCACGCGTTTTGGCTGTTGATGCTCAATGGCTTCTTGCAAAATACGAGTCAGGCGTGGCGTTGGCAACTTCGCCATCGCAGCTGCATAGGCGGCGTCTACATCCTTAAACAACTCTTTTAAGCCTGTACCTTTTTTCGCAGAGATCGGATGTACGTTTGCAAAATCCAAGAAGCGCAATTTTTGGGCAATCTCTAAACGAGCACGTTCTTTAACGTAAGAATCAAGTCCGTCCCACTTATTCACCGCAACCACTAATGCACGTCCAGCTTCAACAATAAATCCCGCAATATGTGCATCTTGCTCAGAGATGTCTTGTTGCGCATCAAGCATCAAGATCACCACATTGCAGTCCGCAATTGCTTGCAATGTTTTAACAACTGAGAACTTCTCAATTGCCTCAAATACTTTGCCACGACGACGCAATCCCGCCGTATCAACCAAGATATACGGTTTGCCATTACGCTCAAAAGGAACCTCAATCGCATCACGGGTAGTACCAGGCATGTCAAACGCAATGACCCGCTCCTCACCAATGAGCTTATTGATTAAGGTCGACTTCCCAACATTTGGACGACCCACTACCGCAATCTTCATTGGGCGATTTGGATCACCTGCCAATTCATCTTCGTCGGGCTCTGCAATACCGAGGGAATCCAAGGCGTCATCAATCAGTCCACGAACGCCGTCGCCATGTGCTGAAGAGATGGGGAACGGTTCACCTAAACCGAGTTCATGAAAGTCAGCAGTAACAACGCCTGCTTGCATGCCTTCTGTTTTATTCACCGCCAAAATAATTGGCCGACCCGTCTTACGCAAGAAATCAGCAATGACCCGATCTTGTGGCGCCATACCCAGGCGACCATCCACCAAGAAAATCACAATGTCAGACTCAGCTACAGCTTGCTTGGTCTGTTTAGCCATCTCAGCAACGATGCCGGTTTTAGCAACGGGCTCAAAGCCACCAGTGTCTACGCAAATAAACGCGCGCTCACCAATACGACCTTTGCCGTAGTGACGATCTCTTGTTAAACCAGAAAAATCTGCTACCAAGGCATCGCGTGAACGGGTCAAACGATTAAAGAGTGTCGACTTCCCAACATTGGGGCGGCCGACGATAGTGATGACTGGGTTCATTTGGGACTGTACGCCGCAATTTTTCCACCCTGAGATTGAATCAGGATGAGCCCGCCTACTGCAATTGGAGCAGCGGTGATTGGATTACTATCGTGACGAATACGCGCGATCATCTCGCCATTCGCCTGTGAGAGTGCATGAACATAGCCTTGAGCATCACCCATGAGCAACACTCTGCCAACGGCTAGGGACTCACCTAAATCTCGGTATGTGAGTTGGGTGTTTTCCCAAACCTGCGTACCGTCTTTGGTGGCAAATGCGGTTACATAGGATTTTTCATTGGCTGAGAAAACCAATTCTGCGCTTTGCGCAGTACCCGTATAGCTTGAGTAATCCTTAAACCATAAGAGATTTCCAGTACGAGCTTGTCCGCAGCCAATGCGGCCTTGGTATGAAACTGCGCAAATGATCTCGCCTTCCATGCTAGGTTTAGCAGTCACATCATTTAAGCGCTCAATTTCTGAAAAGCCTTTAGGGAATGACACTGGGGTTTCCCAAACCAAACCACCATTGGCAATGGCAATCATCCCAAAACGTCCACCTGCAAAGCCAGTCACAATGACTTCATTGCCGATAGCCAGCATGCCGTAACCAACGCGCAATGACAAGGCAGACTGTTGGCGCTGATAAGTCCACTTGCGGGCACCTGTTTGTGCATCCAAACCAATAAAACGATTGTCAAGCGCTCGCACAACCACAATGCCACCAGCAACAATTGGCTCACTCAAAACCTCGCTACTAACACTGACTTTCCAGATCTGCTTACCAGTGTCGTCATAGGCATAGACAGTACCGCGAGTACTCACAGCAACCGTAGTGCGGCCGTCAGATCCAGGCCCAATAGATAAGCGCTCCGGAACGGATGCCTCCCAAACTTTATTGCCAGTGGCCAAATCAATCTTTGCCAAATTACCGCGTTGTGAAGCTGCATATACGGCGTCACCTGCGACTACCGGATGAAAGTTAAAGCCTTCAGAAGAGCCAACACTGGTAGACCACACCTGTTGCATATCAAACTGATTGGTGACTGTTGCCAACTCGGAAGGTTTGCGAACACGAGAACTACCAGAACATCCAAGCAGTGCTGTAGTCACCACACTCAATAAAATAGTAGTACTAGCAACCCTTGCTAAGCGTTGTATTGCATCGATTTTTACTGTCATCACTGTGCCACTCCTCCAACTGCATCCAGCTTCACCTTCAAGAGGCGACGCGCCTCTTCAGGGAATTCTTTAACTTCGTCTATTTTTTTCCAGGCATCTTCATAGCTTTTTTTAGCTTCAGCATTTTTCTTTTGCGCTAAATACCAGTCGCCACGACGTTCTAACCACAAAGCTTCAAAGCCAGCAATCGGTGTTTCTTTAAGAACTTGATCAGCCTCAGCAAAATCTTTTTCACCACCCTGCTCAATTAACTGAGTCACCAAGCGTAATTTTGCTAAAGCCAAATAACCATCATTGGAAGCATTTTTAGCAGTCCAACGCAAATAGTCCAGCGCCTTGGCACTATCACCAGCATCCGACGCAATACGCGCAGCAATTAAACTAGACATCGCTGCATAAGGTGTACGAGCAAAATCTTTTTCTAAATCATCCGCAGCACGCAAGGTCAGCTCTTTGTCACCTTTAGCAACAGCGCTGACCATCGTTTCATAGAGTTTAGAGGCTTCCAAAGCTTGAGTATTACGCCACCACCCATAACCACTATATGCAGCATAGGCAAACAAGACAGCCGTCAACACTCCCGTAATTAAATTACGATACTTTTGCCAAAACGCTTTAAGTTGGTCTAACTGTTCTTGTTCTTCTAGATCTAAAGGCATGTGAATCCAAGCTAATTAATAAGGGTTTTATTGCTATTAAATGTAATGAATAGACTCATTCTATTCGGAGCTGCCCACCAAGACATCAATTACAGCCTCCAGCACCCCTTCCAAAGGAACGGCCTTTTGCTCGCCGCTAGAACGTAAGTCTTTGATCTGAGCCTCATTCTTGGCCAATTCATCTGGGCCAATAATGACTGCAAAAGCAGCTCCACTGCTGTCAGCCTTCTTCATTTGGGACTTAAAGCTGGCGGATTGACCATCAGGAGGGCAGAAAAGAATCGTATCGATGCCGGCGCTACGTAAACGCTCAGCAATAATCATGGCAGCAGTCAAAGTCTCACCGCCTTGATGCAATACAAAGATATCGCATTGGGACTGCGCCTCTGGAAGCGAGCCAGAAACTTTCATAAGCTCTAGAACACGCTCCATCCCCATAGCCCAACCACAAGCTGGTGCAGCCTTGCCGCCCATACGTTCAATTAACGGATCATAGCGGCCACCGCCAGCAATGGTGCCCTGTGCGCCCAACTCATCAGTCACCCACTCGAAAACGGTGAGGTTGTAATAATCTAAACCGCGCACCAGGCGAGGATTAATTTTGCAAGGGATGTTATTGGCTTTGATCAAAGCCTGCACTGCATTAAAGTGCGCAAGAGATTCTTCACCCAAGAAATCCAATAACTTTGGAGCATCTTCAATCAATGCCTGCATCTCTGGATTTTTAGAATCCAAAATACGCAAAGGATTGCTGATGAGGCGTCGTTGTGAGTCTTCATCAAGTTGCGATATATTTTTCTCAAAGTACATTACCAAGGCAGCACGATGCTCAGCACGCTCATTGGCCTGCCCTAAAGAATTGATCTCCAGGCGCACGCCTTTTAATCCCAACTCGTCCCAAAGGCGTTGACCCATGAGAATAATCTCTGCATCAATATCAGGGCCAGCGAAGCCTAATGCCTCGATACCAAACTGGTGGAACTGGCGATAACGGCCGCGCTGTGGACGCTCATGACGGAACATAGGTCCGGTGTACCAAAGACGCTTAGGTCCCTCGTACAGTAAATTGTTTTCAATAACAGAACGCACTAATGCAGCAGTACCTTCAGGACGCAAAGTAAGTTGCTCGCCATTTAAACGATCCTCAAAGGAATACATTTCTTTTTCAACAATATCGGTCACCTCGCCAATACCGCGCTGAAACACTGCAGTTGCTTCCACAATTGGTGTGCGCAAAAACTCATAACCATAAGCACGGGTTAAATCACGCAGAACATGCTCAAGGTGGGCCCATTGCGCAGCATCAGCTGGCAGCAAATCATTCATACCGCGTACGCCGTTGATCTTTTGAGTCTTCTGGACTTTAGCTTCTGCTTTTTGGTCTTTGTTCTGATCAGTCATTTTTATTCTTGTTCTACGAATTTGGCTCTGTTACGCTTTTGTTGCGTAATTCTGTTTAACGTACTCATCTACGATGACCTGAAACTCTTCAGCGATTTTCTCACCTCGCAGAGTTTTCACCTTAACGCCATCCACAAACACTGGTGCAGCTGGAGTTTCGCCTGTTCCTGGTAGTGAAATACCAATATTAGCGTGCTTACTCTCGCCTGGGCCATTCACAATACAACCCATCACCGCTACATTCATATTCTCTACACCGGGATGGGTTTTCTTCCACACCGGCATTTGTTGACGCAAATAGGATTGAATATTGGCCGCTAATTCTTGGAAGGTGGTACTAGTTGTTCTGCCGCATCCAGGGCATGCAATCACCATGGGCGTAAAGTTACGCAGACCCATCGTTTGCAAAATTTCTTGGGCAACAATGACCTCGTTCTCACGCGGTGCACCTGGATCAGGAGTTAAAGAAACTCGAATCGTGTCGCCAATGCCTTCTTGCAACAAAATACCCATTGCCGCAGTTGAAGACACAATGCCTTTGCTACCCATACCCGCCTCAGTTAATCCTAAGTGCAGCGGATAGTCAGAGCGGCGCGAGAGATCGCGATAGACAGCTACTAAGTCCTGCACATTGCTGACTTTACAAGAAAGTAAAATTTGATCGGGATTCATACCCAACTCAACTGCTTTTTCTGCAGATTGCAGTGCAGATTGAATCAGAGCCTCAATCATCACTTCTTGAGCAGTTTTTGGAGCCTCTAAAGCAGCATTGCTATCCATAATAGATGCCAAGAGATCTTGATCTAAGCTTCCCCAATTCACACCAATGCGTATTGGCTTATCGTATTTACAGGCTGCTTCAATCATTTGCGCAAACTGTGGATCACGCTTAGCGCCTTTACCCACATTGCCTGGATTAATACGGTACTTGGAGAGTGCTTTGGCGCAATCAGGAAAATCATTTAATAAAGTATGGCCGTTGTAATGGAAGTCGCCAATCAATGGCACCAACACATCCATCTTATCCAACTGCTCTCGAATATAGGGAACGGCTGCCGCAGCTTCAGGCGTATTCACAGTAATGCGCACCATCTCTGAACCAGCACGCGCTAACTCTTTTACTTGAATCGCCGTCCCTACTGCATCTGCAGTATCAGTATTCGTCATTGACTGTACCCGCACTGGCGCATCACCACCCACAGTAATGATGTTGGTTTTCCAAGCAACATTTGCTTGACGCGTTACACGCTTAGGAGATGGACCTAGCGGTAATGGTGGCAATGAATGATGAGAGCGCATTGTGATCTATTGATTGGGATCTAATGGTTAATTTAATTTTTTCAGCCACTCGATTGGCTGCTCTTGTATCTCTGTGATAATTTCTGCATCGTGCACCGCACGTTCACGCACTCGGGTGCGATCTACAACATCACCGGCAAGCTGACCACAGGCAGCGGCAATATCATCGCCACGGGTCTTGCGCACTGTTGCCACCATGCCCGCATCTAATAGGATGCTAGCAAAGGCATGTACTCTTTGGGCTGGTGAGCGCTTAAGGCCTGACTCTGGGAACGGGTTAAAAGGAATAAGGTTGATCTTGCACTTAATATTCTTGAGTAAGCGCACCAATTCTTTTGCCTGAATGTCGGAATCATTCACGCCATCGAGCATGCAGTATTCAAAGGTCAAAAAATCTCTTGGTGCAAATGGCAAGTAGCGCTCACAAGCATCGAGTAATTCATGTAAGGGGTATTTTTGATTGAGTGGCACCAGTTGATCGCGCAATGCATCATTTGGTGCGTGCAATGAAACCGCTAATGCCACTGGGCAATCTTGCGCCAAACGATCAATCATCGGTACTACGCCCGAAGTGGATACCGTAACCCGACGACGTGACAAGCCATATGCCCTGTCATCCAGCATTAAACGCAAGGCAGTTACAACGTTGTCATAGTTAAGCAGTGGCTCACCCATACCCATCATTACTACATTGGAGATCACACGGCCTGTGTGCTCCCAACCTGGTGTTGGATATTTTTCGATTCTACGTACAGCTTCCGGATCATTACGCAAGAGATGCTCAGCAAACCACAATTGACCAATGATTTCACCGGAAGTGAGATTGCGTGAAAAGCCTTGATGTCCCGTAGAGCAAAAACGGCAATTAACTGCACATCCTGCCTGTGAAGAGATGCACAATGTGCCTCGATCATCTTCTGGAATAAAAACGGACTCCACCGCATTACCAGCGCCCACGTCTAGCAACCACTTGCGGGTACCATCATGCGCGTGCTCATCTTTGATAATGGGAAGAGAAAGTACTTCAGCCTTGTCCAACAAGGTCGCTCTGAAGCTTTTTGCCAAATCACTCATGTCGTTAATGTCGGATACGCCACGTTGGTGTATCCATTGCATGAGCTGCTTTGCCCTAAAGGGCTTTTCATTCAACCCCGCGACATACGCCGCCATTTGGTCAGCGTCAAAATCTAAGAGATTTACGCGCGGGGAGGTCAATGCGTTTACTTATAAATAAATAGCTAATCGATTAATAAGTGATTAACGATTGAAAACATTCATACCAGGGAAGAAGAAAGCAACTTCCACAGCAGCTGTTTCAGGAGCATCCGAACCGTGAACAGCATTTGCATCAATGCTGTCAGCAAAATCAGCACGGATTGTGCCTTTGTCTGCTTTCTTAGGATCGGTAGCACCCATCAAATCACGATTCTTAGCAATAGCGCCTTCGCCTTGCAATACCTGAATCATCACAGGGCCAGAAATCATGAAGTTCACCAAATCTTTGAAGAAAGGACGATCTTTATGAACGCCATAGAATTGCTCAGCCTCAACTTGTGACAGGTGCGCCATTCTGGAAGCAACGATCTTCAAACCAGCGGATTCAAAACGGTCATAGATTTTGCCGATGACGTTTTTAGCGACAGCATCAGGTTTGATAATAGAAAGGGTGCGTTCAATTGCCATGCAATACTCCAATAGTGATTTCAAAGATATTTGTTAGCTAAGGTCAAAAACGGACTAAATAGCCCTCCCCAGCTCAACGACCCCCGAATTATACATTGCTTGACAGTATTTACCCCTATAGAAGTAGGGCTAAGCCTTTGAATTTACAGGGCATAAGCCCTTAATTTGCAGGTCTTTTCTTGTGGGGCTTGAAATTGAGGTGTTTTGTCTATACTTACTGGTAACAGCCCTTCGTGGGCTCATGTAACAACTACGAAAAAGGAGTCCCTATGAGTGATCTTAACTCTTACGGCTTTGGCCAAACTGGCTCAGTAAGCACTGTTCAGGTACGCAACCGCGTACTACGCAATACCTATGCTCTCTTAGCACTATCCATGGTTCCAACAGTGATTGGTGCCTGGCTTGGTGTGGCAACGGGGCTTGACCTATTCTCTGGAAGTCCATTTATTGGTTTCATTGTTTTCATGGCGGTTGCCTTTGGCTTCTTTTGGGCAATTGAAAAGAATAAAGAAACTGGCGTAGGCGTTCTGCTCTTGCTAGGCTTCACCTTCTTCATGGGCATCATGATGTCCCGCTTGATCGGTTATACCCTCAATAGCTATAGCAACGGCGCATCCCTGATCATGCTGTCCTTCGGCGGCACAGCGGCCATCTTTGCCGTCATGGCAACGATTGCCACTGTAAGTAAGAGTGATTTTGCTGGCATGGGTAAATGGTTAATGGTTGGTGTACTGCTCTTGATCGTTGCCTCATTGGCAAACATTTGGTTACAGTTGCCAGCTTTGATGTTGACTGTGATGGTTCTTGCAATCGCTATCTTCTCCGCCTTCATCTTGGTTGACGTGCAGCGTGTGATCAATGGTGGTGAGACAAACTACATCATGGCTACTCTGGCTATTTACCTAGATGTGTACAACGTTTTCACTAACCTACTTGCTCTCTTGGGTATTGTTGGCGGTAATCGAGACTAAGAGAGATGAATCCTCACTAATATCCTTAGTGTGTTGTTCCCTAAAGGCGCCTGCTGGCGCCTTTTTTTGTCTTAGCTCTTTTGTAGGTGAACTATTAATTCGCCACAAACATGCTGACCGCATAAGACAGCGCAATCAAAATCAAAATGATTGCAAAACTATCTGAGGCTTTCATGACACACTCCCAGTGGTTGATGAAATTGTTAGCAGCCAGACATCGCTGCACAACTTCAATCTACTCTTCTATAAGACTAACCCCTTGGAATATTGCACCGCAATATAGCCTGATGCACTAATTTGAAGCTGAAATTGCTGAAAATGACTCTGAAGCAGGGATTTATAGTGGTTTAGGGCGATCAAAGACCGCCATGGATTCCACGTGGGAAGTATGCGGGAACATATTGATGATCCCCGCGCTACTGAGTGTATAGCCTGCGTGATGACACAAAATCTCTACATCTCTAGCCAATGTTTTGGGATTACAGGAAACATACACAATCCTCTGTGGCAGTAACTCGCTATCCTGAGTATGGAGTTCAGCAAGCGCTTTACAGATTTCCATTGCGCCTTCGCGTGGTGGATCCATCAGCCAACGCTCAGCTTTAGCCCACGATGCAATCGTTTCTGGAGTGACTTCAAATAAGTCGCTTTTCATGAAATTGACTTTATCTGCAAGGCCATTATGTAGCGCATTCTCCTTGGCGCGCGTTGTTAAAGTCTCCAATCCCTCGATACCTAAGACCTGTTTTGCTTTCCTAGCAAGTGGTAATGTGAAGTTCCCAAGACCGCAAAATAGATCAAGCACACGATCAGTTACTTTAACTTCTAGAAGACGAATTGCTCTACTCACCAGCGCACGGTTCATCATGTGATTCACTTGCGTGAAATCAGTCGGCTTAAAAGGCATCTCGATTTCAAACTCGGGTAGGCGATAGCAAAGCTTGCCAGTCTCAGGGTAAAACGGGGCTACAGTCTCAATTCCTTTGGGCTGCAGCCAGATCCATACTTGATGTTGATCTGCAAATGCACGCAGCAATTGCTCATCAGCATTGGTTAATGGCAGGAGATTACGAAGTACCAATGCGGTCACAGGAATATTTTTCTTCAGATCATTTGAGCTTGGATCCTCGGGCTCCCCTACCGCGATTTCAATCTGTGGCATGCGATCCACGATGGATAAACCCATTATCAACTTGCGCATCTCAGGCAGTAAATTAGAAACGTATTTGGGTAAAATCTCGCAGGCAAGCATATCAGCTACATAGCCACTCTTACCCTCATGAAAGCCAATGAGTACTGTGCCTTTTTTAATCGAGCGATTCACAGCACTCAAGCGTGCACGGTGACGGTATTCCCAGGTTGGGCCACCCATTGGTCGCAAAATTTCTTGTGGCTTGGTCTTGGCAATATGTTGCAAATCATCTTCAAGCACGCGCTGCTTCATCGCAACCTGTGCCCGAATATCTAAGTGCTGCATCGTACAGCCCCCGCAGACACCAAAGGCTGCACACTTGGGCTCCGCTCTAAATACTGCAGGCCTTAAGATCTCGCGCACTTTGGCTTTGCTAAAACGTGCTTTATCGCTGGTGATGGTGTAAGTTACGAGCTCTGTAGGCAGTGCGCCTTTGATAAATATGACTTTGCCGCTTTGACCCTGGAGAACTTCTTCTTCATTTGGCCTTAAGCGGGCGATACCTTGGGCATCTAGATCGAGGGCTTCAACTCTTATCGGCTCAGTCACTTCGATATTGACAGGCTTATCCCCTCTACGCATCCGCTGCGAAACCTTGGAGATATTCTTTCCACTGGCTACCGTTAGGCTCTTTTGCTTCTTTTGCTAGATAGGCTTTGACAAAATCAATTTCTTCTTTGTATTCATCTAAAGAGAAGCCGCCACGCAGCAACTGAAAGCGGCAGTACATTAAATAAGTATTGACCACATCAGTCTCGCAATAGCGACGAATGTCATCGATCTTGCCATCCTGATAAGCAGGCCAAACTTGACTACCATCCATTCCCATCTTACCCGGGAAGCCACAGAGTTTTGCTAAACCATCCAAGGGCGCATTGGCTCTGCCATTGAACTTTGCCAAAAGGTCCATCATGTCGAGATGACGCATGTGATAGCGGCTAATATAGTTATTCCACTTAAAGTCACGGCTATCTGTCTCTTGACTCTCACCCATCTCCCAATAACGTGGTGCCTGAACATGATTGGCAAGTGCTCGGTAATGCAACACTGGTAAATCAAAACCACTTCCGTTCCAGGAAACCAATTGTGGAGTGTATTTTTCAATTAAATCGAAGAAGGCTTGAATTAATACCTTCTCATCATCTTGTGGCGTACCTAGCGTGCCTACTTTAATTTGAGGAGCGCCTTCTTTAGTACTTCTCCGAATCACACAAGAGATGGCAATAATCTTTTGCAGATACAGCGGCAGAAATTCGCTACCAGTTTTAGTGGCCCTATCGGACATAGCCTTAGCTGCTACTTCAGCATCGCTCATAGGGGCTGGATACTCTTCCAGACGACGCAATCCAGATACATCGGGAATAGTTTCAATATCAAATACGAGTACGGTGGCCATACGCTCTTGCCGAAAACTTACTGGAGGTACGGCGTTGGATTTACAGGCTTACCGTTTACTCGTAATTCGAAATGGAGCTTGGCAGCGGTGGTATCTGTGTCGCCCATTTCAGCAATCTTCTGCCCCTTGCGAACAGCATCACCCTCTTTCACCAAAAGCTTGCTGTTATGTGCATAAGCAGTGAGATAAGTATTGTCATGTTTAACAATTACCAAGTTACCGTAACCACGCAAGCTATTCCCAGCGTAAACAACTTTGCCATCCGAGGCAGCCAATATCGGCTCGCCAACTTTACCGGCGATATCGATCCCTTTATTAGTTTCGTTAAATTCACCAGTAAGCTTACCTTTAGCCGGCCAAGACAAACGAATGCCAGGCTCAGCCACCACTTCTGGCTTGGTAGCTTCTGTGGGCAATGCATCTAATTTATCGCCCTCTGGTTTTTTATCAACTGCTTTAGCAGACTTTAAGCCTGCAGGCGCTTTAATTAACACCAAGTCGCCAACTTCAATTACATTTGGATTAAAGCTTGGATTGACTGAAGCATTCCACTGCGCCACATCACGTGGTGCCTGCCCATGATCCAAGGCAATGCGCGCTAAGGTGTCACCCCTCTTCACGCGATAGTAACCAGCAGGCGCTGGCTCATACGACCCCCCGCTACGATCAGTCACACTGGCAGGCTTGGTCCGCGGCGTAGAGCACCCGACAGTCAACAGCAATGATGCAGAGAGGGCTGCAATCAAGAAGCTTTTGGATAAGCTATTAGGCATATTCGATATTGAATTCTGATTCGATTTCATACTACCCCTGATTGTAAGGGGACAAAAAAGACCTCGTCCAGAACAGTTCTTTCATAACGCTGAGAGCTCATTCTTTCAACCATAATCAGCTGCTGCTCTTTTTCATTTTTAGCTACAGGGGCAACTAAACGCCCTCCGATAGCCAATTGGTCCAATAAGGCATCCGGAATGCCCAAACCTGCGGCCGCCAAAATGATTCCATCAAAAGGGGCGGCTTGCGGCAAACCCAAGATACCGTCACCGTAGATCAGGCGCAAATTATTAATACGAAATGGGCGTAACTTTGCTCTAGCCAGATCATGCAGCGGACGTATGCGCTCTATTGAATACACCTCATCTGCTAATAAGCTTAGAACTGCGGCTTGGTAACCACAACCTGTGCCGATCTCGAGTACTTTTCCAAGTTTATGCCTGGGCTTATGCAATAGCTCGATCATGCGAGCTACTACCGATGGCTTAGAAATAGTTTGCTCTTGACCAATTGGCAGCGCCGTATCTTCATACGCTTGCGCATGTAAACCAGCATCAATGAATGCGTGACGCGGAACTGTAGCAATAGCCTCTAGAGTTTTTCCGTGCTTCACGCCAGCATCATGTACTTTGGCTGCCAGTGCTTGACGATAGGCGGCAAATCTTTCAGTTGGAGCCTTCAACCGCGATCCCAACCGTTAGAACGCATCGCCGCCAAGCGTGCGTGATGACTCAAATCCAATTGCATTGGGGTAATTGAAATACAACCCTCATCAATTGCATGGAAATCAGTGCCTTCAGAATTATCTTTTACATGCCCAGCCGCACCAATCCAATAAATCTTATCGCCACGGGGGCTATCTTGCACAACCACTGGCTGAGAGTGGTGGCGGTTACCCAAACGGGTCACGCGCCAGCGGTATAAATCAGCATAGGGGCGATTGGGAATATTGACGTTGAGCAGTGTCGCCGTGCCCTCAGCTCTAGCAAGAGTCGAAACTAGCATTTGCGCCACAACATCATGCGCAGCTTGAGCGGCATCATCAATACGATTCCAGCCACGATCAATTTGCGAGAAAGCAATGCCAGGAACACCAAACATCACCCCTTCAATTGCTGCTGCAACCGTACCAGAATAAAGCACATCTTCGCCCATATTCTCGCCCTGGTTAATGCCTGAAATTACTAAGTCAGGCTTTTCATCTAAGAAACCAGTCATGGCCACATGCACGCAATCCGTTGGCGTGCCATTGATAAAGAAGAAGCCATCTCGGTCGCCACCCGCTACTCGGTGAATCGATAGCGGTCGAGATAAGGTTAATGAATTTGAGGCTCCACTGTGATTTTGCTCAGGCGCAATCACGGTAATGCGGCCTAGTGGACGTACGGCGTTTACCAAAGCCAATAAGCCAGGAGCGAGGTAGCCATCATCGTTAGAAACCAGAATGTGCGGTAGTCTTGACATCACACCAGCCCAGGAGAATGCTTACCGCGTGATTTCATAGCTGCGTAAATCACCGGCAATACCAAGAGCGTCAAGATGGTGGTGGTGACCATGCCGCCGACAATTACCAAGGCTAATGGGCGCTGCGCTTCAGATCCAATAGCATGAGAGAGAGCTGCAGGTAATAGACCTAGGCCAGCCAACATCGCAGTCATCATGACAGGGCGAACACGTAAGGCAGCGCCATCTACCATGGCATCTTTCATGGCACCATGTTCTTCAGCTACCGTCTTATTGATATAAGAGACTAGAATTACGCCATCCTGAATCGCGATACCGAATAATGAGAGAAAGCCAAATAGTGCGGAGATACTCAAGGTCTCACCACCCAAGTGAAGTGCAATGATTCCCCCAATGGCGGCAAAAGGAACATTAATCAAAACAATGACAGCATCTCGGAAGTTGCCCAGAGCAGCAACTAAGAGCAAGAAAATTGCCACTAAAGTTAATGGAATGATGACCATCAACTTTTGTTGAGCGGCTTTCATTTGATTGAACTGGCCATCCCAAGAAATCATATAGTTGGCTGGCAAACTGACATTCTTTTCAACCAAATACTTAGCGTCTTCGACAGCACTACCCAAATCTCGGCCGCGTACGCTGAAAATCACTGCAATGTAGCGCTTTCCTGATTCACGATAGATAAAGAAAGGTCCATCTGTCAGCCTGACGTTGGCCACCATTCCCAAAGGTACTTTTTGCCCATTTGGTGCATCAACTAACAAGTTGGTGACATCGGGAATATCATTTCGACTAGCCTCGTTCAAGCGCACGGCAATCCCAAATGTTTTTTCATCTTCAAGGAAGTTGGTTACTGGCGCACCACCAATAGCATTGGCAACAACAGTTTGAATGTCTGCGACATTCACACCATAGCGCGCAGACTTCTCACGATCAATTTGAATGTTTAAGGTAGGTTGCCCTAATTCTTTAAGAACGTTCTCATCCTCGATACCGCGCACCTTCTTTAATTGTGCAACTACATCGTGCGCCTTATCTGCCAAGACATCTAGATCTGCCCCATAGATTTTGACTGAATTCTCGCCCTTAACGCCAGATAAAGCCTCATTGACGTTATCTTGAATGTATTGAGAAAAACTAAAGTTAATTCCAGGAATCTTTCCAAGCTCGGCCTGAAGATGCTGAACTAGCAAATGCTTACTTGTTCCCTTTGGCATTTCTTCGGGAGATTTCAAATACAAGCCATATTCTTGATTAAAGACACCCGTAGAGTCAGTGCCATCATCGGGGCGCCCAATCTGGACTGCAACCTTCTCCAACTCAGGCTGCTTTAAGAAAATTTCACGCAACTGATTAGCCACCTTAATAGAGTAATTAAGATCTACTGTATTTGGTAGTGTTACGCGTAACCAGATATTGTTTTCTTCTAAGGTTGGCAAGAACGCTGTTCCCAGTCTGGTAGCGCTCAATAGCGTCACGCCCAAAATGAAAATAGAAACCGTAATGACATGGCGTGGATGATCCATCCATTTCCTTAATAAAGGACGGTAGTGAGCTAACATCCAACCTATAAATTTTGGTGGCGTATGACTAAAATTGTTACCGAAGACGTATGACATCGATGCAGGTAGGAATGTCAGACTGAGAATAATCGAGGCTACCAGAGCAAAACCCATAGTGAAAGCCATTGGCTTAAAGATAATGCCTTCAACGCCGCCCATTAAGAACAATGGTGAATACGCAACAATAATGATGCTTGTGGAATAGACCATCGCGCGCTGGACTTCGCTAGTAGCCAAAATAATACTTTGATTTACACGCTTACCGCCTTCTTCTAGATGGCGCATGACGTTCTCTGTAATGATTACGGCCGCATCCACAATCACACCAAAATCAATTGCACCCAAAGAGATAAGGTTAGCTGGCACATTAAAGAGATACATCATGATGAAGGAGAAACATAGAGCGAGCGGAATCACCGCAGCAACAATTGCAGCAGCGCGCAAATTTCCCAAGAAAACGTAGAGTAAGGCAAGTACCATCGTGATACCAAAGAACATGGTGTGCTTTACAGTACCCACTGTGATGTCTAGGAGTACTTGACGATCATAGAAAGGTTTAATCTGAATGCCAGGGGGCAATATATGACTGTTAATGTTATCGATTCGTTCGCGCACTCTAGCCAATACTTCAGAAGCATTTTCACCGCGACGCAAAAAAACAATTCCTTCTACTGAATCAGGATTGTTGTCAAACTGGAATAGCCCCAAGCGGGGCGCATTACCAATTTCTACCGTAGCTACATCACCAATACGAACAGGAATACCCTTGTTCACAGCAATGACAACCTGTTTGATGTCATCAATATTGCGCAATAGACCAACGCCACGTACTACAAACTGTTGTTCACCGCTTGGCAGAACACCACCGCCAGTATTGTCATTCGCCCTAGAGAGCGCTTCAATTAATTGCGCAACAGTAACCCCTTTGGACTGCAGGCTCTCGGGGCTTACGATGACTTGATACTGTCGGATCTTGCCGCCAAATGAGGAAACGTCTGCAATACCCGGAGTTTGCTTTAACTCTTTATAGATTTCATAGTTTTGCAATGTCTTTAAACGTGTAGGTGAAGCGTAATCAGAAATCACCTGATAGCGCAAGATCTCGCCAGTAGCATCTGAGTCAGGGCTAACGCTGGAGCTAACGCCTGGTGGAAAAGCTACATTACCTAAATTGGTTGAAAAAATTTGGCGGACTTTAAATGGATCCACATTGTCGTTGAACTTTAAGGTTACAACTGACAAGCCAAACAAAGATACGGAGCGAAAAGTTTTTACCCCCGGAATACCGGCCAAGGCATTTTCCACAGGGATCGTAACTTGCTGCTCTACCTCAGTGGTACTCCTGCCAGGCCACTGTGAAATCGCTTGAATTGTCAGCGGAGCAACGCCAGGATATGGCTGAATTGGTAACTGCTTTAAACTAAATGCGCCAAAAATCAATAGCACTACTGCAGCCGCAAGAATAATGACGCGCTTTTCTAAAACTCCCCGAATGAAGGAGGTAACGAAACTCACTTATTCCTCCTGCTTGGCAAAGCGGTCGTTTAATAAGACCGCGCCATCAGTTAAAACTTTCATGCCAGGCTCCAAGCCCTCGGTTACAGCAAACTTTTTACCATCCAGGTCATAACCCTTTACTAGGAATCTCCGATAAGTATCGGGTCCTGTTTTGATAATGGCGTAACGCATTTCACGTACACGCACAATGGCAGATTGAGGCACAACTACTGCCTCAGTTTCGGCGGTCTTTAAGCGTGCACTAACGTACATATCAGGACGCAGAAGTCCGTCGGTATTCTCAACATCACAGCGAATCAGCAAAGCATGCGTTTCTGGATCAATCGCTGGCGCAATGTAATTGGCTGTAGCGATAAACTCTTTGTCTGGATAAGACTCTGATCGAAGAATCATCGTCTGCCCTTTTTGGATCTTGCGAATATCTTGCTCGTATATATTGCCCAAGAACCAAAGTTCTTTTGGATTAGCGAGAGAGACTAATACGTCGCCAGCACTCACAATCGAACCAGGCTCAACAGCACGCTTCACCACAACACCCTGCAGCGGTGAACGCATGATGAGATTAGTCTGGGTCTTGCCAGTTTTTTCAAGCGATTTAATGTCGCCTTCACTTGCACCCAAGTTGCGCATGCGATTCCCTGCAGCTTGTTGCGTGATTTGCGCATCACCCAAAAGATCGCTCATTGTTTTATTAACCTCCAAGATCTTTGCGGTCTTGGATGACAAAAGGTATTCCTGCTGAGCAGACAAAAATTCAGGGCTATAAAGTTCTATCACTGGCGTGCCAACCTCTACAGGAGCCCCATCAAAGGCATAGATCCTCTCAACTCTACCCGGCGCTCTTGCAGAAAGCACTTTTGCTTTTTCAGCATTAAATGCTAAGCGCCCAGGAACCTTAAGCTCTACAGGAACCTTAACCACAGTAGCATCTTGAAAAACATAAATACTGGGATTAAGCTGAATCCCTGGAAGCTTTAATTCCATAGCGCCCGTACCCTCAACGCTCACAGACTTTACTGTTTTATCTAACTTGACGGGGCGATTCACGTTTACAAATAATCCGATGACAATACCAAGCATCAGAATGGATGCGCAAATAATGGCCAAACGAAGTCGAGCACGGGTTTCCAGTGGGAGAGCCCAATAAGAACGATGTATTTCATTCGTATTGGCCTCAATTCGAGCAATAAACTTAGCCTTTAACTTCTTCAACTCCTCAGAAGTTCGGCTCAGAATTTTAATTAACTTGTCCTTCAAAACAACTCCTTAAAAAGGTTCTTTACCTGCAGAGACGAGCAATACCGCCTGAGCCTGCAGTAAATTTGCCTCAGCCAAAGCTAACTGAACTTCCAAGCTACGCAATTGGGTTTGCGCTGTCAACAAATCATTAAAACCTTGACCATTATTGGAATACTGTATTAATCCTACTTTATAAGCAGCATCCGCTTGGGGCACTTGACGCTCCCTCAAAAATTGGGTTTGGGTCTTAGCCTGCTCGTAAGCAGCATAAGCAGTGTTTACCGCCAGCACAATTTGCTGTCGATTGGAAATGTTACCTGCTTCAGCAGCCGCTTGATTACGCTGCGCCTGCTCTACACCATACTTTTCTTTAGTAAAGAAATATAAGGGAATTATTAGATCCAATTCGAACTGATAGAACATCGCGCCATTGTTAGCAGCAAATGGTCCGCGTGGCGTGTAAGAAGACCCGATTACCTGAAAGTCTGGCAAATATGCCTTCTTTGCAAGTGCAACACCCTTGCGTGCAGCATCTAATTGCAATGCTGAGCTCTTTAAGGAGGGATGGCTTGATTCTGCGTAGTCCTCTAACTCAACTAGTGTGGGCACACTATTCATAGCGCGGCGCACATCACCGCGCAGCACCAATTTCTCACGTGAGTGGCGACCTACCAAAGTATTGATGTTATTCAGTCCAACTTGTAATTGGCGCTCAACATTGAACTGATCTGCTTGTGCTGCACTTTGTGCGACCTGAGCATTGAGATATTCAACATAAGCCGCAGCATTATTAGCGTAGCGTGCTTTAGCAACATTCTTCACCATCTCCAGGCGCATGACAGACTCTTTCAAAACCTGCAACTGCTTCTGAGCCGCCAGTGCGTTGTAATACAAAGTAGAAAGCTGTGCCCCCAATTGCAAGTAAGTCGACTCAGAGCTGGCTAAGAGTGCCTCTGCATTGGTATCAGCAATGTCTGCCGCAAGACTTTTCTTGCCTGGAAACTGAAAAGGTTGTGCTACAGAAATTGCATTATTACTGCTGATTCCATTGGGATTTGCTGCTGAAGGCGTATTCGCACCACCCAATGCAAATGGTGAATTGACTGGCATACCAGACCACACCAAGCCGACCTGTGGATTTGCTGGTGCTGCAATCTGAGGTACCGTTGCCTTAGCAGAGAGATAAGATTCACGCAATGAAGACAATTGTGGGTTATTGAGTTTGAGCTCACTCCACAGTTGGCGTAAGTCCATCTCCATTGGGCCATTTGAAGCAGGCTTCGTATAAATCTTAGGCGTATTGGCTTTGGTTACCGGCGCAAATAATTCTGCCGCCTTTGAACTCTGGTCTTGGGCACTCAGTTGCGCGCCGATCGATGGTGGCGATGCTAAAGAAGAATCGCCTGATTGCACAGTGACGCTAGCAGGGGCGTTATCAGCGGATGTTTGCGCAAATACCGAGAAAGCAAAAGCAGTTATTGCAAAGAGTGCAATACTTTTGAGTAGATTTGCTACGCTCGTTTTACGTGTACTGAGAATAAACAAATGCAGCTGCCTCTAAATCAATAAAAATGCTGTTTTTATAGCCCCTGGTACACATTTATGGCTTGCAATGCCTACTAAAGGGGGTTTAAAGGATTATAGGGTACAAAAGGCAAAAGTCGAATTATTGAAAATTTCTATCTTATTGATTCTAAAGATAATAATTAAGCTCATGATCTACAAAACCTTTAAAACTCGGCATGGATCCTGAAAGACACAATATTTACAGGGCCGCGGGCTGAGTTGTAGGCTGGATTACTAATGTGCTGAAAGTTCAATCCCGCCAATACATTTTTGACCACTAGGGCGTTGTAGTACACCTCACCAATTCTTTCTGGGCGATACGAGATCGTTTGTGAAGGACCTGCATAGTCACCAATAAAGTAAGACACGCCACCAGCTTGCAAATAGCCTCTTCTAAAACTCGAGAGGCCGTTTTGCATCATCGAGATTCCGATACTGTCACTCGGCCGTTTCCAACTTGTTCCATTCAGACCCATACCAACTGAAAGCGAGTTATCTGCCTCAGTAAATGACATGGTTTCTGTATGCCCATCGGAGGTAAATGCGCGACCATAGATACCGAGATCTTTGGTCAAGGCTTGTTCACCATTGATACCAATACCTGTTTTGTATTGGTAGTTAGTGCGAACATTATTAATTGCCTGTGTACCTTGCGCATTGTTTGCGTTGACATAGTTGGTCGCATCCTGAAAGCGTGCCAAGATCATTCTGTTGCGATACGCCAGTACGCTGAGCTTTCCAGGCAAGTCAGCAATATTGTGTTGTCGCTCAACCTCAACTTGATCGCCATAAGTATTGAAGATTTGCCAGTTCAAATCACGACCATTGGGGTTCTTAGGTGCGAGCATGCGAGAGGCGCGCAAGACCCAATTCTCAAGATACCACTCACCTGCTAAGCCAGTGCTGTAGCCACGTGCATCAGCAGAGTAGTCATACGCAAGGTAGGTCATATTGCCCCAGTTCATAAATTGAACTCGAGGATCTTTAGCATAACGACTATCGTCAAAAATATCTAAAGTGGAAAACTGTCCAGCAGTTACCACAATGCGATTGCTGCTTACCGTTTGCGTAATTTGGTTTGCATCATTCTCCAGCAAAACCTTATCACCCTCTTGATTAATAGTGTGACGCAGAAATGCGCGTGCAGAATAAAACTTGGCCTGAGCGCCGCCCGCCTTTGTTGCTTCGCCGTTCGTAAAACCACCTAGACCAACTAAGCCAGAAAAAGGTACGCCAGAAACGACTTCTGGATTGAAATACACATCTGTGTTTGGCGCTAAGCGAGAACCCAAAAACAAAGTACCAGACCAGGTATAGCTCATGGATTTCAGCTCACTCATACTATTTTGGCCAGAGTATGAAGATGTGAAATTGTTGTAACGCTGATTAATATAGGTTGTTTGACCGTGTACGTTTACAGGCAGGCCAAAAATCTCACCTTCTGTTGACAGCCATGAAACGTCATCAGCAAAACTCGCGATTTGGTCAGCGCCTGACCCTGCTTTTTGCGCAAATGCAGAAGTACACAAAATGCTCAACAGGAGGAGTAAGTAAAACTTGCGGGTCATTCACAACTTCTAATTAGGATGCCGGCTCAATCAAAGCAAAAGTAAATACACCGACAGGGGAAAGCCGGGCAAGCTTGAAATTGAAGACCAAGGATGCTGCAGGCAAATTATCCCCAAAAATAAGCAATTTACCTAGTCTTTATGGCAAAGGAATGACAGATTGGTGATTAGAGCTTGGTGCACAGGGGATGGCACCGTGCTCTGAAAACAACTTACTGGGCACTCAAGGGATATTTAGCTAGGCTGCCCAAAACGAAATTGACTTAACTTATTGAGATTCATCTCTGCTCTACTTGCCAAAATATCCTGGAGCATATTGACTTGTAGATCAGGATTGCCTTCACATAGATGGTTCTTTTTGCAATACCCGAGGCAGAATTCGCATCATCAATGAATGACTATGACAACTCAATAGAAACCAGCAAATTAGCGGCGATCCATTAAAGCCCTAGCCAGAGTTCCCGCATCAACATACTCGAGTTCGCCGCCTACGGGAATGCCTCTTGCAATACGGGTGACTTTGATACCTTTAGCTTTAAGCACTTCCCCAATGTAATGAGCAGTAGCCTCACCTTCACTCGTGAAATTAGTCGCTAATACTACTTCCCGTATGGGTACGCCAGTATCTGGATTTTCAATACGAGTGAGTAAACGATCAAAATGAATTTCATTAGGCCCCATACCATCGAGTGGCGAGAGACGACCCATGAGAACGAAGTAGTTGCCTTTAAAACTTAAGGTTTGCTCCACCATCACTTGATCAGCAGGCGTCTCCACTATGCAAAGTAAGGATGGATCACGACGCTCATCTGCGCAAGTGCTACAAATCTGCGTTTCAGAAAAAGTATTGCAACGCGCGCAGTGGCCGACAGTCTCTACCGCTTCACCCAATGATTGGGCCAGTACTGCAGCGCCATTGCGATCATGTTGCAAAAGATAAAAGGCCATGCGCTGAGCAGACTTAGGGCCAACACCTGGCAGCACACGCAATGCCTCGATCAAACGACCGAGTGCATCAACAGGTGCCTCTATGCGTGCCATAAGTGAATTAAATCAATGAAATTAGAAAGGTAACTTAAAGCCAGGGGGCATTGGCATACCAGCAGTCGCACCAGACATCATTTGCGCACTAGCCGCCTCTACTTGCTTAAATGCTTCTGTATAAGCCGTAACGATCAAATCTTCTAACATCTCACGATCATCCATCGCACCTGGATCAATTTGCACACGCTTCAGTTCGTATTTGCCAGAGATAGTGACTTTAACTAAGCCGCCAGCAGCTTGGCCAGTCACCTCTAGCGCAGCCAACTCGGCTTGCGCAGTTTTCATTTTCTCTTGCATCTGCTGAGCCTGTTTCATGAGGCCGGCAAGTCCACCTTTCATCATCGCTTTATTCCTTAGTGCTTATGTTGAGTACTTATGAGTTACTGAATTTAAATTACAGGGGCTTCACTGAGCCGCCAACTACCTTAGCCCCAAACTCTTTTTCTAATTGTTGAATAAATGGGTCGGCAGCAATCATTTGCTCAGCATTCATTCTTTTTTCTTGATGAATCTGGGCATCAACCTTAGCAACTGTCTTGCCCTCCACCTCACCTTTTTCAATCACGATCTTCACTGGCTTACCAAAATATGCAGTCAGTGCATCAGCCAATCTTGCAACAGAAGCCTCGGAAGCTAGCTGTGGCATTGGTGTAACGATAGTTGCACGCACACCCGCTGCTGAATCATTCCAATCTTGTAACTCTGTCTGAAATGCCAACTGTTGCACCAAGCCTTTAACTGGTAATTGACGCATCAAGCCATGCCAATCAGGGCGCTCTGCTGAATTGCCAACCGGAGCAGCTGCGGCAGCAGGCGCTGGAGTAGGAGCAACAGGCTTGCTAGCAGGGGGTGCCGCTGTTTTAGCTGCAGGGGCTCTAGCCGCTGGAGCTGTTGCAGCAGCCGGACGTACTGTATTTACTGGCGGAGCTGATGGAGTTGGGGCGGAGCTACCTCCACCATTGCCTGGACGAAAAGCCAACATACGCAAGAGCGTCATGGCGAAGCCAGTCTGCTCGTCTGGCGCGAGTGACAAGTCAGGACGGCTAGTAATGGTGATTTGGTAGAAGAGTTGTGCTTCTTCTTTAGTGAGTTGCGTAGCTAAGCGACGAATCTCGCCTGCTTCTGGCCAATCATCCAATACGGATTCTGGGACAACTTGCGCTGCTGCAATTTTTTGCAAGAGGCTTGATAAGTCTTGCAGCGCTAATGAGAAAGACATGCTGCGCTCACCCATCTCGTTAGCAACAGCAAGGAGGCTTGCACCGTCTTTAGCAATTAGGCAATCCAGAATACGAATGAGATAAGCATCATCTAATGTGCCGAGCATGCCACGCACAGACTCTTCGCTTACTTTTCCAGCAGCATAAGCAATTGCCTGGTCAGCAAGTGATAAGGCATCACGCATGGAACCTTGGGCCGCTTTAGCGAGGACTCTTAATGCATTAACTTCATATTCAACTTTTTCTGCTGCGAGTACTTTTTCCAAATGCTCAACGATGAGCGGTACTGGCATTTGCTTGAGATTGAACTGCAAGCAACGAGACAAAATGGTGACTGGGATCTTTTGTGGATCCGTGGTTGCCAGAATAAATTTGACGTGCTCTGGTGGCTCTTCCAGAGTTTTCAGCATGGCATTGAAGGCATGATTGGTGAGCATATGCACCTCGTCAATCATGTATACCTTATAGCGAGCGTTGCTTGGTGCATATGCTGCTTTTTCAAGGAGAGCGGCAATATCGTCAACACCACGATTGCTTGCAGCATCCATCTCGATATAGTCAACAAAACGACCAGCATCAATCTCTAGGCAAGCTGGGCATTTTCCGCAAGGCTCTGAAGTCATCTTGCCTGAGCCATCGGCTCCAGTGCAATTAAGTGCTTTAGCCATAATGCGAGCGATTGTGGTCTTACCTACCCCACGAGTGCCCGTAAAGAGCCACGCATGATGTAAGCGCCCTTGATCTAAGGCATGGGTTAAGGCCTTAACCACATGGTCTTGTCCTACCAACTCAGAGAATGTTTTGGGGCGCCACGAACGGGCTAATGCCAATGCTGTCATGTCTTACATTCTAACAAGCTAAAATGGAATTGGATGGGCCTCCCCGCATGGTGGGTTGGATAACCTGGTCAGGTCGGGAACGAAGCAGCCAAACCCATTTTCTGCCAGTGCCGGGGGTTTGGCTCATCCACCCTCCCCCATATTAAAAGCAGATCTTCAGAAGATCTTCACAATCCTGAAAATTCCCCAAATCATCCAAATAATTGCCAAAACTAGGACAGTTCTTGCGTCTAATGAAACTCTGAATAGTTGCAACTGCTTATGAGAACACTCAATAGAAACTCGCAAAACAAGCCCTCCTCCATATTGAAGAGCTCAGCGTAGAAGTTTGAGTAAATAAGTGAAAGAGGTAGGAGATGATTTCGCTACAAGAAAACTCTGATACCGAAGATATTCAGTTGTCGGGAACGAACAATAACAAGGGAATAAGGAATCCGTGATTTCCTTATTCCCCCTCTACCTACCGCCTCTTTTCTGGCTACTACTTTACCGATAAGTACCGTTTAATACTTGCTTCGTTTCACCTGCATGCCGCTTGGTGTTTTTCAATACCGCCCAATATGACAGAACCATGATCACGGCGAGAGAGATTCCATTAAAGTTATTTAGTAAGTCCATTTGCTTCTCCTTTGTGTATTGTTTTTTATTACATTTATCTAGCTACTGGTAACTCATCCCACTTGGTGGTGTAGTTCGGCGATTTATTGCTCGATCTCATTTGCCACTCTTGTTTACTGCTATTTGTTCCTGCAGCCGCAGATCGGATTGCTGCATTACCAAAGCGATTGTTGATCTCATCCATGGCTTTCATGAGATGTGCTGACTTTCCTTTACTTTCGATATCCTCAAATAAGGATTGCTGTACGCTTGGCTTATCGCCAATCAGATTCAGAATGACGCCCGCTTTCTTGTAACGAAAGTGAGGTTGATATATTTTCTTAAGACCTGCCAGCGCTGCGTTGGTTAATGCTAGCGTGTTGTCTGTTGCATCTGCGAGCGGAATAGTGACGCTTTGGTAGTACTGTGGCTCGTTTTGTTTAAACGGGTTAGTCTGAATAAATACTGTGAGCGCGCCCGTAATGCTATTTTGAGTTCTCAATTTTTCGGCTGCTCGTGCTACGTGGGTGGCAACCGCTTCAGCAAGCTCCGCTTGACTGGTAACTGGTTTTCCAAAGCTACGTGAGGCAATAATTTGTTGCTTGGCTGGCGCTACCTCTTCGAGTTGCAGACAAGAGGTGCCGCGTAGCTCATAGCAAAGGCGCTCCATCACGACCCCAAACTGTTGACGCATTGCCTGTGGTGAAGCCTGCAAGAGATCAAATACGGTATGAATATTTTGGGCTTTGAGTTTTTTGGCAATTTGTCTACCAACACCCCACACTTCGCCAACTTCGGTCTCGCTCATCCATTGATAGCGC